>NZ_JBFTQT010000007.1:0-289302 GCF_056399145.1 Rhizobium sp. 01N48
AAGACCGAGCCTAGCAAGACCGAGCCTAGCCGCTGCTTCAGTGTATCAAGCTCCTGCTGCCAAGCCACCATTGATCCAGACCAACCCGAAACCGACATCGAATTCCCTCCCGTCAAACACCAGAAGTGAATCACGATTTCGAGGCAAACGCAACTGTAGTACTACTATATCGCGCATCAGACCGTGATCGTCGTTGCGGCCTACTACATTGCGAAGGCAGGCCTCCTCGACATCCGTTCCTTCATACCGCTCGTGGCCATCACGGCGCTCGTCTGCGCGCTTATTGCGGAGACGAAGGGTTTGGCGACCGCGCGCCTCGTGCCCTTCCTTGCCGGCATCGTGGCAATGAGAAAAGGTCTGCGGAAGCCGCTACCCCAGGAACCAGCCTGAGCGATTTTCAGATTGATCTGCCGGTCAGAGCGCTGGCATCTGGTGCGGGCGGCGGGGATCGAACCCGCACAGCCAAAGGCCGAGAGATTTTAAGTCTCTTGCGTCTACCAGTTTCGCCACGCCCGCGCAGGCTTCTCATTCAACGACTGCGGCGATTCAGTCAAGGGCATGCGTGCGCCGGGCAGGCGTCAAGATGCATTCGCCCTGCCGGCGCGAACCCTGTTGAACAGCGATCCGATAGCGACGCCAACCGTGGCGCCCACGGCTTTCACCGCCGCGTCGTGAAGGCGCGCGTGGCGGGTGGGCGACAGATATTGCAGATATTCGATGAATACCGCACCTGCGATGAGCAGCACGGCCACCGTGAGCCAGTGCCTGGGATAAGCCACGGCAAAGGCGAGGCCGACGACCAGATAGGCAAGCGCCCGGTCGATATTGACTGATGTAATCGTATGAGGGCGAAGGCCGATCGGCGAGACCGTTACGAAAATGATGGCGGCGAGGAGGAGCCAGGCGACCGGCTTTGAAAATTTGTCTGCTGTCATAAAACTCACAATATTGATGTCACCGGGCGGTTTAACTGCACGATTGCGTTATCTCCGTGGCGCGGTGCGCGACACGCTGGTGCTTTTTCCAATACGCGCATCACTGGGCGCGACCGAACCGTTGTGGTTGAAAATGGGCTTCTTTCGAGGGTCTGCCTATGGCATAGCGTGGGGCGCAATAACAAGGGATTGAGACCGTGACCAGACAGAATGTCGAAGCTGCCGAGGAGGCTCTGCGCAGCCTATTTCCGGCAACGCCGCTGCAACTCAACGAACATTTGTCCGCCCGCTATGGCGCCGACATCTGGTTGAAGCGCGAAGACCTGTCGCCCGTCCGCTCCTACAAGATCCGTGGTGCCTTTAATTTTTTCCGCAAGCGCATCGAGGAAGGCGCTTCAGGCAAGACCTTCGTCTGCGCGTCGGCCGGCAATCATGCGCAGGGCTTTGCCTTCGTCTGCCGCCATTTCGGCGTTCCGGGCGTTGTCTTCATGCCGGTGACGACACCGCAGCAGAAGATCGACAAGACTCGCATCTTCGGCGGCGAATTCATCACCATCAAGCTGACCGGCGACTTCTTCGACCAGTGCTACAAGGCAGCCCGCGACCACGTCGAGATGATCGACGGCGTCATGGTGCCGCCCTTCGATCATGAGGATATCATCGAGGGCCAGTCGACGGTGGCTTCCGAGATCATGCAGCAGCTGCCCGAGGGCACGGTGCCCGATCTCGTCGTCATGCCTGTCGGCGGCGGCGGTCTGGCGGCCGGCATCAGCGGCTATCTCAAGGACACGGTGCCGAGCACGGGCTTCTTCTTCGTCGAGCCGCAGGGCGCGCCGAGCCTCAAGCGCAGCATCGAGGCCGGTGAGGTCGTGACGCTCTCCAAGGTCGACAACTTCGTCGATGGTGCGGCGGTTGCCCGCATCGGCGACCTCAATTTCGCTGCGCTGAAAGGCTTCCCGAGCAATCAGGTGATGCTGATGCCGGAGAACGCCATCTGCGTCACGATCAACGAGATGCTGAACGTCGAGGGCGTGGTGCTGGAACCGGCAGGCGCCCTGTCGCTGACCGCAATCGCCACGATGGATCCCGAAACGATCCGCGGCAAGACGGTGGTTGCGATCGTTTCCGGCGGCAATTTCGATTTCGAGCGGCTTCCGGATGTGAAGGAAAGGGCCATGCGCTATGCGGGCCTGAAGAAATACTTCATTCTCCGCCTTCCGCAGCGCCCAGGCGCGCTCCGCGACTTCCTCAACCTGCTCGGCCCCGATGACGACATCGCCCGCTTCGAATATTTGAAGAAGACCGCCCGCAACTTCGGTTCCGTCCTGATCGGCATCGAAACCAAGGCGCCGGAAAACTTCGCGGCGCTGTTCGCGAAATTCGAGACATCGGGTATCAGTTTCGAGGACATCACCGAAAACGAGATCCTCGCGAACCTCATCATTTAACTTTCACGGCAACGGCCCTATTTAACCTTGATGGCATCCGCCCTCACGACAAAGGCGTATCATGGCTTCGATTTTTTCCAGCATTTTCTCCATGTTCTCGGGCGGCGAAAAGCAGCCGGGCGCGGCGTCCTCCAGCGCTGCTTCCGATCCGCAACCCTATGCCGACTGCACGATTTACGCCGAGCCGATGAAGGAAGGCGGCCAGTATCGTCTGGCCGGCCGTATCGAGAAGACTGTTGGCGACGAGGTGCTGGTGCGCAATTTCATCCGCGCCGACATGTTTTCGTCGACGGATGACGCGATCGAATGCACCGTGCGCAAGGCGCAGCAGATCATCGATCAGAACGGACCATCCTTGTTCAGCGACGGAGCTAAGGTTCGTCAGGTCTGATCACGGAAGGCTGGCGCGCCCTTGCGTGTTGAGCGGTCGCGCCGCCATTCCCTCATGCTATTTTAAAACATTGCGGCGATCCTGCGCTCAGCAGACATCGCAGGAATATCCAGTGCCTCAGAATGCCCGCCGCACATTCGCTGCCGATACCGCCGACAAAGCGTTCGAGGTGCCGTGGCATGGCAATATTGGCGGGAGGTCGCTGCGTTGATCGCAAACGTCAATCTCATCCTCTTCGTCGTCGAGGCCATCGGCTATTTCGCGCTGATGGTGACGCTGCTACATTTTCGCGCGCGCATAGGCCTCGGCATATTCCTGACGGCGCTCGGCGTCATGCACTTCATGGAGACCTACCTCGCGGCGGTCTTTTATGTCGAATTGCCGTTCGGGATCGTCTCGCCGGGATCATCGGTGTTTTTCACCGGCAAGCTGATGATGATCCTGATGCTCTATCTTCAGGAAGACGCCGCCGTCGTCCGCCAGCCGATCTACGGCCTCTTCATCGGCAATATTCTGACGGTCGCGATCGCCTGGATAGTCCAATGGCATGCGCCGCTTGAGCTTTCGTCCGGCAACGTTCCGAGTGACGAGTTTCTGAAGGAAATGGGCTGGCTGATGCTCTGGGGCACGGCCATCCTCTATCTCGACGCGATCGGCATCATCCTCCTCTACGAGCGGCTCGGCCGCTATCTCCGGCAACGGCCAGTGGTCCGCTTCATGATCTGCGGTTTCGTGCTTTTGACCTTCGACCAGATCGCCTTCTTCGGCGCGCTGCACTATTCGGTCGGCGTCCCGCTCGCCGCCTTTTGGGGTGGGTGGAAGGCGAAGATGTTTGCCGTCTGCATCTACACCGTCCTCTTCGCGATCTACGAGAAATGGATCGGCCGGGCAGTTACTACATCAAGTGCGCGCCCGATCGGCGATATCTTCAGCGACCTGACCTTCCGCGAGCGTTACAACGATCTCCTGAGCCGCACCGGCCGGGACGTCCTGACCGGGCTTTACGACCGCACGCGAATGGAGCTCGAAGCGCCGGTCATGATCCGCGAATCGCTGCGCCAGGGGCAGTCCGCGACGGTAATGATCCTCGACGCCGATCACTTCAAGAACGTCAACGACGTGTTCGGCCACCTGCAGGGCGACGATGTCCTGCGCGCGATCTCAGCGCGCCTGGGCTCGATCCTGCGCGCCGGCGACCGGGTCTTCCGCTTCGGCGGCGAGGAATTCGTGGCGATCTGCCCGGTGACCGATCACGCCGAGGGCCTGCGTCTGGCCGAGAGGCTGCGCTGGACGATCGAGAACAGCGTCGCCACGCCCGATGGCAAGCCGGTAACGATCAGCATCGGCGTCGCGACGGCCAGCGAAGATGGCGACGCCTTCACCGCGATCCTGTCGGCAGCCGACGAGCGGCTTTATTGCGCCAAGAAGAACGGCCGAAACTGCGTCTTCGGCCAGAACGGCGTCCATGGCCTCACGGTCGCCGGCTAACAGTAAGTCTCCACAAACAAAAAGACGGCCGGCAAGCCGACCGTCCTCCTGAACTGACTACCCTTTGAATTAGGCAGCGAGCGCGAGTTCTTCAGCGCGTGCCTTGGCAGCGCCGACAGCCTTCTCGGCTGCTTCAGGACCAAAGGCTAGGCCTTCGACATAGATGGTCTCGACGTCGGTGATGCCCATGAAGCCCAGCACGGTCTTCAGATAAGGCACGGCATGGTTCATGCCGGCAGCCGGGCCCTGCGAGTAGACACCGCCGGAAGCGAGAACGACGTAGACCTTTTTGCCGGTGGCAAGGCCAACCGGGCCATTTTCGGTGTACTTGAAGGTCAGGCCGGCGCGGGCGACGTTGTCGATCCAGCTCTTCAGCGACGAATAGATGTTGAAGTTGATGAGGCCGGTGCCGATGACGATGGTGTCTGCTGCGAGCAGCTCGTTGACCAGTTCGTCGGAGATCTTCGCGGCTTCGTTTTCTTCGGCCGTGCGGGCGTCAGCCGGCTTGCGGATCGCGCCGGTGAAGAGGTCGTTGATATGAGCCAGCGGGTTCGCGGCGAGGTCACGGCGAACGACGACGCTGCCGGCCTTCTGCGACTGGAGCTTGCCAGCGAGGTCTACGGCGATATCGGTCGAAAGCGACTCAGCGCGCGGGCTGGAGGTCAGAAGCAAAATGGACGACATGATTGATAATCCTTTGGTCTTTGCGTTTGCGGCGCGATCGGGGGAAGGTCGAACCGCGTCTTCGAGTGAAGAAATAGGTCTAGCGGCCTATCGAAAAAACTGTGATAATGTCGATCAAGACTATCGATCGATTGGATGGATGTAATGTTGCCCAACCCGACACTGGACCAGCTGCAGGTTTTCCTGACCGTTGCCGAGACCGGCAGCTTTTCGGCCGCCTCGCGCGTGCTCAATCGTGCCCAGTCGGTGGTGAGCTACACCATCGCCAATCTCGAAGCGCAGCTGGAAATGCAGCTGTTCGAACGCTCCGGCGCCCGTCAGCCGAAGCTTACCGAAGCGGGCAAGGCCATGCTCGAGGATGCCCGCCGGCTGATGACCGATCTGCAGGTGATGCGGGCGAGGGTGAAGAGCCTGAAGGAAGGGCTGGAAGCCGAGGTCGATGTGGCGATCAGCGTCATGGTGCCGTCTCAGGCGGTCGTCACCGTGCTGCGTGAATTCCGCGATCGCTTTCCCTCCGTCTCGCTCAATCTCAGCGCCGGCGAGCTCGGCATGGTCATGGAGTCCGTCTTGTCGGGCAAGGCCACGATCGGCATCGGCGGAGCGTTGCTGAAGCAGGACGATTCGATCGCCGTCGAAAAGATCGGCCATTCCTTCATGATTCCGGTCGCCGCGCGTTGCCACCCGCTGGCCAATATCGACAGGCCGCTGACGCTTAGCGATGTTCGCGAGGAGGTACAGCTCGTCGTCACCGACGCCTCGGGGCTGACTAAGGGGCGAGACTTCAACGTGCTGTCCTACAAGACCTGGCGCGTCAGCGACATCGCCACCAAGCATGCGTTGATCCGGGGCGGCCTGGGGTGGGGCGGCCTGCCGGCGTCGATTATCCGCGAGGATCTGGCCAACGGCACGCTCGTCCATCTCGACCTGCCGGCCTACGAGCAGGGGGAGTATCCGATCTATGCGATACGACGCATCGCCAACCCGCCAGGCCCGGCTGCGACATGGCTGATCGAAGCCTTCCATTCGAAACTGTCGTTCTGCCCGAACCACGCCGATTTCACCGCGGCGCTGAACGAGATCAAGGCTCCCGATCTGCCGCTTGCGGCGGAGTAGGCGAGGCTCTAAGCCCCGCCTGTAGCCTGTCTTAGAGAACCAGCCGGAACTTGGCGAAACCATCCGTTCCTTCGCCGGCATCCTCGATCTTCGCGCCCTTGACGTCGGCGATGAACTGCTTCGCCTTCGGCCCGCTCTGGAACGTCGCGGTTGCACCCGTCACCGGCTTGAACGTCCAGTTGCCATCGGCAGCCGGATTGATCGTTCCCTGCTCGTGCACATAGCGTACGATCACGTCGCGGTTCGTGTCGGGCGCCTGGAACACCACCTTGTCGGCCGCGATCTCGGGAAACTTGCCGCCACCGCCGGCGCGGTAGTTGTTGGTCACGACAACGAACTTCTGGCTCGGATCGATCGGCTTGCCGTCAAACGCAAGGTTCTGGATGCGGTTGGATCCGGCGTTGATGGCGTTGCCGTCATTGTCGTATTTGCGCGGCTGCGCCAGATCGATCTGGTAAGTGACGCCGTCGATCACGTCGAAATTGTAGGAAGGGAAGTCGGCGTTCAGAAGCTCGGCGTCCTTCGTGCCTTCCTTGATCTCGTTGAACATCCCCGCAGACATTTCCAGCCAGTTCTTCACCTGCTCGCCGGTGATGACGACGGCCTGCACGGTGTTCGGATAGAGATAGAGGTCGGCGATGTTCTTGATGGCGAGATCGCCGGCCGGAACATCCGTATAGTAATCGGCGCCGCCACGGCCACCCGACTTGAAGGGAGCCGCCGCCGAGAGCACCGGCAAGTCCTTGTATTCGGTATCGGCAAGCATCTGCTTGATGTACCAGGTCTGCGCCTGGCTGACGATCTGCACCGAGGGATCGTCGGCGACCAGAGCGAAGTAGGAGTAGAGCGGCGCCGACGTCTTGCCGACGGGAGTGCGGACATAGGCGAGCGTCGCCTCGTGCTCCGCCTTTGCGGCTTCGACGACTTCCTTCTTGTCGGCGACATCGGCCACGACCTTCTTCTTGTCGTCGCGGTGATAGATCGGCCGCGCCTCGGACGTGAAGTCGACGATCTTCCAGCTCTTGCCGTCCTTTTCGAGCAGCAGATCGATCAGGCCGAGATGCGAACCCCAGAAGCCGGCCATGACGGCGGGCTTGCCATGCAGCGTTCCCTTGACCGGATCGGCGTTCTGAATGCCGTCCCAGGTCTTCGGGCCGGGGAAGACGAGGTGCTGGTGGCCGGTAAAAATCGCGTCGATCCCGTCGACGGCGGCGAGATGAAGCGAGGCATTCTCCATCTTGTCCGTGGGCGCGCTGCCATCGATGCCCGAATGCGAAAGTGCGATCACGATATCCGCGCCCGCTTCCTTCATCGCGGGCACCCAGGCCTTGGCGGCTTCGACGATATCGCGCGTCTGCGCCTTGCCCTCGAGGTTCTTGATATCCCAGAGCATGATCTGCGGCGGAACGAAACCGATGAAGCCGATCTTCACCGGGCTCTCATTGCCGGCCCCGTCCTTGATCATCTTTTCGACGATGATGTAGGGCTTGAAGAACAGCTCGTCGTTTTTCGGATCGGAGGCGAGCTGGCCCTTGGTCAGGTTGGCGCAGACGAGCGGAAAGTTCGCGCCACCAAGCACCTTGAACATGAAATCGAGGCCGTAATTGAACTCGTGATTGCCGAGCGTGCCGACCGTGTAGCCGAGCGTGTTCATCGCCTTGATCACTGGATGGACATCGCCATCCTTCAAGCCACGCTGATAGGCCATGTAATCGCCCATCGGATTGCCCTGCAGAACGTCGCCATTGTCGATCAGCAGCGAGTTTGCCGCCTCGGCGCGGATCGTGTCGATGATCGTCGCGGTGCGCGCCAGTCCCATCGTGTCGTTCGGCTTGTCGGCGTAATAGTCGTAAGGGAAAACGTTGACGTGAATATCCGTCGTTTCCATCAGCCTCAGATGCGCCTGGTTGGCGGCGGCACGCGCGGTGAATGGATGCAGCAGAACGAGCGCTGATGTGGCGGCAATGCCGGAGAGAAGAGAACGACGGCTCATGGATGAAAGATCAAGGTTGGAAGACATGAAAACTCCTTCGAAACATCACGCGACACCCGCCCGGCGGCGAGAGTAGGGTGATTTTCGAAGGAGTAAACCCTGTAAATGACAGGGGAATATCGCTTTTCGCTTTATGCGTGTCGGACGCGACCTACCGCGCCAGAACCGGCTTCACATCCTTGTGGAAGAACCGGAAGTACGAAGCCACCTGCGCGCGGGCGTTGGAGTTCGGGTCGAACTGAATGCCGACGCGGCCATTGTGGCTCCAGCGGATGACGCCGTGCAGAACGCCGAGATCGTCGGCAAGAATCTGCACACGGCTGCCGGAAGCCGCATGTAGAGGCGAGCGCACTTCAAGCGCAATGCCCGAGATGGACATGTTCAGAATGCGCGCATCGACTTCCTTGGTCAGGTAACGAACCTTGCCAAACAGACGGCACGGTTTGCGCTCGGCCTTTCGGGTAATAATGTTGAGATTATGCATGACGCGTCTCCCAAATTGAACTGGAGACAGCATACTTCGCGTAGATTGAAATGAATTTATGCAATTCGCTAAAATTGCACGGTCGATTTTTACTCCCGGGTTGCTTCCCGGCGGCCGACGACATGCTCGCGCCAGATCGTGAAAATGCCGGAGGCGACGACGATCACAGAGCCGATGATCGTGTTGAGGCTTAGTGTCTCTCCGTAGATTGTCACGCCGATGATCGAGGCATAGACGAGCTGCAGATAGGTCAGCGGCTGAACGGCTGCGGCATCGAGCATGTCATAGGCGCGGATCAGGAAATAGTGGCTTGATATGCTGGTCATGCAGACAAGCGCCATCCACACCCAGTCCGTCGGCGCCATCCAGGTCCAGTAGAACGGCCCGACCAGCGTCATCGCGATGGCGCCAACGACACCGGTATAAAAGAAGCTGGTCATCGACGAATCGTCGCGGCTGACCAGCCGGGTGGCGATGACGTAGAAAGCGAAGAGGAAGCAGGAGAGGACGGCCAGCAGCAGTGTGACGTCGAAGAAGCCGCTATCGGGCTTGAGGATCAGAAGCACGCCGACCAACCCCGCGCCGATCGCCGTCCACCGCCGCCAGCCCACCCGCTCGCCGAGCAGCGGCATGGCCAGCAGCGCAATCAGGATCGGCGTCGCCGAGAAGATTGCCTGCGAGTGCGCGAGCCCGATCACCGCGAAGCAACTGATCACGACAACCACCTGAGCGGCGAGAAGCAGTCCGCGGATTACCTGCAGGACGGGCCGCTTGGTGCGAGCCGTGGCGACAATCCCGCCGCGCATCTTCGCGGCCAGAAGGATGGTGAAGAGCCCAAAGGCCCAATAGCGGATCATCGTCACGAAAACGGGCGGGTAGGCGCCGCCCAGATGCTTCGAGATGCCGTCCTGAATGGAAAAGATGGTGATCGCCAGAAGAACGAAAATATAGCCCCGGGTCTTCGATCTCATGGCGTCTTCTTAATGCACCGGCCTCGGCCGTATTCCGGAAACACCCGCGCAGGCAAGTGATTCCGCTCCTCCGTCACAAGCCCACATTGGGCCGGTCCATCACCTCGCGCAAGGCAAAGCTGGAGTTGATCTTGACGACATGGGGCAGGGCCGAGAGCCAGTCGCGATGGATGCGCTCATAGTCCTCCAGATCGCGAGCGGCCACGCGCAGGATATAGTCGTATTCGCCCGACATCAGGTAGCAGACGAGCACATTGGGACAGCGCTTCACCGCGGTCTCGAACTCCGACAGCGTCTTGGCGAACTGGCCTGATAGTGAGATGTGCACGATGGCGATCATCTTGTAGTCGAGCGCCTTGGGCGAGACATGCGCGTGATAGCCGAGAATGACGCCGCTGCGGTCGAGGATATCGAGCCGCCTGGAACAGGCCGACGCGGATAGCCCCACCTTGGCGGCAAGATCGGCATTGGTGATGCGCGCGTTCGATTGCAGCGCTTTCAAAATGGCATGATCGATGGCATCGAGTTCCGACATTCGAAGAACTTTCGACTATTGCGTCAAAAACGCATCTTTCTTCGAAAAATGCTGTATATGCAAATCCTCTTTGCAAGGACATTTCGTGCACGCGGTGATTGGATTCCCCTTGTGAACGCTTCGCTCGACGAGGCTGAAAAAAGCAAATGAGGAGGAGCGCCCCGATGCGCGTCGGTTGTCCGAAGGAAATCAAGAATCACGAATATCGCGTCGGCCTGACGCCTGCAGCCGTTCGCGAGTATATCGCGCATGGCCACGAGGTCTGGATCGAGACAAAGGCGGGTTCCGGCATTGGTGCCGATGACGCGGCCTATGCCGCCGCGGGCGCGAAGATCGCGTCCTCCGCCAAGGACATCTTCGAAAAGTGCGACATGATCGTAAAGGTCAAGGAGCCGCAGCCGTCCGAATGGGCGCAACTGCGCGACGGCCAGATCCTCTACACCTATTTGCACTTGGCGCCGGATCCCGAGCAGACCAAGGGCCTGCTGTCTTCGGGCGTGACCGGCGTGGCCTATGAGACGGTGACCGATGACCGTGGCGGCCTGCCGCTCCTGGCGCCGATGTCCGAGGTTGCCGGTCGTCTGTCGATCCAGGCTGGCGCAACGGCACTGCAGAAGGCCAATGGTGGCCTCGGAATTCTGTTGGGTGGCGTGCCCGGCGTCCTGCCGGCCAAGGTCACCATCATCGGCGGTGGCGTGGTCGGCCTGCATGCGGCCCGCATGGCCGCCGGCCTCGGCGCCGATGTCACCATCCTCGACAAGTCGCTGCCGCGCCTGCGCCAGCTCGACGATCTCTTCTCCGGCCGCATCCATACCCGCTATTCCAGCATCCAGGCGCTGGAAGACGAAGTCTTCTCCGCCGATCTCGTCATCGGCGCGGTGCTGATCCCCGGTGCTGCAGCGCCCAAGCTCGTAACCCGCGAAATGCTCTCGGGCATGAAGAAGGGCTCGGTCATCGTCGACGTCGCCATCGACCAGGGCGGCTGCTTCGAGACATCGCACGCGACGACCCATTCGGACCCGACCTACGAGGTCGACGGCGTCGTGCACTACTGCGTTGCCAACATGCCGGGCGCGGTTCCGGTCACCTCCGCACATGCGCTTAACAACGCCACGCTGGTCCATGGCCTGGCGCTCGCCGATCGCGGCCTGCGCGCCATCGCTGAAGACAGGCATCTCAGAAACGGTCTCAACGTCCACAAGGGACGGGTTACCAACAAAGCCGTTGCCGAGGCGCTGGGCTACGAGCCTTACGCTGCGGAAGCTGTGCTCAACGTAGCGTAAAGTCCATCGCGCTACGTCAACTGAAGCCGGTTGCACTCTCCGCAACCGGCTTTTTTCCGTGATTTAACCGTCGATCCGGCATTGATAGCAATTGTTACGCGCCGAGCGCACATGCACATAGGCGACCTCGGGCTTGCGCAGGAGCTCTGCCGCATAGGCCGGGATATCGGCAACCTCGGTCACCGCGCCGGTGCCGTAGACGATGCGGTTGTTGGTGCCATAGCCGCGCAGGATGAAGGCGGGGCTCGTCATCAGGACAGGCGGCAGCACTTCCTCGGCGGCATAGCGGTCGCAGCGCTTTTGATGCAGGAACACCGGTCCTGTCTCCGCATAAGGCTGCATTTCCGGGAAGGGGCGGTAGGCGAAGACGTAAAGCGTATCGCCTGCGTCTATGTTCTTCAGGCAGTGGCGGCAGGGGTGTCCCGGCCCATCGGAAATCATTGTCTCCGGCAGGTGGCCATAGGCGTCGTTCCCGCCGTTCCAGATCGTCTCGGCGTCGGCAGCGGGCATCGCAGTGAAAGATAGAGCATTCATGGCAAGTCTCCTTTTCGAGCTTGCCTTGAATGCGCTCCAACCCAGGTGGAAGCCACCCGATCCTTGCGCCTCTATGCTCTTGCCAGAAGAAACAGCCGAAACGCGCCGCTAGCTTCTCTTCGCCAGCTCAAGCAACTCCTTGTCGCTGAGCGGCCGCACGATCGCGGTGCCCGTCGAAACCGGAGAAAAGCCGAACATCTGGTAGAGCTGCAACGCCCGGGGATGGTCGAGATTGTTGGTCGTGGTCGTCACGCGCAAAGGGTTCTGCGTCCAGATCGCATAGAGCGCCTGCAGCAGGAACCACTTGCCGATCCCGAGACCCAGCGCGTGCTCCATCAGCCCGAAATGGCTGAGCTCGATCGTATCCTCGTCAATCGTCAGATACTCGTAAAACCCGGCAGGCGCACCGTTCACGTAGAGCACGCAGATCGTGTTGCGCTTGTCATAGAGCGTGGCGGCCAGTTCCTCGTCGCTCATCCTCAGACGATCCACCCACTGCCACCGCGCGCCGACCTGGCGATAGAGATAGCGGTAGAACGGCAGCGGAATTTCCGGCGCGCGCATGATGGCGGTCTGGATATTGACCGGCACCGGCAGGCTCGTCTTCGGCGCCGCCGTCATTTCGAGGCGGGTCACATGGGCCTTCAGCGAGGAGGGAGCTTTTGCCATGGTCAAGCTTTGATCGCTTCTGCGGGGCCGGTAACGATGGGCGTATCCTCACGGCTGCCCCACTCGCTCCAGGAGCCATCGTAAAGTGCGTTGTCGTCGTGCCCCACGCTTTCCAGCGCCAGCATGATCACCGCGGCGGTCACGCCCGAGCCGCAACTCGTCACCACAGGCTTGGAGAGATCGATGCCGGCATCCGATATCATCGTCTTCAGCGTTGCCACATCCTTGAAGCGGCCATTGGCCGAGAGCGAGGTTGCCGGAAGGCTGCGGGCGCCGGGCATGTGACCCGAGCGCATGCCGGCGCGCGGCTCTGCTTCCTCACCGGTAAAGCGGCCAGCGCCGCGAGCGTCGGCGATCTGCGCCGAACCGTCATCGACGATCTCGCGCATGGTCTCGAAGGGGATAACCTTGTCGGCGCGGAACTTGGGCGTGAATACCGCTGGCGCCGGAGCCGCTGTCCCGGTCTCCAGAGCGCGCCCCTCGGCCTTCCAGCCATCGAGGCCGCCATCCAGAACGTAGACGTCCTTGGCGCCCATGGTCCGCAGCATCCACCAGACGCGCGGCGCCGAGAAGAAGCCAATGCCGTCATAGACGACGATCGTGTCCGTCTCTGAAATGCCGAGCTTGCCGACTTCGGCAGCGAAGAACTCCGGCGAGGGGAGCGAATGCGGCAGGCCGGTCGAGTGATCGGCAATCACGTCCTGATCGAAGAACACGGCGCCGGGAAGGTGGCCCGCCACATACTCGTCCTTGGCGACGCGCTTGTGGGCCGGCAGATACCAGGAGGCGTCCACCACCTTGAAACCTGAAGTCCCCAGCTGCTTTTCGACCCAATCGGCCGAAACGACGAAGCGGCTCGTGGTCTCGCTCATACTGCTCTCTCCAATCAATGCTTATGCGTCGTCGCCAGGAGCGCCGAAACGGATACGGAAGCGGCGGTTTTCCTTGCCCTTCTTCTCGATCTTGGCGATGTGAATCTGTCCGACTTCTCGTGTTGTCGCAACATGTGTGCCGCCGCAGGGCTGGCTGTCAATCGCCGAGTTCTCGCCAATGCAGACGAGGCTGACGCGACCGAGCCCCATCGGCGGCCGCACGTTCTTCGATTTGACGATGCCAGGATTGGCCGCTAGTTCCTCGTCGGTAATCCACTGCAGGTAAACCGGATGGTCCTGGTCGACCAGAGCCATCAGCTTGGCCGTCACCTCGTCCTTGTCGATCGTGTCCGTCATGTCGAAATCGACCCGGCTCTCCTCTTCGCCGACAGCCGCCCCGGTGATCGGATAGGAGCAGACGACGGAAAGCAGGTGGCAGGCCGTGTGCATGCGCATCAGCTTGTGGCGGCGCTCCCAATCGACATGCAGCACCACTTTCTCGCCGACCGCAGGGCTTGCCTGTCCCTCTAGCGGAACATGGATGATGATGTCCTTGGCGGCGCCATGCTTGGTCTGCCCCAGCGTGATCTTGCTGCCATCGGCGCGCTCGAGAAAGCCGGTATCGCCCGGCTGGCCGCCCGAGGTCGCGTAGAGGCAGGTCTGATCGAGCTCGATGCCCCCGTCTTCGTGAATGGCGGTGACGATGGCCTCGCAGGTCGAGAGATAGAAGTCGTCACGATAGAGGGCATTAACGGGCATTGGGCCTCACGCTGCGGGTTCGTATGGGATCTTGATATCGACAGGCGAGGTCAGCCATGCCGGCAGCGGCAGCGACTTCGATGTCAGGAAATCAGGATTGAAGAGCTTCGACTGGTAGCGGTTGCCGTAGTCGCACAGAATGGTCACGACCGTGTGGCCCGGGCCGAGGTCCTTGGCGAGACGCACCGCGCCCGCGATGTTGATCGCCGACGAGCCGCCGAGGCAAAGCCCCTCATGCTCGACGAGGTCGAAGACATAGGGCAGGGCTTCCGCATCCGAGATGTTGTAGGCGAAGTCAGGCGTGAAGCCTTCGAGATTGGCGGTGATGCGGCCTTGGCCGATACCCTCTGTGATCGAGGAACCCGCGGACTTCAGCTCGCCGTTCTTGTAGAATTCATAGAGCGCCGCGCCATCCGGATCGGCGATGCCGATCTTGATGTCCTTGTTGAAGCCCTTCAGCCCCATCGCGGTACCGGCGAGCGTACCGCCCGAGCCGACGGAGCAAATGAAGCCGTCGACCTTGCCTGACGTATCCGCCCAGATTTCCTTTGCCGTCGTCTCGACATGCGCCTGCCGGTTGGCGACGTTGTCGAACTGGTTGGCCCAGATCGCGCCATTCGGCTCGGTCTTTGCGAGCTGCTCGGCAAGACGTCCGGAAACCTTCACGTAATTGTTGGGGTTCTTGTAGGGGACGGCAGGCACTTCGACGAGTTCGGCGCCAAGCAGCTTCAGCGCGTCCTTCTTTTCCTGGCTCTGCGTCTCGGGAATGACGATCACCGTGCGGTAGCCGAGCGCCTTGGCGACCAACGTCAGGCCTATGCCGGTGTTGCCGGCGGTCCCTTCGACGATCACGCCGCCCGGCCGCAGCAGGCCCTTCTTCTCGGCGTCGCGAATGATGTAGAGCGCCGCGCGATCCTTGACCGACTGTCCCGGGTTGAGGAATTCCGCCTTGCCGAGAATGGTGCAACCGGTCGCCTCCGACGCTCCCTTGAGCTTGATCAGGGGAGTGTTGCCAATGGCTTCTAGGACGGAGGGATGAACGGTCATGGAATCTGCCTCTTTGAAACACTTAGTTTAGGAACGGTCTTTTCCCTTCACAAGGCTGGGTTGGCAAGAAATCCTATTCCTCGCCTCCAACCAACACGGTAAAATTAGACTTCCCGTCCCAGATTGGCTCGCCACGTGCTGATCCGGGTCGCTATGTGATCCGGAGATTGACATTCATCGTATGGATGATGACAAAGCAATCACTGAAAGCGGAAACGACCGAAACCATCATGGTTCACGAGCATATCGACACGGTCGATGCATTGATGGCGTATTATGTTGCGGGCTCCCTTCCGGAGCCGGCGCGCGTTCTTGTCGAATCGCATCTGGAAATGAAGCCGGATCGTCGGATGCTGGTGCAGGACCTTGAGTTTCTGGCCGGCCAGGAGCTTGAGCAGACCTCCGAAGCAAGTCTCGATGACCGCGATGCCAGATTGGCGCGGATCTTCGCATCCGCCGCGCCGGTCGAGCCCAAGCCATTCATCGCGACTGACAAACCAAGCATCTTCCCGCGCGCCCTGCGCCGCCTTGTCGGCTTCGATGTCGATACGGTGCCGTGGAAGACCAAGCTCCCCGGCTTCAAGGAATATTCGGTCGATATCGACGGCTGCGAAGTCAGCGTCATGTGGATCAAGCCGGGCCGCGCCATGCCGGCTCATACCCACAAGGGCATGGAGCTGACGCTCATCCTCGACGGCGCCTTCAACGACAATCGCGGCCGCTTTGGCCCCGGCGACATCTCCGTTGCCGACGAGACGATCGATCACCGCCCGGTGGCCGAAAAAGATCGTCCCTGCATTGCATTTTCCGTTCTTGATGCCCCCATCAAACTGACCGGGTCCTTCCGCCAGCTGATTGGCGACCTGATCGGCTGAAAGCAGCCACAATAGCGTGATAGAGCCATTATCCCGGAAGGTTGAGAGGAACTTCCGGGCGCGTTTCGACGTTCTTCGATACAACCTAAGGAGTCGCGCCATGAACGATTTTGTAGCCCGCCCCGAACATGGAATTGCCTGGATATCAGGCGCAAGCTCCGGCATCGGCCGGGCATTGGCGCTGAAATTGGCAAGCGAAGGCTACAAGGTCGCCGTGACCGCCCGCGACCACGAAAAGCTCGCCGAACTGCAATCGGAAGCGAATGGTTTGCCCGGCAGCATCATCGTGCTGGATGGCGACGTCACCAATCCCGAAGACATGGAGCATGTGCTCGCATCGATCGAATACGAGCACGGCGCGCTGGCGCTCGCTGTCTTCAATGCCGGCGTCTATCTCCCTGTTCATGCCGAGGAGCTGCGCCGCGAGGATTTCGAGCAGAGCTTTGCCGTCAATCTGCAGGGCGTGGTCAATTGCCTCGTGCCGGCTGTGCGTCACATGAAGCACAAGGGGCAGGGGCAGATCGCCATCGTCTCTTCGGTCACAGGTTACGGCGGCCTGCCCACGGGTGCGGCCTATGGCGCCACCAAGGCTGCCCTGATCAATATGGCCGAGAGCCTGAAATTCGATCTCGACAAGATGGGCATCCGCATCCAGCTCATCAATCCGGGCTTCGTCGACACGCCGGCCACCCGCAAGAACGAATTCCCGATGCCGTCGCTGGTCCCGGTCGACGAGGCCGCCGCCGAGATCTATGCGGGCCTGAAGTCGAAGAATTTCGAGATCACCTTCCCCAAGCGCTTCACCTACACGCTGAAGGCTCTCAACCTATTGCCCTACAGCCTGTACTTCTGGCTGGTGAACCGCGCCACCGGCTGGCAGGAGCGCCCACGGGCCGACGGTCGCCGCCCGGTGACGCCAAGCCCGGCGGAATAGCTCAGGCGCTCACGCGTCATCAGGCCGACAAGCGATCAGGATGTTTATGAGGAGATAGACGAGGCGGGTGGCGACCGGGACAGGAGGTCGACTGTCTGGTCCCGCCACCCGCTCTCGTCAGCTCCGCGAAAAGACGACCTGGCGGACGTCTATGTTTCGGGCGCGGAAACCTGCTTCACAATAAAATAAATAGAACTCCCAGAGCCGCTTGAAGCGCTCGTCGAAGCCCAGTGGGCGAACTCGTTCCCAAACGGACCAAAAACGCTCTCGCCATTCGGCCAGAGTACGTGCGTAGTCTAACCCAAAACCGAAGTCCCGCACCAGTGACAAATTCACTTTTCGCCCAAGTTCGGCCAAATGCTCGCGGGTCGGTAGCATGCCGCCAGGAAAAACGTACTTCTGGATGAAGTCTGGATTGCTCCGGTACTGTTCGAAGGACTCGGGCCGAATCGTTATGATCTGCAGGCCCGCCTTGCCGCCGGGCTTCAGGCACTGCTCGAGCTTGGAGAAATAGGCCGGCCAGTATTTCTCGCCGACAGCCTCGAACATCTCGATCGAAACGATCTTGTCGTAGACGCCGGTTTCGTCGCGATAGTCCTGAAAGCGGAAGTCGACCTTGTCGCTGAGCCCTGCCTTGCGGATGCGCTCCTCGGCGAAGGCCAGCTGCTCGCGACTGATCGTCAGGCCCGTGACCCGACAATTCAGCTCGCTGGCGGCAAATTCGGCAAAACCGCCCCATCCGCAGCCGATCTCCAGCACATGGTCACCCGGCTTGATCCCGGTTGCCTCGGCCAGAGCCCGATACTTGGCGTTCTGAGCCGACTGCAGGTCGTTGGCGCCGGTGGAGTAAAGCGCCGACGAATAGGTCATCGTCGGATCGAGCCACTGCTTGTAGAAGTCGTTGCCGAGATCGTAATGCGCCGAGATGTTCCGCTTCGAACCCTTTCGGGTATTCGTATTCATCCAGTGGCGGATACGCTCGACAAGACGGGGCAGGCCGCGCTTGCCGTTGGCATAATCCTGGATCGCTTCGTCGTTGACGATGAACAGCTCGAGGAAGGCCGCGATATCAGGGCTGTCCCAATCGCCGTCCATGTAGCTCTCGGCCACGCCGATCGTGCCGTTGGAAAGCGCCCGGTAGCAGATGTTCCAGTTCTTAAGATGGATCTCGGCGTGCTGGCCGGGCGTGCTGCCGGTCACCCGCACCACGCGGCCATCGGGAAAGGCGATCGTCAGCGAGCCATGCTCCATGCGAAACAATGCCCTCAGCGCCAGCTTGGCGCGCAGCGGCAGTCCCTTCGAAACCTGTCCGATATTCTGCTGCGTCAGCTGGATCGCGTTGCATTGAGAATCGGTCAAGTCGCTAGCATCACTCATGGTTTTCTCCTCCGGCAAGTTTTAGCCGGTTCAGGACGACGATGCGCTGAAAATCTCCGCCCCCCGGCGATTGCTTTGAACGCTATCGTAAAAATTGGAAAAGCCAAACAATTTTCCAATCCTGTGTTGCGCACAATCGACGCATATATCGAAGCACGCTTATCTTATTCCGCTGCCTCCGCCGTCTCGCGCGGCGCGACCACGCTGACAGGGGCGGGTGGTGCAGGCTTTGCGATGTATTTCGCGCCCTTCAGCCACAATTTCAGCGCCTCCCAATGAATGCCGCCGACGATCTTGATTGGCAGAAACGGAACGGCGGCCGTCAGCCACGCCAGGTTCCTCGTCGTGAGCCCCACCTGTCGTCCGGAAAAGGTCGCCGCAAGCAGCGGGCCATCGGCATCGGTTTCGAGAATACGCCAGCGGATCTCCTTGCCCGGCGGCAGCATGCGGAAATTGTAGCGCATGCCCATCTCGATGAAGGGCGAGACGTGAAAGATCTTGTCGCAGCTCTGCCGAATGCCGGTGTCGCTCATCTCGCCGGGGCCAAGAGGGCAGACGTATGTGTGCCGTTCGCCGAACGTGTTGCGAACCTCGTAGATCATCGCGATCAGCTGATCATGCTTGTCATAGGCATGGTAGACCGAAAGCGGATTGAAGACGTAGCCGAGGATGCGGGGGTAGCAGACCAGCACGACGCGCTGGGCACGCAAGCCCGCCCGCGCCAGCAGTTCGTCGGCATGCGCGCGGACACCCATCTTGCCGCCATGGTCGCTCTCATGAAACGACACGGCGTTGCGCTTGTTGACCGAAAACAGCGCGGACAGCCGATCCGCCTCATCCAGCCGGTCGAGATCGATCGCCATCGAGAATACGCGGTAGCGAAAGCGGTGGCCGAAGGGCTTCATGCGCTGGTGCATGACGTCGCCGACATAGAGCGCGGCGGCGGCCTCGGGCGGTGGCCCGTTGTCGCGCATGCTCACGCCTCGTCCTTCGCGTTCCTGCGTCATGCGACGGCGTCCAGCTCCGGTTCGATATCATCAGTCTTGAGCGTGCTCCACGGCAGCGCCGCGCCGAGCGCTTTGGCGGCAGCAAGGCCCGAGGTCAGCCCATCCTCATGGAAACCATAGCCCGTCCAGGCGCCAGCGAAGTAGCAGCCATTGCGCCCCTGTATATCCGTAAGCGCGCGCTGCGCCTGGACGCTGTCGGCTGAGAACTGTGGATGCTCGTAACTGAACTCGGCGAAGACCTTGCGCGGGTCGGGCTCGCGGTCGGGGTTGAGCGTCACGAACAACGGGAAGCGATCGTCGATCGCCTGAAGCTTGTTCATCCAGTAGGTGACGGCGACATCGGCGTTACCGTTAGCCGAGCTGGAACGAAGATAATTCCAGGACGCCCAGACCTTCCGGCGCTGCGGCATCAGCATCGGATCGCGGTGGAGCACCACCCTGTTCGGCTGATAGGGAACGGCCGCCAGCAGCCGCTTTTCCTGCTCGGTCGCATCAACGAGCATGCGCCGCGTCTGATCGCTGTGCGCGGCAAGGATCACCTTGTCGAAGTGGCGCTGCTCACCGCGTTCATCGACGATGGTGACGCCGCTCTCTGTCCGGATCACGGCGCGCACGCCGAGCCCGAGCTTCAACCGGTCGCCCAGAGGCTCAAGCAGCTTGTCGAGATAGTTACGGCTGCCGCCGGTCACCGTGCGCCACTGGTGCTGCCTGGAATAGATCAGGCGGTGATTGTCGAAGAAGTTGACGAAGTGCTCGGCCGGAAACTGCATCATCTTCGCGGCCGGCGTCGACCAGATCGCCGCTGCCATCGGCACCAGATAATTGTTGGTGAACCCCGGCGAAAAACCGCGCCAATCGAGATAGTCGCCGATCGATCGCGCGGCGAGGTGGCCGGCGGCGCGGTCGATGAGGCAGGTCTTGTTGAAGCGCAGGATCTCGCGGATCATCAAGAGGAAGGACGGGCGCACAAGATTGCGTTTCTGCGCGAAGATCGAAGACAGGCCGCTGCCGCTCCATTCGAGCTTGCCATGGTCGAGCGAGAGCGAAAAGCTCATGTCGCTGGCATGTGTGGCAACGCCGAGCCGCGCAAACAGCGCGGTCAGGTTCGGATAGTTCGGCTCGTTGTAGACGATGAAGCCGGTATCGACGGGAATGCGAGTTCCGTCGTAATCGACGTCCACGGTGGCGGTGTGGCCGCCGGCACGCGTTTCCTTCTCGTAGAGCGTGACGTCATGCAGCGGATTGAGCGCCCATGCCGCTGATGCCCCGGAGACGCCGGAGCCGATGACCGCGATCTTCAAGCGACTGTGCGGGTGGTGAAAATGGGCGTTCATGCTGCGTCCTTTACGGCGTTGTAGGCTTTCAACGCCCGGTCGCGGGCGGTCGCGTGGTCAACGATCGGCTTGGGATAGGTTTCGCCAAGCTTGATATCTGCCTTGTCGAGCACGCTTTGCGGTGCTGCGAAGGGCTTGTGGATGTATTTGGTATCGAGCACGGCAAGCTCGGGAACGAACTCGCGGACATAAGCGCCATCGCGATCGAACTTCTCGCCCTGCAGCACCGGATTGAAGATGCGGAAGAAAGGGGCGGCATCAGCACCGCAGCCCGCCACCCATTGCCAGCTCGCCGCATTGCTTGCCGGGTCGGCATCGACAAGCGTGTCGCGGAACCAGGCTTCGCCGCGCTGCCAGTCGATCATCAGGTCCTTGATCAGGAACGAGGCGACGATCATCCGCACCCGGTTATGCATGAAGCCGTGCTTCCAGAGCTGGCGCATGCCGGCGTCGACGATTGGGTAGCCGGTCATGCCCTTGGTCCATGCGCGGAAATGGGCGGTGCTGTTGCTCCATTCGAACCCGTCGAAACGGTCGTTCCAGTTGGCGTAGGGCAGCTTCGGGAAGTGAAACAGCAGATGGTAGGAGAATTCGCGCCAGGCGAGCTCCTTGCGGAAATGAACGAGATCGTCAGCCGGCACATCCAGTCCACGCGTCTCCTCCCAAATGCGGGCAGGCGAGATCACGCCCAGCGCCAGATAGGGGGACATCATCGAGGTCGATTGCTTGGCCGGAAAATCACGGTCGGCCTTGTAGCCCTCGAGGCTCTGATCGAGAAAATCGGCAAGCCGCTCGCGCGCCGCCTCTTCGCCGGCAGTCCAGACCTCGGCGAAATCCTTGGCCCAGTCCGGCTTGGTCGGCAGGAGCTTCCAGGATTTCAGCGCCTCGCTTGCGGGAAGCTCCGTCGCGAATTTGATCTTCTTCGGCGCATCGACGGGGTGAGACGGCTCGCCTGCACCCTCAAGCGCCCGCCAGAACGGCGTATAGACGCGGTAGGGCGTCCCGCCGCCTGTCTTCAGCCGCGACGGCTCATGCAGCAACTGGCCGGCGAAGCTCTGCGCATCGAGGCCCTGCTGCTCGAGCTCCCGCTTGATGCGCGTATCGATGGCGATGCCCGGCGGATCGTAGCGGCGGTTCCACATGACGGTGTCCGCACCCGTCTTCTTGATCAGGTCGACGAGCACATCGAGCGCATCGCCGCTCACAAGATTGAGCGAGCCGCCAAGCGCTTCGATCGATGCGGTGAGCGACATCAGCGAATGATGCAGCCACCACTCTTGCGCGCCGCCCAGAGGCCCGGTGCCGGAGGAGGAGGGCTCGCGGATATAGAGAGGAATGATCGGGCGTCCGGTGCGGCAGGCAGCATGCAGCGCAT
This sequence comes from Rhizobium sp. 01N48, assembly GCF_056399145.1. Taxonomy (NCBI): domain Bacteria; kingdom Pseudomonadati; phylum Pseudomonadota; class Alphaproteobacteria; order Hyphomicrobiales; family Rhizobiaceae; genus Rhizobium; species Rhizobium sp. 01N48. The sequence continues at coordinate 22,109 of NZ_JBFTQT010000007.1, forward strand.
GATTGTCGTCGAGGCGAAGATCCTTGCGAAACCAGAGGATAAGCGGCTTTGCGGCATCGTCGGACAATGAATGTGATCCCCTTGTTCCTGTGTTGCTTCTGTTACGAAGCTACGGGGAGTGTGGATCAAAAGTTTCAGCCTGCATAAAGATTTAACACGGCACATCGGTAAATTATCCGACAGCATCGGTGGTTGCGCGCGTCGCGGGTCGCCTGGCGGGTTGATCGTCGCCCTCAGGCGAGATCGGCATGCCGATTTTTTCCCTCGTTCGCGCATGCAGGGATGCTCATTCCTTTAATCCACTAAAAAGATAGAGAATACTGCTCTCATCAGATGGCGGCCGGAGAATGCGGTCGCACAGGAGAGACGACGATGAGTATCATCAGGCATTTCGATCGCCTTTGCACCATCCGCGACCAGCTGGAAGCGAGGCTAGAGCTGCACGAGGCACGATACTGCTTTGGTAGTGAGGACATCGAGGATGGAACGGGCGCTGATCTGCGCGAGCGCATCATGCAGATGACGGACGAAATCTCTGCGCTCATGCACAGCCCGCGCTATTCCGATTTCTAGGAGAGGGCGATGACAGCGACACTGATCATTCCCGGGCTCAACGGCTCCGACCAGGGCCACTGGCAGCGATACTGGCTCCGCGACCACCCCGACAGCGTTCTGGTGGAGCAGGATGACTGGGACGATCCCTTGGTCGATCGCTGGGCCGACCGGCTCGAAGAGGCGCTCATCGAGCACGGCGAGGCCTATATTGTCGCCCATAGTCTCGGCTGCCTGCTGACGGCGAAGTTCGCCGACCGGCCATCGGCGCGCCGCATCAAGGGCGCGCTCCTTGTCGCCCCTTGCGATCTGCGCCCCACGGAACGGCGACACCCGGATGCCGCTATCCGTTTCGGGCCGATGCCCACAAGGGCGCTGCCGTTCCCCAGCATCACCGTCGGCAGCCTGAACGACCATTACATGGAGCTCGACCGCCTGACGCTCTACGCGCGTCTGTGGAAGACCGAGCTCAGGAACATCGGCCTTGCGGGCCACATCAATATCGCCAGCGGCTTCGGTCGCTGGACTGGCGGCTATGCGCTATTCGACAATCTCAGGGAGAAGGCGAAGGCGCCGCGGCGATACGTACCGGAACACGCGTCGCACACCTCGCTTGGCTGATCGCCATTGCCGTTCGATGTAATCGTCGGCGCCCATATCCCCCGAACGGTGAAGAGCCGAGCCTGTCGTAATGCTGTAATGTGGTCTTCATCGATAGCATGTGACGGATGGGAGGCCGGATATGTGGTATGAAGTTGCCTTGGCCATGACACTCGTGGCGTTTACGCTCAGCAGTTGCCAGACGGTGGTGACAAATACGCCGACGCAGATGTCGACGGCGAAAATGAACTGCGATCCCGCCACCAACCGCTGCCAGACCCCCGAATTCGGCATCAAGCAGAAGGCCCGCAAGGGCCAGAGGGTGTCATGGACGATGCAGCCGGCCGAGGGCTGGCGTCTGACGGGCAATCCCAAGACCACCTTCGCCGGCAAGGGCGTCTATGACGTGACCGTCACCGCATGGGACCCCAACTCGCTGACCTGCCAGTGGCACGCCGAGGGTGATTCCAAGCTCTTCGCCAGCGACGGCTGGGTCGCCGGATATTGCTACGCCGACGCCGAACTGATCCCGCCGCCGGCGCCGGTCAAGGTGCGTTCGACCAAGAAGAAGAGATAACGTCTTTGAGCTGACGGCTGTCGGCGGTCACGATCACGTGTTTTAGCGGGGCCGAACGGAAAGCGGCCCCGATGCCATTGACAAGCACGACTGTCCGGGCGGAAACGGTTGCAGCAACAACCCCCAGAGGCGCGCTGTCGGCAGCGGGCCGGACAGTCTTCTCATGGATGCATCAGCACTTCACCAGGATAGCGTTCTGCGCCATCCCGGCTATCTCAATTTCGCGGCTTCCCGCGTCTTTTCCTCTCTCTCCTTTCAGTGCGTCGCCATCGCCATGGGCTGGATGATCTACGATCAGACCCATAGCGCCTTTGCGTTGGCCATGGTTGGACTCTGCCAGTTCCTGCCGATGGTGGTTCTGACCTTCGTGGTCGGCCACGTCGCCGATCGTTTCGACCGAAGGCGCATCGGCCTGATCTGCCAACTGATCCTCGCCACCGTGTCGGCCGCACTTGCCGTCGCCACCTGGCAGAACTGGCTGACGCCGGCGGGCATCCTGACGGCGGTGACGATCATGGGCGCGACCGTCGCCTTCGAGCGTCCGACGATGGCAGCACTTCTCCCCAGCATCATGCCGCCCTCGCTGCTCCAGCGCGCGGTGGCGACCTCGACCTCGATGATGCAGACGGCGCTGATCGTCGGCCCGTCGCTGGGTGGCCTGCTTTATGGCGTCGATGCCGTCGCCCCCTTCGCCGTGGCCGCCGTCCTGTTTGCCGTTGCAAGCGTCAACGTCATCTCGATCCGCATGGAATGGACGCCGAGCAAACGCGAACCGGTCACGCTCGCCTCGGTCTTCGCCGGCGTTTCTTTCATCAAGAGCAAGCCCGTGATGCTCGGCACGATCTCGCTCGACCTGTTTGCCGTTCTGCTGGGCGGCGCCACGGCACTGCTGCCGATGTTCGCCAGCGATATCCTGCATGCCGGCCCTTGGGGACTGGGCATGCTGCGCGCGGCCCCGGCCGTCGGCGCGCTCACTATGTCGATCGTTCTGGCAAGACGCTCGCTGACCAGCAAGGTCGGGGCGAAGATGCTCGCGGCGGTCGCCGTGTTCGGCGTCGCGACGATCATCTTTGCCGTATCGACGAATATCGCGCTGTCCATCATCGCGCTGCTGGTGGTGGGGGCTGCCGATACGGTCAGCGTCGTGGTGCGCAGCTCGCTGGTTCAGCTCCTGACCCCGGATTCGATGCGCGGACGTGTGAACGCCGTCAACTCGCTCTTCATCGGCACTTCGAACCAGCTTGGCGAATTTGAATCGGGCATGCTGGCCGGCATGATGGGTCCCGTCGCCGCCGGCGTTATCGGCGGGGTTGGAACCATCGTCGTGGTGCTTCTGTGGACGCGGCTGTTCCCGGATCTTCGCAAGGTCGACACGCTGCAAGGGTAGGGTGCCAAACCGCGACAAGCATTCGCCAATCGTGACCCAAGAAATTTACGTGGCGTTTGGCGGATGCGCGCTAGCTTAATAGCAGAGACAGTTTCGAGGAGAGGTGCATATGAAGCGAATTTCAAACGTCGTGGCCGCGATCGCGCTGATCGGCCTTTCGGCGCTCACCGCAGGGTGTGCGGGCTACCCGACCTCCGCGGGGTCGGCATCCGGCTATGTGCCTGGCGATTCCATGAACCGCGCCTGCTCCGATGGCTTCAGGCCGAACGAAGGACGCTCCTGCGGCTATTGATATCGCCGCTTCGTCTTTATCCCCGTGGCTCGATCGCCCACGGGGATGAAACAATCGCACCGCCGCCGAGAGAACCTCGGTGCTAAACCTATCGCTTTGATTTCGGAAAAGAAAAAGGCCTGCATTTTTCAACGCAGACCTTTTAGAAACTGGCTCCCCGGGCCGGATTCGAACCGGCGACCTGTCGATTAACAGTCGAATGCTCTACCGCTGAGCTACCAGGGATCACCGCTCGCCGCGGTGTGAGTGGGCTAATACAAATGCTTGCTCGATTTGCCAAGCGGTTTTTTCAAAAAAATGACATCTCCTTGCAATCATTCAGGTTATCCCCACATGCTGTGGATGACCGAGACCCCGAAAAACACCGCCAAACGCTTTGGCATCGATCACACCACCGGCCACATCGTCATGGGGCCGACCCGCATTCCGCTGCCGAAGTCGCGCATAGCAAGGCTTTTGATCGGCGGACTGCTGATTTTTGGCGGATGTCTGGGCTTTCTTCCGATTCTCGGCTTCTGGATGATTCCCCTCGGCGTGCTGGTGCTGTCGCACGACCTGCATGTCGCGCGGCGAATGAGACGACGATTTTCGGTTTGGTGGCACAGGAGGCGGAATTCCGCCTCCTGATATCAATCGCTCAGGCGAAGAGACCGGCGATCCAGTAGAAGGCTGCCGCAATCAATGCGGCGGCCGGCAGCGTCACTACCCAGGCGACGACGATATTGCCTGCAAGTCCCCAGCGCACGGCAGACACCCGCCGCGCCGCGCCGACGCCGATGATCGCGCCGGTGATGGTGTGTGTGGTCGAGACGGGGATGCCGAGCCAAGTGGCGCCGAACAGCGTCAGCGCGCCGCCGGTCTCCGCGCAAAAGCCCTGCATCGGGTTCAGCCGGGTGATCTTCGATCCCATCGTATGCACGATGCGCCAGCCGCCGAACAGCGTGCCCAGCGCCATCGCCGACTGGCAGGAGAGCACCACCCACAGCGGCACATGGAAGCTGCCGCCGAGATAGCCCTGCGAATAAAGCAGGATGGCGATGATCCCCATGGTCTTCTGTGCATCATTACCGCCGTGTCCGAGCGAATAAAGCGACGCCGAGACGAACTGCATGATGCGGAAGGTGCGGTCGACCGCGAACGGCGTCTGCCGCACGAAGAGCCATGAGACGATCAGAACCAGGAACAGCGCCAGGAGGAAGCCGATCATCGGCGACATGACGATCGCGCCTGCGGTCTTCAAGAGACCGCTCCACACGATCGAGCTGAAGCCGACCTTGGCGAGCCCAGCGCCGACCAGCCCGCCGACCAGCGCATGCGACGAACTCGACGGTATGCCGAACACCCAGGTGACGATATTCCAGATAATCGCGCCCATGAGCGCCGCGAAGATCACCATGGGCGAGACGATGGCCGGATCGATGATCCCGGTCCCCAGCGTCTCGGCGACATGCAGCCCGAAGAACAGGAAGGCGATGAAATTGAAGAAGGCCGCCCAGGCAACGGCGAACTGCGGCCTCAGAACGCGCGTCGAAACGATCGTTGCGATCGAGTTCGCCGCATCATGCAGGCCGTTCAGGAAGTCGAAGAACAGCGCGACCGCGATCAGCCCGACAAGCAGCGGGAAGGCAAGGGTGGCGTCCATCAGACGTTCTCGATCACGATGCCGCTGATCTCGTTGGCGACGTCCTCGAAGCGGTCGACGACCTTTTCGAGCTCGCCGTAGATCTCGCTGCCGATGATATAGGCCATCGGGTTGGTGGCGCCGTGCTTGTGGAAAAGGTCCTTCAGCCCCTGATCGTGCAATTCGTCCGACCGTCCCTCGATCCGCGTTACCGCCTCGGCGATCGCCGTCAGGCGAGGGGCGTTGGCGTTGATTCGATCGAGCAGCGGAATGGCCTCGGCGATCATATGCGCGGCCTCGACGATCGTCTTACCCATCTCCTGCATCACGGGATCGAAACTCTTCTGCTCGAACAGGCGGATGGTCTTGACCGTCTTGTGCATCATGTCGATCGCGTCATCCATCGACTGGATGAGGTCCTTGATGTCGACCCGATCGAACGGCGTGATGAAGCTGCGGCGAACGGCGAGCAGCACATCGCGGGTGATATCGTCAGCTTCATTCTCAAGCGTGACGATGCGGGCGCAGTGCTTTTCGGTGTCGTTTCCGGAAAGCAGTTCATTCAGCGCTTCGGCCGCACCCACGACTGTTTTCGCGTGCTGCGCGAAGAGATCGAAGAACCGGTCTTCCCGTGGCATGAGTTTCCGAAACCAGCTCAGCATAGTATCCATCCATGAAAGGGTATTGTCATAAAACTGTCATAAAGCAGCGACCAGACCAAAGAAAGTGCCGGGCGGTCATTCGGGCGCGCAGGGTTAACCCTCACGAAATCGCCGTATTCGCTGACAAATTCTGAGCAAAACCAAACGATTGGAACGAGTTGCCGGAATGCGCGTTATCCCGCCATGAGACAACGAACAAAGCATCTCTGTGGATTGTGAGGTCTGAAATGAAGAAACTGGCCATTATCGCCGTGGCGTTGATGACATGTCTGGGAGGCATATCTCCAGCCAGCGCGTTCGACGTCAGGGGAAAGCAATATGACTCTATCTTGGGAGCGAACCCTGCGGACGTGAACCGCCGCAATTGGGATCGATGCGGCCCGTATCGTAATTGTAACGGCAACCGTGATCGCTATCGCTACAGCGATCGTGGTCGTGACCACTATCGCCGCGACTACAACCGCTACGACGACCGCTATTATCGCCGTCATAGCGACAACACCGGCGCTATCATCGGTGGCCTGGCCGCAGGCGCCATTATCGGCGGCGCACTCGCGGCTCAGCCTCGCTATCGTTCCGGCGGTTCGCATGTGGACTATTGCTACAGCCGCTACCGCTCCTATCGCGCCTCAGACAACACCTACCAGCCCAACTACGGCCCCCGCCGTCAATGCGTAGGCCCGTAATGGAGCTAAGTCGAAGATTGGACGACAATGATGAACCTGATCGCTAGATAGCGGTCAGGTTTTTTAGTGCTGAGCGCGCGGGTTTGGACGTGCGAGCGCGCATCGGCCGTGCACGGCTAGAGCGTCACATATGAGCACATCATTTTTCGGTGAGAATTTGGAGGCCTCGCCCGGAATTGAACCGGGGTGCAAGGATTTGCAGTCCTCTGCGTCACCACTCCGCCACGAGGCCTCACGACGCTTACTTTCGAAAGCGTGGGCGGCATTTAGAATGAATAGAAAACAAGCGCAAGGGGGTTGTTCAAAATCCTGGGGGATTTCAGGCGCCAAAGTGAGGTATGGGACATCACCCGACGAACGGCCATCCAAGAATGGGCACCAATGCCCGTTTTGACGCGGTTGGCTTCTGTCAGTTGCCGCGCTGCAAGGAAACGAGCGGCGATACGCCATTGGTCGCTACACCAGGCACACTGGCATGCACGAGCGGTATCATCACGACAATTGCAAGCAGGCCTCCGATAAAGAGACCGCCCAAGAGAGCTGACTTCGCCATGATACCCCGCTGGCTTCGTTCTTAGTGGTTCAAGTCATCGCTAATAAAGCTGACGACCACCTGAACGTCGTGGTTGCGGGAGGCGATCTCCAAATCTCAGCTTGTCTCTTTTCCGAGCAACCCGCAGCACATGATCGCGATCAGCGCGGCGACGATGAAAAAGTCGAACAGCGAGAAATATTCAGCTATGACTGACATGGTCTTCTCCTCCTTATTCCTCCGGTTGCAATATTATCACAATCTCATGAACGTTTCCATGGATTGTTCTTGAGTCATTGAGGGATTGGGTTCGCCGTCCGAAATCTTGCTGCAGTCGCTAAGGAAGCCTTGAAAGCCGGTTCCCCTGCGATTAAGACACGGGTGAGCAATAAGCGCTTTTCATTGGGCGAGAGGACACTATGAATTTCGAGACGGCACGCGCCAACATGGTCGACAACCAGATCCGCACCACGGATGTCACCTCTCATTCCGTTCAGGCCGCTTTCCTTGCCGTGCCGCGTGAGGCTTTCGTCCCGGAAAAGTCCAAGGCGATCTCCTACATCGACACCGACGTCGAAATCTGTCCGGCCGCAGCCGGCAAGCCGGCGCGTTTCCTGATGCAGCCGTCGCCGCTCGCCAAGCTGCTGCAGCTTGCAGCCGTGACCAAGGATGACGTCGTTCTCGATGTCGGCTGCGGCACGGGTTATGTTTCTGCACTGTTCTCCAAGCTCGCCGGTTCGGTCGTCGCTCTCGAAGAAGACGAAGCGCTTGCCGCTGAAGCAACGGCAAACCTTGCCGATTATGCCAACGTCTCCGTCGTAACGGGATCGCTTGAAGCCGGCAGCGCCAAGGGCGCGCCCTACGACCTGATCTTCGTCAACGGCGCGGTGGAGGAAGTTCCGGCTTCGCTGTTCTCGCAGCTGCGTGAAGGCGGTCGCCTTGTCACCATCAAGGGATATGGCGGCTCGGCGCGCGCGACGGTGTTCGTCAGCGAGCGCGGCGCGGTCTCCGAAAACGTCTTCTTCAACGCTTCCGTCAAGCCGCTGCCGGGTTTCGCCAAGGCACGCGAATTCGTGTTCTAAGCGACACGCGACATGGGTTGTTTACGATGCGGGCGCCACTGGCGCCCGTTTCTGTTTCAGGCGAACCGTCGAAGCAGTCATTGACCTTTGAGAAAACTGTGCAAAGCGGCAGTCATTTGATTCGCGATGATTTTTTTCCCCGATCGGCTATCCTACAGTCTGGGTGATTCGGATGCCGACACCTCGCAATCCGGTCGTTGTTTGAGAATAACGGGGATAGATATGGCTCAGCCAAGCGTAGCGCGTGAACCGTCCATGGAAGAAATCCTGGCGTCGATCCGCCAGATCATCGAAAGCAATGAGCCGGGCGCGGGCAGGGCACTCTCCGCATCGCTGCCGCCTGTTTACGGTGATGATGAAGACGACCACGGCTCCGACATTCATCTGACTGTTGATCAGGCCTATGCCGGCGTGGAATTCCCCGATCCCGCACCGCAGCAGACCGATCCGCGCTTCGTAGCCGCCAATTCCGCAGGCTCGGCGCCCGCGCAGGAAGCACCGCGCGCCGCCATGTCGCTCGCCGATGTCGCCGCCCGCGTTCGCGCCGCCTCCGAGCGCAACACGCTGCAGCCGCAGCGCGAACCGCCCCTCGAGTTCCGCCAGCAGCCGGCGCCTGTCGCACCGGCTCCCGTCATGGAAGCGCAGCCGCAGCAGGCAGTCGAGGAGCATTCGGTGATCCACCACGCCGCCCCGGCGCCTCAGCATGCGCCCGAGCCCGTGCCTGTCGAAGAGCCAGCCGCAGTGGCGTTCGAGATGCCGCCTCAGCAGCCGGTCGCAGAGTTTGAAACCGCTCGGCCCGCTGCAGCGCCGGTTCAGGAGCAGGTTGCCATCGCTCCGCCCATGGCCGCCTCGCCAATGGCTGCAGCACAGCCGCTCTACGCCGAGCCGGTCTCCGCGCCGCTCTCGGATCGCCTTCTGCCGAGCCTGATGGAAGAGACCCAGCAGTCGCTGCTGTCGCAGGATGCCGGCCTGCAGATCGCCCGCTCCTTCGAGGAACTGGCCGCCGCCATCGATGGCGCCGAGCGCCGCTCGCTGGACGAGATCGCCGAAGACATGCTGCGCCCGATGCTGCGCGACTGGCTCGACGACAACCTGCCGACCCTGGTCGAGCGCCTCGTGCGCGAAGAGATCGAGCGCGTGGCGCGCGGCCCGCGCCGCTGATCGGATCCGTCGCTTTTTACAAAGAGCCGCTCCGGTCACCGGGGCGGCTTTTTTATTGACTTGCTGGCGGGCATCCTATTTACAACCCGCATCCAGAAAACCTCCAGATTTGGTCCAAAAATGCTCGAAAAGACCTACGATTCCGCAGCCGTTGAACCGAAGATCGCCGCGAAATGGGACGAGGCGGACGCTTTCCGCGCGGGCGCCAACGCCAAGCCGGGCGCTGAAAGCTTCACCATCGTGATCCCGCCGCCGAATGTGACGGGTTCGCTGCACATGGGCCATGCGCTGAACAACACGCTGCAGGACATCATGGTCCGCTTCGAGCGCATGCGCGGCAAGGACGTGCTGTGGCAGCCGGGCATGGACCATGCCGGCATCGCCACGCAGATGGTCGTCGAGCGCAAGCTGATGGAACAGCAGCTTCCGGGCCGCCGCGACATGGGCCGCGAAGCCTTCATCGAAAAGGTCTGGGAGTGGAAGAACGAGTCGGGCGGCCTGATCTTCAATCAGCTGAAGCGCCTCGGCGCCTCCTGTGATTGGTCGCGCGAGCGCTTCACCATGGACGAGGGTCTCTCGGAGGCCGTCCTCGAAGTCTTCGTCAGCCTCTACAAGGAAGGCCTGATCTACAAGGACAAGCGTCTCGTCAACTGGGACCCGAAGCTGCTGACCGCGATTTCGGACATGGAAGTCGAGCAGCTGGAGGTCAAGGGCAATCTCTGGCACTTCCGCTATCCGCTGGAAGCGGGCGTCACCTATCAGTACCCGATCGCTTTCGACGAGGAAGGCAAGCCGACGGAATTCGAGACGCGCGACTACATCGTCGTCGCAACGACCCGTCCGGAAACGATGCTCGGCGATACCGGCATCGCGGTTAATCCTGAAGACGAGCGCTACAAGTCGATCGTCGGCAAGCATGTCATCCTGCCGATCGTCGGCCGCAAGATCCCGATCGTCGCGGATGATTACGCCGATCCGACCGCCGGCACCGGCGCCGTCAAGATTACGCCTGCGCACGACTTCAACGACTTCGAGGTCGGCAAACGCGCTGGTTTGCGCGCCATCAACGTCATGGACATCGATGCCTCGATCTCGATCAAGGAGAACGAGGACTTCCTCGAAGGTCTCGATCATCCGGCAGCACTCCATGGTGCCTGGGACCGCTTGGAAGGCCAGGATCGTTTCACCGCCCGCAAGATTATCGTCGAGATTTTCGAAGAGGCAGGCCTGCTCGACAAGATCGAGCCGCACAAGCATGTGGTCCCGCACGGTGACCGCGGCGGCGTGCCGATCGAGCCGCGCCTGACCGACCAATGGTGGGTGGACAACAAGACGCTGGCCCAGCCGGCGATCGCGTCCGTCCGCGAAGGCCGCACCAATTTCGTGCCGAAGAACTGGGAAAACACCTATTTCCAGTGGATGGAAAACATCCAGCCTTGGTGCATCTCTCGTCAGCTGTGGTGGGGTCACCAGATTCCTGCCTGGTACGGTCCCGATGGCCAGGTCTTCGTCGAGAAGACCGAGGAAGAGGCCCTGCAGGCCGCCATCCAGCACTACATCGCTCATGAAGGACCCTGGAAGGCTTGGGTCGAGGAAAAGCTCGAGAATTTCCAGCCGGGCGAAATTCTGACGCGCGACGAAGACGTGCTCGACACCTGGTTCTCGTCCGCTCTGTGGCCGTTCTCGACCCTCGGCTGGCCGGAAAAGACGCCCGAGCTTGCGCGCTACTACCCGACCAACGTTCTGGTCACCGGTTTCGATATCATCCCGTTCTGGGTTGTTCGCATGATGCAGATGGGTCTGCACTTCATGAAGGACGAGGACGGCGTTCCGGTCGAGCCGTTCCACACGGTCTACATCCACGCGCTGGTTCGCGACAAGAACGGCCAGAAGATGTCGAAGTCGAAGGGCAACGTCATCGACCCGCTGGAACTCATCGATGAGTACGGCGCCGACGCGCTGCGCTTCACGCTGGCGATCATGGCGGCCCAGGGTCGCGACGTGAAGCTCGATCCGGCCCGCATCGCCGGCTACCGCAACTTCGGCACCAAGCTTTGGAATGCGACGCGCTTCGCCGAGATGAACGGCGTCGTCAACGACCCGCATTTCATTCCTGAGGCAGCCGAGCTCACGGTCAACCGCTGGATCCTGACGGAACTGTCCCGCACCGAACGCGATCTTACCGAGGCGATCGAAGCCTATCGCTTCAACGATGCCGCCGGCGTGCTCTATCGCTTCGTCTGGAACCAGGTCTGCGATTGGTATCTCGAACTGCTGAAGCCGATCTTCGGCGGCACGGACGAGGGCGCCAAGAAGGAGGCGCAGTCCTGCGTCGCCTACGTTCTGGAAGAGATCTACAAGCTGCTGCATCCCTTCATGCCCTTTATGACCGAAGAGCTTTGGGCGCATACGGCAGGCGAGGGCCGCGAGCGTGGTGGCCTGGTCTGCCACGCCGAATGGCCGTCGCCGTCCTATGCCGACGACGCGGCAGCCGACGAGATCAACTGGCTGATCGACCTCGTCTCCGATATCCGCTCGGTTCGCTCCGAAATGAACGTACCGCCGTCGGCCGTAGCCCCGCTCGTCTTCGTTAACGCCAACAGCCTGACGCGTGACCGCCTGTCGCGCCACGATGCGGCGATCAAGCGCCTCGCGCGTGTCGACGGCATTTCGCTGGCCGAGCAGGCGCCGAAGGGTGCTGCCCAGATCGTGGCCGGCGAAGCGACGGTCTGCCTGCCGCTCGGCGCGCTGATCGATCTCGGCGCCGAGAAGGCCCGCCTCGAAAAGGCGATCGCCAAGACCGAGGCCGAAATGGCAAGGATCAACGGCAAGCTCTCCAACGAGAAGTTCGTCGCCAACGCCAACCCGGAGGTCGTGGCAGCCGAACGGGAGCGTCTGGAAGAGCTGACGGTCCAGCTTGCGAGCCTCAAGATCGCGCTCTCGCGTGTAGACGAAGCCTCGTAAAATCAACTTTCAATAGTATTTCATTCCAAGGCGCCCGATGAAGAATCGGGCGCCTTTTTTCGAAAAATTAACCGTAATCAGGCCCTACGCCGCCACAACTTGGTCGGAGCGGCACCATTTTTCAGCTTTTCCATGAAGTTTTTCCTAAAAATCGAACTGTTGTCAGAAGGTAACATAACTGTGCTCGTATAGAACGATCACTCTATCGGGTGATCGATTCCAAGATTTTTTGAGATATTTTTTCTAAGATGGGGAAATTTTGACGTGCCCGTCAATTTTTTACGTAAAGCATCCATTAGCTCACTTTTCAATCGCGCCCGGTCACGAAGTTGCCATTTTAACCTCTCGCCGTCACAGTCCCCCCATCGCAATTGCCTCAGTGGGGGAGACACCTTGGCATCTCGTAAGGTTCTGGCGGCAGCCCTGCCGCTTGTTATGATTTCGACGCTTACCCAGCCTGCCTTCGCGGGAGGTCTGGATCGTGGCGGCTATAATATTGATCAGTTGTTCGATGCATCGCAGTTCTCCGTCCAGTCGGGCGTGATCTATGTCATGCCGCAGCGCAAGCTGAAGAACGTGCAGGATGTTCCGACGAGTGGCGGCAACCTCAATTCGCGCCCTAACTATGCCGATGACACGACCAATTACGCCGTCCCTTATGTCGGCTTGAAGGGTGGCGTCGGCGATGTCGATTGCTTGCTGGATTACTCCGAGCCTTTCGGTGCGCATACAAACCCGGGCGTAAACTGGGCTGGTGCAAACAACAATATCGAGACGAAGGTTGAGAGCCACAACTACGGTGCGACCTGTTCCTATAAGTTCGATGTTGGACCCGGTCAGCTGCGCGTGATCGGCGGTGTCTCCTATCAAGAGATCGAAGGTTTTCAGGAAAAGCTGGTTTCGTTGATTCCGGCTCCGGCATCTGCGCTTTACAGCGGCGTGGGGCGCCTCGACATTTCCGATGAGAGCTGGGGGTGGCGCGCAGGCGTAGCCTACGAGATCCCGGAATATGCGCTGCGGGCCAGCCTCGTGTACAATAGTCGCGTCAAATACGACAATCTGACCGGCACCGTGGACCTGACGCAGGTACCGAGAACGCCTGGCAACCCTGCCAACATTTACCTTCAGGGCGTAACGCCTGTATCCGGTTCCGCTGAGGCGCCTGACTCGCTTGAGTTGAAGCTCCAGAGCGGTATCGCACCGGATTGGCTGGCTTTCGGTTCGGTGAAGTGGACGAACTGGAGCGTTCTTCAGTCCATCCCGTTCTGCCCGACAAACGGTCTTCCATGTCCGAAGGGTGGATTGACCTCGCTCGACCTAGGCTATCGTGATGGCTGGACGGTTAGCGGCGGCATCGGCCACAAGTTCAACGACCAGTGGAGCGGCGCGGTCAGCGTCACCTGGGATCGCGGCACCAGCGATGGTTACGGCTCCCAGACCGATAGCTGGCTGCTCGGCGTCGGCGCGGCCTACAGCCCAACCGAAAACATCGAATGGCGCCTTGCGGGTTCAGTCGGCATCCTCACCAGCGGTGAATCAGGAACCTTCACGCGTGACGGCGTGACTTACGGCGACGATGTCACGTATTCCTTCGGCAACGATCTCGTGGCGGCCATCTCCACCAGCATCAAGGTCAAGTTCTGACCAGCCAAGATCAGTGCAAGTGAAAGCCCGGCAAACTGTCGGGCTTTTCTTTGTCTGGGCGCCATTAAGCATGCTCTCGTCACGTGTCATTTTGTGACGATTCAGCAACAGTTTTTTTTGAGTGTTGGCGTATGATGGGCTCCATCACGAATTGTCCATTTCCCGCCACAAACTAGGCGCAGCGGTAATCTCGGGCGAGGGAATGACAGGCATAGGGTGCGCGTAAAAGAGTAAGATGGGTCGTTTTTCGGTGAGTGTGAAAAAGACGGACATGAGGTGTAGCGCAGTTGCCGCCGCTTTGCTTGTTTCGCCTGTTTCACAGGGTGTTTCAGCCGGAACGCGCCGTTCGATCGCAGCCTTCTCAAGCCTTTCAGTTTCCTCACGTTCGACGGTGTTGCCGCTTTCCGAACTGGCTTTCGGTAACGACGTCTCGCGTTTTGTCACAATTGGTGACTACGACATTTCTGAAGGCGAAATGCCGCTCCGCGGGCTCGCCGAAATGAGGTTGAAGGCATCGCCATCAGTTCGCGCCGGGAAGCGGGCGGATGCGGCCGGTGCGAAGAAAATGATGGCTCTCTTTGGAGAGCAAAAGGCTGGATGCGACGCGGGCAAGCGGGTCTTGGAACCCACCGCGGGATCGCTCGCCGAAGGGACTTTATCTGCGGGCCGAACGGGCGGGATGTTCGAGATGGCGCGTATGGGTGGAAACGAAAGAAATCGAGTGAAATGCTGACGTTCGAGTTCAGACCTTTCAGATTGATGCTTATGGGGCTCTCCGTCGCCTGCTGCGCGGCGATGAGTTGTCCGGCAAGCGCGTTCGACATCAAGTCGGGCGTCAACAAGGAATCCGGTCCTTTCGATCTCTTCAAGTTCGGTTTCAAGGCCTATAAGAACGGCCAGAAGGAAGAGGCTGTCGAAGCCTACAAATACGCCGCCGAAAAGGGCCACACTGGCTCGCGCTGGGCGCTTGCCAACATGTATGCCGATGGCGACGGTGTCGCGCAGGATGATTTCGAAGCCTTCAAGATCTATAGCGAGATCGCCCAGCAGGGCGTCGAGCCCGGTTCCGAGGATACTGGCTTTTTCGTCAACGCGTTGCTGTCGCTCGCCGGCTATTACAAGCACGGCATTCCGGGCAGCCCCGTGAAGACCGATCTCACCCAGGCGCGGCAGATCTACTTCCAGGTCGCCTCCACCTTCGGCGTTCCCGAAGCGCAATTCCAGCTGGCGCAGATGATGCTTGCCGGCGATGGCGGCGCCACCAGCACGCAGCAGGCCAAGAAATGGCTGAACCAGGCCCGCAAGGCCGGTCACCCTGGCGCCATGTCCGTCTTCGGCAATATCCTGTTCCAGGAAGGTCAGTCCGCCAACGGCTTGGCGCTGATGACGGCGGCGCTCGATCGCTGC
The DNA here is from genome assembly GCF_056399145.1 of Rhizobium sp. 01N48. Lineage (NCBI taxonomy): Bacteria > Pseudomonadati > Pseudomonadota > Alphaproteobacteria > Hyphomicrobiales > Rhizobiaceae > Rhizobium > Rhizobium sp. 01N48. The sequence goes on from NZ_JBFTQT010000007.1 coordinate 37,276, forward strand.
AAGCCGAAGGATTGCAACTGGATGGAATCGCTGCAGGAGCAGGCCTTCTCGGTTGCCAGCGAAAGCGACCGCCGCAACGCCATCGCCCTCTCTCACAAGATCGCCAGCAGCAACACCGACTGAGCGATGTAAGACCGGATCGCCGAGATCCGGCCTCGATTTGTGCCGCCTAGCCCTTAGGCCGCGAAATCGAAATAGGCGACCACAGGCACGTGGTCGGAAGGCTTCTCCCACGCACGCACATGTTTTTCGATCGCCGTCGAGGTCATCCGGTCGGCGGCCTCGGGCGACAGCATCAGATGATCGATGCGAATGCCGTTGTTCTTCGGCCATGCGCCGGCCTGATAATCCCAGAACGTATAGGCGGGCACCGCATCCGTCGTCGCGCGTACCGCATCGGTCAGCCCCAGGCTCTCAAACCTGCGAAACGCCTCCCGCGTCTGCGGTAGGAACAGCGCGTCGTTCTCCCACACCTTGGGGTCGAAGCAATCATGCGGCTCGGGGATGACGTTGTAGTCGCCAGCAAGTATCAGGATTTCCTCGTAAGCCAGCCGCTCGGCCGCGAATGTGCGCAGCCGCTCCATCCATGCGAGCTTGTAGCTGTACTTCTCGGTGTCGACGGGATTGCCGTTCGGCAGATAGAGGCAGCAGACGCGGGCAACGCGATTGCCGGGAATGGAGAACACCGCCTCCAGAAAACGCGCCTGCTCGTCCAGCGGATCGCCCGGCAGGCCGCGTGTCACTTCGTCCGGCTTGGTCTTGGAAAGAATGGCAACGCCGTTGAAGCCCTTCTGCCCATGCGTTTCCACATGATAGCCGAGAGCCTCGATCTCCAGCCGCGGAAAGCCTTCGTCGACCGACTTGATCTCCTGCAGGCAGGCGATATCGGGGTTCGAATCCTTCAGCCACTGCGTGAGATTGTCGATACGCGCCTTGACGCCGTTGATGTTCCAGGTCGCGATCTTCATTCTTTTGTCCCGTTCCGCTTTGACGTCTTCTTCTAGCGTGGTCTTGAGACAAGCGACAAGACGTTAAACCGGCCGGAAGACAATCTTCGGCCGGTTCGGTGTGGATAGCGGAAGAGGGTGGTCAGATCGAGAAGCTGGTGCCGCAGCCGCAGCTGGCAACCGCGTTCGGGTTCTTGATCTGGAAGGACTGGCCAAGCAGGTTGTCGACGAAATCGATCTCAGAGCCCGCCATGTAGATCAGCGACATGCTGTCGATCAGCACCTTCGCGTCGTTCTTCTCGACGACCACGTCGTCGTCCTGGATCCCATCCGTCAGGTCGAACTTGTAGGAGAAACCCGAGCAGCCGCCGCCTTCGACGGAAACGCGCAGCGCGCTCTTGCCGGGGTCGCTGCCGACGATGGTGGCGATTCGCTTCGCAGCCGCGTCGGAAAGGGTTACACTTGCTTCGGTCATGTCTGCTCCTGCCGGGGTCAAGATCCGGAGAGAATAGTGGTCCAGCCATCAATATAAACGGCTGTTTTTCAATGCTATCGCGCCTTATATCATGAAAGCGCGGCCCGCGGCAAAGTGGGCGATAAGTCGTCTCTTTGCCGTTTATGCTCTCTATAGGTATGAAGAGCATATGGCGGCGTCAATGGGCGTGAGCCGGGACATGGCGAGTGACGGTGAAGAATGACGATCGACAGACGTGCATTAGGCTTCGGTAACAGCGACAGGGCAATCTACGCGGCTGACCCGTGGACGACGCGTGGGCGGCTCTATCCCGAGAATTCCAGCCCGACCCGCTCGGACTTCCAGCGCGACCGCGACCGCATCGTCCACACGACAGCCTTCCGGCGCCTCAAGCACAAGACCCAGGTCTTCATCGCACAGGATGGCGATCACTATCGCACGCGGCTCACGCATACGATCGAGGTCGCCCAGATCGCCCGCGCGCTCGCAAGGGCGCTGAAGCTCGACGAGGATCTGGCGGAAGGCGTCGCCCTTGTGCACGACTTCGGCCACACGCCCTTCGGCCACACCGGCGAGGACGCGCTGCACGAGGTGCTGCTGCCCTATGGCGGCTTCGACCACAATGCCCAGTCGCTGCGCATCGTCACCAAGCTCGAGCGCCGTTACGCCGATTTCGACGGCATTAACCTGACGTGGGAGAGCCTGGAAGGCCTGGTCAAGCACAACGGCCCGCTGCTCACCAAGGAGGGAACCGGCACGCGCGGCCCGGTGCCGCAGCCGATCCTCGATTACTGCGAGATCCACGATCTCCAGCTCGACACCTTCGCCAGCCTCGAGGCGCAGGTTGCCGCGATCGCTGACGATATCGCATACAACACCCACGATATCGATGACGGCCTGCGCTCGGGCTATCTCACCTTCGACATGCTGGAGGATATTCCGTTCCTGGCAGGCCTGATGGCCGAGGTGAGGGAGCGCTACCCCACGCTGGAGCCGAGCCGCTTCACCCACGAAATCATGCGCCGCCAGATCACCCGTATGGTCGAGGACGTGATTTCGGTTGCGCAGGAACGTCTGGCCGAGATCCGCCCCGAAAGCGCCGACGACGTCAGGCACGCCAGCCGCGTGATCGCGACGTTCTCCGAGGGGATGGCCGAGACGGATAGGCAGATCAAGGCGATGCTCTTCAAGCGCATCTACCGCCATCCCGACATCATGCGCATCAGATCAGGCGCCGCGCAGATCGTCACCGACCTGTTTTCGGCCTACATGGCCAACCCCAAGGAGATGCAGAGCCACTATTGGGTGGATCACATCGCGGGGCTGGCCGAGGCGCCGAAGGCGCGCCATGTTGGCGATTATCTCGCCGGCATGACCGATACCTACGCCATCAGCGCCCACAGGCGATTGTTTGACCAGACTCCCGATTTGCGCTAGGCAGCGGTCGCTCGGCAAAGGCCGGGCGGATGCCGTGTGGCACAGCCTATGCATGGAAGAGTGCGATGAACCTTTTTACCGATTTCGAAGCCAGGATTAAAACCGCCCTTGAACAGATCGATCTGGTCAAGGAAAAGCGATCCGAGCTGGATTTCGGACGCATTGCCGTCGAGCCGCCGCGTGATGCGAGCCACGGCGATGTCGCGACCAATGCGGCGATGGTGCTTGCCAAGCCGCTCGGCACCAATCCGCGCGCGCTGGCCGAAATCATCACCGAAAAGTTGAAGGAAGACCCGGATGTCGCCGAAGTATCGGTCGCGGGCCCTGGCTTCATCAACGTCAAGATTGCCGTCGGCTACTGGCAGCGCCTGCTGGCTTCGATGATCACTGCTGGCACCGACTACGGTCGCTCGACGATGGGTGAGGGCCGCAAGGTCAACGTCGAATACGTCTCGGCCAACCCGACCGGCCCGATGCACGTCGGCCATTGCCGTGGCGCCGTCGTCGGCGACGCGCTGGCCAACCTGTTGTCCTTCGCCGGCTTCGACGTCACCAAGGAATACTACATCAACGATGCCGGCTCGCAGATCGACGTCTTGGCGCGCTCCGTCTTCCTGCGCTACCGCGAGGCGCTCGGCGAAAAGATCGGCGAGATTCCGGCTGGCCTCTATCCGGGCGATTATCTCGTGCCGGTTGGCGAAGCGCTGGCGCGTGATTACGGCGTCAAGCTGCACAACATGCCCGAGGATCAGTGGATGCCACTGGTCAAGGATCTCACCATCGATGCGATGATGGTGATGATCCGCGAGGATCTGGAGGCGTTGAACGTCCATCACGACGTGTTCTTCTCCGAGCGCACGCTGCACGCCAATGGCGCTGCCGCCATCCGCACGGCCATCAACGACCTGACCTTCAAGGGCCACGTCTACAAGGGCACGCTGCCGCCGCCGAAGGGCCAGCTGCCGGAAGATTGGGAAGATCGCGAACAGACGCTGTTCCGCTCGACCGAGGTCGGCGACGACATGGACCGTCCGCTGATCAAGTCCGACGGCTCCTACACCTATTTCGCCGCCGACGTGGCCTACTTCAAGAACAAGTTCGATCGCGGCTTCAGCGAGATGATCTACGTGCTCGGCGCCGACCATGGCGGCTACGTCAAGCGCCTGGAGGCGGTCGCGCGTGGCGTGTCGGAAGGCAAGGCCAAGCTTACCGTTCTGCTGTGCCAGCTGGTCAAGCTGTTCCGCGATGGCGAACCGGTGAAGATGTCGAAGCGCTCGGGCGACTTCGTGACGCTGCGCGATGTGGTCGAGGAAGTCGGTCGCGATTCGGTGCGCTTCATGATGCTGTATAGAAAGAGCTCGGAGCCGTTGGACTTCGATTTCGCCAAAGTAACGGAACAGTCGAAAGACAATCCGGTCTTTTACGTACAGTACGCGCACGCCCGTTGCATGTCTGTCTTCAGGCAGGCGAAAGAGGCGTTTCCGGATCTCGACGTGTCGCCTGAGATTCTCGCCAAAGCCGTGTCCGGAATCTCGGATCCTGCGGAATTACAATTGGTTGCGAAGGTTGCCGAGTTCCCTCGGCTGGTCGAGGCGGCGGCTCAATCGCAAGAGCCGCATCGTGTCGTATTCTACCTCTATGATCTTGCCAGTTCTTTCCATGCTCATTGGAATAAGGGCAAGGATCAGGTAGACTTACGATTTATTAACGATAAGAGCCGAGAGTCTAGTATTACCAGACTAGGGCTGGTGTACGCCGTTGCGTCCGTTTTGAAGTCGGGTCTTGCCATCGCAGGAACGGCTGCGCCGGAAGAGATGCGGTAGCGTCACCATTTACCCACAATGCGCTGGCACGAAACCTTTGCATTTGCGAGTGGATGAGTATGGCAGATAAACAGCGGGCGTATGACACGCGTAACGATGCGAACCTCTTTGCTGACGACGATCCCCTTGCGGAGCTTGCGCGTATCGTCGGTTTTGAGCCCCGTGTAGCGGCAAACACCGTCGAAGCGGCGCCAAGGCAGGAGCCTGCCTTCAATCTCGAAGACGAACTGCTGCGCGAGTTCGAGCGTTACGACGCTCCGACCGCGCCTGCAGTCGTCTCTCATCCGATCGAGACGGCTTACGCTCAGCCTGAGCCCGTAGTCTATGCCGAGCCGGAGCCCGTCACTTATGACGAGCCCGAGCCGCACTACGAGCCCGCACAGCACTACGAGCCTGCGCAGCACTACGAGCCTGCGCCGCGCTACGAAGCCGAGCCGGTTCATTACGAGGCGCCGGTTGTCTCGGAACGGGTCGAAGACGAGGCTCTGCCTGTCGTCGAGCAGTCGTCTGTCATCGAGCAACCCGATGCCCGCGCGATCCTCTCGTCCGTCGATTGGGCGGCCAGCGTCTCGCGTCCCGCCGAGCCTGTCTCCGGCGGCGCCCGCGATCTGATCGAGGAGCTTGAGCTTTCGATCAGCGCCGCGCCGACGCCGGTTCAGCCTGCCAAGGCCCCTCAGTGGTCGGCCGCAAGCATCCGCTTGCCGATCGCCAACTTCCATACGGCTCGCCGCGAAGAGTCGGCCGCAACGCCTGTTGCTGCCCCAGCACCTGTCGTCGAGCCGGTAGCTGTCGCGCCGCGCTTCGAAGCGCCGGCCGCCGCAAGCTTCCCCGCTGAAATCGACCGTCATGAGCCGTCGTTCGTCGTCGAGCAGCCCGTCGCTGAGCCGATCGTCGAACATGTCGTCGACCACAGCGCCTTCGATCTGGCCGCTGCCGCCAAGGATGGCGACGTCAAGGCCGATGCCGCACTGACGGAAGCCGTCACCGAAGTCGACGATATCGCCTTCGATATCGATGACCTCCTGGCCGATGTTTCGCAGTATCCGGTTACCGCTCGCGAAGCTGCGCCCGTGGAAGCCCAGCCGGTCGCCCCGGTCGTCCAAGCGCCGATCCCTGCACCGGCCTATGTGCCCGAGCCGCCCGTCGCCGTCGCTCCTGTAGCGGCAGCGCCCGTAGCGCCTCGCTATGCACCCGAGCCGCAGCCGGTCGCCGCCAAGGCCGCACCTGACGCGGAAGACCCGTTCGCCGGCCATGACTTCGAGCTGGATCTCGAAGGCATCGAGCTTGAACTCGCCGACCTCGATTTCGTCGAGCCCGTCGTGGCCGAGGAAATCGAACGGCCGAAGCCCCAGCCTGTAACAGCACCGGTGGCCTACCAGCCGGCAGTCCGCCAGCCGGAGCCTGCCGCGCAGCCGGCACCCGCACCGTATCAGCCATCCGCCCCGGCACAGGCTTATCAGGCACCGGCCTACCAGGCGCCCGCCTATCAGGCAGCCGCACCGGTCTACCGTTCGCCTGAGCCCGCAGCGCCGTCCTACCGCGCGCCGGCACCTGCCGTCGATACCACGGAAGAGCTGCCCTTCGATCCGTCGATGATCTCCGATGCGGAGTATCAGATGGAAGCGGTCGAGATGCATGTCCCGACGCTGCCGCCGGTCGAAAAGCACGAACCCGTTCCCGCGATGTCGGATTTCGATTTCGACGTCGATTCGGAAATCGCCAACCTTCTGACGCCAGCCAAGCCGGTCGAAGCGCCGGCAAAGCCGGCTCAGGACATCCGTGCCCGCGCCCAGGCTTCTGTCGCCGCCGTGGCATCCGTTGCACGGCCGCAGCCGTCGCAGCCGCAGGCCCAGAGCTTCGATGAATTCGAACGCGCGCTGGAGGAGGATTTCCGCCGCAGCGTCAACGAGCCCGTACAGCAGCGTCGCGAGACGGTGTCCGAAGTTCAGATCCAGTCGGCGAGCGACGCCGAGGATATGAGCCGCGCCCGCTCGATGAAGCGCATGCTGGCGGCAGCCGCTGCCATTGTCATCTTCGGCGGCGTCGCTTATGCCGGCTATTCCTTCCTGGCGCGCGACGGCGGCCTCGGTATCGCCAGCGGCGAACCGCGCGTCATCGTGGCAGACAAGGACCCGGTCAAGGTCGTTCCGGAAAACCCGGGTGGCAAGACCGTTCCGAACCAGGACAAGGCTGTCTACGACAGCGTTGGTGGTGCTGCCACCGAAGCCCCGAAGCAGAAGTCGCTGGTCTCGAGCGACGAGCAGCCGGTTGATGTCGTTCAGCGCACGCTGACGCCGGAAACGCTGCCTGAAGACAACGACGCGCCGATGCCATCCATGGCAACGCCCGTCGGCGACACCGAGGATCCGCGCCTGCTTCCGAACGACAGCGCCACCGATACGGCAGTAGCCGCTCCGTCGGATGCCGATCGTTCGCCGTCGGTCTCGGCCCGCAAGGTCCGCACCATGATCGTCAAGCCGGATGGCACGCTGGTCGCCCGCGACGAGCCGGCGCCGGAGCCTGCTGCATCCTCGCTGCCGAAGCCCACCTCGGTGCAGACGCAGAAGATCGCGCCATCGTCGGCTCCGACGATCGAACAGCTGGCCTCCGCCGACATTCGCTCGACGCCGGTCGAAGGCGCGACGCCGACCGCAAAGCAGACTTCCGAGAACGTGCTTGCCAAGGCCGCGGCGGCAACGCCTGACAGCGTCAACCCGCCGGTCCGTGCCGTAACCAGCACCAAGACCGACACCGCGCCGACCCCGGCATCGCGTCCGGGTGCTTCTGCCCTCGCACCCGCGACGGCCGCACCGGCACCAGCCGCCCAGGCACCGAAGGAAGTCGCGGCGGTTCCGCCGGCAGCGGCACAGGCCCAGCCGACCACGGCCGCTCCTGGCAGCTACGGCGTCCAGATCGCATCGCTGCCGTCTGAAGCTGAAGCCAAGAAGTCCTATGCAAGCCTGTCGAAGAAGTTCGGCGGCGTGCTGGCTGGCATGCCTTACGAAATCCGCAAGGCCGACATCGCAGGCAAGGGCACCTACTACCGCCTGCGCATCACTGCCGGTTCCAAGGACGAAGCGGCCGCGATCTGCGAAAAGTATCGCGCGGCTGGTGGCTCCTGCCTGATTTCGAAGTAAGGCTCGAAAACGGAATGATCGAAGAGCGGCGGGGCCCACCCGCCGCTCTTTTCGTTTGTGGAGCTCCCTTTGTGCCCTTCTTTTTTGTGAATGGCAGTTGACGCTGCTCGCATTTCGCCAAGGCGTGTCTATGATTCGGGTATGACCGAATCAAAAGCGATGATCCTTGGCTGTAGCGGCCTTTCCCTGACGCCCGAAGAGAAGGCCTTCTACGCGGGCGAGCGCCCCTGGGGCTTCATCCTGTTCGGCCGCAATATTTCCGAACCGCAGCAGATAACGGACCTCGTGGCCGAGATGCGCGAAAGCGTCGGCTGGCACGCGCCAGTACTGATCGATCAGGAGGGCGGTCGCGTCCAGCGCATTCGCCCGCCGATCCTGCCGCACTATCCCTCCGGCCAGCAGCTCGGCGACCTCTATCGAGAGAACCCGGAAAAGGGCAAGCGCGCAGCCTGGCTGATGTCGCGCCTGCACGCCTTTGACCTTTCGAAATTCGGCATCAACGTCGATTGTCTGCCCGTGCTGGACGTTCCCGTTGAAGGCAGCAGCAACGTCATCGGCAACCGTGCTTATGGCATGGACCCGAAGACGGTGACCGACATGGGCATCGCCGCCTCCGAGGGCCTGAAGGCCGGTGGCGTTCTCTCGGTCATGAAGCACATGCCCGGCCACGGCCGCGGCTTTGCCGATTCCCATCACGAGCTTCCGGTCGTCCGCGTCTCGCGCGAAGAACTCGAAGCCCACGATTTCCCGCCATTCATCGCCATGAAGGACGAATTGATGGCGATGACCTGCCATCTCGTTTTCACCGCGATCGACCCCGATAATCCGGCCACCACCTCGCGCAAGGTCATCGACGGCATCATCCGCGAACACATCGGCTTCAAAGGCCTGTTGCTTTCCGATGATAGTTCGATGAACGCGCTGAGCGGCACGCTTGGCGAGCGCGCGGCGAATATCATTGCGGGCGGGTGCGATATCGTGCTGCATTGCAATGGTCATATGGATGAGATGCTTGAGGTCGTCGCCAACGTGCCGCTGCTGCAAGGTGGAGCGCTCGAACGTGCCAAGCGCGTGGAGCAGGGGTTCCCGACGGCCGATGGCGCCGACGAGGCCGCGATCCGCGCCGAATTCGATGCGATGTTTGCGACGGTCTGATCGCGAAAGGAACGAGACGACGTGACGACGACGACAAAGGCTCAGGAGCGCCCACAGACATCGGCAACGCCGATGGACAAGCTGTGGCAGGATGGCGGCGCCGACCGCGCCTCGACCGATCCGGCGCTGTTGATCGATGTCGCCGGCTTCGAAGGCCCGCTCGACCTGTTGCTGCATCTCGCCCGCACGCAGAAGGTCGACCTGTCCCGCATTTCAGTGCTGGCGCTCGCCGAGCAATATCTGCTGTTCATCGACAGCGCCCGCCGCATCCGCATTGAGCTTGCAGCCGACTATTTGGTCATGGCGGCATGGCTCGCCTACCTGAAGTCGCGCCTGCTCATTCCGCAGCAGGTCAAGGACGACGGCCCGTCCGGTGAAGAGATGGCGGCGTCGCTGGCGTTTCGCCTGAAGCGCCTGGAAGCGATGCGCGAGGCAGCCGGTGGCCTCGTGAACCGCAATCGCCTCGGCCGCGACGTGCTTGCCCGTGGCGCGCCGGAGCACATCCCCGATCGGCACCAATCCGCCTACGACGCCAGCCTTTACGATCTGCTGACCGCTTATGCCTCGCTGCGCCAGCGCCAGGCGGTGACGCAGGTCACGATCGCGCGCCGCACCGTCTGGTCGCTCACCGAAGCGCGTGAGTTGCTGACCCGCCTGATCGGCGAGATCGGCGATTGGACGGCGCTCGAGCAGCATATCCTGACCTACATGGTCTCGCCCGAGGACCGGGTGACGGCGATCGCCAGCGCCTTTGCCGCGTCGCTCGAGCTCGCGCGTGAAGGCAAGATCGAAATCCGCCAGGAAGGCGTCTTCGAGCCGATCTACATGCGGCGCGGGCCAAATCATGCGACACTGCAGGTCGTCGAACAGGAGCTGCCGGCTTGAGCGATCTGGAAGACACCGATCTGGAAAATGGCGACAACGAACCCGACAACGACGGCACCGGGGATGAGACCGTCCACGACGAGAGCGAGGCCGCGCGCATAGCCGAGGCTTTGGTCTTCGCCTCCGCCCAGCCCGTGTCGGAAGCCTTCATCAGCGACCGCCTTCCTAAAGCATTCGACGTGCGCGCCATCATGCTGCGGCTGCAGGAGGAATACGCCCATCGCGGCGTCAATCTGGTGAGGGTTGATGATGCCTGGGCGTTCCGCACCGCCGCCGACCTCTCCTTCGTCATCCGCCGCGATGAAAACGAGGTGCGCAAGCTCTCGCGCGCCGCACTCGAGGTTCTCGCCATCATCGCCTATCACCAGCCGGTGACGCGCGCCGAGATCGAGGATATCCGAGGCGTGCAGACCTCGCGCGGCACGCTCGATGTGCTGATGGAAGCGGGTTGGGTGCGCTTTCGCGGCCGCCGCCGCACGCCGGGGCGTCCGGTAACGCTCGGCACCACCCGTGACTTCCTCGATCACTTCGGGCTGGAAGAACTGCGCGACCTGCCGGGTATCGAGGAGTTGAAGGGGGCAGGGCTGCTCTCCGGCCGCATTCCGGCCAATTTCAATATTCCGTCGCCGTCGATGAACGACGAGCTGACCGAAGACGAAGACCCCATCACGCAGATGGATCTTGAGGAACTCGGCCTTCTGGCGCCCGGCGGCGCGTCCGAGGAATAGCCGGCTCCGTGTCTTTGTTTCGCCACGCCGAGCGAAAACAATTGTCTTCACGACTTTTCGACCGGGGACTATCTTGTCACGATGGTCGATACCGTGACATTAAGCGTCTATCTACGGGGAATTAGATGTTGGATTTGATGTTGGGTATTCTTACATCAATAGGGCATCACAACAGGAGTTAGCGTAATGGGTTCTTTTAGCATGTGGCACTGGCTGATCGTTCTGGTCATCGTGCTGTTGCTCTTCGGTCGCGGCAAGATTCCGGAACTGATGGGCGATGTTGCCAAGGGCATCAAGAGCTTCAAGAAGGGCATGAACGACGAGGACGCGCCCGAAGCTTCGAGCACGACCACCGCAGGCAAGACCGTCGATCACAAGGCCGACGAAACGAAGTAACCACGTCCGGGCAGCGCCGCCCCCGCGTTTCCCGTTCAGGAGCCTTGAATGTTCGATATTGGCTGGACCGAGCTGCTTGTCATCGCGGTCGTATTGATTGTCGTGGTGGGTCCCAAGGATCTGCCCCCGATGCTTCGTGCTTTTGGCAAGATGACGCAGCGCGCCCGCAAGGTCGCCGGCGAATTCCGCGCCCAGTTCGACGAGGCGCTGCGCGAAGCCGATATGGACGACGTGCGCCAGACGCTGAGCGACGCGCAGAAGCTCAATCCCGTCAACACGCTGCGCGAGGCAATGAACCCGCTTCGCCAGATGGGCAACGAGATCAAGGCCGATCTCCAGCGCTCGACAACGGTCGATAGCAAGACGGAAGCGCCGCTCGGCCTGATGCCGGCGCCTGAAGTCGCACCGACCGAGACGCCCGCAGTCATGCCGGCGCCGACGCCGGTGCCTGCAGCATCGGCTTCCGTGCCTGAGGCTGCAGCGGCAAAGCCCGCCCGCAAGCCCCGCGCCAAGGCCGCCGACAAGGCGGACGCTGTAGCCGCTGTTGCGGTGACGCCGGCCGAAAAGCCGAAGCGTGCTGCTGCCAAGCCAGCTGCCATCAAGGCGGCGCCGGCTCCGGCGCCTGCAAGGGCTGCGCCAGCCAAGGCTGCTCCCGCAAAGAAGACGGCCGCCGCCAAGCCGGCAGCTGTCGCCACGGCCGCGCCGAAGAAGCCGGCAGCGAAGAAAAAGAAAGATGAAGCATGAGCGGTGATATCGAAGACAAGCCGCAGCCGTTGATCGAGCACCTGATGGAGCTGCGCACGCGGCTCATGTGGTCGATCGGCGCCTTCTTCGCTGCCTTCATCGTCTGCTTCATTTTCGCCAAGCATCTCTTCAATGCGCTGGTCTTCCCCTACAAATGGGCCGTCCAGTGGGCGCATCTCGATGTCTCCAAGGCGCAGCTGATCTATACCGCGCCGCAGGAATTCTTCTTCACGCAGGTGAAGGTGGCCATGTTCGGCGGTCTCGTGATTGCCTTCCCGATCATCGCCGCCCAGATCTACAAGTTCGTGGCGCCCGGCCTCTACAAGAACGAGCGCTCGGCCTTCCTGCCGTTCCTGATCGCCTCTCCGATCCTCTTCCTGATGGGCGCGGCACTCGTCTATTTCTTTTTCACGCCGATGGTCATGTGGTTCTTCCTGACCATGCAGCAGGCGCCGGGCGAGGGCGATGTCGCCATCTCGCTCCTGCCGAAGGTCTCTGAATATCTCAGCCTCATCATGACGCTGGTCTTCTCCTTCGGCTTGGTCTTCCAGCTCCCCGTCATCACCACGCTGCTCGCTCGCGTCGGCCTGCTGACCTCGGACTGGCTGCGCGAAAAGCGCAAGTTCGCGATCGTCATGGCCTTCATCGTCGCAGCGGTGCTGACTCCGCCCGATCCGATGTCCCAGATCGGCCTTGCGCTGCCGACCATCATTCTCTACGAGATTGCCATCTACGCGGCGCGACTCGTGGAACGCCAGCGTGCTCGCGATGCGGCCACCGAGGCTGAAGGGTCCCAGGACGTTGCCAAGACGGACAACGTCTAGCGTCACCGCAATTCCTCGATGAGCGCTTTCTAATATCCGGTCGAGGCCCGGTCAGGCTTTGGCCGGGTCATCCTTTTTGTAACGACCTGGAACGACGATGCTCGATATCAAATGGATCCGTGAGAATCCCGAAGCCCTCGACGCGGCACTTGCCAAGCGTGGTGCCGAGCCCCTGTCCGAAAGCCTGATCGCGCTGGACGAAAAGCGCCGCACGGCCGTTCAGAAGGTCCAAGACATGCTGTCCCGCCGCAACGCCGCCTCCAAGGAGATCGGTGCTGCCATGGCGCAGAAGAATACCGAGCTGGCCGAAAAGCTGAAGGCCGAGGTCGCCGACCTCAAGGTCCTGCTGCCGGCCGCCGAAGAAGACGACCGCGCCTTCTCCGAAGAGCTGAACGACGCCCTCTCGCGCATCCCCAACGTTCCCCATGACGACGTCCCAGTCGGCAAGGACGAGGCCGACAACGTCGTGACGCGTGTCACCGGCGAGAAGCCGCGTTGGAACCATACGCCGAAGGAGCACTACGAAATCGGCGAAGCGCTCGGCTACATGGATTTCGAAACCGCCGCCAAGCTCTCCGGCTCGCGCTTCACCGTCCTGACCGGCCCGCTGGCAAGGCTGGAGCGGGCGCTCGGCCAGTTCATGATCGACCTGCACACCAGCGAGCACGGCTACACCGAAGTGAGCTCGCCGCTGATGGTGCGCGCCGAAGCACTGTTCGGCACCGGCAATCTGCCGAAGTTCGAGGAAGACCTCTTCAAGACGACCGACGGCCGCTACATGATCCCGACCGCCGAGGTCACGCTCACCAACCTCGTGCGCGAGGAAATCCTTGAGCATGACAAGCTGCCGCTGCGCTTCACCGCGCTCACCCCGTCCTTCCGCTCGGAAGCAGGATCGGCCGGCCGCGACACCCGCGGCATGCTGCGCCAGCACCAGTTCTGGAAGTGCGAGCTGGTCTCGGTCACCGACGCCGAAAGCTCGATTGCCGAGCATGAGCGCATGACTGCCTGCGCCGAGGAAGTATTGAAGCGCCTCGGCCTGCATTTCCGCACGCTGACGCTCTGCACCGGCGATATGGGCTTCGGCTCGCGCAAGACCTACGATCTCGAGGTCTGGCTGCCCGGTCAGAACACCTACCGCGAAATCTCGTCCTGCTCGGTCTGCGGCGATTTCCAGGCGCGGCGCATGAACACGCGCTATCGCGGCAAGGAAGACAAGACCAACCGCTTCGTTCACACGCTGAACGGTTCCGGCACCGCCGTCGGCCGCTGCCTGATCGCGGTTCTGGAAAACTATCTGAACGAGGATGGTTCGGTGACCGTCCCCGACGTGCTGGTGCCCTACATGGGCGGCCTGACGAAGATCGAAAAGGCGGCTTGAGACCATGCGCATTCTGCTTACCAACGACGACGGCATTCACGCGGAAGGCCTTGCGGCGCTGGAGCGGATTGCGCGCACACTCTCCGACGATGTCTGGATCGTCGCGCCCGAGACCGACCAGAGCGGTCTCGCCCATTCGCTGAGCCTGTCGGAGCCGCTGCGCTTGCGCAAGATCTCCGACAAGCACTTCGCGTTGCGCGGCACGCCGACCGATTGCGTCATCATGGGCATCAAGCAGGTGATGGAGATTAAGCCCGATCTCGTGCTGTCAGGTGTGAACGCCGGCTCGAACGTCGCTGACGACGTCACCTATTCGGGCACGATCGCCGGCGCCATCGAAGGCACGATGCAGGGCGTACGCTCCTTTGCGTTGAGCCAGGCTTACATTCGCGAAGGCGACCAGCGCATCCTTCCCTGGGAAGTCTGCGAGACACATGCGCCGGCGCTGCTCAACAAGCTGATGTCGGTCGATCTGCCCGAGGGCACCTTCCTCAATCTCAACTTCCCGAACTGCGCGCCTAACGAAGTCGAGGGCACGGAAGTGACCGCGCAGGGCAAGCTCGCCTTCAATCTTGAGGTCGATGCCCGCGCCGATGGTCGCGGCTTCCCCTACTACTGGCTGAAGTTTGGCGAGCGCGCCGGCTCCTTCGTTGAAGGCACCGATGTCAACGCGCTCAAGAATAGCAAGATTTCGGTAACACCTTTGAAACTGGATCTGACCGATTATTCCGTACAGGACCGCGTGGCGCGGGCGCTTTCGGGTACGGAGTAAATCGCATTGGCGGCACGTCTGGTGGAGAAGGAAGAGTTTGCGGCACTCGTCTTGAGGCTGCGGGCCGAAGGCGTGTCCGATCTTGATCTGCTGACGGCGGTCGAGCAGGCGCCGCGCTCGCTCTTCGTGCCGCCGCAGTTCGCCCAACAGGCCTATTCCAGCCGCACCATTCCGATCGAATGCGGCTCCTTCCTCGAGGGCGTCGATTTCGCCGTCCGCGTCCTGCATCACCTGAGGGTGAAGCCCGGCCAGCGTGTGCTGGAAGTCGGCACCGGCAGCGGTTTCATGACGGCTGTCATCGCGCGAATGGCCGAGCGTGTGCTCACCATCGACCGCTACAAGACGTTGACCTCGAACGCCCAGAAGCGTTTCGAGACGCTCGGTATCCGCAACATCATCGTCCGCCAGGCCGATGGCAGCGCCGGCCTGCAGGGCGAGGGCACCTTCGACCGTATCCTTGTTACCGCCGCCTTCGAGAGCATGCCGCGCTTTTATGCCGACCAGCTGGTTTCCGGCGGCTCGATGATCGCGCCGTTGATCATCTCCGAGACCGAATGTCGTCTCGTGCGCCTGACGAAGACTGGCAGCCGCTTCGAGCGCGAGGAGCTATTTAACTCCCCATACCTGCCGATTGTTCCGCGCGTCGCCTCGCAGCTCTGATCGTGTCGTCGCTATGGTTAGCGATTTGTCAAAAAACGCAAGCTGATGTTTCCGCCTTAACCGGTTGGTAATGCTAACGCGCTTTAATCATACCCACAAATGGTTGCGTTATTCAGTGGGTCGAGTGTCATGCGTTTCAGCGTTTCGCCTAAGTTCGGGAAGTCTGCCGGTAATGCCCTGATCGTGGCTCTCCTGGCGAGTGCTGCATCAGGTTGCAGTTCCGATGTGACACGTTTCGGCGGTCTGTTTTCTTCGTCCGGTCAGGACCAGATGACGACAAATTCCATTCCTCGGCGGAGCATGAGCGGCCTTCAGGCTGATCCCGTGCCGCAGGCGGACATGCAGGGCGGCGCGATGCAGCCCAACTATGCCAACAACAATCAGGCGATGAACCAGCCCTATCCGAGCCAGCAGTCGACCTACGGCTCGAGCGCTCGCATGGCATCGGCTCCGGTTTCCGTCCAGCGCTCCGAGCTTGCCGCTCCCGGCGCCGTGTCGCAGGCCCCCATGGCTTCCGGCAACGTATCTGCCGCTCGCGAAAAGCAGGTCGCTCTCGCTCAGCCGTTCCCGGCCGCCAACGCGCCGCAGCATTCCAGCCAGGTCATCGTTCCGCCGAAGCGCAACGCCGACAACATCGTCACGGGCTCGACCCCGAAGGTCTCCGGCTGGTCCTCGACCAACGCTCCCTCGGTCACCATGCGTCCTGGCGAAAGCGTCGCGATCCTCGCCAACCGCTACGGCGTTCCGGAAAAAGAAATCCTGCGCGCCAACGGCCTGAAGAGTGCCGCCGCCGCGAGACCCGGCCAGACCATCCTGATCCCGACCTTCAACGGCGGCAATGCCGCCAAGGCGGCTGCGCAGTCGAACGACCTCGCCAAGGGTGGTCAGGCGCCGCAGCCGGCTCGTGGCCAGGAACAGAACCTCGCGGTCATCCCGAATGGCTCCAACGCCTCGCGTGACAAGTCGATGGCGAGTGCTGACCAGTCCGGCAAGGCGCCCGTCGGCGCCGGCCCGAAGGGCGCTGGCGGCACTTACGTCGTCAAGTCGGGTGACTCGCTTGCCAAGATCGCCAAGGCGACCGGCAACAGCATCGACGACATCAAGGCCGCCAACAACCTCACGGCCGGCTCGATCCGCATCGGTCAGGAACTGAACATCCCGAACGGCAGCGGCTCCGCCGACACCATGAAGACGGCGTCGATCCAGCCGAAGGCGGAGCCCAAGCCCGCCGCACAGCCGGCATCCGCGCCTGAAACGGCCGCAGCCCAGCCCGCGACCTACAAGGCGCCGGTCGCCACCGAAAGCGTCAGCGACGCAGCCAAGAAGGAAGTGGCATCGGCAGCACCTGAAGCCACCGGCATCGGCAAGTATCGCTGGCCGGTCCGTGGTGCCGTGATCGCCGCCTACGGCGCCAACGTCAACGGCAGCCGCAACGACGGTATCGACATCTCGGTTCCGCAGGGCACGGCCATCAAGGCAGCTGAAAACGGCGTCGTCATCTACGCCGGCAACGGCCTGAAGGAACTCGGCAACACGGTCCTCGTTCGCCACGACGACGGTACCGTCACCGTCTACGGCAACGCCGACACGCTGAGCGTGACGCGCGGCCAGAAGATCCAGCGCGGCCAGACGGTCGCGGTGTCAGGCATGAGCGGCAACGTCAAGCAGCCGCAGGTTCACTTCGAAGTCCGCAAGGACGCGACGCCGGTGAACCCGATGACTTTCCTCGAGTAGGTTGGGCCTCGAGTAGGTCAGAAGTTTCCTCGAATAGGTATTGTGTATCGAGGACAATGCAAAAGCCCGGCGGATGCCGGGCTTTTGTCGTTTCAGGCAATTGTAAAAGCAGCCATCAGGCTCTGTCGAGCGCGATCCGCTTCCGGCCCGCGAGGTCCTGGATATACTGCCAGGCGACGCGGCCCGAGCGGGCGCCGCGCGTCGTTGCCCATTCCAGCGCTTCCGCATGCAGCGTCTCGCGGTCGAGCGGCAGCTTGAAGTGTGCGGCATAGCCGTCGATCATCGTCAGATAGTCGTCCTGGCTGCACTTGTGGAAGCCGAGCCACAGCCCGAAACGGTCCGACAGCGACACCTTCTCCTCGACAGCCTCCGACGGGTTGATCGCCGTCGACTGTTCGTTCTCCATCATGTGGCGCGGCAACAGGTGGCGACGGTTTGAGGTCGCATAGAACAGCACATTGTCCGGCCGTCCCTCGACGCCGCCGTCGAGCGCTGCCTTGAGAGACTTGTAGGCCGTGTCGTCATGGTCGAAGGAGAGGTCGTCGCAGAAGACGATGACGCGGTGCGGCGTATCCTTCAGAAGGTCGAGCAGTGCGGGCAAGCTGGCGATATCCTCGCGATGCACCTCTACGAGTTTCAGCGAAACGCCGCTTTCGCGTCTGACATCTTCGTGAACGGCCTTCACCAGCGACGACTTGCCCATGCCCCGCGCGCCCCACAGAAGCACGTTGTTGGCGGCATAGCCTTCGGCGAAGCGCACGGTATTTTCATGCAGGATATCGCGTACGCGATCGACGCCGCGGATCAGCGCCAGCGCCACGCGGTTTGGGCGCTGGACAGGCTGCAAATGCTGGCGGGCAGGGGCCCAGACGAAGCAATCGGCCGCGTTCCAGTCGTTGATGGCGGGCGGCGGTCCCGCCAGCCGTTCCACGGCATCGGCAAGACGGCGCAGTTCGCCGAGAATGATGCTGTTGACGTCTTCGGCCATGGCGTTTCCTCCTTGGGGCGTAAGCGGCTGTGTGCCAATTGCTTTTCCTAGCCGGGTAGCATGGCCTTTTATAAGCGGAAAGGTTATGAGGCAGCGGAATCGGTACGGTTTTCGGCTGTTTCAGTTGCAATCGCAAAGACCATAATTATAGTCCGGCCACCGAGAAAAAAGGCGACAATCCGCCTCCGGAAAAGTTTGAGGAGATTAGCATGTTCATCACCCCGGCATTCGCCCAGGCCACCGACAGCGCGGCGTCGCCGTTCGGTTCCGGCTTCGAAATGATCATCCTGTTCGTGCCGCTGATGGTCGTCTGGTATTTCCTGCTCATCCGTCCGCAGCGCGCCCAGGCCAAGAAGCGCGACGAAGCCCTGAAGGCGATCCGTCGCGGCGACCAGGTCGTCACGTCTGGCGGTCTCGTCGGCAAGGTCACCAAGGTGATTGACGAAAAAGAAATCGAAGTCGAAATTGCTGATGGCGTGCGCGTTCGCGTCGTCCGCACCGGCGTCACCGAGATCCGCGTCAAGGGCGAGCCCGTGAAGGCAGACGCGGCATAATCATCACGCATATCCCACGAACCGGATCACCCGGATCTGACATAGTCGAGAGAAAATGCTTCATTTTTCCCGCTGGAAGACCCTTCTGATCTGGTTTGTGGTGCTGGTGGCCGTGTTGATCGCGGCCCCCAATTTCCTGCCGGCCCCCAATTTCCTGCCGGTTGGCCAGTCCGGCCTGCCGTCTTCCTGGCTGTCCAAGCACCGCGTCGTGCTGGGTTCCGATCTTCGCGGCGGCACGCATGTCGTCTTCGAGGTCGACCGCGCCGATGTCGCGCGCCAGAAGCTGGTCGCCACCGTCGGCGAGATCAGCCGCTCCTTGCGCCAGGCCAATATCCGGTACACCGGGCTTACGGGCAACGACCAGACGGTCACCGTCAAGATCACCGATCCCGCGCAGGTCGACGCCGCCGTCGCCGCGCTGAAAAATCTGACCTCGACAGAAGGTGTCACGCTCAAGCAGGCCAATAGCGGCGACCTCACGATCGAGATCGCGGATGCCGCCATCGACGCCGCCATTTCAGAAGCGCAGGCCCAGTCTGTCGATATCGTCAGCCGCCGCATCGCCGGCCTCGGCAATCCGGATTTCGCGATCAAGCCCGAGGGCGCCGATCGTCTCGATGTCCAGGTCTTCGGCGTCATAGATGCCGAGCGCCTGAAGAACATCCTCAACGAGCCCGCCAAGCTTTCCGTGCGCATGCTCGACGAAACCATGTCGGGACAGGACGCGGTCAACGGCCGCTGGCCGGCGAGCTCCGAAGTTCTCTATTCGCTGGATGATCCGCCGATCCCCTATCTCGTGGACCGTACCGATTTCATCAACAGCGCCAATGTCGTCGATGTCCAATCCTTCGCGGATGCGCAGGCCGACACGGTAGCGATCCGCTACGCGCTCGACGACGAAGGCACCAAGCGGCTGGCCGAGAAGACACAGCAGCACGCCGGCGGCCATCTTGCGATCATCTTCGACGATCAGGTCATGGCCTCGCTCCCGATCAGCGCGCCGATCCTCGACGGCAAGGGCGAGATCCCGGTCAGCTACACCGAAGAGGGTGCCAGTGATCTGGCCCTGATGCTGCGCGCGGGCGCGCTTCCGGCCACGCTGACGACGGTCGAGGAGCGCACGGTTAGCCCGGCGCTCGGCGCGGAATCGGCGCGGGCAGGGCTCGTCGCCGGCATCGTCGCTGCCATCCTGGTTATCGGGCTGATGTTCGGCTTCTATCGCGGCCTCGGCCTGATCGCCGCGCTGTCGCTGCTCCTGAACCTCATCCTCATCCTCGCGGTGATGAGCCTCATCGGCGCCACGCTCACCTTGCCTGGCATTGCCGGCATCGTGCTCATCATGGGCATGGCGGTGGATGCCAATGTGCTGATCTACGAGCGCATCCGCGACGAGGCGAAGACCGGCCGGCCCTTCTTCGAGGCGATCGACTACGGTTTCTCCCGTGCGATCATGACGATCCTCGACGCGAACGTCACCATCTTCATCGCCGCCGTCATCCTCTATTTCCTCGGCAACGACGCGGTGCGCGGCTTTGCCGTCACACTTGCCGCCGGTATCCTGACCACCATTTTCACGGCCGTCACGCTCACCCGCTGGATCGTCGTTACCTGGCTGCACCGCCGTCATCCCCGGCATCTGCCGAAGGATGTCCACACCGGCATCTTCGACCGCGCCAACATCCGCTTCATGGGCATCCGCCGCTACGTCTTTACCGCATCGGCCGCGCTTTGCGTCGCCGCCATGGTTGGCTTCGCGGCGGTCGGAATGCATCTCGGTATCGACTTCGCCGGTGGCTCGATCATCGAAGTGAAGGCCAAGCAAGGCCCTGCCGACCTCGAGGATATCCGCGCCCGCCTCGGCGATCTGCCGATAGGCGACATCCTTGCCCGCAGGCTGGCCGATCCGGCAGGCGCGCTGATTCAGCTGGAAGCGCAGGGCGGCGGCGAGAATGCCGAACAGTCGGCGGTCACGCTGGTGCGCGACGAACTCGCCAACGATTATGATTTCCGCCGCGTCGAAGTGGTCGGCCCCGCCATATCGGGCGAACTCACCCGCGCCGCCTCGCTCGGCGTGCTGGCGTCGCTCATCGTCATCCTCGTCTATATCTGGATGCGCTTCGAGTGGCAGTTCGCCGTCGGCGCCATCGTCGCCACGTTGCACGACATCATCCTGATCCTCGGGCTCTTCGTGCTATCAGGCATCGAGTTCAACCTGACCAGCGTCGCCGCCCTTTTGACGATCATCGGCTATTCGCTCAACGATACCGTGGTGGTCTACGACCGCATGCGCGAGAACCTGAAGCGTTACCGCAAGATGCCGCTGCCGATCCTGATCGACGCGTCGATCAACCAAACGCTGTCGCGCACCGTGCTGACCGCCGCCACCACCATGCTGGCGCTGCTCGCGCTGGCGATCTTCGGCGGCGAGGTCATCCGCTCCTTCGCCTTCATCATGCTTGTTGGCGTTGCCATCGGCACGTTTTCCTCCATCTACATTGCTGCACCGGTGCTGATCGTCTTCAAGCTCCGCCCGGATGCGCTCGATAACGATAACGACAAGAAAGTACCGGAACCGGCCGCCCAGCCCGGCAAGCCGGCAGTGTGAGAATATGGCAAGAGGCATAGAAATACGCGAAGCGCATTTTCCCGGTCGCGCTCCGATCGACACCTACGGGAACGGCGGCTTCCGCTTCGCCGACATGTCGCATCGCGGCTCCATCCTCTGCCTGCCGTCGGGCATCCACGGCTGGAACATGGACGCGACCATGCCGCTGTCGATCGAAAACCTGCAGCGTGTCCTCAATGAAGCCTCCGAGATCGAATTCCTGCTGCTCGGCACCGGTGTCGACATGCGCCCGATCCCCGCCGACCTGAAAGCCGCCCTGAAGGCTGCCGGCATTTCCTCGGATTCGATGAGCACGGGTGCAGCGGTGCGCACCTTCAACATCATGCTGATGGAATCGCGCGCCGTCGCAGCGGCGCTGATCGCGGTCTGACACATGGCCGATCAATCCTCGACGAACCAGGACATCTGCCTGGCGATGCTGCGCGACAGCGATCGTGATCGCTATCTCGCCTGCCTCCTGTCTCCCGAAGACAAGCGCGGCGCACTGGCGGCGCTCTATGCCTTCAACGCCGAACTTGCACGCATCCGCGATCTCGTGCACGAGCCGCTTCCCGGCGAAGTGCGCATGCAATACTGGCGCGATCTTCTGGAGGGAACCGCGCACGGTTCCACCGAGGCCAACCCGGTGGCGGCCGGGCTGCTGGCCGCGATCGAGGCGCATCGCCTGCCGCGCAAGACTTTGTCGGATATGATCGACGCCCGCATATTCGACCTCTACGATGATCCGATGGAATCGCGCGGCGCGCTGGAAGGCTATGCCGGCGAGACCGCCTCGGCGCTGATCCAGCTCGCAAGCCTGATCCTGTCGCCCGAAGAGGCGGCGAAGTCGGCCGAAGCCGCAGGCCATGCCGGTGTAGCCCAGGCGATCGCGGGATTGCTGCTCCTGATGCCGCTCCATCGCCATCGCGGCCAGATCTACATCCCGCTCGAGATCCTCGCCGCGACCGGACTTGACCGAGACACCTTCCTCGCTGGCGAAGACAAGGTGCGCATCTCGGCGGCCATCGAGGCCTTCGCCGGCCTCGGCCGCGACCATCTCGCGAGGGCGCGCAAGGTCGCCATCCCGCAACCGGTCTTCCCGGCCTTCCTTCCCGCAGCACTCGCTGCGCCGGTTCTGTCGAAAGCGCAGAAGCTGGGGGCAGGGCTGTTCGATCGCTCCGCGCAGCAGCCGCAATGGCGCCGCCAGATCGGCATGACCATGGCGCTGATGCGCAAGAAAATCTGAGGCTCGTTCAAACTCGCGCAAGCCTCGCGCGTTATAGCTGTCATCATCGCTTGCTTTGAATGGAGTGTGACGTGAGCATATTGATCTGGGCCACTCTTTTCGTGATGCTCGTCATCGTGGCCTTCATCGCCGTGCGCATGTCGGCCAAGCACGAGGAGCAGGGCCTGCACGATACCGGCCTTGCCATCATCGAATTCAACCGCGCCTTCCCGACCGAAGCGATCCGCTCGCTGCAAGCAACGGCCAACGGCCAGGTGGTCTTCGTCCGCTTGCACGACAACAAGGCCGGCTTCATGCGCAGCATGCAGCGCCATTACTCGTGCCAGGTCATCCAGCCGGGCAGGGTGCGCGTTCAAAGCTCTGACAGCGGCAAGGGCCTGACGGTCGATTTCCTTGATACACCACACCAGAACGGCACCTTCGAGTTCACTTCGCCGAAGGAAGCCTCCGAAGTAGCCCTCTGGCTGCTCGGAAACTACGTCGCCGAACCCGATCGCGAACTGCCGCTGGCCGACCCGACTGCCGCCAACCACCGGTAAACTGTCTCCGATTTTCAGTCGAGCAATGCCCGGCCATGCGCCGGGCTTTTGACGTTTTTCCGCCCGCGCTACCTCTTTCGTGTCATATTGCCTTAGTCCTGAAAGTGGAGCATGTTTCGCGCACACCGCGAGGCCCTATGAATTTTCCTACAACTTATTGGAGGTAAGTATGCTTGCGATCAACGACATTGCTCCCGATTTCGAAGCGCAGACGACCGAGGGAACGATCAATTTTCACGATTGGATCGGCAGCTCCTGGGCGGTCCTATTTTCGCATCCCAAGGATTTCACGCCCGTCTGCACCACCGAGCTCGGCTACATGGCGAAGATCAAGCCGGAGTTCGACCGCCGCGGCGTCAAGATCATCGGCCTCTCCGTCGATCCGCTGGATCGCCACGACGGCTGGATGAACGACATCGAGGAAACGCAAGGCACGCGCCCCAACTACCCGATGATCGCCGACGTCGATTTCAACGTCTCCAAGCTTTACCACATGCTGCCGGCAGCCGTGTCGGGTGATCCGACCGTCCGCACTGCGGCCGACAACCAGACGGTTCGCAATGTCTTCGTCATCGGCCCCGACAGGAAGATCAAGCTGATCCTCGTCTACCCGATGACGACGGGCCGCAACTTCGACGAAGTCATCCGCGTCATCGATTCTCTGCAGCTGACGGCAAAGCACAAGGTCGCGACGCCGGCCAACTGGCAGAACGGCGGCGACGTCATCATCGCCGGTTCGGTCTCCGACGAAGACGCCAAGAAGCAGTACCCTGACGGCTGGGTGTCGCCCAAGCCCTACATCCGCATCGTGCCGCAGCCGAAGGGCTGAGCCCGATCGCGGGACATCGATATCGGATAGAACGCAGGAGGCGAAGATGATCTTCCGTCAGCTTTTCGACCCCGCATCCAGCACCTACTCCTACCTGATGGCAAGCAGGCGGGGCGGGGAGGCGCTGATCATCGATCCGGTCCTTGAAAAGGTCGATCGCTACCTGCAGCTCATTCACGAACTCGATCTGAAGCTGGTCAAGGCCGTGGATACGCATCTGCATGCCGATCATATCACCGGTCTTGGCGCCCTGCGCGACAAGACCCACTGCACGACCGTCATGGGTGAGCAGACCAAGGCCGATGTCGTCTCGATGCGCCTTTCCGACAACGACCGGCTGACCATCGAGGGCTTGTCGCTCGATGTCATCTATACGCCCGGCCACACCGACGATAGCTACAGCTTCGTCCTTCCCGACCGTGTCTTTACCGGCGACACGCTTCTGATCCGCGGCACCGGCCGTACAGATTTCCAGAATGGCGATCCGCGCGCCCAGTTCGAATCCATCTTCGGCCGCCTTTTGAAACTGCCCGACACGACGCTGGTCTACCCCGCCCACGACTACAAGGGCGACACCGTCTCGACGATCGGCGAGGAGAAGGCCTTCAACCCGCGCCTGCAGGTGCGTTCGGCCGATGAATATGCCGACCTGATGAACAATTTGAAGCTCGCCAATCCGAAAATGATGGACGTGGCGGTGCCGGCCAACATGAAGATCGGCATGGATCATCACGACGTCGACAGCCACGGATGGTCACTGAGCGTCCGGCAGGTCTTCGATCTGATGGGCAGGCCTGACGTCGCGCTGATCGACCTGCGGGAGGATAGCGAACGCCAGCGCCACGGCGTCATCCCGTCATCGCTGCACTTTCCCTATCCGGCGCTCGCTGAAAGCATCAGCGCCGGCGGCGTTCTGCATGAACTCGGCGTATCCACCACCAAGCGCCTGGTCTTCTACTGCGCCTTCGGCGAACGCTCCGCCATGGCCGTCCAGGCCGCGCACGACGCCGGCATCGTATCGGCATGCCACATTGAAGGCGGCATCGACGCCTGGAAGAAGGCCAACGGGCCCGTCACCCACTGACCTGTCTTAGCTTGCGGAGAGAGACGGCCTGATCAGGCCGTCTTTGCCACCGGCACAGTATCGCCGAGCCATTCCGCGCAATCGGCGAGTGCCCGCTTGGCGATCAGCTGCCGCTTCA
This sequence comes from Rhizobium sp. 01N48, assembly GCF_056399145.1. Lineage (NCBI taxonomy): Bacteria > Pseudomonadati > Pseudomonadota > Alphaproteobacteria > Hyphomicrobiales > Rhizobiaceae > Rhizobium > Rhizobium sp. 01N48. The sequence goes on from NZ_JBFTQT010000007.1 coordinate 62,337, forward strand.
TGATCGTCTTGTCCTTGCCGCGGAACCGCTTCACGCCCTCGGGCTTGACGATCGAGCCCGGCTCGAGTTCCGGGAACAGGCCGAAATTGATGTTCATCGGCTGGAACGAGCGCTTGCCCGGTTCCTCGTCGTTGCTGATATGCCCGCCGGTGATATGGCCGAGCAGCGAGCCGAGCGCCGTCGTTGCAGGCGGCAGCGAGACTGCTTCGCCCTTGCGCTCGGCAGCCGCGAACCGGCCGGCGAGCAGGCCGACGCTGGCGCTTTCGACATAGCCCTCGCAGCCGGTGATCTGGCCCGCGAAGCGCAGCCCCGGCCGCGACTTCAGCGTCAGCGAACCGTCGAGCAGCGTCGGCGAGTTGATGTAGGTGTTGCGGTGCAGGCCGCCGAGACGGGCGAACTCGGCATTCTGCAATCCCGGGATCATCTTGAGGATCTCGGTTTGCGCGCCGTATTTCAGCTTCGTCTGGAAGCCGACCATGTTGTAGAGCGTGCCGAGTGCATTGTCCTGGCGCAGCTGGACCACCGCATAGGCCTTCACCGTCGGGTTATGCGCGTTGGTGAGCCCCATCGGCTTCATCGGCCCGTGGCGCAGCGTCTCGCGGCCGCGCTCGGCCATGATTTCGATCGGCAGGCAGCCGTCGAAATAGGGCGTGCCTTCCCATTCCTTGAAACCGACCGTGTCGCCGGTGATCAGCGCATCGACGAAGGCATTGTACTGCGCTTCGTCCATCGGGCAGTTGATGTAGTCCTTGCCGGTGCCGCCGGGGCCGACCTTGTCGTAGCGCGACTGATACCAGCAGATATCCATGTCGATGCTCTCGCGATAGACGATCGGCGCGATGGCATCGAAGAAGGCGAGTGCATCGGCGCCGGTCTCCTCCTGGATGGCGCTCGCAAGCGACGGTGCCGTCAGTGGGCCGGTGGCGACGATCGCCAGGTCCCACTCCTTCGGCGGAAGACCGGTGATCTCCTCGCGCACCACTGTGATCAGCGGATGGTCGTGAACCGCGCGGGTAACGGCTTCCGAAAACCCGTCGCGATCGACAGCCAGCGCGCCGCCGGCCGGCACCTGGTGCTTGTCGGCGCAGGCCATGATCAGTGATCCGGCCATGCGCATTTCCGCATGAATGACGCCGACGGCATTGGCGGTCGCATCGTCCGAGCGGAACGAGTTGGAACAGACGAGTTCGGCCAGATGGTCCGTCTTGTGGGCATCGGTGCCGCGCACGCCGCGCATCTCGTGCAGGATGACGGGAACGCCGGCGTTTGCGATCTGCCACGCGGCTTCGGAGCCCGCGAGCCCGCCGCCGACGACGTGGATGGGAGAATGGGACGAGGTCTGGGTCATGCGCGGCTGATTATCACGCCGCGTCATGACAGCAAACTGGATATTGGCAGGAAACCGGATATTTGAGCAGCACCTGCTGTACCCCGGTCACCCTCAACATTCTCTAGAGATCGAGCTCCAGCCGCGTCTCACCCTTGGCCGGAACCGCGCAACAGATCAAAGCCTCGTCCTCGGCAACCTCGGCCGTCGGCTCCCTGGTATAAGCGACCGCCCCCGACAGCACCTTGGTCCGGCAGCTGCCGCAATTGCCGAGCCGGCAGCTGAACTCCGGCTGCAACCCGCGCGCCTCGGCAAGCTCCAGCAAGGTGCCGCCCTCAGGCTCCCACCGCGCCTCCTTGGCCGATTGCGTGAAATAGACCGGCACCGGCACGTCCGCCGCCGCCCGAGCCTGCACCGGGGCAGCCTCGGTCGAAACGCCACCCGATCGCGCAACCGATGCCACGCCGAACGCCTCGGCATGGATTCTGCCGTCCGCGATGTTGAGGCCACGCAGCCCGTCATAGACCGATTGCATGAAGCCCGGCGGGCCGCAGAGGTAGAAGTCGTAATCGTTGAACGGCAGCACGGCGCGCAACAGCGCCATGTCGATCCGCCCCTGCGCGTCATAGTCTCGCCCCTCGACCGCGCCAGAGACATCCCCAAGCAGCCGGACCAGCCTGACCGCCCCGCCGGAGGCGGCGACAAGCGCCCCAATCTCATCGTCGAAGGCACGCTCGCCCTTGCTGTGCGCGGCATAGAACAACCACACCGGACGCATCCCGCGCTTGCGGAAACCCTCGTAGACGACATGCCTGAGCATGGCGAGCAGCGGCGTGATACCGATACCGGCCGCCAGCATCACCGCCGGCCGCTGCTCCGCCGCATCGATGCCGAACGTACCGCCAGGCGCCCGCGCCTCGATGATATTACCGACAGCAATGTTGTCGTGCAGATGGCGCGAGACCACGCCCTCCCGCTTCACGCTGATGCGGTACTTGTTATCGGACGGTGCGACCGACAACGTATAGGTCCTAATCAGCGGCCGATCCTCGCCGGGGACAGTCACGCGTATCGGCAGATATTGTCCGGCCGCATGCGCGATCAGCCCGCCACCATCGACGGGCTCCAGGTGGAACGAGCGAATGCCTGCACTCTCATCGACAATCCGTGCCACCCGCAACGGCCGCCAGCGGCTCGCCATCTCGGCGGCGCTGATGCGCCCGGCCGCCGACTTCCAATCGCCGGTCATCAGCGCGTTCGGCGACTGCCCGTCGGCGCGCGAATTCCACCGAAGCGGCAATGCATCCGCCCGGTAGACGACCCGACGCGGGCGGAGGCGCCACAGACGCTCCGCGCCCTGGAAGGCGGCGATCTCCGGCGAATCCAGAACGACTTCGGCATCACCAGACAATTGCAGCAGATCGCCGCTGTCGAAATCGACGAAGACAAGCCCGGCGCGGCCATTGATGAGAATATTGCCGAGCGTGTTGAAGAACAGATTGCCAGCGAAGTCGGGGATCGTCAGAACCCCATCCTCGCCGATCCGCACGAAGCCCGGCTTGCCGCCCCGGTGCGAAACATCCACCTGCCGCTCGCCATCGTCACGATCGGCATAGGACGCGACGAAAAACGTATCCGACTTCGAGATCAGCGCCATCGCCCGCGCATCCAGCGTCTCAGCAATGACGGGCGGCACGGCCGAGGAGATTTCAGGCTCGCGGCTGAAGCCGAAATCGCGCAGCTGGATATATTGCGGGCAGTTCCCATAGGACTGGCCGACCGTGACATCGAAGCGATCTGCCTTGCTGCGTGCGATCGTCCCGTTCAGCCGGTTGCGCCGGCGCGTCTGCAGCTCGATCCCGAGCATGCCGATCGCATCGCCATCCTCCATCCCCCGATCGGCCGGATCGGCAGGCTCGCGCGCAAGCTTGACGCTCAGCGTGTGCACATCCGGACTGTCGAGGAACCCAGGATAGTTCGCCCGCAGCGTCGCCCAGGCGTCGCCATTGGCGTCCACCGTGCCGAGCACGATGAAGGGGAGCTGCGGGTAGAACTGGCGGTGCTGGTCAATCAGGTGGTCGCGCAGCACGCGCGCGCCCGCATCCTTCATGCGCGCCGCGACGCCGGCCTTTTCCTGCAGGGCAATCTCCCCGTCATGCCACGGGGAAGGCTTTTCAGTCTGCTTCAAGGCAAGCATGACATTCTCCTTCGTGGATTTTCAAAGACCGGCGGCGGCGCGTGGCCTGTCTCAGGCCGCGTCGGGAATGCCGATCGCCGTCTTCTGGAATGGGCGGAAGCCGGGCAGCGCCTCGATACGCTTCAGCCAGGCGCTGACATTGCCGTAGCGGAAACGATCGACATTCCCCTCCGGCGCGCGGGCGATGTAGCTGTAGAGCGCGACGTCGGCGATCGTCGGCCGATCGGCCGCGATCCACGCCTTGCCGGCCAGCTCCGCATCGATCAGCGCCAGAATGCGGTGCGCGCGTCCGATCACCTCTTCGGTATCGAAGCTCGCGCCGAACACCGTGACCAACCGCGCGGCGGCCGGGCCATAGGCGATTTCGCCGGCAGCCACCGAAAGCCAGCGCTGCACGGAAGCGGCGCCCACGGCATCCTCAGGCAGCCAGTCCGGCGCATGCTTCTTGGCGAGGTAGACCAGGATCGCATTCGAATCCGCAAGCACCAAACCATTGTCATCGAGCACAGGGATCTGCCCGAACGGGTTGAGCGCCAGGAAGGCAGGCTTCTTGTGCTCGCCACCGGCGAGATCGATATCGACAATCTCGGCGTCGATCCCGGCAAGCGAGATGAACAGGCAGGCGCGGTGTGCGTGACCCGAAAGCGGGTGCGAGTAGAGCTTCATGGAACTGGTCTCCGTTGGTGTTGCCGAAAGAATAATTGTTCCTGATTTCGTATGGAATTTCGATTATGAGAAAGGGACTGTTTCTCTGGATGGAATAAAAGGTGACGATATGGATCGGCTTCACTGCATGAAAGTCCTAGTGCGGGTTTCCGAAACGGCAAGCTTCGCGGAAGCGGCGCGCCAGCTGCACATGAGCCCGCCGGCCGTCACCCGCGCGGTTGCCTTTCTCGAGGATGCCACCGGCGCGCGCCTCTTCGTGCGCTCGACGCGATCGGTCAACCTGACCGAGGCCGGCCGACGCTATGCCGATGATTGCAAACGCATTCTGTCCGAGATCGACGAAGCCGAGGCCTCCGCCGGCGGCTCGCACGCGACGCCATCAGGCATGCTGACCATCACCGCGCCCGTGCAGTTCGGGCAGCTGCATATCATGCCTGTCATGAGCGAGTTTCTCGATATCCATAAGGGCGTGACCGGCCGTGTGCTCTTGTTCGACAGGATCGTCAGCCTGGTGGAGGAGGGGATCGACGTCGCGATCCGCATCGGCCGCCTGCAGGATTCCGATCAGACAGCGATCAAGGTGGGCAGCGTGCGCCGCGTCGTCTGCGGCGCGCCCTCCTATTTCGAGCGCCACGGTGAACCCAAAACACCCGCCGATCTCGCCAACCACGCCACGATCGTCAACACCGGCTCGTCGGCACCCCTCGACTGGCACTTCGCCCCCGACGGCGCCGCCGCGACCCTGCATCCACGCCTCTATTGCAACACGGTCGACGCCGCGATCGCCGCCTCGGTCAGCGGCTGGGGACTATCCCGCCCGCTTTCCTATCAAGTCAGCCGGTACGTGGCCGCCGGCCAGCTGCGTCTGACGCTCGAAGATTACGAGGAACCACCGCTGCCGATCCACGTCGTTCACGCAGAGGGCCGCCACGTTTCGGCCAAGACAAGAGCCTTCGTCGATTTCGCGGTGGAGAAGTTGCGGGCGTTGGAGATGTAGGTGGGGAGGACTTATTTTCCCTCAGTGATTCACTTTGCTTCTAGCGGCGGCGCTTCGCCAGATGACTTGAAATAAGAGAGCGTTGGTTCAATCCACTCACCGCCCGGAATCTTTCCGAGCGCCGCCAAGGCCCCTGCCGTCGTTACTGCCAAAAGAGACGCTATGATCGCCTTTGCCACAAGTTTACGGCCCTCGCTTACGACTTCTTTTGCGAGTGCTGATTTCGCTGCCAAAGACCAAAGGTTTTGAAGGGTCCCGGCGAGAGCTAGGACATCACGCTTGTCAGCAGCCTTTTGATCCGTCCAGCCGACGACTGTTTCCAACGCATTCGTCACGTCTGGTTCGGCGTTGTTGTGGTTCCTTAGCTCGCGAATAAGTGCCAGGGTGCTCTGCGAGAGAGCGTTGATGGACTCGTGATCGATGTCGACGGCGTTCTCGCGAAAGATTCGCCAGTCTTCGAACTGGGATGCCGTTGCGGAGACGAGGTCGACATGGGATCGCAGCAATTCGAACAACGTGGGCGACAACTCTTCAACATCGCCTCCCAACACACGGCCACAGGTCTGATTGAACATTCCGATTTGGATAATGTTCGCCCGCGCCTCGAGTTTGTCCTGTAGAGCCTTGAAGGCGTCCTTAAGGCGAGGGGAGGAATTCGATTGGGATAGCTGCTCGCCGACGTATGCGCCCTTCTCGATGGCTGCTTCCAAGGCTGATGAAGCGATTTCCCTCTCTCGCGCAGTAGAGCGAAGCGGTTGATCAACTACCACAACCTGTTCATTCTCGAAGCCGAATTGAAAAGCGGCCGGTTTTTGGCCGGGCAGGGATTCCAGAATCTCGTCGGGGCCAAGTTGGCTGAGGCCGATCTTCATGCCGAGCAACAGGTTATTCAAGCTCGACTTGTCCAAGTCGTGGATCGGTATGGCCGATAGCGCTAGTTCGAGTGCGGTTATGTCCCGTGTTCGCAACGTATCGACTTTGCTGAGTAGTCTCTGCACCTCCGCCCTAAGGCCCGACAAGTTTGCGCTGAAGTGGTCCTTCCGTACGCTGCCCATCCGGCCAATACGGGTGTCCATCTCCTGCAGCAGGTTGCGAAGTTTGTCAGGCTTCATCGCATGGTCCCGGTTTGTCGTGAGGACAAACGATATAGTCGGCGACGTCAAAGGGCCAGCCGATCTTGACGGGAGACCAGTTATTCACAGTCAATCATGACACCGGTGAGTCAACGAGGATATCGAGCAACTTACCCGCGTCGTGCATAATGGCTTAAAAAGAAATGTGACTTAACTTCAGTAGAACTTCACAATAGTAAGAAAAATCATGCGTTTAAACGCGAAAACGGCGCCTTGTGGGCGCCGTTTTGGGTACTTCAGGCGTTCCGCTATTAGCGGAAAGCGCGCGAAGCGATGTTGTGGATCTGGTAGCGGCTTACGCCGATGTCGGCGAGGGCCTGGTTGGAGAGGCTGCCGAGTTCGCTAAGGGTACGGCGGTAGCTAATCCAGCTCTTTGCAATGCGGATCGGGTTCATGGGTAGTTCCTCAAGATCAGTTCAGTGAGCGGCGCGATTGCCGTCTCAGTGGTTGACGCTGATATAGGTGATCCCGGTCATATTGTGCAGTGCATTTATTAGGCTCCTGCCATGCAATTGTGCAGTACGATGCACAGATAAAGCGCAAGTGTCACTTTTTGAGCAGGCGGAATACTGGGCTTTGGCGCAACCCAGGCGTTAATGAGGGTTAAGACAAAAGAAAACGCCCGTTGCCTGGTGGCAGCGGGCGTCTTGGTGAGGCGATCGGCTTGGGAGGAAGCGAACCGCCCTGAGATCAGCGAAGATATTAGCGAACGGCGTCGCGAGCAACGCGCTGGATGTCGGCGCGGTCGATGCCGAGGTCGTGCAATTCGCGGTTGGTCATGCGGCCGAGTTCGGTAACCGTCTGACGATACTTGCGCCAGTTGTTGAAAGAGCGAGAAATGTTCATGTCGATCCCCTTTCCGAGGGCTTGCGTCTGCCAGCTGCCGCCTATCGGCGCTGACCTCTATTTGATGAGCTGAATATATATTGCACTGCGAAGAGCTAACAGAGACAAGAATTCAACGCACATATGCAGCTGCTGCATTTCTCAAGCTGTAAATCGCACGATTTGGCCACGTTCTGGTCAATCAATAGGCAAAATGAGCAATCCAGCGGCGGTGGCGCGCATGAGCCGCCCTGCGGAGGATAAAACGAAGACGCCCACCGGATGCGCAATCCGATGGGCGTCCATACGTATGACCGGCAACTGGGAGGAGGATGTTGCAGGTCGATCGGGTTGTTTGGAAGGGAGGATAGATCCAAATCCCGATCATGTCGGCGGAAATCATATCCGAAGGCGTCCGGTAATCCGGTCCGGGTACATCCCGGCTGCGCGCATGCTCAATGGTTTTGAGTAGGAGTGCGATGCAGTATCTTGGCCGTCTCCATGCGCAATATGCATGGCATGACGTAGCGTAAGAGCAAAGTCTTGCCGGGCGATTAACGGTAGCTCCGAATGTCTGAGCCGAAAGGGTCTGTGAAGGAAATAACAAGGAGCCGTTTCCTCAATCGCCAAACCGCGTCTATAAGGTTGAAAACTCAGGCGCAACTTTGCGCGGTTTGCGGGGTAGGGCATGTATCGCGGACGTCTGGAGAGGGATTTGTCGCAGTGGGTCGGCAAGGGGTTGCTCAGCGAGCAAACCGCCGATGCGCTGCTCAAGGAATATGACGGGCGACCGGCAAGCTTCAGCCTCGGCAATGTGCTGATGATCCTCGCCGCCATCCTGCTCGGCGCCGCGATCCTGCTGGTGGTTGCCTCCAACTGGGAGGCGATACCGCGTCTCGTCAGGATGTTCTTCATTCTTGCGCTGATCTGGTCCGTCCATCTCGGCGCCGGTGCTGCCCTTGTCCGCGGCCAGATCGCCGCCGCCAACGCGCTGCTCGTCATCGGCACGCTCACCTTCGGCGGCGCCATCTCGCTGGTCGGGCAGATGTATCATCTGTCGGGCGATGAGCAGACGGTCATGTATCTCTGGTTCGCCATGGCGGTGGTCTCCGCCGTGCTGTTCCGCTCGGGCGTGGTGTCGGGCGTGGCGGGCTTCCTTTCATGGGGCAGCTTCGGCCTCTATCTCAGCGGCTCCGACATGCGGCTGATGACGCTCGATTCATGGGCAGCACCCGTCATGGCGGCGATCGTCGTGGCCTTGGTGCGCTACACCGGCGCCGGCCGCGTGCGCCATCTGGCCTATCTGCTGCTGCTTGGCTGGCTCGCTTGGCTCTACACGCTGAATTCCGACCTGTGGCTGGCGCTGATCTATGTCATCGGCGGCATGGCGGTCTTCGTTTTGGTTAGCCTGCCGGTGGCGCGCCTGTCCTCGCTGATCAGGGGCGCCGGTGCCGCACCTGCCTTCTATTCCTTCCTGCTTGCCGTCATCGGCCTGTTCCTGCTGCATGTCGAGCTCGATGCCAGCAAATGGGTTCTCCCGCTCGGCATCGTGACACTCGCCGCCTCCGTGCTGGCGATCGCGCTGCAGGGGCGTGACAACGGCGCCGTCCGCTATCTGGCCTACACGGTTTTCGCCGTCGAGATCCTCTATCTCGGCTCGGTGACCGTTGGTTCCATCCTAGGCACCTCGGGGCTCTTCCTCTGCTCCGGCCTGTTCGTCGCGGCCGTGGCCTGGATCGTCATCCGTCTCGAACGAAGATTTGCCGGCAAGGCCAGGGAGGCGGTCCAATGAGCATATTCTCCTTCAAGGGCTACTCGAAGCGCCGCTGCGTCACCGCCGCCGTCACCGTGGCGCTGCTGCAGACGGCCGTGCTCGGCTACATCGTCCAGAGCCGGGCATCCGTCCTGCGCAATGGAACGCAGGTTCTGTTGAAGACCGCGCCCGTCGATCCGCGCGACTTCCTGCGCGGCGATTACGTGGTGCTGAACTACGACATTTCGTCCGTACCCGTCTCCTCGATATCAGGCGCCATGCCGAAGGAGGCGGCCGAGCGCAGCCTCTGGGTGCGCCTGAAGCCGGGCGAGGGCGGTTTCTGGCAGATCGCCGAATCATCCTTCGACAAGCTCCCGCCAGCCGACGGTACGGCCGTGCTCCATACCCAGCCCTTCTATAGCTACGGCGAGACATCGCAGGCCGAAACCATCCGCGTGGAATATGGCATCGAGCGCTATTACGTTCCGGAAGGTGCCGGACATGCGCTGGAAGAGGCGCGCCGTGATGGCCAGGTGTCGATTGCTGCAAGCGTTGGCGCCAATGGCATGGCGCAGATCAAAAGCCTGCTGGTGGACGGCAAGCCGGCCTATGAGGAGCCGCTTTACTGAGTTTGACCGCTTGCGGGCGCAAGTCCGCGCGGCGGCGGGAAAAATCGCTGTCATTTGACCTTCATTTTTCCTTTGCCTCCTCCAAATCGGGTGATATAGAGACGCCGCGCTCCGGAAGGCCTCATGTGCAGGCATATGCATGCGGTTTTTGAGAACGCGGGTATGGTGAAATTGGTAGACACGCCAGATTTAGGTTCTGGTGCCGCAAGGCGTGGGAGTTCAAGTCTCTCTACCCGCACCAAAGCTGGCTTGCAGGCGAGGGACCGAAAACGGTGCCCCTCGATTGCCCGGAGCCAAGCGCCGTTCCGCTCACGCAGAACGAAGAAGAATTGAGAACAAGCCACGCCCGGCACTTTCCGGCGTCGTGCTCATCGAAACGAACGGCGTCTGGGCACGGCCGCCACGAATTGAAGGTAGGAAGACATGCAGGTTATCGAAACGCTCGCTGAAGGGCTGAAGCGCGAAATCAAGGTCGTAATCCCGGCCAAGGACATGGAAACCAAGATGAACGAGCGTCTTGCCGACGTGAAGGACAAGGTCCGGATCAACGGCTTCCGTCCGGGCAAGGTTCCGGCCGCTCACCTCAAGAAGGTTTACGGCAAGTCCATCATGGCCGACCTCGTCAACGAGATCGTCCGCGAACAGCCGACCTCCATTCTCGCCGAGCGCGGCGAAAAGTCCGCTACGCAGCCTGAAATCGCGATGACGGAAGACAAGGACGAAGCAGAACTGATCCTGTCGGCTCAGAAGGATTTCGAGTTCACGCTCTCCTACGAAGTTCTGCCCCCGATCGAACTGAAGTCCGTCAAGGGCGTCAAGATCACCCGCGAAGTCGTTGATATCTCCGACGAGGAAGTCAACGAGCAGGTTCTCAAGGTCGCTGAAAGCGCTCGTTCCTACGAGACCAAGAAGGGCAAGGCCGCTGACGGCGACCGCATCACCATGGACTACGTCGGCAAGGTCGACGGCGTTGCCTTCGAAGGCGGCACCGACCAGGGCGCCGAACTCGTTCTCGGCTCGGGCCGGTTCATCCCGGGCTTCGAAGAGCAGCTCGTCGGCACCAAGGCTGGCGACGAAAAGACCATCAACGTCACGTTCCCGGCTGACTACCCGGCCAAGAACCTCGCTGGCGCTGAAGCCACCTTCGACGTCACCGTCAAGGACGTTGCTGCTCCTGCCGACGTTGAAATCAACGACGAACTGGCTCAGAAGCTCGGCCTGGAATCGGCTGACCGCCTGAAGGAAATCGTTCGCGGCCAGATCGAATCGCAGTACGGCTCGATGACCCGTCAGAAGGTCAAGCGTCAGATCCTCGACCAGCTCGACGAAATGTACAAGTTCGAGACCCCGGCTTCGCTCGTCGACGCCGAGTACAACGGCATCTGGAACCAGGTCGCCAACGACCTCGCACAGTCCGGCAAGACCTTCGAAGACGAAGACACGACGGAAGAGCAGGCTCGCGAAGAGTACAAGAAGCTAGCTGAGCGCCGCGTTCGCCTCGGCCTCGTTCTCTCCGAAATCGGCGAAAAGGCCGGCGTTGAAGTGAGCGAAGACGAAATGCAGCGCGCCATCTATGAGCAGCTGCGTCAGTATCCGGGCCAGGAAAAGCAGATCCTCGAATTCTTCCGTAGCCAGCCGGGTGCGGCCGCTTCGATCCGCGCGCCGATCTTCGAAGAGAAGGTCATCGACCATCTGCTGACCGAACTCGACGTCACCGACAAGAAGGTAACCAAGGAAGAGCTGCTCGCCGACGAAGAAGGCGAAGGCTCCGAGAAGGAAGCCAAGAAGGCTGCTCCGAAGAAGAAGGCTGCTGCTAAGGCTGAAGCCGCTGAAGGCGAAGAAGCTGCTCCGAAGAAGAAGGCCGCTCCCAAGAAGAAGGCTTCCGAGGAAGGCGCCGAGTAATCTCCGGCCAATCGATCCAACGAAAAACCCCGCTTCAAGCGGGGTTTTTTGTGCTCAGGATTTGAGGTAAAGAAACGCCGGCTCAGCCCGCCCGATGCGCATGCGTGAGCTCGTTGACCTTCTTGATATGCGAGACCGCCGCCTGTCCGCCCGCCGTCTTCGTGAAGAGCTCCAGCGTCTCGTCCTCATGGTCACCAACAGGTGTCAACGCCTGGTCCATATAGGTCTTGGCATTCTTGTCGCGTGAAGTCATGAAGGCTGTGACCGCCAGCCGCGCGATCGTGCCGCCGAGCTTCAGATGCTTGGTGATCGTCTCGCCGAGGAAGCGCGGCCAGAAGACCAGGGCGCTCTCGCGCGGTAAATCCGGCCGGCGCTCCGAGGGATGCTTCAACCGCAGCAGCCCACTTTGCAGCGGATGCACGTTTTCGAGCGGCACGGTGGTGGCGAACGACACCAGCACCTTCACCAGCCGCGCCAGCGGCACACCCGTCGCCACCGCCCGGCGCAGCAGCGTCTTCATATGATCAGGCGAATAATAGAGCGACCAGGCTTCCTGATAGATACTCTCCCACTCCTGCTTGCTCATCTTCGGATGGTCGGTGCAGACATGCTCGACATCATAGATGTTGAGATCCGGATCCATCGCCACGCCCTTGCGGAATAGCGTCTGGTGATCTTCCGAGCCAGGCAGTGGGGTCAGCACGAAGAACTCGATCACGTCGAGCGGCAGCTCGTGCTGGATGATCGCGATATCGCGGCGGATCGATTCCGGCGTATCGGCCGGGAAGCCAAGAATGTAGCCAGCTAACGTCATGATGCCCTGCGCCTTCCAGGCGAGCAGCATCTTGCGGTATTCGGTGATCTTGTTCTGGTTCTTCTTCGCCGCCGTCAGATTGTCGGGGTTGACGTTCTCCAGCCCGATGAACACGCGGGTGACGCCGGCGCGCTTCGATTTCTCGATGAAGTTCGGGATCTTGTGGCAGAGCGTATCGACCTGGATCATTAGGCCGAGCGGAATGCCATCCTTTTCACGCAGTTGGATCAGCCGATCGAAGATCGCTTCCCAGTCCTTGTTGCGGGCGAAGTTGTCGTCGGTGATGAAGAATTTGTGGATGCCCTGCGCCCAGTTCATCCGCACCAGCTTCTCGACATCATCAGCTGTGCGGAAGCGCGACTTGCGGCCCTGGACGTTGATGATGGTGCAGAAGGAACACTGGTAGGGACAGCCGCGCCCGGCGTCGAAGCTGGTGCTCAATCCAAGCGTCTGCGCGACATTGACCTTCGGCAGGAACGGAACCGCGGCACCCTCGATACTCGGAAGATCGTTCATGAAATTGTAGAGCGGCGCCAGCGTACCCGATGCGGCGTCCTGCAGCACCTTGTCCAGCCGCCCCTCGACTTCGCCCGCGAACATCGAGATGCCCATCTCGCGGCATTCGTCGAGCCCCACGGCGTGGCCGTCGAGCATCGAGAGACAGCCGGAGACATGAAAGCCGCCAATCGCCACCGGAATGCCCGCATCGCGGAACGGCCGGGCGATATCGAGCGCACGCGGATACTGGTTCGATTGCACGCCGACCAGCGCCAACATGCCGAAATTGCCGTTGGTTTTCAGCTGCCGCAGCAATGCTGAGGTGTTCACCCGCGTATTGGTCTCGTCGATAACGGTGATGTCGATGCCGACACCGGGTCCGAGCACCCGCCGCTCGGCGCAATCGGCGGCAATTCCGTAGAGCGCCGCCAGCGAATTGGACGGGATCATCGCCCGCCACCAGCGAATGACATAGCCGTCGTCGTCGTAGTGCGACGGCTTGATGAGGATGAGTTGAAAATTCCGGTCAGACGTCTCGGATTGTTCGCGCACGTTCACTCACTGGTAAGAGAGAACCCCCATCAGCGACGCTACCAGAGACTGCGGATTATACAAGGGACGCTTTTGCGACGTCGACACGCCCAAGATCGGGCGCATCCTATGTGTCTAAGCTATTGTTTCGGCTGTCATATCAGTGCCGTGATTGCAGCGTCGGACGCTCCGGCCGCGCGATCACAATTCCGACTTGATATCGCCCATCCGGTTCCAGGCATCGAGGCCGGCGATCTTGTAGGCTTCGGCGAGAGTCGGGTAGTTGAACGTGTTCTCGACGAAATACTCGACCGTTCCCTTGAGGTTCAATACGGCCTGGCCGATATGCACCAGCTCGGTCGCGCCTTCGCCGACGATATGAACGCCGAGCAGGCGGCGCGTCTTGAGCGAGAAAATAAGCTTCAGGAGACCGGTATCGAGGCCCATGATATGGCCGCGCGAGGTCTCGCGGAAACGGGCGATGCCGCATTCATAGGGAATGCCGCGTTCCTTCATCTCTTCTTCCGTCAGACCGCAGGTCGAAATCTCCGGCACGGCGTAGATCCCGTATGGGAAGTATTTCGGCGGCTCCTTGGCAACGGCGCCGACGGCGACACGCGCCGCGATGCGCCCCTGTTCCATCGACGTGGAAGCCAAGCTCGGGAACCCGACGACATCGCCCGCCGCGTAGATGCCAGGCACCGATGTCTCGAACGTTTCGGGATTGACCTTGAGACGGCCACGGCTGTCGGCCTCGAGGCCCGCCGCCTTCAGGTTCAGCGCATCGGTGGCGCCCATGCGGCCGGCCGCGAACAGAACCATGTCCGTCACCAGGCGGCGACCATTGTCGAGAATGAGCTCGACCTTGCCGTCATCGAGCTTGGTGACCTTCTCCGCCTTGGTGCCGAGCATGATCTTCATGTTGCGGTCGCGCAGCTGGTAGGTGAAGTCCTCGACGATTTCCTTGTCGATGAAGTCGAGCATCGTCGACTTCGGGTCGATCAGCGTGACGGCGGTGTCGAGCGCGCTGAAGATCGTCGCATATTCGATACCGATGACGCCGGCGCCGATGACGACCATGGAGCGCGGCAGTTCCTCGATATCGAGCAGTTCGTCGCTATCGAGCACCGTTCTGTTGTCGAAGGGGATATAGTCTGGACGGAACGGCTTGGTGCCGACCGCAAGCAGGATGCTGGCGGCCGAGACCCGCATGACCTCGCCGTCATCCTTGACGATCTCGAGCGTCGAGGCATCGATGAAGCTCGCCTTGCCGCGCAGGTGCTGCACGCGGTTACGCGCGAACTGGTGCTCGAGTACCTCGACTTCATGATCGAGCGTGATCAGCAGGCGGCGGCGCAGGTCTTCGGCGCTGATCTCCTGCTTGACCCGGTAGGCCTTGCCGTAGAAGCCGCGCTCGCGCCAGCCGGAGAGATTGAGCGCGGTTTCGCGCAGCGTCTTCGAGGGGATGGTGCCGGTATGGACGGAGACGCCGCCGACGCGCTTGCCCTGCTCGATGACGAGCACCTTCTTGCCGAGCTTCGCGGCCTGAATAGCACCACGGCGACCGGCCGGGCCGCTCCCCACAACAACGAGATCGTATTGAAACATGGAAGCAGGCCCCGGTTGAAAAGCTGGAATCATATTGCGACGCAAAATGGCGCGTTCACACGTATCCGGTCAATGTTGCAGATTGATTTACGGCCGAATATTAGGAATGAGCGAGACGAAATAAGGGCGGCAGTGCCGGTGCTGCGGGATGGTTCGTCATAAAGACGGCCAGCGACGATGAGAAGGAACAGGCCGCTCCAGAATAACGGATCCGGCCTGCGCGGGGAAATCGCGGCGGCGGTTCAGATCAGCCGCAGCCCCTTGAGGCTGGCATGGCCATCCTTGCCGATGATGATGTGGTCGTGCACGGTGATCCCGAGCGGCTTGGCGGTATCGATGATCATCTTGGTCATGTCGATATCGGCGCGCGACGGCGTGGGGTCGCCGGAGGGGTGGTTGTGCACCAGAATGATCGCGGTGGCCGAAAGCTCCAGCGCCCGGCGCACCACTTCGCGCGGATAGACTGGCGTGTGATCGACGGTGCCATGTCCCTGGACCTCGTCGGCGATCAGCGCGTTGCGCTTGTCGAGGAACAGGATGCGGAACTGCTCGCGGGTCTCATGCGCCATGGCGGCGTGGCAGTATTCGATCACAGACGACCACGACGACAGCACCTGCTTGCCGCGCAACTCGCTCTTCAATGTCCGGTGCGCGATGGTCGAGATCAGCTTCAGGTCCAGCGCCACAGCCTCGCCGACGCCCTTGACCTCCTGCAGCAGCGCGATCGGCGCGCCGAACACGGCGGCGAGCGAGCCGAAGCGGTCGAGCAGCGCCTTGGCGATCGGCTTGGTATCGCGGCGCGGGATCAGCCGGAACAGCATCAGCTCCAGCATTTCGTAATCGGCAAGTGCTGTGTCGCCATGATCGCGGAAGCGCTGGCGCAGCCGCTCGCGGTGGCCGTGGTAATGCTCTTCCTTGGCAGGCGAGGGCCGGAGCGATGCGGGCTTGCCGGCCTGCTCGGCGAAGAAGGACCGCTCGTCCATGCCATCGTCCTCATCCGCCGCGAAAGGCAGCTCCAGGTCTTCGGAATGGGGAACCGGTCCTTTTGCCATCAGCGGCTCATTTTGTGAGGGGTGGCAGGCCCGGGCGGTCGAGCCCGCCGGGCGACAGCGTGAAGATCTCGCAGCCATCGGCGGTGACGCCGACCGTGTGCTCGTATTGGGCAGACAGCGACCGGTCGCGGGTGACGGCGGTCCAGCCATCGGCCAGCACCTTCACATGCGGGCGGCCGAGATTGATCATCGGCTCGATGGTGAAGATCATGCCCTCGCGCAGTTCCGGCCCTTCGCTGGCGCGGCCGTAATGCAGGATATTCGGGCTGTCGTGAAACAGCGCGCCGACCCCATGGCCGCAGAAATCGCGCACCACGGAGCAGCGCTCGGCCTCGGCATAGGTCTGGATCGCCTCGCCGATGGCGCCGGTGCGCGCACCGGGGCGCACCGCCGCGATCCCGCGCATCAGCGATTCATAGGTGACCTCGAGCAGCCGCTCGGCGGCGCGCTTCACGGTCCCAACGGTATACATGCGGCTGGAATCGCCATGCCAGCCATCGACCACATAGGTGACGTCGATATTGACGATGTCGCCCTCGCGCAGCGGCTTGGCATCCGGGATGCCGTGGCACACGACATGGTTGATCGAGGTGCAGGTGGATTTCGTATAGCCGCGGTAATTGAGCGTCGCCGGAACGGCGCCATTCTCAAGCCCGAAATCGAAGACGAAGCGATCGATCGCATCGGTCGTCACCCCCGGCTTGACGATATCATCAAGCGCATCGAGACACCGGGCGGTGACCTGGCACGCCTTGCGCATGCCCGCGAAGGCATCGGCGCCGTAGAGCCTGATGGCGCCGGTATTCTTGGATGGCGCGGAGGAGGCTTCGATGTAGTTTACCATTGCGGGGGCCTTAGCGGAAATTGTCGTCATTCATAATGCAGCTATGCCGGGTTCGTCCATTGCGATCAATGGGGGAGGCGCATTTAAGCTATCACGCCCTCATCGCACGCTGCCATCCATCGGCACCCGATCGAGCCACCCGGCACCAGCAAGCCGGAAAACGAAAACGGCGCCCTTGCGGAGCGCCGTTCGCAGTCCTGCCGAGGCAGAAACCGGTATTAGTTGGCCGAGATGTTGACGGCCTTCGGGCCCTTGCCCATGCGATCCGGCTCGGTGTCGAAGGTAACCTGCTGGCCTTCGCGGAGCGACTGGATGCCGGAAGCCTGGAGAGCGGAGATGTGAACGAATACGTCCTTCGCACCGCCATCAGGAGTGATGAAACCAAAACCCTTGTCCTGGTTGAAGAATTTTACGACGCCTTTGGTGGCCATTGGGATAGGTCCTTTTCCCTGTAGTCTGTCTGGTATCCATCCCCCCGAGAGGAAATGGACGGCTTTCACTTTCGCGCTCCCTCATCTTAACTCAGAACGCGAAGGGTCAGTCGAGTAGTTCACGAACGGGGAAAGAACGTCTACGCGCGTGAAGGTCCCCCCACGCCGCCCCTCAAAGAAGGGCTCAGCCACATCAGTCCAGTCACCGGCATGCAAATGCCCGAGTACACAATTGGTGCCAGTAAACGGAGCAAAATGCAAGCGACATTATTCTGACACCAGCCGCTCCAAAGCGGGAATGGCCAAAGATTCAAACACTTGACGATTGGTAACGCTGAGCCGGTATCGCTGACCCATTCCGGGAATGCGTACCGGAACGGCACGTTCACATCCCCAATCCGTGCGAATGCCCAACTGTTGGGCGACTGCCCGCTAAGCGCGAGCAGAATTCCCGGTAGGCGCGAGTAGATCAGCGGGCCGTGCCGGCGCTGAGCTTGTGCTGTACCATGTCGGCACTCCCGCGCACATAGGAGACGGCAGGCTTGCCGGCGGCATCGGCGGCGGCGTAGGCGATGATCGTCACGTCTTCCTCATAGGTCGAGACATAGAGCACCTGGGCCGGATTGACGTAGATCGTGTGATTATGGGTGTTCTTGAAGCCGACGAATGCCATAAAAGTCTCCTACCTGTCGCCTGGAGAGATATGCCACGCGGGCGTTGACGCAAGTTTAACGCGATGTCGGCGGGCAGGGCGGGGCGCTGGGGGCGCCGGGGGCGGTGGCGATCGCGATCGCATCAGGGTGTGGCCTGCGCTTCCTCCTGCGGGTGCTCGAAGACCGGTGGCGATTTCTCGGCGATAAGGGCAAGTGTCTCATCAAGGCAGGCGAGCGCCCGGGCGTCGCCGGCAAGGCAATCACGGACGACCGACACCGTATGGCCGCGCAGGTCCGGCGGCAGGAGGTCAAGGAGCCGGAACATCGCGCCGTGCTCTCCATCGCGAGCATCGGCGCAGGCCATCCCGGCCCAGCCGAGATAGTCGGTGAAGCAGGGTGTGTATTCCGAGGGCAGCGTATGGACGCAGGCGAGCTTGCTTCCCTTGACGGCGATGCGCTGGCAGGCGCGAGCGCGGCGGCAGCGGTTGATCGGGCAGGTTAAGACCGGCATGGACAGCATCTCCGATGTCCTCGCCGCCAGCGCAACGATCAACTCGAGACCGAGGCGGTCCTTAAGGTCCTTGCCGGGATTATCATGAGGGTGCTGCGGCATTGCGGTCCTCTTCGGCTCCGGCGCGCGGCGATGCCGTCACGCGGCTGGTTTCACCCGTGGTTTGCTGGTTCAGGCTTCACTCGGACGGGGCGCTGGAAATCACCTCGATAGAGTAAAAAATATGGTGCCTTCCAGCACCCCGTTCGGCGGTTTATGAACGCAACTCCGGTTTCTCTGCCTTCTCGCCCAACTTCGCGACGAGACCATGTGTGCCTCACAGGCACGTCCGGGCTCAACTCGGGCCCGTCTTGCGACGGAACCCGCCGTCACCGGAGGGAGACCATTTTCTGCGAACCCCGGATGAGAGAGCTTGCGTCCTCCTCAAACACCCAGCGCCGACCCCACCTCGCCGGCACGCCTGCCGGTGTATCCGTGGTGGGATGAGGGATGATGGCATGGGTGGGGAGGGTGGGGATGAAACTCTTTCTAAGTTGTTGATGTATCGAGACTTCGCATGGATTTCTTTCATCACGCCGAAGCAAGTTCGCGTTTTATGGTCGCATGAGATGTCGAACGAATGTCGGTATCTCGGCCGACAGCTTGTACGCAAGGTTACGGCTATTCTGGTGTGTCTTGATATGGGGCGTGACTTTCAGAGCAGAGCCACCCCTCTATTCTCATTCCTTCCGCAGAGCTTATTGTCTTCTAGCGGTCAGCCGAAATGTGCAAAATCGGCAAAACACTCGGTTACAGAAGCTTTTGTTAATGCAATTAGCGGTAATGCTCCGGATAGTTGGTCTATCCTTGGGATTGTTGAAATGAAATTCCGCAATATTGCAGCCGTATATCTCAAAAACTTCAAGTGCTATCAGGGTATCAATGAGTGCCCGGTTTTTCTGGACGACTGCGAAAGCCTCGTCGCGTATCTCGGTGACAATGGGACGGGTAAAAGTGCGATATTAGAAGGTCTTGATGCGTATTTTTCCAAAAGACCACGATGGATGCGCAATAAATAATCTAAAAAAGGTCCCCAGGAGTGCTTTGTTGCGCCTGTTTTTTCCATCGACATAGATGGCCTTGATAAGAGATTTAATTCTCAAGAGATATTGGTGCTGAAGAACAATTCGAAAGCTCTACACACCAAACTTAAGCGTAAGCCTTTAGACGATCAGTTATTTGTCTGCGTTGCGTTACGGGAAGATGGCCAGAAAATCATCTTCGACGGCAGAAGTGAGGTGGACGGCAAGGAAGAGGAAGCCGTCGCCTCAAGGCTTTTCGACGAGGCGCGAAACTACTATAGATACGTATACATTTCCGCCGAAGTAGACATCGATGACCAAGCGCGGGTTAGTTCAGAGATCCATGAATTGCTAATGGGATCTTCGCTCGTATCAGATGTCGCGCACGCGTTAAAAGGTCAGAGCGCGTTGATCAACGACGTCAACAAGGTGCTCAGCGATTTCGTTGACGCGCAGGTCGGCGCTTCTTTGAGTGCAATCAATCCAGAGTACGGCTACACCGGTGACAGAGGGGCATTGTCCCAGCTCACTGCGAAGAAATTAGCGGAAGCAGCAGTTGAAAGTTTTCTGACTTCTCGAAAGCTCAAACTAAAAAATAGACCGTTGGAATCGTTGAGCTCCGGCCAGCGCAGAGCGGCAATGCTGGATTTTGTGATGGCTATACTATCTAGTCAACAAGGCTTGGAGAGGCGCTTAATTCTTGCCGTGGACGAGCCTGAGATCTCGATGGACATGGCCAGACGTCTTCGGCAGTTTCACAAGCTTGCCTCTCTGGTCGGCGAGCATACCAGCGTGATTTTTACATCGCATTGGTACGGTTGGGTACTTCCCGTCAATCGCGGATCGACTGTGCTCTTGACAGAAGATCCAGACGGGGAGCGTCAGTTCCAAGTGGAAAAAAGCGCTGATTTTCCGTTTAGAGGCATGCCACGATACGAGATGAGAATGATCTTTGACTTTCTCGCAGCAATCGGATCGGAGGCGGAGCAAAATCCCCTCGCCAAATTTATCATCTGTGAGAGCAAGTCGGACGGCCTATATATCCAATCGTCCTTAAACGATGAGAAGCTTACCTGCGTGCCGGTTGGTAAGAATCGTGTCAAACGCATATCAGCAATATTCAAAGAATATTATTGGAAGGATAAAGGTGCTAAGATTAAGAATGTTCTATTCTTGACCGACACAGATCCGGAACATGGAGATGCTGCATCTTATGGAGAGGATGGTTATCTAGTCCGGTGGTCAAAGGCGAACAATGGCACCGTGTCGCTTGATAAGGGAAAGTCCAATCATTCCAACAAATGTGTAATCGAGGACGCACTCGAGCCAGATATCCTGCTGCAGGCCTTGAAGGTGGTTTTGAGCGAAGATGAGCTTGTTAACGGAATTCATGTCGTTGATTCTAACTTTAGTGGCCTGAGGGCCTTTGACCTCAAGGCTTCAGAATATGAAATTATAAGCAGGTCTCTGGCAGCAAACAAAATAAATATCGCAGAAAAGTATGCTGAGTTGATGATTAATTCGTCAAAAGAAAACAACAAGATTCGGCAAGAGATCGGAGATTATATTTAGATTAACGCTAGTTTAACGCGTAAAGATGAGGGCGGATATATTTCGAATACGAAGCGTTGATTGGCAGCATAGGCACTTCTAGGTGGAGCGTACGGTTGGCGATTGAGTTAAAATTGAAGTGCCTGAGACGGAGTTGCCACCAACCGGTACTCCGTCTCGCTGTTTGGTGCTCGTGTTGGCCTAAAACCTCTCTGGCCACCGCTGCGCCGCATGGAAAACCGCAATGATCTCGACGTGCCCTGCGTTCAGCCGATAGGCGACGATGTAGGGAATATCCGCCAGAGCCAGTTCCCGCGTGCCGGCTATGCGGCCGGGACGTCCCATGTCGGGCTGATCGCGTAGGAGATCGATGGCGGCCGCAAGTCGGGCGATGACGCGTTGAGCGGCAGCGGGGTTATTCTGCCCGATCCATTCACCGATGTGCCTTAGATTGCCGAGCGCGCGCCTCGTGTAGCGGATTGGCGGCATCAGGCGCCGCGCGTTTTTACGCCATACTTGGCGAAAACCGCGTTCACCTCATCCTCGCTCGCAAATTCTCCCCGATCGGCTTCCGTTAGGCCGGCCTCGATTTCGGCCAACTGCCATTCCTCGCGGGCGAGAAAATCCTCGATCGCATCGGCGGCGACGCTATCCGCTGGCTTCGACAGCTTGTCGGCGAGGCGGTCGAGGCGGGCAGCGGTTTCGTCGGGAAGATGGACGGTAATCGCGTTCATGGATAACCTCCGGTTCAGGCGATTATGGGAGTTTGGCCGGTGGCGTCAAGCGGACGCGCCTACGGTTCCTGCGCGGCGCCTTCTCTGAATGCCCTCATCCCTGTGCCCAGACTTCGTCCGGGCGATGTCACAGGGATCCAGCGCGATCAAGTCCTTGATCGCAAGAGACTCTTTTCGCCGCGCCGACGCGCGGCGGCTGGATTCCTGTGACAAGCACAGGAATGAGGGAGGTGGAGGGGCTGCGGTCTGCTCTCCTACCGCCCCGGCCGCCCCGTCTTGCCCTTCGTCCGCTTCTGCCTCTTCACATCGCCCGCATCCTCATAGCTGCCGACACCCGTCTTGCCGCGCACCAGGGGGCGCGGGTCGTCGCGGTCGGGTTGGCCTTCGAGCAGGGGGGAGAAGCGCTTGGTGCTCTTGGCGGCGTCGGGCTTGTCCGGGAGCTTGCCTGACACGGGCTTTTCGGTGCGGCCGACGGTCATTTCGTCGAGATCGTTCCGACGGAAGGTGCGGGACGGGATGGCGGTGTCGGTGCCTGGGCCCATGTCGTCGAGGGTGGGTTTTTGGAAGAGGGAGGTGGCCTCGGCGCTCGCGGCTTTCCCCTCCCCAACCCTCCCCACAGGGGGGAGGGAGTTCGTTGAGGTTGCCGATGGGTTGAGGGACTCGCGGGTCGCCTTGGCGTTCCGCTTGATGCCTTCCATGGCCTTGGATTCCTCCCGCGCCATCGGGTCGTCCATGACGGCGAGTTCGGCGGCCTTGAGGCGTTTGATTTCGTCGCGCAGGCGCGCGGCTTTTTCGAAGTCGAGGTCAGCTGCAGCGTCGCGCATCTGTTTTTCCAGCGCGTTGAGATGGGTCTGCAGGTTGCCGCCCACGAGGTTGCCGCCGTCGGCAAAGCCCTTGCCTGATACACCCGAGATGTCGGCGCGGACGTGGTCGCGTTCATAGACGCTGTCGAGGATGTCGGAGATCTTCGCCTTCACCGATTCCGGCGTGATGCCGTGTTCGGTGTTGTAAGCCACCTGCTTTTCGCGGCGGCGGGCGGTCTCGTCCATGGCGCGCTGCATCGAGCCGGTGATGTTGTCGGCGTAGAGGATGACCTTGCCGTCGACGTTACGCGCCGCACGGCCGATGGTCTGCACCAGCGAGGTCTCGGAGCGCAGAAAGCCTTCCTTGTCGGCGTCGAGAATGGCGACGAAGCCGCATTCGGGAATGTCGAGGCCTTCGCGCAGAAGGTTGATGCCGACGAGAACGTCGAAAGCACCCAGACGAAGATCGCGGATGATCTCGATACGCTCCAGCGTGTCGATGTCCGAGTGCATGTAGCGGACGCGCACGCCCTGCTCATGCAGATATTCGGTGAGGTCCTCGGCCATGCGCTTGGTGAGCACGGTGCAGAGCGTGCGGTATCCCCTCGCGGCAGTCTCGCGGATTTCGCCCAGCACGTCGTCGACCTGGCTGCGGGCGGAGCGGACCTCCACCGGCGGGTCGATCAGCCCGGTCGGGCGAATGACCTGCTCGGCGAAGACGCCGCCGGACTGGTCGAGTTCCCAGCCGCCGGGGGTGGCCGAGACGGCGACGGTGTCGGGGCGCATCGCGTCCCATTCCTCGAAGCGTAGCGGCCGGTTGTCCATGCAGGACGGCAGGCGGAAACCGTATTCGGCAAGCGTCGCCTTGCGGCGGAAGTCGCCCCGGTACATGCCGCCGATCTGCGGAATGGTGACGTGGCTTTCGTCGATGAAGAGCAGGGCGTTGTCGGGGATATATTCGAACAGGGTCGGCGGCGGCTCGCCGGGGCTGCGGCCGGTGAGATAGCGCGAATAGTTCTCGATGCCGGCGCAGGAGCCTGTGGCCTCCAGCATCTCGACATCGTAGCGGGTGCGCTGTTCCAGGCGCTGGGCTTCCAGCAGGCGGCCGGCCTTTTCGAGCTCGGCGAGGCGCAGGCGCAGCTCTTCCTTGATCGCCTTGATGGCGCCGTTCAGCGTCGGGCGCGGGGTGACATAGTGGCTGTTGGCGTAAATCTTCACGCTCTTCAGGTCGCCAGTCTTCTGGCCGGTGAGCGGGTCGAACTCGGTGATGGCGTCGATCTCGTCGCCGAACATGGAGATGCGCCAGGCCGCGTCTTCCAAGTGGGCCGGGAAGATTTCGATCGTGTCACCGCGCACACGGAAGGAGCCGCGGACGAAGTTGATGTCCTGGCGCTTGTATTGCTGCGCCACGAGGTCGGCTAGCAGCTGGCGCTGGTCGAGGCGGTCGCCGACCTCCATCTGGAAGGTCATGGCGGTGTAGGTTTCGACCGAACCGATACCGTATATGCAGGAGACGGAGGCGACGATGATACAATCGTCGCGCTCGAGCAGCGAGCGGGTGGCGGAGTGGCGCATGCGGTCGATCTGTTCGTTGATCGACGATTCCTTCTCGATGAAGGTATCGGAGCGCGGCACATAAGCTTCCGGCTGGTAGTAGTCGTAGTAGGAGACGAAATATTCCACCGCGTTATCGGGGAAGAAGTTCTTGAACTCGCTGTAGAGCTGGGCCGCCAGCGTCTTGTTCGGCGCCAGGATGACGGCCGGGCGCTGCGTGGCCTCGATCACCTTGGCCATGGTGAAGGTCTTGCCGGAGCCGGTGACCCCAAGCAGCACCTGGCTGCGGTCGCCATTGTCGAGGCCCTCGACAAGGTCCTTGATCGCCGTCGGCTGGTCACCGGCCGGTGAGTATTCCGAGTTCATGCGGATCTCGATGCCGCCTTCGGATTTCGGCGGCCGGGCCGGGCGATGCGGCGTCCACATCTTGCCGTCCTTGAACAGCGGATTGCCGCTCTCGATCAGCGCCGACAGCGCCTCCACCGTGGCGGTCACGGCCGTGCCCGCCTTCAGCGCCGCGGCGTCCTCGAGCGAAACGTCGAGGCCGGAGACCGGGTTTAGGCCGGCCGCTGCGCGCGTCTTCGGGTCGGTCGAGCCGCCCATGGACGTGCCGCGCGCGGATTTGGACGCGGCGATCTCCACCTTCTTGCGGTGCTTGCCGGCCTTGGACGCGATCTGGCGTTGCGTCTCGACACCGGATGCCTCGGCATCGGCCTCCAGCTGCTTCACCCAATCGGCGACGGAACCCTCTAGGGGCGCGCCTTCGAACGCGGATTGGGGAGCTTCCTCGAAACCATCGGGGGCGGGGGACTTTTTCGGAGATTTGGCCATGGCCGGAATATGGAGAGAGTCAGCGCGAAATGGAAGAGGCAAAGAGTACAAAAGGGAAACGGATTTTGCGGCGTCCGACGCGGGTGTCTGTGCTCACCAAATGCCCCGGCGATATTGCATCGCGGCAAAAATGCGGTTTATAACGGAGACACTCACCACGGACCCGGTGAAACTCCGGGTGGCTCTTCTGGCCGCCGATCCGCCAGACAACGCAAAACCTGCACGCCATATTTCGACCGCCCGTCCGGGCGCGTTGGGCCACGCTTTGCGAGATATCACCAACATGCACGTATCCTCCCTCCGCCGGGATTGGTTTTCCAATCCGACCCGCGAAATGCTTGCCGGCGCCGTCGCCACCTTCGCGCTGATCCCCGAGGTCATCGCCTTTTCCTTCGTCGCCGGCGTCGATCCGCAGGTCGGCCTCTTCGCCTCGTTCGTCATCGGCATCGTCATCGCCTTTACCGGCGGCCGCCCGGCGATGATCTCGGCCGCCGCCGGCTCCGTGGCGCTGGTCGCCGCACCGCTGGTGCATGCCCACGGGCTGCCCTATCTCTTCGCCGCCGGTCTGCTCGCCGGCGTCATCCAGGTGGTGTTCGGCCTCCTGCGCCTCGGCGTGCTGATGCGCTTCGTGTCGAAATCGGTCCGCACCGGCTTCGTCAACGCGCTGGCGATCCTGATCTTCGGCGCCCAGCTGCCGCATATCATCGGCGGTGACTGGATCGCCTATGCCATGCTGGCCGCCGGCCTCGCGGTGATCTACATCGCCCCGCGCATCACCACCGCCATCCCGTCGCCGCTGATCTGCATCCTGCTGCTCACCCTTGCCTCCGTCGGCCTGCATCTCCCGGTGCTCACGGTCGCCGATCTCGGCAAGCTGCCGGATTCGCTGCCGATCTTCGCCTGGCCGCAGGTGCCGCTGAACCTGGAGACGCTCGAGATCATCGCCGGTCCGGCGCTGGCGATTGCCATGGTCGGCCTGCTGGAATCGATGATGACGGCCAGTGTCGTCGACGATCTCACCGACACCACGAGCGACAAGAACCGCGAATGCGCCGGTCTCGGCATCGCCAACGCCGCCGCCAGCCTGTTCGGCGGCATCGCCGGCTGCGGCATGATCGGCCAGACGGTCAGCAACGTGAAATATGGCGGCCGCGGCCGTCTGTCGACGCTGTTTGCCGGCGCGCTGCTGTTGATCCTCATGGTGCTGTTGAAGCCATGGGTCTCGCAGGTGCCCGTCGCGGCCCTGGTCGCGATCATGGTCATGGTGTCGATCGACACCTTCGACTGGTCCTCGGTCAAGACCATGGTGGTGCATCCGAAGACCTCGAGCATCGTCATGCTGGCCACCGTCGTCGTCACCGTCTTCACTGCCAACCTGGCACTCGGCGTCACCGTCGGCGTGCTCCTGAGCGGCGTCTTCTTCACCTTCAAGGTCGCCAAGCTGCTGTCGGTCCGCAAGGACACGGACGAGGCGGGCGAGCGCATCGCCTATCACGTCACCGGCCAGGTCTTCTTCGCCTCCGCCGACGTCTTCATCGACGCCTTCGATATCGCCGATGCCGAGGGCATGGCGGTGACGATCGACCTGACGCACGCGCATTTCTGGGACATCACCGCCGTGGCGGCGCTGGACCGCGTGGTGCAGCGCTTCAAGGCGCATGGCGTCGCCGTCGAGGTGAACGGCCTCAACGAGGCAAGCGCGACGCTGATCGGCCGGCTCGACAATGCGCCGAGCCTTAAGGAAATCTGATCGCTTAAAGTCGTCCTGCCGCGCACCCGACCTGTAACAAAACCGCCGACACCGGCGTATACGGGTCGCGTCAGGACAATCAGGCATAAACGGCATGCCTGAACGAGGGGCATCCTCACCTGCGCCAGCCGGCGATCGTGTCTTGGCTGCAGGTCTTGGCCGAGCACGGCGGCACCAACAATGGTGTCGCGACGGTGCCCGGAAGAGAACCAGCAGGCCGATGCAGATCGACCGGTGCCGGTCATGCGCGGGGTCACAGCCTGTCGCAGGATCGGATGGATCAAAGCCGAAGGTAAAGACCATGATGATCAACAGACGGACTTTCTCGACAGCGCTTCTCGCCGGCGCTGCCGCTTCCCTCATCTCCACACGCGGCATGGCCGCGATGGCGCAGCCCGCCAAGGCGCGCAACATCGTTCTGGCCCACGGGCTGTTCGCCGACGGTTCCTGCTGGACGGAGGTGATCGCGCGCCTGCAGGCTGCCGGTTTCAACGCCACCGCCGTGCAGAACCCGCTGACCACATTGCCGGAGGCCGTCGCCTCGGTCCAGAAGGTGCTGGATCGCCAGGATGGCCCGACGGTTCTCGTCGGCCACTCCTTCTCCGGCATGCTGGTCACCGAGGCCGGCGTCCATCCCAAGGTGTCGGCGCTCGTCTATGTCGCCGCCCGCGCGCCCGATGCGGGCGAGGACTATACGGCGCTCGCAAAGACCTATCCGACCCCGCCTGCCTCGGCCGGGATCGTGTTCGATGGCGATGAAGGACGGTTGAGCGAGGAAGCGTTTCTGCGTGATTTCGCCGGCGATCTGCCGGAGGCGAAGGCCAAGGTGCTCTATGCGGTGCAGGAGCCGTTCCACAAGGCGTTGCTGACCGGCAAGACCACGCAGGCGGCGTGGCGTTCGAAGCCGAGCTGGTATGCGGTGTCGACGGAGGATCGGACGATCAATCCGGATCTGGAGCGCTTCATGGCCAAGCGCATGGGCGCCAAGACAATCGAGCTCAAATCCAGCCACCTGTCGCTGATCTCGCATCCCGACGAGATCACCCAGATGATCATCGAAGCCGCAGGCGGCAGCTGATTTGACGTGAAGCGCGTGACGTCGCGGTCTTAGGACCGCGACGAGAACAGCGAGGCGAAGGTGGAGCGCGGCTTGTCGGGCATGCTTTCGACAACCACCAGCTGGCGGATGTCGCCGCGCTTGAAGGCGGCGAGGAAGCGCTTGTAGTCCTTGAAGGAGACGCAGCCGTTGGAGTCGCCGCGTGCGCCGAGCATGTAGGTGTGAGCGAGCAGGCCGACGCGGTTGTAGATGTTGCCGGCGCCGCCGAGCGGGTTGAGGCGGATTGCCTCGACGCCGTGGAATAGGCTTTCGCGCATGGTCAGCTGGTAGGTGTGCGGCGGCGTCGGGCCACGCATCTTCTCGCGAACATATTTCGGATTGTCGCGCATCTTGCCGAGGCCGGAATGGGCTTCGAGACGCTCGCCGTTGGGCAGGTATACCATGCTTGCGGAGATGTCATAGACCGCGACGCCGGCGCGCGCGACAGGGCTTGCCTGGCGCTTCGGCACGACGGGGATTTCGCCTTCGTCGTCACCGATATCAGGCCGTGCATAGGCAAGCACCGGTTCTGCAGGGCGGCTGGCGCGGTCGTTTGCCGGCGCGCGCTTGGTCATGCCGTCGGGACGGGCCATCGGCAAGGGTACGGAATTGTTGTCGTTGAGCACGAGGCCGAAGGCGTTGCCGGCGTCGCCCTTGCTGGCATCGCTTTCGACGTCGACGCTTGCCACTTCGACGGCTGCCGGCTTCGCGGGATTGGAAGCGGGCGCGTTGACGGCAACGCGGGCCTGCTGTTCATCCGAAGCGGCCTTCGGCATGGCGGCAAGCGCGAGAAGGGCAGGGCCTTCGAGTGCGGCGATCTCAGCCTTGGACGGAATGACGATGCGATCGGACGAGCTGGCGCTGGCGACCTGAGGGGTTGCGGCGACGGCGTCGTCCTTGACCTTCGACGGCTGCGCGGCGCCAACGACGGTGCGTGCGGGCAGGGCGTCGGCGATGACAGGGCCGGATGTGCCGACGAAAGCGGCCCTGAGAACGTCAGGCGTCAGCAGCCGATCGCGCTTCGACGACCGGTTCTCGGCCGTCAGCGGCTGCAGGCGGGAGAATTTGCTCACGTGAATATTGCGCTCTTTGGGAGCGGCCGCGGCGGTGTGCTGCACGAGCGCGATATCGCCGATGGCGTTCTTGTAGGGTGCGGGAGCGACTGCGTGCATCGTCGCGATCGACGTCACGACCCATGCCGAGGCAGCAAAACTAGCACCGATGAGACCCGCCCCTGAGATAAGGCGGAATGAGCGACTGAAACGAGAAATGGACGTACCTACTGGCCTGGTATTGGCAAACACATCGACCGCAAACGCCATAAGACTCGTCTTTCACAACTCGTTACTAAGGCCGGCGGTACAGATAGATGGATACTTCTTCGCCGGGGCCGGTAATGGAGCAACAGGGCCAAAATGCGGCCTGTGCGTGATTTCCGGTTGGCTCATATGATGCCGAATTATGGTAACCAAACCCTTTACGGCAGCGGCGCCTGTTTCGAAATTCCTCACCTTGTCCGCTAACCATGTTGATCTTGTTCGATTTTTTCTAACGTTCCTCGGCCTCCGCCAGGCAATGTGACCTATGTCGCCGTTTTGACATAAATATTAGCGGGAAAAGATATTGCGGATGTGCTATGAAATGGCATCGAAGGCTTCCGAGGGGAAACGCCAATGTCTTCGGCACCAACCGCTTCCGTTAACGAGATTTCGCCGGCCTTGCTTGTCGATGCGATGTTCGCCGTCCGCAAGACGGCCGCCATCAAGGCGGCGATCGAACTCGACCTCTTCACCGTGATAGGTACAGGCCAGACGGCCAAGGCGGCGGCATCCGAGATGCGATGCGCCGAGCGCGGCGTCCGCATTTTATGCGACTATCTCGTCGTCGCCGGCTTCCTCAACAAGAGCGGAGACGTCTACTCGCTGACACCCTCGAGCGCCGTGTTCCTCG
Organism: Rhizobium sp. 01N48; assembly: GCF_056399145.1. Lineage (NCBI taxonomy): Bacteria > Pseudomonadati > Pseudomonadota > Alphaproteobacteria > Hyphomicrobiales > Rhizobiaceae > Rhizobium > Rhizobium sp. 01N48. Next base: position 92,038 of record NZ_JBFTQT010000007.1, read on the forward strand.
ATCGCCATTCGCCCGCCTACATGGGCTCGGCGATCGATTTCGTCGCGGCACCGCAGATGCTCTCGCTTTTTCTGAACGACCCCGCCGCCTGCGTGCGCAATGGCGGCGCCGAAGGGTTGGCGAACCTCTCGCCGGACAATCCCGTCTGGGTGCGCTTTGCCCGCGCCATGGGTGCCTTTACAGGCGGGGCGGGCCGGACGCTTGCCGCCGATGTCGCGGCATGGCCGTCACCGCCGTCAAAGGTGCTCGATATCGCCGCCGGCCCCGGCTATTTCGGCATCGAGATCGCCCGGGCCATCCCGCAGGCGCGGATCGTCGCGCTCGATTGGAAGCCGGTGCTGGAGCTGACGCGGGAGAATGCGACGGCATCAGGCGTGGTCGATCGTTTCAGCTTCATCGCCGGCAGCGCCTTCGATGTCGACTGGGGCAGCGACTACGATCTCATCATGCTGCCGAACTTCCTGCATCACTTCGATATCGCCGGCTGCGCGGAACTTCTCAGGAAGGCACGCCCAAGTCTCAGCGCCAAGGGCAAGCTGATCGCCGTCGAGTTCGTCCCCAACGAGGACCGCGTCTCCCCCGACTTCCCCGCCGCCTTCGCCTTCGAAATGCTGGCGACGACACCAAAAGGCGACGCCTATACGGCATCCAACCTGCGCGAGATAGCATCGATGGCGGGCTTCCGCGACATATCAATAAGCCCGCTGCCGCCATCGCCGGCGAGCGTGATTGTGTTTGAGTGAATTGGAAGAATGTCCCCGGATGGTGATGTCGGCTGCCCGGTCGGCTTGCGCTGATCCGCAATAGCCGAATAAGCTGCGAGCCTAGATATTGAACATCATTGCCAGAAATTCATTGCGGCAAACTGTTATTGAACAGCTTCATGGTCGCGTTCGCGACCGGGAGCGATGACCGGGTTTATCAATGCGTCGGCTTTTTCTTTCATCCGCTATCTCCGCGTTGGTCCTTGCCTCCGGCGTGACCGCAACCGCCGAGGTGATGACTGTTCCCGGCCCGCAGGGACAGCTCGAGGGCGAGGCGATCATCGTGCCTGGCGCTAGCGCCGGCGTCGTCATCGTGCCGGGTTCTGGTCCGATCGACCGGGATGGCAACAGCCCGATGGGGCTGCGCAGCGACAGCTATCGATTGTTGGCCGAGGCGCTGGCATCAGCTGGCCTGAGCACGCTCAGGATCGACAAGCGCGGCTTCTTCGGCAGCAAGGATGCGATCGCCGATCCGGAGGATGTGACGATTGCCAACTATGCCGCCGACGTCGATCTCTGGCAGGGCGCTTTCGCCGAGCGGATCGGCACGAACTGCGTGTGGATTGCCGGTCACAGCGAGGGTGGCCTCGTGGCGCTGGCCGCCGCCGCAAAGGGCGCGACGCCCTGCGGACTGATCCTGCTGGCCGCGCCGGGCCGACGCGTGAGCACGCTGATGCGCGAGCAGTTCCGCAACAACCCGGCCAATGCGCCTTATCTTGCGGAGATCGACCGTATCGTCTCCGGGCTGGAGCAGGGGGAGAGAATGGATGTCGGGACCATGAGTGCTGTCCTACAGCCCCTGTTTCGGCAAGGCCTGCAGCGATACATGATCGATCTTTTCAGCTACGATCCCGTGGCGCTGGCCAAGGGACTGAGTCTGCCCGTGCTCATCGTCCGAGGCGATCGGGACGTCCAGGTGACGGTCGAGGACGCCGGCTTGCTGGCGCGATCGATGCCGCATGCACGGGTGGTGCAATTGCCTGGTGTCACGCACATGCTGAAAGCGGACGTGCCGGACGCGCCCTTTGCGACCTACCAGGATCCGACGCTGCCGCTGGCGCCGGGCATCGTGCCCGCCATAGTGCAAGCCGTGCAAGCACACACAAAGCTTTGACTGCCTACGCCTTCTCCAGCACGTAGCTGCCCGGTGCTTCCTCGAGCGCGTTGAGCGCGTCGCCGCCCGGTTTGCGGGCAGCTACCCGCTTGCCGTCCTTGGCCTCGATCCAGGCCTGCCAGTGCGGCCACCAGGAGCCGGCCGCTTCCTCGGCGTCGATGAGCCAGTCCTCGTATTCGCCCTTGGCCGCACCGCCGGTCCAGTATTGGTATTTCTTCTTGTCCGGCGGGTTGACCACGCCGGCGATGTGGCCGGAGCCGGCCAGCACGAAATCGACCTTGCCGCCGAAGAACTGGCTGCCGAGGAATACGGATTTCGCCGGCGCGATATGGTCTTCGCGGGTGGCGAGATTGTAGATCGGGATCCTGACGCTCTTCAGCGATACCGCCTGGCCGTCCAGCACCATCTCGCCCTTGGTGAGCGCGTTCTTCAGATAGCAGTTGCGCAGATAGAAGGCGTGGTTGGCCGCCGCCATCCGCGTCGAATCGGCGTTCCAGAACAGGAGGTCGAAGGCCATCGGCTCCTGGCCCTTGAGGTAGTTGTTGACGAAGTAGGGCCAGATGAGCTCGGAGGCGCGCAACATGTTGAAAGCGGTCGCCATCTTCGAGCCGTCGAGATAGCCGGTCACGTTCATGTAGTTCTCAAGCCGCGTCAGCTGTTCCTCGTCGACGAACACCTTGAGGTCGCCTGCGTGGGTGAAATCGACCTGGGTGGTGAACAGCGTCGCGGAGCGGATGCGCTTGTTCTTTTCCTTGGCGTGCAGCGCCAGCGTCGCGGCCAGCAGCGTGCCGCCCACGCAATAGCCGATGGCGTTGACGTCCTTCTCGCCGGTCGCCTTCTCGATGGTCTCAAGCGCGAAATCGATCCCCTCGCGCGCATAGGCCGCCCAGTCCTTGGCCGCATGGCGCGCATCCGGATTGACCCAGGAGATGACGAACACCGTCTGCCCCTGGTCGACGCACCACTTGATGAAGCTTTTCTGCGGATTGAGATCGAGGATGTAGAACTTGTTGATCCAGGGCGGGCAGATGAGGAGAGGGCGCTTCAGCACGGTCTCGGTCGTCGGCTCGTACTGGATGATCTGGCAGATCTCGTTCTGAGCGATCACCTTGCCCGGCGTCAGCGCCATGTCGCGGCCGACGGCGAACTTGGTCATGTCGGTCTGTCGAAGCTTCAGGTCGCCATGGCCGGCCACGATGTCCTCGGCCAGCATCTTCATGCCCCGCACCAGGTTTTCACCGCCGCTCGCGATCGTCTCGCGATAGAGCTGCGGATTGGTGGCGACGAAATTGGTCGGCGAGATCGCCGCCGTGATCTGCCTGACGTAGAAATTGGCCTTCTGCCGCGTGTGCTCGTCCAGCCCCTCGGTCTCGGTGACGAGTTTTTCGGCCCAGTCCGCGGTAATGAAATAGGCTTGCTTCAGAAATTCGAAGAAAGGGTTCTTCTCCCAGTCCTGGTCGGCGAAGCGCTTGTCCTTTCGATCGGGCTCCGGCTCGAGCGATTCGCCCTGCATGCGCTGCATCGAGCGCATCCAGACGCCGAAAAAGCTGGTCATCAGCTTGGTCTGTGCATCAAAGGCGCGGCGCGGATCGGAGATCCAGTATTCGCTGACCTTGGAGAGCGTCTTGACCATGTCGGTGACGGGGTCGGCGGTGTTTTCGCGGATCTCGCCGCTTTCGCGCGGGCCAAGCCAGGCGGACGCCGCTTTTCCCAGGTTTTCCAGGGCGCGGGCGAAGTTCAGCGCCATCGTTTCCGGGTCCTTCAGCATGTAAGGATCGAAATCCTTCGCCTCGAAGCCCGGGCCTTGGCCCTTATCGCTCTTGTCCTGGTTGCTGTCGGTCACGCGGTTCCTCCGGCGGCAGCATCTCTATCCAAATCAAGTTGTATCCGCTCGGATCAAGAAAACAAGTTCCGCAGACATGCCTTCATGCTATTGCTTTGTGCAGGCTGCGAATTTAACAAGTCGAAGCAGCTTAAGGATTTGGAACCTCTGGCATGACCAACACAGGCATTCGTACCATCGCAAACGTCACCCGCATCGCCCTTATCGGCGCCGCCGCGGCCATGGCGCTTGCCGGATGCATGCGAACGCCGGAAGAAAAGGCCGAGATCGCCGCCAGGCGCGCGGCCCCGACAGCCGTGGTCATGAACGCCACCAAGGGCGAGGCGCCGACCGAAAGCGGTCTGTCGCACTATCGCGATGGCTATCCGGGCTTCGGCGCGCCGCTAACCGCCGCTAACGTTCAGATGAACGACGAGGAAGCCTCCGGCCTGCAGCAGAAGCTGACGGCGCTGAGCAACCGTCGCAAGGCGGGCACCATCTCGGAAGCCGAATACCAGCGCCGCGTTGCGGAATACCGCAAGCTCGCCGAAGACCACGGCCCGGAAACGCTGTCCGAAATCACCAAATAAGGCCTTGCCTTCTCTGGCGTTTGCAAGCAAAGCCTTCCGTCAGGTGCGGAAGATGAAATTTTCCTGATAAAGCGTCAGCCCCGAGGCGGTCCGTCAAAGAATCGCCGTGCGCTGAACGTCTGATGAATACGGCGCTCGCGATTCTGAAGTTCGTGTCGCAAGCAGCCGGAAGTTAGGACGAACTTCGATTTGCGGTCATGGTGGCCGCGTTTCCGTGGGGAAAGAAATGGAAGAGTTTCACAAAGTCCGGCGTTTGCCGCCTTATGTTTTCGAACAGGTCAACCGTTTGAAAGCAAGCGCGCGAGCGGGCGGAGCCGATATCATCGATCTCGGCATGGGAAACCCTGACCTGCCGACCCCCAAGGCAATCGTCGACAAGCTCTGCGAAGTGGTTCAGGACCCGCGCACGCATCGCTATTCCTCGTCCAAGGGCATTCCCGGCCTGCGCCGCGCCCAGGCCGCCTATTACGCCCGCCGCTTCGGCGTGAAGCTGAACCCGGATACGCAGGTGGTCGCCACCCTCGGCTCCAAGGAAGGCTTCGCCAACATGGCGCAGGCGATCACCGCGCCCGGCGACGTCATCCTCTGCCCGAACCCGACCTATCCGATCCACGCCTTCGGCTTCCTGATGGCGGGCGGCGTGATCCGCTCTCTGCCGGTCGAGCCGGATGACAGCTTCTTCCCGCCGCTGGAACGCGCCGTGAAGCACTCGATCCCGAAGCCACTGGCGCTGATCGTCAACTATCCGTCGAACCCAACGGCCTATGTCGCGACGCTCGATTTCTACAAGGACGTCATCGCATTCGCGAAGAAGCACGACATCATCGTGCTCTCCGACCTTGCCTATTCGGAGATCTACTTCGACGACAACAACCCGCCGCCATCGGTGCTGCAGGTGCCCGGCGCCATGGATGTCTGCGTCGAGTTCACCTCGATGTCGAAGACCTTCTCCATGCCCGGCTGGCGCATGGGCTTTGCCGTCGGCAACGAGCGCCTGATCGCGGCACTGACGCGCGTGAAATCTTACCTCGACTACGGCGCCTTCACGCCGATCCAGGTGGCCGCGACGCACGCGCTGAACGGTGACGGCTCGGATATCGCCGAAGTCCGCGGCGTCTACAAGCGCCGCCGCGACGTCATGGTCGACAGCTTCGGCAAGGCCGGCTTCGAAGTGCCGCCTCCGGCAGCGACCATGTTTGCCTGGGCGAAGATCCCGGAAAAGTTCCGCCACCTCGGCAGCCTCGAGTTCTCCAAGCTCTTGGTCGAGAAGGCTGACGTTGCCGTGGCGCCGGGTATCGGCTTCGGTGAAATGGGCGACGACTACGTGCGTCTGGCGCTCGTCGAAAACGAGCACCGCATCCGTCAGGCGGCGCGCAACATCAAGAAGTTCATGTCCACCGCCGACGAGACGATGCACAACGTCGTCTCGTTGAACGCTCACCGCTGATACAATCAGTTCTTTCGGCAGCCGCTCCGGCGGCTGCCATTCATGACATATTTCAGGATCGATCCATGGCAGATGCCCTTAAAATCGGCGTTGCGGGCTTGGGTACCGTTGGTGCCTCTCTCGTTCGTATCATTCAGCAGCGCAGCGACGTGCTTGCCGCGACGTGCGGCCGGCCGATCCTGATTACTGGCGTTTCCGCCCGCGACAAGACCAAGGACCGCGGCATCGACGTCGGCGGCATCGAGTGGTTCGATACGCCCGAGGAACTGGCAACCAAGGGCGACATCGACGTCTTCGTCGAACTCGTCGGCGGCGCCGAGGGGCCGGCTAAAGTCGCCGTCCACGCTGCGCTCAATCGCGGTCTCCACGTGGTGACAGCCAACAAGGCGCTGCTCGCCTATCATGGCGTCGAGCTCGCCCGGATCGCCGAGGAGAAGGGCGCGCTGCTCAACTTCGAAGCGGCCGTCGCCGGCGGCATCCCCGTCATCAAGGCGCTGCGTGAATCGCTGACCGGCAACACGATCTCGCGCGTCTACGGCATCATGAACGGCACCTGCAACTACATCCTGACCAAGATGGAGAAGGAAGGCCTGTCGTTCGCCGATTGCCTGAAGGAAGCCCAGCGCCTCGGCTATGCCGAAGCCGACCCGGCCTTCGACATCGAGGGCAACGACACCGCCCACAAGCTCTCCATCCTGACGACGCTCGCCTTCGGCAACCAGATCGCCGTCGACGACATCTATCTCGAGGGTATCACCAACATCTCGATCGACGACATCCATGCGGCCGCCGATCTCGGCTACCGCATCAAGTTGCTCGGCGTTGCCCAGCGCACCGATACCGGCATCGAGCAGCGCGTGCACCCGACCATGGTGCCTGTCGATAGCGTCATCGCCCAGGTCGATGGCGTCACCAACGCGGTTGCGATCGAATCCGACATTCTCGGCGAACTGCTGATGGTCGGCCCCGGCGCCGGCGGCAATGCCACGGCCTCGTCGGTGCTCGGCGATATCGCCGACATCGCGAAGAGCCGCCCGGGCGCCCAGCAGGTGCCGGTGCTCGGTCACCCGGCCAAGTCGCTCGAGCCCTACCGCAAGGCGCAGATCCAGAGCCACGAGGGCGGTTATTTCATCCGCCTGACGGTTCTCGACCGCACCGGCGTCTTCGCCAGCGTCGCCACCCGCATGGCCGAAAACCACATCTCGCTCGAATCCATCGTGCAGCGCTCCAAGCAGCACCTTTCGCCGTCACACCACCAGACGATCATCCTCGTCACCCATGCGACCACCGAGGATTCGGTGCGCAAGGCCGTCGAGGCGATCAAGACCGAAGGCTATCTGGTCGGCGAACCGCAGGTGATCCGCATCGAGCGTCCGAAGGAAGACTGATTGGCGTCACCGCATGGTGATCTATTCTGTGGGCGGCGGGGCGCAGGTGCGCTCCGCCGTCTTTCGTTTGCCGTCACGGCTCTGTAGAACGGCCTTGTAGTGGCAGTGGAGTGACATGATGGATATCCCGGCCGATCCGGTTCAACGCGCCTTTCTGGGTGTCGAGAAATCCGTTCTCGACAATCGCTGGATCTCGCGGCTGGACCAGGCCGGGCAGAACCGGGCGCTCGCCATGTCGCAGATGCACGGCCTGCCGGACCTGATCGCCCGGGTGCTCGCCGGCCGTGGCGTTACCGTCGACGAGGCGGTCGAGTTCCTCGATCCGACACTGCGCTCGCTGATGCCCGATCCCTACAAGCTGACCGATTGCGAGAAGGCTGCCAAGCGCATCGTCGATGCCATCAACACGCGCCAGCAGGTCGCGATCTTCGGCGATTACGACGTCGATGGCGCATCCTCCTCGGCGCTGATGTACCGCTTCCTCACCCATTTCGGCGTGACATCCGAAATCTACATCCCTGACCGCGTCTTCGAAGGCTATGGCCCGAACCCCGCCGCCATGGACCAGCTGATCGACAACGGCGCCCGCCTGATCGTCACCGTCGATTGCGGCTCGACGAGCCACGAGGCGCTGGCCGCTGCTGCCAAGCGCCATGTCGACGTCGTCGTCATCGATCACCACCAGGTGACACATGACCTGCCGCCCTGCCACGCGCTCGTCAATCCGAACCGCGAGGACGATCTGTCGGGGCAGGGGCATCTCTGCGCCGCCGGCGTCGTCTTCCTTGTCCTGGTTGCCACGCTGAGGCTACTGCGCGAGGCCGGCCATCCGAAGGCACGCAGCATCGATCTCCTGCAATGGCTCGACATCGTGGCGCTTGCCACCGTCTGCGACGTCGTTCCGCTGAAGGGCCTGAACCGCGCCTATGTCGTCAAGGGCCTGATCGCCGCCCGCCACCAGGGCAATGCCGGTCTCTCGGCGCTGTTTCGCAAGGCAGGCCTTGCCGGGCCGGTGACGCCCTATCACTTCGGCTTCCTCATCGGCCCCCGCATCAACGCTGGCGGCCGCATCAGCGACGCGGCACTCGGTAGCCGGCTATTGACACTCGAGGACGCCGGTGAAGCGGAAGCCATCGCCGAGCGTCTCGACGAGCTCAACCGCGACCGTCAGGTGATGGAAGCCAACATGCTGCAGGAGGCAGAGGCTGAAGCTTATGCCGAATATGGCGACGGCAGCGGCGCGTCGGTCATCGTCACCGCACATGAAAAATGGCATCCTGGGATCGTCGGCCTGATAGCGGCACGGCTGAAGGAGAAGTTCAAGCGCCCGGCTTTCGCCATCGCCTTCGACCCCAATGGCAGAGGCACCGGCTCCGGCCGCTCCATCAACGGCTTCGACATGGGTAAGATGGTGCGCGCGGCCGTGGACGAGGGGCTGCTGGTCAAGGGCGGTGGCCATGCGATGGCGGCGGGCCTCACAGTCGAGCGCGACAAGCTCGGCCGGCTGCGTGGCTTCTTCTCGGAACGCGCCGAAAAGACCGTGGCGGCGCTGGTGGCCAACGAAACGCTGAAGATCGACGGCGCGATCGGCGCCAGCGGCGCGACGATCGATCTGATCGATCGCCTGGAGACGGCCGGCCCCTACGGCTCCGGCCATTCGCAGCCGATCTTCGCCATCCCCGCCCATCGCGTCCGCGATTCGAGGATCGTCGGCGAGAAGCATGTGAAGGTGACGCTCGAAGCCATGGACGGCGCCCGCCTCGACGGCATCGCCTTCCGCGCCGCCGATACGCAGCTTGGAAACCTGCTCCTGAACTCGCGCGGCGCCAACCTGCATGTCGCAGGCTCGCTCGGCGACAATCATTATCAGGGCTCGCGCCGCGTCCAGCTGCGGGTGATGGATGGCGCCATCGCGCGCTGAGCGATTCCCGTCAGAGCGGCACCGTCAGCGTCGATTTGACGTTGTCCATGGCGATGAAGGTCTTGAATTTCTTCACATTGCCGCTGTCGAAAAACAGCCGCCGCGTCAGCCGTTCGTAGTGGGCCATGTCGGGCACCAGCACAACAAGCACGAAATCCGCCTCGCCGGTCACGTAATAGCACTGCTGCACCTCGGGCGCCCCGGCGAAGCTCTGCTTCAGCGCATCGATCAGATCGGCACGCTCATTGTCCACTTCTACCTCGACGAAGATGGTGATCGGCTGGCCGACCTTGGCGGGATCGAGCAGGGCCGAATTCTGCCGTATGACGCCACTCTGCTCCATCCGCTTGATGCGCCGCTGCACGGCCGGCGCTGACAGGTTGATCGCCTCGCCGATCACCCGCTGCGGCGTCGTGTTGTCCTCCTGCAGGATCTTCAGAATGGCGATGTCGAATTGGTCGAGACCATCGGCGGACATGGCGGCTCCACGAAACAAACTTGCAAAACAGAGGCCGTTTTACAGCGCCTTTTTCGCGCCTGCTGCAATATATCTTTGTGGACAGGAGGGATCGACATGTTTTTGAAGACCACGCACATCGATTTCGGTAAGCCGCTATCCGCAACCGATGCCGACATGCTCGGCCCCGAGGGCGCCGACCAGACGCAAAACTATCTCAGCCATCGCGAGGGCCATAAGCCGACGCCATTGCATGCCCTGCCGGGCTTGTCGCAGGCGCTCGGCGTTGCCTCCATCCACGTCAAGGATGAGGGCCACAGGCTTGGACTTGGGAGCTTCAAGGCGCTTGGCGGCGCCTATGCCGTCGCCCGCCTCGTGCTTGACGAGGCATCGAAGCGATTGGGCCGCTCGGTCGATATGGCCGAATTGCAGACGCCCGAGGTGAGAGCCGTGGCCGCCACCATGACCTTTGCCTGCGCCACGGACGGAAATCACGGCCGCTCGGTGGCGCAGGGTGCGCAGCTGGTCGGCGCCCGCTCGGTCATCTCGGTTCATTCAGGCGTCAGCGCCGAGCGCGTCGCCGCCATCGCCCGCTATGGCGCAGAGATGGTCCGCGTCGAAGGCACCTATGATGACTCCGTGGCGGAAGCCGCCCGCGTCGCCACCGAAAACGGCTGGACGATCGTTTCCGATACCGCGTGGCCGGGCTACGAGCGTATCCCTGGCCTTGTGATGCAGGGCTACACGGCGCTGGTGCGCGAGGCGCTGCAGCAGCTTCCAGAAGTGCCGACCCATGTCTTCGTTCAGTGCGGCGTCGGCGGCATCGCGGCGGCGGTCGCCGCACATCTGGCGCTCGAGCTCGGTGAGAGCAGGCCTGTCTTCACCGTCGTTGATCCGGCCCGCGCCGCCTGCATGTTCGAGGCGGCCAAGGCGGGACGGCCTGTCGCCGTCGCCCATTCGGAGCCGACGGTCATGGCGATGCTCGAATGCTACGAGCCGTCGCCGATCGCCTGGCGTATCCTTAGCCGGCTTGCCGATGGTTTCATGACCGTGGAGGATGCGGACGCGATCGCGGTGATGAACCGGCTGGCACGGCCCGCTGTCGGCGATCCGGCCATCGTTTCGGGCGAAAGCGGCGGCGCTGGCCTGGCCGGACTGATTGCCGCGCTGTCTGATCCCGGGGCCAAGGTGGCGCTCGGGCTCGATGAGACGGCGCGCGTCTTCGTCATCAACACCGAGGGCGCCACCGATCCGCAACGCTACGAGGAGCTGGTCGGGATAGCACCGGATAAGGTCGGTCACCGTGTGGAGATATCCGCATGAGCCTTGCTTCCATTGATCGCGAGCGGATGCTCGGCCGCATTCGTGAACTGGGTGAGGTCGGGCGCGAGGACGGCCGGCTGACGCGGCTCGCCGCATCGGATGCGGACCGCGCCGGCCGCGATCTGCTGGTCTCCTGGCTGGACGGCGCCGGGCTTGAGGTCAAAATAGACCGCATCGGCAACATCTTCGGGATCTGGACGGAAGAGCCTACCGCCGACGAAGCGCCGGTGCTGCTTGGCTCGCATATCGACACCGTGATCAACGCCGGCATCTATGACGGCTGCTACGGCGTGATCGCCGGGTTGGAGGTCATCGAAACGCTAAAACGAAACGGCTTTGCGCCATCGCGGCCGATCGCGGTGGCGGCCTTCACCAACGAGGAAGGCGTGCGCTACGCGCCCGATATGATGGGCTCGCTGGTCCATGCCGGCGGGCTCTCGGTCGAGGCGGCGCTTGCAAGCGTCGGAACGGACGGATCGGTGTTGGGCGAGGAGCTTTCGCGCATCGGCTATGCCGGCGATCTCGAGCCCGGCTTTCTAAGGCCGCGAGCCTATGTTGAGCTGCATATCGAGCAGGGACCGGTGCTGGAGCGCGAGGGGCTGCGGATCGGCGCGGTCGAGACCCTGCAGGGCATCTCCTGGCAGCGTGTGACGATATCAGGTGTCGCCAACCATGCCGGCACGACGCCGATGTCGATGCGCTCGGATGCCGGCCAGGCCGCCGCCGAGGTGATGGTTTTCCTGCGGCAGCGCGCGATGGCGTCGAACATTCCCGTCGTCGCCACCATCGGCTGCATCGCCTTCGAGCCGAACGCCATCAACGTCATCCCGTCGCTGGCAAGCTTCACCGTCGATCTCCGCAGTCCCGACGAGCAGCGTCTGCGCGAGGAGGAGGCCGCACTGGACGCTTTTCTCGATGCGCTGGCATTGCGCGATGGTTTCGGCGTTTCAGTCGAGCGGCTGGCGCGTTTCCAGCCGGTAACCTTCGACCCAGCTATCGTGGCGCTGATAGAACAGGCAGCCGGCCTACGTGGCCTGTCGTCGCGCCGGATGACCTCGGGTGCCGGCCATGACGCGCAGATGATTGCCCGCATCGCACCCTCGGCGATGATCTTCGTTCCGAGCCGCGACGGCATCAGCCACAATCCGAGAGAACATACCGATGCAGATGACCTTGTCGCCGGCGCCGACATCCTGCTTGATGTCGTCCGCGACCTCTCTGCATGATCGGGAGACGAAAACATGACTGACCTGAAAGCCCTGAACGACGAGATGACCGTATGGCGGCGCGATCTGCACGCGCATCCGGAATTCGGCTTTGAGGAGACCAGGACCGCGGCCTTCGTGGCGGATAAGCTGCGTTCGTTCGGCCTCAAGGTCGCGGAAGGGATCGGCGGGACCGGCGTTGTTGGCACGCTCAAACGCGGCACCGGAAATCGCGCGATCGCGCTCCGCGCCGATATGGACGCACTGCGTATCACCGAGCGGGGACAGGCGGACTACCGCTCTCAGGTGCCGGGCACGATGCACGCCTGCGGTCATGACGGGCACACCGCCATGCTGCTCGGCGCCGCCCAGCTGTTGGCCGAGGAGGGTGGTTTTGACGGCACCGTGCGCTTCCTGTTCCAGCCGGCGGAGGAGTGGGGCAAGGGCGCGCTCGCCATGCTCGACGACGGGCTGATGCAGCGCTTCCCCTTCGACGAGATCTACGGCCTGCACAACATGCCGGGCCTGCCGGTCGGGCATTTTGAGACCAGGGCAGGGCCGGTCATGTCGGCGGAGGATAATTTCGAGATCGTCCTCACGGGGCTCGGCGGCCACGCCGCTCGGCCGCAATCGGGCAACGAGGTGCTGGTCGCCGCCTGCGCGCTGGTGACCAACCTGCAGACGATCGTCTCGCGCCGACTGAGCCCCGCTGATATCGCCGTGGTCTCCGTCACCGAACTCATCACCGACGGCACCCGCAACGCCCTGCCGGGGCTCGCCCGCATTCTCGGCGATGCCCGCAGCTTCCGCCCGGAGGTGAGCGCCGAGATCGAGCGGCAGATGCGCGTGATCGCCGAGGGCACGGCGATGGCCCACAACGTGACGGCCGAGACGCGCTACACCCGCGAATTCGTGCCGCTCATCAACGACGCCACCTTGGTGAAGGAGGCGATGGCCGCCGCGCGTACTGTCCTGCAGGCTGACCACGTCAAGGTCGCCGCCGAACCGATGACGGCATCGGAGGATTTCGCGCGCTTCCTGGAACACGTGCCCGGCTGCTTCGTCTTCATGGGCAATGGCGAAAACTCCGCGCCGCTGCATAATCCCGATTTCGATTTCAACGACGCTGGCCTTCTGCCGGGAGCACGCTACCATGCCGCGATCATCAGGCGACGCCTGCCGATCGGCTGAGTTTCCGTCCGCATATTTCTACTGCCTGACATTCAATCGCAATGGAGCATCGACATGGCGCATTCCCTGAACAAGCCCTCCGCGGCAACCGGCGTTTCCGGCGCTAACCAGCCGGAGCTCGATACCGAGGAGGTCTGGCAGGCCCGCGCCGATCTGGCGGCCTGCTTTCGCATGGCGGCGCGGCATGGGCTCGAAGAGGGGATCTGCAACCATTTCTCGGCGCTGGTGCCCGGCTATGACGACCTCTTCATCGTCAATCCCTATGGCTATGCCTTCCGCGAACTGACGGCCTCGAAGCTGCTGATCTGCGATTTTCACGGCAACGTCGTCTCGGGCGAGGGCGAGCCGGAGGCGACCGCCTTCTATATTCATGCCCGCATCCACGCCCGCGTTCCGCGCGCCCGCGTTGCCTTCCACACCCACATGCCCTATGCGACGGCGCTGTCGATGACCGAGGGCGAGCCGCTGATCTTCGCCGGCCAGACGGCGCTGAAATTCTACGGCCGCACCGCTTATGACCGCGATTACAACGGCCTGGCGCTGGACGAGCGCGAGGGCGACCGCATCGCCAATGCGATCGGCGACGCCGACATCGTCTTCATGAAGCATCACGGCGTCATGGTGCTGGCACCCAATATCGCCGAAGCCTGGGACGATCTCTACTATCTCGAGCGCGCCTGCCAGGTGCAGACGCTGGCGCTCTCCACCGGCCGCGAGGTCCTGCCGGTCGCCCCCGATATCGCCGAGGCCGCCTACCGCCAGATGCGCGAGGGCGACCCGGAATCGGCGCGGCTGCATCTGGAGGCGATCAAGCGCATGCTGGACGCCGAGGAGCCAGAGTACCGCAATTGAGGATTGTTGGCATTTTATTAAACATGTAATCAATCTCTCCTGGGGATGGCGCGTCCTTTTCCGCTTCGAGACGTTTACCGATCGAAGCGGAAGGAAAAACGGGCATGGAGAAATCAACGCGCATTGTTCTGGTGGTCGAGGACGAACCGCTTGTTCGGCTCAACATCGCGGATGCACTCGAGGATGCCGGCTTTATCGTCCTGGAGGCGGCAAGCGTCCTGGAAGCGGTAGGCCTTCTCGGTCGGTACGATGACGTGGCTGCCGTTTTCACCGATGTGGACATGCCGGGCGGGCTGAACGGGCTTGATCTGGCGCGGCTTGTCGACGGCTGCTCGCGCGCGATCGGCATCGTCGTCACTTCGGGGCGTAATGTGCCGACACAATCGCTGCCGGGCAGGGCACATTTCCTGCCTAAACCCTACAATCTCGATGTCGCCGTCTCAATGATCGATCAGGCCACGGATGAAACCGCATTGCGAGAGGTTCGCCAGTCGCAGGGACGCGCGTGAGGAGCAGCCGGATGGCAGCTGACGTAACGTTATGCAATGGGGAAATTCACCGAAAAATCAGCATCATATAACTGACAACGAAGAGAGAAGTGGCACGCCCTAGGGGAGTCGAACCCCTCTTCCCAGAATGAAAATCTGGTGTCCTAACCGATAGACGAAGGGCGCTTCCTTCGTGGTGGCGCCCTTATAATCAGGCACTTGGATTCCCGCAAGCGGCAAAACGCATAAAAATGGCGATGTGCTGATCTTTTCCCTATCCGTTTGATAGTTAATGACTATTTTCAGCGTTTGGCGATGCGTCGATCCTGTCCGGGCCGTGGATGTCGGCCTCTTCTCAAGCGCGAACCTCGAACACCATGTTGAACGGCGTTTCGGTGGCGCGGTGGAAATGCTTGAAGCCGGCGTCGAGCGCCACCTTGCGCAATCGCGTTTCGCCGGCCTGCGCCCCGAGCGCCAGTCCGACCTCCTGCGACATCGAGGCGGGCGTGCAGATCATCGTCGAGGCGCCGTAATAGACACGGCCGACAGGGTTGAGATTGTCCTTGAGGTGATCATGCGCGAAG
The DNA here is from genome assembly GCF_056399145.1 of Rhizobium sp. 01N48. Lineage (NCBI taxonomy): Bacteria > Pseudomonadati > Pseudomonadota > Alphaproteobacteria > Hyphomicrobiales > Rhizobiaceae > Rhizobium > Rhizobium sp. 01N48. The sequence continues at coordinate 107,184 of NZ_JBFTQT010000007.1, forward strand.
GGCTCGACGATCATCCAGGTGCCGCCCGGCGCAAGCGTTTCCTTCACATGCTTTCCGGCGCCAACGGGATCGCCCATGTCGTGCAGGCAATCGAACATGGCGACGAGATCGTAGCGCCCGGCCGGGAAGCTCGCGGCCGAGGCCTGCTCGAAGCTAACCCGATCGGCAACGCCGGCCTCCTTGGCCGCGATCCGGGCGCGTTCGATCGACGGCATGTGATAGTCGTAGCCGACGAAGCGCGAGGCGGGATAGGCCTGCGCCATCAGGATGGTCGAACTGCCATGGCCGCAGCCGACATCGGCCACCTTGGCGCCGGCCTTCAGCTTGTTCTCGACGCCATCGAGCGCCGGTATCCACTCGGTGACAAGGCTGTTGTTATAGCCGGTGCGGAAGAAGCGTTCGGTGCCACGAAACAGGCAGTTGCTATGCTCGTGCCAGCCGAGCCCCTTGCCGGTGCGGAAGGCATCGGCCACCTTCGGCTCATCCGTCCACATCGCCTGCACCAGCTGGAACGCGCCGGTGAAGAAGGCAGGGCTGTCCTCGTCGGCGAAGACGAGTGCTTGCTCCGGTGTCAGCCGGAAGCGGTCGGTCTTCTCGTCATAGGTCAGATAGTCGGCGGCGGCGAGCGCCGACAGCCATTCGCGCAGATAGCGCTCCTTGACCGCCGTCTTCTCTGACAGCTCTGACGCGGTCACAGGCTCGCCGTCGCTCATCGCCTTGAACAGTCCGACGTCGTCGCCGAGCACCACCAGGGAGCCGGATACGGCGGCGCCGATATCGCCGACCAGCCGGCCGACGAGGGCATCCACTTTTTGCATGTCGGGTTGGCGCATGTCATCCTCCATAAAAATGCAGGGAAGAACCAGCGGCGCGACTATACACCCGCTCACGGTCGCGTGAAAGGACGGCGGAGTAGGGGGCGATGGTAGTGTTGAGCCTAAGCGTGGCGGCTGCGAGCTACGCGGATTGGTGTCACGCAATATTCGCGCAACCATCGAAAAAGCCGCGTTGACAACAAAATGCGCCGGGATAAGAGTGGCTTAGCCTGCATATTAGGCTTTGGAGGAATGACCATGATCAAGCATCTGACAATTCTTGCCTCTGTTTCCCTGCTCGGCGCGCTCGCCTTCGCCACACCGTCCTCGGCGCTCTCGATGAAAGAGTGCAGCGCCAAGTACAAGTCGGCGCAGGCGGATGGTTCCGCCAAGGACATGAAGTGGAACGACTTCCGCAAGGCGCAGTGCGGCCCGGATGCGACCGCTGAGCCGGACGTTACGATGGCAACCGGCGCCGAGCCTGAAAAGCCGACGATGGACGCTCCCAAGGGCGTGACCTTCCCGACGGCGATTGCTCCCAAATACGCCAAGGAAACCCCCGGCAAGGGCCGCATGCACACCTGCGTCGATTCCTACCACACCAACAAGGACGCCAACACGCTGAACGGCCTGAAGTGGATCCAGAAGGGCGGCGGCTTCTACAGCCTCTGCAATGCCAAGCTGAAGGGCTGATTTCGGCATTTTATGTTGGTGTAAGGCACCATCAGAAACGCTAGAAACAGAAAACCCGCCGCGGCCTTCGCCCGGCGGGTTTTCATTGAGCGTCGCTGTCGCAGACCTAGTGCAGGATCTGGCTGAGGAAGAGCTTGGTGCGCTCGTGCTGCGGATTGTCGAAGAACTCGGCCGGCGAGTTCTGTTCGACGATCTGGCCCTGGTCCATGAAGATGACGCGGTTGGCGACCTGGCGAGCGAAGCCCATTTCGTGGGTCACGCACAGCATCGTCATGCCTTCCTCGGCAAGACCGACCATAGTGTCGAGCACTTCCTTGATCATTTCGGGGTCGAGTGCCGAGGTCGGCTCGTCGAACAGCATGATCTTCGGGTTCATGCAAAGCGAGCGGGCGATCGCCACGCGCTGCTGCTGGCCGCCGGAGAGCTGGCCCGGATACTTGTTGGCCTGCTCGGGGATCTTGACGCGCTTGAGGAAATGCATGGCGATTTCTTCGGCCTGCTTCTTCGGCATCTTGCGCACCCAGATCGGCGCCAGCGTGCAGTTCTCCAGGATCGTCAGGTGCGGGAAGAGGTTGAAGTGCTGGAAGACCATGCCGACTTCGCGGCGCACTTCGTCGATCTTCTTCAGGTCGTTGGTCAGTTCCGTGCCATCGACGATGATCTGGCCCTTCTGGTGTTCTTCCAGACGGTTGATGCAGCGGATCATCGTCGACTTTCCGGAGCCCGAAGGGCCGGCGATGACGATGCGCTCGCCGCGCATGACCTTCAGATTGATGTCGCGCAGCACGTGGAAGTCACCGTACCACTTGTTCATGCCGATGATCTCGATGGCAACATCGGTTGCCGACACGGTCATCTTTTTGGGTTGGGCTTCAGCCATGATTTTTCCCCTTGCTCTTATCGTTTGTGGCCAGTGTCGAGGTGGCGTTCCATGAAGTTTGAATAGCGTGACATGCCGAAGCAGAAAAGCCAGAAAACGAAGCCCGCGAAGATCAGGCCGGTCAAAGGCGTCACGGCACTTGCCCAGTTGGCGTCCGAGAAGTTCAGGCGCACGATACCGAGCAGGTCGAACATTCCGATGATCGACACCAGTGATGTGTCCTTGAAGGTGCCGATGAAAGTGTTGACGATGCTGGGGATAACCAGCTTGATCGCCTGCGGCATGATCACGAGCCGGGTCTTTTGCCAATAGCCAAGGCCCAGCGAATCCGCCCCCTCGAACTGTCCCTTCGGAATGGCCTGCAGGCCGCCGCGGATGACTTCGGCCATATAGGCTGAGGTGAAGATCGACACCCCGATCAGGGCGCGCAGCAGCTTGTCCACGGTCCAGCCGGTCGGCAGGAACAGCGGCAGCATGACGCTTGCCATGAACAGAACGGTAATCAGCGGCACGCCGCGGATGATCTCGATGAACGCCACGCAGACCATGCGGATAACCGGCATCTTGGAGCGCCGCCCAAGCGCCAGCATGATGCCGAACGGGAAGGACACCGCAATCGCCACGAAGGACAGGATCAGGGTGACCATCAGGCCGCCCCAGAGCGATGTCTCGACCACTTCAAGACCGAAGCCGCCGTAGAGCAGCCAGAACGAAAGGATCGGCAGCACGATGAAGAGCAGGATGGCGTTGAGGCCCTTGCGCGGCACCGACGGGATGAGCATCGGCACGAGCAGCAGCACGAACAGAATACCGACGATGGTCGGGCGCCAGCGATCGTTAAGAGGATAGCGCCCAAACAGGAACTGGTCATACTTGGCTTGTACAAAAGCCCAGCAGGCACCGCTCCAGCCATCCGGTTGGACGCCGCCCTGCACGGTAGTGGCGCAGAACGTGCGGTCCGGACCCGTCCACACCGCTTGGACGAAGAGCCAGTTGACGATGTGCGGCACCGCCCAAGCGAGCAGCGCCAGCGCCAGGATCGTCATCACGACGTCTTTAGGTGTGGCAAGCAGGTTCTTGCGGATCCAGGCGTTGGCGCCCTTTTCGCCCGCGGGGGCGGGTTCGGGAGCCAGGATTTCGGTTCGGACGAACGATTGATTGGATACCGACATCTTATCTCTCCACCAGAGCCATCTTGGCGTTGAACCAGTTCATGAACAGGGAGGTGAGGATGCTGAGCCCGAGGTAGACGATGCCCCAGATGCAGACGATCTCGATGGCCTGACCGCTTTGGTTCATGATCGTGCCGCCGACGGCGACGAGGTCGGAAAAACCGATGGCGATCGCCAGCGACGAGTTCTTCGTCAGGTTGAGGTACTGGCTGGTCAGCGGCGGGATGATGATACGCATCGCCTGCGGCACGACGACGAGACGCGTGACGCTGGACGGATGTAGCCCGAGCGCGCCGGCAGCTTCCGACTGGCCCTTTGCGACGCCGCGGATGCCGCCGCGCACGATCTCGGCGATGAACGAGGCGGTATAGAATGACAGCGCCAGGAACAGCGACATGAATTCCGGGCCGACGACGGAGCCGCCGGTGAGGTTGAATTTGCCGGCAACAGGAACATCGAACGACATCGGCATGCCGGTTGCGAGGAATGCAAGGATCGGCAAGCCGACGATCAGACCGATCGATACCCAGATCGTGTGGAACGGCTGGCCGGTTGCCGCCTGACGCTTGTGCGCCCAGCGTGCGATGAAGACCACCGCTATGATGGCGATCACGAAAGCCGCCAGCACGGCCAGCATGCCGTTCTCGAAGATCGGGCGAGGGAAGGCCAGGCCGCGATTGTTGAGGAACATGCTGAACGGCAGATGCAGCGATTCACGCGGCTGCGGCAGTACTGCAAGGACGCCCGAATACCAGAAGAAGATGACCAGCAGCGGCGGGATGTTGCGGAACAGTTCGACATAGACGGTGCAAAGCTTGGCGATCAGCCAGTTGTGCGACAGGCGCCCGATGCCGACGATGAAGCCGATGATCGTTGCCGTGATGATGCCTGCAATGGCCACCAGCATCGTGTTCAGAATGCCGACGACAAGCGCGCGCCCATACGTCGAATCGCTGGAATAGGGAATGAGTGATTGGCCGACTTCGAAACCGGCGCGGCCGCGCAGGAAGCCGAAGCCCGAGGCCGTGTTGCTGCGCGCCAGATTGGCTGCGGTGTTGTGGGCAATCCACCAGACGAGGCCAACGAGGACCACGATGGTCAGGACCTGGAAGAAGTATCCCCGATACTTCGGGTCGTACATGGCTGAGCGGAAGCTCCAGCCGGTTTCGGATATGGGTGTGGTGTGAGCCGCCTCTTGCTGCGCCATGCCGAGCCTTTCCCCTGTGTGCCCCTTTTAGGGCTTTTCTTTTTTGGAAGACGGAAAGGCGGCTTGGTCGCCTTTCCGGGCTTTCATATGGGGCCGATTAGCGGACCGGAGGTGCGTACTGGATGCCGCCCTTGTTCCACAGCGCGTTCAGGCCGCGAGCGATCTTCAGCGGGCTACCCTGGCCGATGTTGCGCTCGAAGATTTCGCCGTAGTTGCCGACGCCCTTGATGACGTTTGCAGCCCAGTCGTTGGTGAGACCGAGATCGGTGCCGATCTTGGTGTCAGCCTCGGAGCCGAGGAAGCGCTTGATATCTGGGTTCGGCGAGTTCTTCATCTCGTCGACGTTGGCCTGGGTAATGCCGAATTCCTCGGCATTGATCAGCGCGTAAGCCGTCCAGGAAACGATGTCGAACCACTGGTCGTCGCCCTGGCGAACGGCCGGGCCAAGCGGCTCCTTGGAGATGATCTCAGGCAGGATCATGTGCTCGTCGGGGTTCTTCAGCGTCAGACGCAGAGAGTAGAGGCCGGACTGGTCGGTGGTGTAGACGTCGCAACGGCCCGAATCATAGGCTGCGTTGACTTCTTCGAGCTTTTCGAAAACCACCGGATTGTACTGCAGGTTGTTAGCCTTGAAGTAGTCGGCGAGGTTGAGCTCGGTCGTGGTGCCGGACTGTACGCAGATGGCAGCGCCCGAGAGTTCGAGAGCCGACTTCACGTTCAGGCTCTTGCGAACCATGAAGCCCTGACCGTCGTAATAGGTGATCGGGCGGAAGTTGAAGCCGAGAGCGGTGTCGCGGTTGATCGTCCACGTCGTGTTACGCGACAGAACGTCGATTTCGCCGGACTGCAGCGCCGTGAAGCGCTCCTTGGCGTTGGTCGGCGTGTACTTCACCTTGGTCGGATCGCCGAAGACGGCGGATGCAACGGCCTTGCAGAAATCGACGTCGAAACCGGCCCAGTTGCCGGAAGCGTCAGGTGCCGCGAAACCGGTCAGGCCGGTGTTGACGCCGCACTGAACGAACCCTTTTGCCTTTACGTCCCCAAGCGTTGTCGCCGAAGCTGCCGAAGCGCCAAGTGCGAAGACTGCTGCGCCAATGGCGACCGACAGAAGCTTAATCTTCATTTTTCCCAACCTTTTTTCCGTTATCTTTTGTTTATTGTGGGAGCATCCGCAGAAGCATGCAGACCCCCCAAGCGACCCGACACCCTCCCGGCGCGAGTTGGTCTATCACAGTCGGAAATGTCACTACGGTCAAGTCTCGCGCCACAAGATTGCGTGATATTTCGGCAATTTGCTGAGCGGGGCTCACAAAATGAGCAATTGATTACCCAAAAGGCAGTGTTTGGCGAAAAAAATCGCGTAAACTCACTGATATATCTGGATAATTGCCGTACCGACCGGTTCTGTTCGTCGACTTTACGTTACGTGAGCGGGGTTGACCCCGCCTCGGGACAGGTCCAAGAGTTCCGCAAAGAGCGTTCATTCCAAAGGCTTAATTAGCATGACAGATAGAGACGGCCTGCTTCAAAACGCCGGCATCAATACCCGCCTTTCGCATATCGGCAATGACCCTTCCGACTATCATGGCTTCGTCAATCCGCCCGTCGTGCATGCGTCCACGGTGCTGTTTCCCAATGCCAAGGCGATGGACCAGCGGGCGCAGAAATACACCTATGGAACGCGCGGAACGCCGACCACCGACGCTCTTTGCGAAGCGATCGACGCGCTTGAGGGATCGGCCGGGACGATCCTCGTTCCATCTGGTCTTGCCGCCGTCACCGTGCCGTTCCTGGCTTTCCTGTCGTCGGGCGATCATGCGCTGGTCGTCGATTCGGTCTATGGCCCGACGCGCCATTTCTGCGACACGATGCTGAAGCGCCTCGGCGTTTCCGTCGAATATTACGATCCGGCGATCGGCGTCGGCATCGAAACGCTGATCAAGCCCAACACCAAGCTGGTGCACACCGAGGCGCCGGGCTCCAACACCTTCGAGATGCAGGATATCCCGGCCATTGCCGCGATCGCCCACAAGCATGGCGCGGTGGTGACGATGGACAATACCTGGGCGACACCCGTCTATTTCCGACCGCTCGACTACGGCGTCGATATCTCGATCCACGCGGCGACGAAATATCCGTCCGGTCACTCCGATATCCTGATGGGCACGGTTTCGGCCAATGCCAAGCATTGGGAGCAGCTGCACGAGGCCAACATCACGCTCGGCATCTGCGGCGCGCCTGACGATGCCTACCAGATCCTGCGCGGCCTGCGCACCATGGGCGTCCGCCTCGAGCGCCACTACGAAAGCGCGCTCACCATCGCCAAATGGCTGGAAGGCCACGAAGACGTGGCGGCCGTGCTGCATCCGGCGCTGCCGAGCTTCCCGGGCCACGAGCTCTGGAAGCGCGACTTCAAGGGTGCCAGCGGCATCTTCTCCTTCGTGCTGAAGGCCGATGGCCCGGCCGCCTTCAAGCCGAAGGCGCATGCCTTCCTCGATGCGCTGAGGATCTTCGGTCTCGGCTGGTCCTGGGGTGGCTTCGAAAGCCTGGCGGTCCACGTCAACCTGAACGACCGCCGCGTCACCAAGGCGCCGACCGAGGGTCCGGTGATCCGCCTTCAGATCGGTCTGGAGGACGTCGCCGATATCAAGCTCGATATCGAGCGCGGCTTCGCGGCCGCCAAGGCGGTCTGATCAGCGGCGCTGTCAGTCCATGGCGCGATAAGCGTAGATCCAGTCAAGATCCGCCGCGAGACTTTGCGGCGGCTTCAGAGAGAGAACGATATCACGCCCGATCCGGAACGGACCGCGGGCGTGATAGACGAACTGGTTGAAAGCGCCGCGTTGGCGCAGCCGGTTCACGCGCGGCACGCGATGCGCCTCGAACAGCGGCAGCGCCTCGGCGGCAGGGCGCTTGGCCAGGAACGAAGCCAGTTCATAGGCGTCTTCGATCGCCATCGCGGCACCCTGTGCGGCAAACGGCATCATCGCATGCGCCGCATCACCGATCAGCACCGTATCGCGGCCGTTCTGCCACTTGCCGCGCGTGGCCTCGTAAAGCGGCCAGAAGGTCATCTCGCCGGATTTTTCGAACAGCGACAGAAGCGCCGGGTTCCACCGCGAGAAGCGGGCGAGCAACTGTTGGCGCTGCGCCTGCGTCGGCTGCGCCAGCCATTCGCGCGTAGCGGCATGGCCAGTCGTGATCGCCACCATGTTGAAGCTGTCGGTTTCTCGCAGCGGATAGGCGACCAGATGCGCCGATGGCCCGAGAAAGGCCGAAACACTCTCGCGGTTGAGGATACCCCGCGCATCAGCCGCCGAGACGGTGAAGCGATAGGCGATGTTGCCGGAAAAGCGCGAGGAGGGGCTGTCGGCGACAAGATCGCGCGTCTTCGACCAGACGCCATCGGCGCCGATGATTACACCGCCCGCGCGGGCGATCGCGGCGATATCGCCGCTTTCGATGCGCGAGCCGAGATGAAGCGTGCAGAGCGGATTGTCTTTGACTGCGGCAAGGAGCGCGGCTTGCAGGCTGGTGCGATGCAGCACCCCGTAGGGCGCCTCCCAGCGCGCGCGGGCGGCGGGACCCGATGGCACGGCGGCCAGTTCATGCAAAGACGTGCCGGAGATCAGGCGAATGCTGCCCGGTTCGAGCCAGATCGGCGTCAACAGGTCGAGAACGCCGAGCTTGTCGAGGATGCGCGACGCGTTGGGCGACATCTGCAGCCCGGCGCCCACCTCGGTCAGTTCAGGCGCCTGCTCGAAGATCTCCGAGCGAATGCCATGCCTGGCAAGCGCCAGCGCCGCCGTCAGACCAGCGACGCCCGCTCCGATAATAGCGGCATGTTCGACCGACATGGTCGATCCAATCTGTGTTTCGGTGAATTAAGCGACGTGTGAGTTAGGCGACCTGGAAATGGAAGACGCAACCGGCCGGGTTCGTCTGGGTGGCCTTCAGCGCGCCGTTGAAGCGGTAGAGGGTCGAGCAGTAGGAACAGACCTTCTCGTTCTCGTCGCCCATGTCGATGAAGATATGCGGGTGGTCGTAGGGAACGGAGGCGCCGGTGCACATGAATTCCTTCACGCCGACTTCGATGACACGATGTCCGCCGTCGTTCTGGAAGTGAGGGATATTGTGACCGGCCATGAGGGATCTCCGAATGCCTTTGAAAACGTGCGCACCTTATAGTGCGTCACCGGAAATGTGTCGAGCCAAAGGAGAGGGGCGCCCGATAGTTTTTGGAGGCGCTTTTCGGCCGTGCTTTTTGATTGGGGCAGGGGTTCCCGTCCGCGGCCCGATAAAATATGGTCCCGGCAAAACAGGACTGCCCCGATGAACTTGAATACGCCTGCCTTTTCGTCCTTCGTGCACGACGGCCTCAACCTTTCCTATTTCGACGAGGGAAATCCCGAGGGACCGCCGGTGCTGCTCATCCACGGCTTCGCCTCGACCGCCAGCGTCAACTGGGTCTACCCGGGCTGGCTGAAAACGCTGGGCGAGGCCGGATACCGGGTGATCGCCATGGACAACAGGGGCCACGGCGCAAGCGACAAGCCGCATGATTCCGAAGCCTATCGCCCCTGGATCATGGCAGCTGATTCCATCGCGCTGCTCGATCATCTCGGCATTCAGGAAGCCAACCTCATCGGCTATTCGATGGGCGCGCGCATCTCGGTCTTCGCGGCGCTCAGCAGGCCCGATCGCGTCCGTTCGCTGGTGCTCGGCGGCCTCGGAATCGGCATGACCGATGGTGTCGGCGATTGGGACCCGATCGCCGATGCGCTTCTCGCGCCGTCGATTGATGGCGTCACCCATGCCCGCGGCCGCATGTTCCGCGCCTTCGCCGAGCAGACGAAGAGCGACCGCCAGGCGCTCGCCGCCTGCATCAGGGGCTCGCGCGATCTGGTCGAACGAAGCGACATGGCAAAGATCGAGGCGCCGACGCTGGTCGCCGTCGGAACCAAGGACGACATCGCCGGTTCTCCGCAGGAGCTGGCGGCGCTGATGCCCGACGCCCGCGCGCTCGATATCCCCGGCCGCGACCACATGCTTGCAGTCGGCGACAAGGTGTTCAAGGCGGCCGTTCTTGACTTTTACGCGGAGCTCTCCGCCCGGTGACATCAGGGGCGGGCGCGCAAGGGCGATCGTTCACCAAAATGCGGAAATAGCGAAAAGCTGTTTCCGCCGCCCCATTTATATCAGCCGGATTTTGCCCTATATAGGGTGACACTCAGGCGCAAATGCCCGGCGCCGATCGACGGATCCAGCCGGAATACTCGGTCTGAATACAATGCCCGGATGGAGTGCCATTCGGAAGACAAGGAGACCTCGATGGTCGCGAAGTCAGACATTCGTCCTCTTGAGCCCCAAGGTTCGCTCAAGGCGATGGACCCGATCTGGGATAGCCTGCGCGAGGAAGCGCGTCTTGCCGCCGAAGCCGATCCGGTGCTGGCGGCATTTCTGTATTCGACCGTGCTCAACCATCGCTCGCTCGAGGAATGCGTGATCTACCGCATCTGCGAGCGCCTCGATCATCCTGACATGCAGGCAATCCTGCTGCGCCAGACCTTCGACCAGATGCTGGCCGACTGGCCGGAATGGGGCGCCATCCTGCGCGTCGACATCCAGGCCGTTTACGACCGCGATCCGGCATGCCTGCGCTTCATGGAAGCGCTGCTCTATTTCAAGGGTTTCCACGCGCTGCAGACCCATCGTCTCGCGCACTGGCTACTCAATCGCGGCCGTCGTGATCTGGCGCTCTACCTGCAGAGCCGCTCGTCGAGCGTCTTCCAGACCGATATCAACCCGGCCGCTCGTATCGGCCGCGGCATCTTCCTCGATCACGCCACCGGCCTCGTCGTCGGCGAAACCGCCGTCATCGGCGACAACGTCTCGATCCTGCACGGCGTCACGCTCGGCGGCACCGGCAAGGAGGGGGCCGATCGTCATCCGAAGATCGCCAGCGGCGTCTTGATCGGTGCCGGCGCCAAGATCCTCGGCAATATCGAGATCGGTCATTGCTCGCGCATCGCGGCCGGCTCCGTCGTGCTGAAGGCGGTGCCGCCGAAGACGACGGTCGCGGGCGTACCCGCCAAGGTGGTCGGCACGGCCGGCTGTTCGGAACCATCCCGGCTCATGGATCAGGTGATCATCGACCAAGTGATCGTGGACCAGGTGATGGGCGCCGACATTTAGGCGCTTTCGCGTCGCTGATCGCGACAACATGGCCTGGAGAACGGCGGGAAAGCGGTGTCACAACCGGCTCCGCGCCTTTACAGGCCCAACTTTCCCATGCAAAAAGCGGCCATTGAGACCGCTCAGGAGATGCAGTGTGAAGCCCGAAGAAATCAAGAAACTCGACGCCTATTTCAAACGCACGTTCAACCCGGAAATGATCGTCAAGGCACGTCCGCGCAAGAACGACTCCGCTGAAGTCTACATGGGCGAGGAATTTCTGGGCGTCGTCTACATCGATGACGAGGACGGCGACCGCTCGTACAACTTCTCGATGGCGATCCTCGACGTCGATCTCTGATCCGGTCGCGAGGTCCTTCTCGCACCGATTGTGCCTGGGCCGCGGCGTCGCGGCCTGGCCGAAATTGCTGGTCCGGCTCTGGACCACCCGGTCTTGCGCCCCATCTTGGGCTTGAGCATGTGCTCGAGCGCCATCAAGGGGAAACCGGACATGGGTATTTTCGACAAGATCAAACACGCAATCTGGGGTGAGGCACACGCCGCCGAGGCAACGCCGGCCGCTGCGCCGAAGATTGAGCCCGCGCAGGCACCGATATCGCCTTCAGCCGCCCCGAGCCCGTCTCCGACCCCTGCACCCACATCGCCAGCCACCTCCGCTCCGTCAACCTCGGTCGATATCGCCTTGGTGCTCGACGCCGCCGTCAAGAAGAACGGCCAGAAGCTCGATTGGCGTCGCTCGATCGTCGATCTCATGAAGGCTCTTGGCATGGATGCGAGCCTCACAGAGCGCAAGGAGCTGGCGACCGAGCTCGGCTATACCGGCGACAAGAACGACTCGGCGACGATGAACATGTTCCTGCACAAGGCACTTCTGAAGAAGCTGTCGGAGAATGGCGGCAAGGTTCCGGCCGATCTGCTCGACTGATAGTCGTCGAGAAAGTATTCGCGGCGCGCAAGCGAGTTTTTGTTCAAAGCTTACGGTTGCGGCCGCCTGATATATTTTAGCGAAATCAATTAAAGACGTACGTCGCTCGAAAATCGGACCAGGATTACAATTGTCGTCGCAACCAATGATTGTTTTGCGTTGCACAAAGTCGCTTGACTTCGTGTGCGGTGCAGCTAACCTTCGATGTCGAGGCAGGGCAAGGAGGCCCACGCACGGCAAGTACGCAAGACAAGGAGGATAGTCATGCTGAATTTTGACGACACGAATCGCAAGAGCAAGGAAGCCATGGACGCGGTGCTGAAAAGCTACTCGGAAACCGCCAAGGGTATGCAAGCGATCGCGACGGAAACCACCGAATATTCCAAGAAGTCTTTCCAGGACGCTGTCACGCATTTCGAGACGCTCTCGGGCGCCCGCAGCTTCGAAGCCGTCTTCGAGTTGCAGACCAGCTATGTGAAGTCCGCCTACGAAAACTTTGTCGCCGAAGCGACGAAGCTGACGGAAATGTACTCCGACATCGCCAAGAGCGCCTACAAGCCCTACGAGGCGCCGGTCGCGGCCGCCGCGAAGGCAATGAAGCCGGCGCCGGTGGCGACGCAGACGGCGGCCTAAGCTTAGCGCACACGTCTCTTACCTCTTGAAATACAAAGACCGGCTACGCATCTGCAGCCGGTCTTTTTGTTTTGCCGTCAGGCAGTCTCAAATCTGCGCGCTATTTTTGTGTCTTTGCGCCTGACGCGGGCGAATTGTGATTGCAGTGTGAAGCAAGGGGCTTAAAATCGCTCTATTATGAACTAAGTTAGTAGTCAGACATTCGGCGGGTAAAGCACATCTCCCATGCTCCGCCGGGTTGATCGAGGAACGAATGAAAATGATCGCAACGCCCGTCCGGATGCAGGATGATAGCGAAAGGAACGGGGACAACGGAAATCGCGGCACCTCGGTCATAACGCGCACCAAACCGAAGACCAAGAAGCCTAACCTGTACCGCGTGCTTATTCTAAACGACGACTACACGCCCATGGAATTCGTCATCCACATCCTGGAGCGGTTTTTTCAGAAGGACCGTGAAAGTGCCACCCGCATCATGCTGCATGTCCACAACCACGGCGTTGGCGAATGCGGAACATTTACATACGAGGTGGCGGAAACCAAGGTGAGCCAGGTGATGGACTTCGCCCGACAGCACCAGCATCCGCTGCAATGCGTCATGGAAAAGAAGTGAGGATCTGAACGTGCCAACATTTTCGCCTAGTCTTGAGAAGGCGCTCCATCAGGCACTGACCTTTGCCAACGAGCGGCATCACGAATATGCGACGCTCGAGCATCTGCTGCTCGCCCTGATCGACGACGCCGATGCGGCAGCCGTCATGGGTGCCTGCAACGTCGACCTCGTCGCGCTGAAGAAGACGCTCGTCGAATACGTCGACAATGAACTCTCCAACCTGATCACCGGATACGATGAAGACTCGAAGCCGACCTCCGGCTTCCAGCGTGTCATTCAGCGTGCCGTGATCCATGTGCAGTCGTCCGGCCGCGAGGAAGTGACCGGCGCCAACGTGCTSGTSGCCATCTTCGCCGAGCGCGAAAGCCATGCTGCATACTTCCTGCAGGAACAGGAAATGACCCGCTACGACGCGGTCAACTACATCTCGCACGGCATCGGCAAGCGCGCTGGCTCTTCGGAGAACCGCACGCCGCGTGGCGCCGAGGAAGGCGAAGCCGAGAGCAAGCCCAATGCTGCGCGCGGCACCGAGGAAGAAGGCGGCGCCAAGAAGCAGCAGGACGCCCTGAAGGCTTATTGCGTCAACCTCAACGAGAAGGCCAAGACCGGCAAGATCGATCCGCTGATCGGCCGCCACGCCGAGGTCAACCGCACCATCCAGATCCTGTGCCGCCGTTCGAAGAACAATCCGCTCTACGTCGGCGATCCCGGCGTCGGCAAGACGGCGATTGCCGAAGGTCTGGCCAAGCGGATCATGGAAGGCAAGGTTCCGGAAGCGCTGGCCGATGCGACGATCTTCTCGCTCGACATGGGCACGCTGCTCGCCGGCACCCGCTATCGCGGTGATTTCGAAGAACGCCTGAAGCAGGTCGTCAAGGAACTCGAGGAGTATCCGGGCGCCGTTCTGTTCATCGACGAAATCCACACGGTGATCGGCGCCGGCGCCACCTCTGGCGGCGCGATGGATGCATCGAACCTCTTGAAGCCGGCTCTGTCTTCGGGCGCGATCCGCTGCATCGGTTCGACCACCTACAAGGAATATCGTCAGTTCTTCGAGAAGGACCGCGCTCTGGTGCGTCGCTTCCAGAAGATCGACGTGGCTGAGCCGTCCATCGACGACGCCATCGCGATCATGAAGGGGCTGAAGCCTTACTTCGAAGAGTATCACCACCTGCGCTACTCGAACGACGCCATCAAGACGGCGGTCGAGCTGTCGGCCCGCTACATCTCCGACCGCAAGCTGCCGGACAAGGCGATCGACGTGATCGACGAAACCGGCGCGGCCCAGATGCTGCTGCCGCCATCCAAGCGCCGCAAGCTGATCACCGAGAAGGAAATCGAGGCGACGATCGCCACGATGGCCCGCATCCCGCCGAAGAGCGTGTCGAAGGACGACGAAGCCGTTCTCGCCAATCTTGAGCAGGAACTGCGCTCGGTCGTCTACGGCCAGGATCTCGCGATCGAAGCGCTCTCGACCTCGATCAAGCTGGCACGCGCCGGCCTGCGTGAACCGAACAAGCCGATCGGCTCCTACGTCTTCTCCGGCCCGACAGGCGTCGGCAAGACGGAAGTGGCAAAGCAGCTGGCCTCGTCGCTCGGCGTCGAGCTTCTTCGCTTCGACATGTCGGAGTACATGGAGCGGCACACGGTTTCGCGTCTGCTCGGTGCACCTCCCGGCTATGTCGGCTTCGACCAGGGCGGTCTCTTGACCGATGGCGTCGACCAGCATCCGCATTGCGTGGTTCTGCTCGACGAAATCGAAAAGGCCCACCCCGACATCTACAACATCCTGTTGCAGGTGATGGACCACGGCACGCTGACCGACCACAACGGCAAGAAGATCGACTTCCGCAACGTCATCCTGATCATGACGACCAATGCGGGCGCGTCGGAAATGGCAAAGGCCGCCTTCGGCTTCGGTTCGTCCAAGCGGACGGGCGAGGACGAGGAAGCGCTGAACCGCATCTTCACGCCGGAGTTCCGCAACCGTCTGGACGCGGTCATTCCGTTCGCGCCGCTGCCGACCGTGGTCATCCACAAGGTCGTGCAGAAGTTCATCATGCAGCTCGAAGCCCAGCTTTCCGAACGGAATGTCACCTTCGACCTGCACGAGGATGCGATTTCGTGGCTGGCCGAGAAGGGCTACGACGAAAAGATGGGCGCCCGTCCGCTGGCGCGCGTCATCCAGGACGTCATCAAGAAGCCGCTGGCCAACGAGATCCTCTTCGGCAAGCTGAAGAAGGGCGGCGTCGTCAACGTCACCGTCGGACCGAAGGAAGACGGCAAGCCGGGCATCATCCTGGAAGCCGTATCGGACACCGCGCCGATCAAGCCGAAGCCGGAAGCCGAAGTCGTGCACCCCGAGGTGGACGACGAGGATGACGGCGAGCTGAAGACGAAGGCCAAGGCCAAGAAGGCCACGGTCAAGAAGTCGAAGGCAGCAGCGGTTGCCGAGCCCGAGGTAAAGAGCGCGCCGAAGAAGGGCGCAGTGCCGAGGGTGCCGAAGAAGTAAAGCAAATAGAAAAGGCGGCTCCCGGGCCGCCTTTTTCATGTTTCGGAGCCTGTGCCTCCGACACGCGAACGCTGGTCAGAGCGGTGTGTAGTCGATCTCGAGAAACTCTTCGACCTCAGGCACCCAATGGTCGCGGACAAAGGCCGTGTGTACGGGATGCTCGTTGTAAGCGTCGTATTCAGCCTGATTTTCGAACTCCATCGAAAAGCCGAAGGCGAAGCTGTTCTTGCGGCTGGTCTGCCGCAACTGCTCGAAGTTTCTCACACTTGGGATCGTGGTGAGGATTAGTGCTGCGTCAAGAAACGCCTTTTCCTCGGCGGATCCTTCCGCGTGCTTCAGGCGAAATGCCACGGTATGACGTATCATTGGTGTTCTCCCCCATCAGTACGTTCAGCTCAAAGCTCGGCGTTATCTATCAAAGCTCAGCTTCACCAATCAAAGCTCCGCTTTGATCTTCTCCGCATTCGCCGCCAGCACGGCGCCATCTTCCATCTGGCCGGAATGCGGCTTCAGCGCGATGCCTTCGTGTCGGGGGATGACGTGGAAGTGCAGGTGGAAGACGGTCTGGCCGGCGGCCGGTTCGTTGAACTGGCAAACGAACACGCCATCGGCGTCGAAGGCTTCCTTCACCGCGTTGGCGATCGTCTGGACGACGGGGATGGTCTTGGCGAGTGCGGCCGGATCGGCGTCGAGGAGATTGCGCGAGGCCGCCTTCGGCACGACGAGCACATGGCCCGGTGCCTGCGGCATCACATCCATGAAGGCCAGCGTGTGCTCGTCCTCGTAGACCTTGACCGAGGGGATCTCGCCACGCAGGATCTTGGCGAAGATGTTGTTGGTGTCGTAAGCCGCGCTCGTCATCTTATCTCTCCTGATGGTGTCGTGTTCGCGTAGCGCGGCTGAGGTGAGGGCGTCAATCCTCCTGTAGCCGCTCGCCGCGACGGAACGGGCTGTGCTCGCTCAAAATCTCGTTCATGTGCTCGACGTCATCGCGCTCCCGGGCAAGGTAATCGCCGATCGCCTGGCGAAGGCCCGCATGGGCGACATAATGGGCCGAGTTGGTTGTCACCGGCAGGTAACCTCGGGCGAGCTTGTGCTCTCCCTGCGCGCCGGCTTCCACACGCTTCAGCCCCTTGGCGAGCGCGAAATCGATCGCCTGGTGATAGCAGACCTCGAAATGCAGGAAGGGATGATCCTCGATGCAGCCCCAGTGCCGGCCGTAGAGCGTTTCGGAGCCGATGAAGTTGATGGCACCGGCGACGTAGCGGCCATTGTGCTTGGCCATCACAAGCAGGATATCCTCGGGCATGCGCTCGCCGATCAGCGAGTAGAATTCCCGCGTCAGATAGGGCCGTCCCCATTTGCGGCTGCCGGTATCCATGTAGAAGGCGAAGAACTGGTCCCAGATATCCTCGGTCAGGTCGCTGCCGGTCAGCCAGTCGATGCTGATACCGTTTTCGAGCGCCGACCGACGTTCCTTGCGCAGCGCCTTGCGTTTGCGCGAGGCGAGCGTTTCCAGGAATTCATCGTGGTTGGCATAGCCTTCGTTGATGAAGTGGAACTGCTGGTCGGTGCGGTGCAGATACTCCTCGCTCTCCAGCACCGCCATCTCGTCGTCGGGCACGAAGGTGATGTGCGCGGAGGAGACGCCGAGGCGACGCACGACTTCCTTCAGGCTCTCTGCCATCGCGTCCTGCACGGCGAGACGCGGATAGTCCTCGGCGACCAGAAGGCGCGGGCCGGTGGCGGGCGTAAACGGGATAGAGCATTGCAGCTTCGGATAATAGCGGCCGCCGGCGCGCTCGAAGGCGTCGGCCCAGCCATGGTCGAAGACATATTCGCCGCGGCTGTGGTTCTTCAGATAGCCGGGCAGGGCGCCGACGAGGCGTCCGTCGTCCGTCTCGAGCAGCATGTGGTGCCCGAGCCAGCCCGTCTCCGCCGTTGCCGATCCCGATTCCTCGAGCGATGACAGGAAGGCATGCGAGACGAAGGGATTGTAGGCGATCGATGTGTTTGATCGGGAAGCCCCGGCGAGCTTGGACCAGCTCTCCGGGGAAATCGCGGTGAAAGACCGCTCTATGCGGATTGAAAGTTCATCAGTCATGGAGCGAATGCGAGACCGTTTCAATGATTTGGGGGCATTGCCAGTCTGCGCATATCTTGATGAAAAAGCGAGGGCTTGTTGAAAAAGCGAGCGTCAAACGGACGCGCGCGGGTCGAAGCCCTCGAAGGTCATCTGGTCGGCATTTTCGAAGGTATGCTTGCGCGCCTTCTCGTCGCGAACCGTCCAGGTGATGACGACGATGCCCTTTTCGCGCTCTGCCGTGATGAACGGGTTGGGCAGGTCGGCATAGAAATAGGAAATGAAGTCGAGACCGTGTTTCATAGCCTTTTCATGGGCTTGGAACTCCTCCGGCTTGTTTCCGCCGGCCGTCAGCCCGATCGGGTAGGGCGCGTTCAGCGCCTTCAGTTCCTTCAGGAGCCAATGGTCGAAGCTCATCAGCGCCACCTGGCCTTCATAGCCCTCGAGCTCTTCCAGCACCGCTTCGACGAAGCCTTCATCGTCGGTTTCGCGGCCCTTGAGCTCGATCACGAGCGGCACTTTTCCCTTCACAAGTTCGAGAAGTTGGCGAAGCGTCGGGATCTTGTCGGCCGTTCCGCCGACGGAGAGCATGCCGAGTTCCTTCGAGGTGCGCTCGCGTACGTCGCCCTTCAGATTACAGAGGCGCTCGAGATTCTCATCGTGAAAGACGACAGGAACGCCATCCGAGGCGTAGTGCAGGTCGCACTCGATCGCAAAGCCGGCCTCGACCGCACGCGCGAAAGCGGAAAGCGTGTTTTCCCACACGACCTTGTTCTGGTCGTGATAGCCGCGGTGGGCGACGGGACGTTCCTTAAGCCATGCTGCAGAGGTCATTACGCGATTTCCATGATGGCATCGATTTCGACGGCGGCATTCATCGGCAGCGCTGCCATGCCGACGGCGGCACGGGCATGCTTGCCGGCATCGCCGAGAACATTGGCAATCAGGTTCGACGCACCGTTGATGACGAGGTGCTGCTCGACGAACTCAGGCACGGAGGCCACGAAGCCGTTCAGCTTGATGACGCGCTTGATGCGGCTAAGATCGCCGCCGAGAGCAGCACTTGCCTGCGCCAGGATGTTGATGACGCACAGCTCAGCGGCGCGCTGGCCAGTGGCGACGTCGACATTGCGGCCGAGGTGGCCGGTAACCGCGATCTTGCCGTCTTCGATCGGCAACTGGCCGGAGATATGCAGCACGTTACCCGAGATGACGTAGGAAACGTAGTTGGCTGCGGGTGCAGCGGCCTGGGGCAAGGATATCCCCATCTCTTTGAGCCGTGCTGCGATCTGATCGGACATTTTTCTCTCCGCTTTTGTTGTGAATAGTTCTAAAACTATGCATCTGGGCTTGAATCAATTTTGTGACACGATCGAGCCTCGATTTAGCCGGATGCGTTCTTATAACATCGTTGGTGAGTCCAACAGGAGATTATCTATGGTCCGATCGAGTCTTGCCGCGCTGTTGCTTGCAGGCGTTTCGGCAACCGCTCATGCGGCGACACCCGCTGCCGGCGCCGTGATGGCCACGGGCCTGATCGCGCATCGGGCGATCTACGATCTGGAACTGAAGGATGCGTCGGAGCGCTCCGGCATTTCGGGCATGTCCGGCCGCATGGTCTACGAGTTCGACGGCGACTATTGCACCGGCTACACCACGAAGTTCCGCTTCGTGACGCAGATCGATACCGGCGACGCCGTGCGCGTCAGCGATCAGCAGACCAATACGTTCGAGAACCTGAAGGACCGCAAGTTCACCTTCGACACCAAGTCCTTCACCGACGACCAGCTCGACAAGGAAGTGAACGGCGCGGCCCAGGATCAGGCCGATGGGACCAAGGTCGATCTGAAGCAGCCATCGAGCAAGGAGCTGCAGCTGGCCGCCAGCCGCTTCCCCACCGAGCACATGATGGATGTCATCAAGAATGCCAAGGCCGGCACCCGCCTGTTCGAAGCCCGCGTCTTCGATGGCTCCGACGATGGCGACAAGGCGCTGGCGACGACAACTGTCGTCGGCAAGGCCGTGACACCTGTCAGCGTCGAGGCCGATGCCGGCAACGCAGGGGCCTTCTCCAAGACCAGCTTCTGGCCTGTGACCATCTCCTATTTCAACGAGAACACCAAGACGGACGCCCTTCCGGTCTACCGAATGTCGTTCAAGCTCTATGAAAACGGCATCACGCGCGATCTGACGATGGATTACGGTGACTTCGTGCTCACCGGCAAGCTGTCGAAACTCGAGCTTCTCGATGCGAAAACGTCGCCTGTAAGTAATTGCACACGTTGAAAGATTTGGACGTATTAGCGTGACACGGTATGCAAAGCGACTCGCTCTGTGCTAGACATCGCTCGACAGTGAGCGTTGACGGCAGGCGGAGTGCGTATATTGCCAGGCTTTAGAGTATCGATCGTGGCCTTGATGGCCTTGGCTGTCGCCATCGGGGCGGCGGCGTTTTCCAGTTCGATCTCCGCGGCCGATTGCGGTTCGACCGCTTCGGCGGGCATCGATTGGGGTGGCTGCACCAAGAAGAACCTGATGCTGCAGGACGGCGATTTCCAGAAAGGAAACCTCGCCGATGCCGATTTCACGCTCACCAATCTCAGCCACAGCAACCTCGCCTCCGCCAACCTGGAGAAGGCGACCCTGGTGCGCACCTGGTTCACCGGCTCCGACCTGACCAAGGCCAACTTCTCCAAGGTCGAGGCCTATCGCTCCGGCTTCGAGGGCGTTAAGGCCGAGGGTGCCAATTTCTCGGGCGCGGAGTTGCAGCGAGCCAATTTCAGTGGCGCAACGCTGAAGGGCGTCAATTTCGAAAAGGCCGAACTAAGCCGCGTGAATTTCAAGGGCGCGGACGTAACGGGCGCGAATTTCTCGCTCACCAACCTGTCGCGCGCTGACCTCAGCGGCGCCACCTTTACCGGCCCGCTCTCTTTCGATCGCGCTTTCCTGTTTCTGACAAGAATAAGCGGACTGGATCTGTCCCAGGCAACCGGCCTTGACGAGGCGCAGGTGGCGCTCGCCTGCGGCGATTCGAAGACCAAGCTGCCCCAGGGCATGGCGACGCCGACAAGCTGGCCCTGCGACGCCGACTGATCCGTCTAAGGGTTCGGAATGTGCCTAAAGGCCGGGCATAGCGGTTATTTTACCGATAAGGCTTGATTTTCCGGGGCGGGGAGGGTATGGCCCCCGCATTCCACACGTAAGGCATGGGATTGTCCGGGAGAAATCCGGATGGTTCCGCCCGGTGGCATTCTCGAAGAGAGTGCTGTTCGCCTTGCGGAGGTTCAACCGGAAAAGGATAACAAGGCATGGCATTGCCCGATTTTTCTATGCGCCAGCTGCTTGAAGCAGGCGTCCACTTTGGTCACCAGACTCACCGCTGGAACCCGAAGATGAAGCCGTACATTTTCGGCGATCGTAACAACATCCACATCATCGACCTCGCACAGACGGTTCCGCTTCTGTCGCGCGCTCTGCAGGCTGTTTCCGACACCGTAGCTCGTGGCGGCCGCGTTCTGTTCGTTGGCACCAAGCGCCAGGCTTCCGAGCTCATCGCTGACTCGGCCAAGCGTTCCGCTCAGTACTACGTCAACTCGCGTTGGCTCGGCGGCATGATGACCAACTGGAAGACGATTTCGAACTCGATCCAGCGTCTGCGCAAGCTCGACGAGATCCTGTCTTCGGAACAGTCCGGCTACAACAAGAAAGAGCGCCTGAACCTCGAGCGCGAGCGCGAAAAGCTCGACAAGGCTCTCGGTGGTATCAAGGACATGGGCGGCACGCCGGACCTGATGTTCATCATCGACACCAACAAGGAAAAGATCGCGATCGACGAAGCCAAGCGCCTCGGCATCCCGGTTGTCGCGATCATCGACTCGAACTGCGACCCGGATCTGATCGACTATCCGATCCCCGGCAACGACGACGCTTCGCGCGCCATCGCTCTCTACTGCGACCTGATCTCGCGCGCTGCCATCGACGGTATCGCTCGTCAGCAGAGCTCGTCGGGCCGTGACCTCGGTGCATCGATCGAAGCTCCGGCTGAGCCGGCGCTCGAAGGCGAAGCCGAAGCCTGATAAAAGAAGCAGGCGGATCGAATGGTCCGCCGTGCTTTCCAGAGATTGGGAAAAGGCCGCTCGCGACTTTCATGAAGTTGGGCGGCCTTGACCATTTCAGGCGAGGGGAAAAAGTCTCTCGCCATTTGAGTTTCGTTATGACGCGTCATTCATCACGCTGTCATACATACAGGTACATTTCGTGCCTCAATCCGGTGCCGCACCGCTTTAGCGGGCCACCGTTTGAACCGACAAGAGGAAGCTTATGACCGAGATTACGGCTGCACTGGTGAAGGAACTGCGCGAGAAGTCCGGCGCAGGCATGATGGACTGCAAGAAGGCGCTGGTGGAAAACAACGGCGACATCGAAGCATCGATCGACTGGCTCCGCGCAAAGGGCATCTCGAAGGCCGACAAGAAGGCTGGTCGCGCTGCTGCTGAAGGCCTCGTTGCCATCGCCGGCGCCGGCCACAAGGCTGTTGTCGTCGAGCTCAACTCGGAAACCGACTTCGTTGCCCGTAACGACGCCTTCCAGGATCTGGTTCGTGGCATCGCCAACGTTGCCCTGACGACCGATGGTTCGGTTGAAGCCATCTCGGCTGCGACCTACCCGGCATCCGGCAAGCCGGTCGCCGACACCATCAAGGACGCGATCGCCACCATCGGCGAAAACATGACGCTGCGTCGCTCTGCCAAGCTCGAAGTTGAGCATGGCGTTGTTGCGACCTACATCCACAACGCTGCCGGCGACGGCATCGGCAAGCTCGGCGTTCTGGTTGCCCTGAAGTCGGAAGGCGACAAGGCTGTCCTGACCTCGATCGGCCGCCAGGTTGCCATGCACATCGCTGCGACCAACCCGCTCGCGATCCGCGCTGAAGAAGTCGACGCTACCGTTGCAGAACGCGAACGCAACGTCTTCATCGAGCAGGCTCGCGAATCCGGCAAGCCGGAAGCCATCATCGAAAAGATGGTCGACGGCCGCATGCGCAAGTTCTTCGAAGAAGTTGCTCTTCTCTCGCAGGCTTTCGTCATCAACCCCGACCTGACGGTCGCTGCTGCTGTTGAAGCCGCTGCCAAGGAAGCTGGCGCCAAGATCGAAGTCGTCGGCATGGCGCGCCTCCTGCTCGGCGAAGGCGTCGAGAAGGAAGAGAGCGATTTCGCCGCTGAAGTGGCTGCTGTCGCCAAGAGCTGATCGTCCTATATATGTGAAAACAGAAGGGCATCGCGTGACAACGCGGTGCCCTTCGTGTATCCGGCACTCAGCGGTAATATACGAGGAGCCAAGATGTCGTCAGAGCCTGTCTACAAACGTGTTCTACTCAAGGCTTCCGGCGAAGCCCTCATGGGCAGCCAGGGATTTGGAATCGATGTAGCGGTGGCCGACCGCATTGCGGCCGACATAGCCGAAGCGCGGCAGATGGGTGTGGAAGTCGGCGTCGTCGTCGGCGGCGGCAACATCTTCCGCGGCGTGGCCGTCGCTTCCAAGGGCGGTGACCGCGTCACGGGCGACCACATGGGCATGCTCGCGACCGTCATCAATGCGCTGGCGCTGGCGACCTCGCTGCGCAAGCTCAACATCGACACGGTGGTGCTTTCGGCGATCGCCATGCCGGAGATCTGCGAGAGCTTCTCGCAGCGCGCCACGCTCTACCATCTTTCGCTGGGCCGTGTGGTGATCTTCGCCGGTGGTACCGGCAACCCGTTCTTCACGACCGACTCGGCCGCGGCCCTGCGCGCCGCCGAAATGGGCGCCGAGGCAATTTTCAAGGGTACCCAGGTCGACGGTATCTATTCGGCCGATCCGAAGAAGGTGCCCGATGCCACGCGCTTCGACCAGCTGACGCACAAGGAAGTGCTCGACAAGGGCCTCGCCGTCATGGACGTTGCGGCGGTCGCGCTGGCACGCGAAAATTCCATTCCGATCATCGTCTTCTCGATCCACGAGAAGGGCGGTTTTGCTGAAATCCTCCGGGGCGGCGGTCTGAAGACCATCGTTACCGACAACTGACAGAGTGGCGGCGCCCAAAGCGCGCCGCAGCTTCTACCGAGACGGGAGCACTGCTATGAGTGAAGGCATCGACATCAACGATATCAAGCGCCGCATGGATGGCGCGATCAATGCGTTCAAGAGCGATATCGCATCGCTGCGCACCGGTCGCGCATCGGCGAACATTCTCGACCCGGTCACGGTCGAGGCCTATGGTTCGCGCGTGCCGCTCAACCAGGTCGCGAACGTGACCGTACCGGAGCCGCGCATGCTCGGCATTTCGGTCTGGGACAAGTCGATGGTCGGCGCCGTGGATCGTGCGATCCGCGAAGCCAATCTCGGCCTCAACCCGATCGTCGACGGCCAGAACCTGCGCATTCCGCTGCCCGAACTCAACGAAGAGCGCCGCAAGTCGCTCGTCAAGGTCGCACACGACTATGCCGAGAAAAGCAAGGTTGCGATTCGCCATGTTCGTCGTGACGGCATGGACGGCCTTAAGAAAGCCGAAAAGGACGGTGTCATAGGGCAGGACCTGAGCCGCTCGCAGTCGGATCGTGTGCAGAAGATGACAGACGACACGATTTCTGAGGTCGACCGCTTGCTTGGCGAGAAGGAAAAGGAAATCATGCAGGTCTAAGGCGCAAAGCGCCTGCGCCTTGGACCTTAAAAACCGGACGGGAAATGTTGGAAAGAACATTTGTGACTGTGCCAGAACACGTTGCCATCATCATGGATGGCAACGGTCGATGGGCGAAGCAGCGGGGGTTGCCGCGCACCATGGGGCATCGCAAGGGCGTTGACGCCGTGCGTGAGACCGTGCGCGCAGCGGGCGACATCGGGGTCAAGTATCTCACCCTTTTCGCCTTCTCGTCGGAGAACTGGCGCCGTCCGGAAACCGAGGTGTCGGACCTTTTGGGCCTGCTGAAGGCGTTCATCCGCCGCGACCTCGCCGAACTGCACAAGCAGAACGTGCGCGTGAAGATCATCGGCGATCGCCACAGCCTGCAGAACGACATTCTCGACCTCCTGATCGACGCCGAAGAGACCACCAAGGCCAACACGGCGCTGACGCTGATCATCGCCTTCAACTACGGCTCGCGCGACGAGATAGCCCGCGCCATGGCAAGCCTCGCGCGCGATGTCGAGCAGGGGCGGCTGCGCTCGCAGGATATCACGCCGGCGCTCATCAACGCCCGGTTGGACACGGCAGGCATCCCGGATCCCGATCTCATCATCCGCACCAGCGGCGAAGAGCGCCTGTCGAACTTCCTGCTCTGGCAGGCGGCCTATTCGGAATTCATCTTCATTCCCGATTACTGGCCGGATTTCAGCCGTGAGACGCTTTACGCGGCGCTCGAGACCTTTGCCTCCCGTAATCGCCGTTTTGGCGGCCTAGTTGCCGAAACCGCGGCGGCGGTAGGAACCTGATGCACCGCGAACTGCAGCTTCGTATCATCTCGGGCATCATCCTCGCCGTCATCGTGCTAGCCGCGACGTGGTATGGTGGGCTCGCTTTCAGCCTGCTGTCGGCCCTGATCGGGCTTTTGATCTATTATGAGTGGTCGACGATCACCCGCCTTGCCACCGAGCAGCCGGTTGCCAATGCGATCGGCTGGATCGGGCAGGCGGCGATCGCCGTTGCTGTCGTATCCGGCACTGTCGGCTACTCGCTGATCCTTCTCTTGTTGTTCTTCGCCATCGCTGTCGGCTTTGTCGTCACGCGCGGCGTATCGCGCTGGTTCCCGGCGGGTATCGTCTATGCTGGGCTGACCGGGATCGCGCTTGCGAATATTCGCGGCAGCGATGCGGCCGGCCTGCACGCGATGCTCTTCGTCTTCGCCGTCGTCTGGGCAACCGACATCCTGGCCTACTTCATCGGCCGCGCCATTGGCGGGCCGAAGCTGGCACCAAGGATATCGCCCGGCAAGACATGGTCGGGTGCGATCGGTGGCGCCGTATGCGCGGTCATTGCCGGTGTGCTGGTGGCCTACGCGGCATTTCCCGATGGTGTCGCACTGGCGGCCTTCGTGGCCCTTGTGCTGTCTGTCTGTAGCCAGTCTGGCGACCTCTTCGAATCCTTCATCAAGCGCCGCTTTGGCGTCAAGGATTCCAGCCGTCTCATTCCGGGGCACGGCGGGGTCATGGACCGGGTTGACGGGCTCATTTTCGCCTGTTTTGCGGCGTTCTTGCTTGCCGGGCTTTTTTCGCTGATAAAGGGCGGAGAAATGGCGTCGCTGGGCGCAGCCTTGTTCGGCGGATAATGTCGATAGAGGCTGACGGAAGGATTTTATGGCAGGCTTGACCGAAATTTTTGGGTTTCTGACGGGATATATCGTTCCTTTCGTGCTCGTGCTTTCTCTCTTGGTGTTCGTGCACGAGATGGGGCACTACCTCGTCGGTCGCTGGAGCGGCATCCGCATTCTGGCGTTTTCGGTCGGGTTTGGTCCCGAACTCCTGGGCTTCACCGACAAGCATGGAACGCGCTGGAAGCTCTCGCTGATCCCGCTTGGCGGCTATGTCCGCTTCTTCGGCGACGAGGATGCATCGAGCAAGCCGGATGAAGGCAAGCTCGCGCAAATGTCGGACGAGGAGCGGGCGCGGTCATTCGCCGGTGCCAAGCTCTGGAAGCGCGCGGCAACGGTTGCCGCCGGCCCCGTCGCCAACTTTATCCTGGCAATCGCCATCTTCACCGTCCTGTTTTCGATCTACGGCCGCTCGGTAGCCGATCCCGTCGTGGCGGAAGTCAAGCCGGGTAGCGTTGCCGCCGAGGCTGGCGTCGTGCCGGGCGACCTCCTGATCGCCATCGACGGCTCCAAGGTGCAGACCTTCGACGACGTGCGCCGCTACGTCAGCATCCGCCCGATGCAGAAGATCGTCGTCACGATCGAACGCAACGGCGAGAAGATCGATGTGCCGATGGTGCCTGAACGCACCGAAATGACCGACCAGTTCGGTAACAAGATCGAGATCGGCCTGATCGGCATCGTCACCAACCAGGACGTCGGACACTTCCGCCAGCAGACCTATACGCCGCTTGAAGCGCTGCATGAGGGAACGCTGCAGACTTGGCACATCGTCACCGGTACCTTCAAGTATATCGGCAACCTGGTGTCCGGTTACATGAAGCCAGACCAGCTCGGAGGCCCGATCCGTGTCGCGCAGGCATCCGGCCAGATGGCGACGTTGGGCGTTGCAGCTTTGCTTCAGCTGGCCGCCGTATTGTCGGTTTCGATCGGATTACTCAACCTGATGCCGGTTCCGGTACTTGATGGCGGGCATCTGATGTTCTATGCGATTGAAGCAGTGAGGGGAAAGCCGTTGGGATCGTCGGCACAGGAAGTTGCGTTTCGCATCGGACTGGCCATGGTTCTGAGCCTGATGGTTTTTGCCACGTGGAACGATATTAGTGCTCTGATCGGCTGATTGCGGGACGAGGGAAAATTACGATTTATTTACGATGTTTCAAAGCTGTAGTGGCGAAAGCGTCACGCTTTGAAATGAAGTAAACAGAAATTAACTAGCTCCCTTGCTTGTATATCAAAAGCGGGTAAAACGACACACGTGACCGGAATCGGGGGACGCCTGGTGATGGGGACGAGAAAAAAGGTAATGGGTGAAATGAAGGCTGGTTCAAGATTTTTGAACGCAGTATCGGCGGTTGCGCTGTCTGCAGGTATCGTTGCGTCGGGAGCGGGTGCGACAGTGTTCATCTCGGCTTCTGCTGCCGAGGCTGCAGTCATTCAGCGTGTTGACGTTCGTGGTGCAAACCGCGTCGGCGCCGAAGCTGTGCGGTCCAACCTTACGATCCAGCCCGGCCGGAGCTTCTCGAACACCGACATCGACGACTCCGTAAAGCAGCTCTACGACACGGGCTACTTCTCCGACGTCAAGATCTCCGTTTCCGGCAGCACGCTGGTTGTGACCGTTGAGGAAGCTCAGCTGATCAACCAGGTCGTGTTCAACGGCAACCGCAAGATCAAGGACGACAAGCTCGCAGCGGTCGTCAAGACGCAGTCTTCTGGCGCTTACAACGAAACCCAGATCCAGGCCGACATCCAGTCGATCAAGGACGCTTACGCAGCGACCGGTCGTAGCGAAGTCGAAGTGACGACGCAGGTCGTTCCGCTCGGTCAGGGCCGCGTCAACCTCGCATTCGTCATCAATGAAGGCGACCGCACGAAGATCGACTCGATCAACTTCGTCGGCAACAACGCCTACAGCTCTGGCCGCCTCGCATCGGTCATTGCCACCAAGCGAAGCAACTTCCTGTCCTTCCTGACCCGCAAGGACGTCTACAGCGCTGACAAGCTGCACGCAGACGAAGAAGCGCTCCGCCAGTTCTATTACAACCGTGGTTACGCCGACTTCCGCATCGTGTCCTCGGACGCTGCGTTCGACGAGACGACCAACAAGTACACGCTGACCTTCAACATCGAAGAAGGCCCGCGCTACGATTTCGGCGCAATCTCCGTTCAGTCCACCGTTCAGGGTATCGACGGCGCGCAGCTTCAGGGTCTCGTTCGCACCCATGAAGGCCAGGTCTACAACGCCAAGGAAGTTCAGAAGTCGATGGAAGCGATCTCGGATCAGGTGGCTTCGGCCGGCTATCCGTTCGCCCGCGTCACGCCTCGTGGCAACCGCGACCTGAACAACAACACCATCGGCGTCGAATACCTCGTCGACCAGGGCGAAAAGGCCTACGTCGAGCGTATCGAAATCCGCGGCAACAGCCGTACGCGTGACTACGTCATCCGTCGCGAGTTCGACATGAGTGAAGGCGACGCCTTCAATCAGCAGATGATCACCAGAGCCAAGCGTCGCCTTGAGGCTCTCGGCTACTTCTCGACCGTCAACATCTCGACCCAGCCTGGCAGCTCGCCGGACCGCGTCGTTGTTGTCGTCGACGTTCAGGACCAGGCAACCGGTTCGTTCGGTATCGGCGCGGGTTACGCTGCCGGCGGCGACGGCCTGCTGCTCGAAGCCTCGATCGAAGAAAAGAACTTCCTCGGACGCGGCCAGTACATCAAGGTGTCTGCCGGTGGTGGTCAGGAAGGTTCGCGTACCTACGGCCTGAACTTCACCGAGCCTTACTTCCTCGGTTATCGTCTGGCTGTCGGCTTCGACATCAACCACAGCGAGACGTCGAGCAACGACAACTACGACTACGAAGAAAACAACGTCGTTCTGCGCGCCACCGCGCCGATCACCGAAGATCTGGCGACGACGTTCCGCTATAACTACAAGCAGATGAAGTACGATCCGTCGGGATCGCTCTCCGATCTGTCCACGCCATACCAGGACCTCGTCAACAACAGCCCGTGGGTAAAGTCGTCTGTGTCGCAGACGCTGACCTACAACACGCTGGACGACATGGTTCTGCCGCGTGAAGGTATCTACGCCAGCCTGACGCACGAAATCGCCGGCCTCGGCGGTGACTCGCAGTTCTACAAGATCTACGGCAAGGCGCGCTATTTCCACACGCTTGCTGACGACGCCGACATCATCGGCTCGGTTGCCGGTTCTGCCGGTTACGTAGTCGGCTTCGGCAAGGACCTGCATGTATTCGACCAGTTCACGCTGACGAACGGCGACATCCGCGGCTTCGAGAACAAGGGTATCGGCCCGCGCATCGGCGGTGGTCCGGATGATCCGCTCGGCGGCACGACCTACTTCACGGTTTCGGCCGAAGCATCGTTCCCGCTCCCGGCTTTCCCGCGTGACTTCGGTCTGCGTGGCGCCGTGTTCGCTGATGCTGGTACGCTCTTCGGCAACAAGGTCAGTGCCGGTGCTGGCGAATTCGTGAACGGCGAAGATGCTTCGCTGCGCGCTTCGGTCGGTGTCGGCATCGTCTGGAACTCGCCGTTCGGCGCCCTGCGCGTCGACTACGCGATCCCGGTCCTGAAGGAAGACTACGACAAGGTTCAGCACTTCAAGTTTGGCATCAACAACCAATTCTGATATCGGCAGTCCGGAACCGTAAAATCGAATTCCGTTCTGGAGATTTGCCGATGGAGCAAACCTATTTCTTTCCGCCCCATGACGGTGTGAAGCTCTCGGAGCTAGCGCAATTTCTTGGGGCGGAACTTGCCGACCCCAATCATGCCGATATCGTGATCCGTTCCGTTTCGCCCGTAAACCGGGCGAAAGCGGGCGATCTCTGTTACGTCATTTCCAAGAAGAGCAAGGACGAACTCGTGACCTGCGAGGCGTCCGCTGTGCTGGTGAGTTCGGCATTGCAGTCGATCGTGCCGGCGCATGTGCCTGTTCTCGTGTCGAAAAACGCCCATGCCGCGTTCGCGATGGCTGGTGGGCTGCTCTATCCGAGCGCCTTGACGCCACAGCGGTTGCGCTCTGCGAGCGCTGATGTTTCCGACCGTGCGTCCGTCGATCCGACGGCGAGACTGGAAGCGAATGTCGAGATCGAGGCGTTTGCCGTGATCGGTGCTCATGCCGAGATCGGTGAGGGCACGCGCATCGGCGCCGGCGCCGTCATCGGGCCAGGCGTCAAGATTGGCCGCGATTGCACGATCGCCAGCGGCGCCAGCATCCTGTGCTCGCTGGTGGGCAATCGCGTCATCATCCACAACGGCGCTCGTATCGGCCAGGACGGCTTCGGATACGCGCCGGGTCCTCGTGGCATGATCAAGATCGTTCAGATCGGCCGCGTCATCTTGCAAGATGACGTCGAGGTCGGTGCCAACACGACGATCGATCGCGGCACGATGGATGACACTGTCATCGGCGAGGGGACGAAGATCGACAACCTCGTCCAGATTGGCCACAATGTGCGCATTGGCCGTCACTGCGCCGTTGTCTCGCAGGTCGGCATCGCCGGAAGCGCCATTATCGGCGATGGCGTGCAGATCGGTGGTCATTCCGGCATTCGAGGCCATATAACAATTAACGACGGTGCCCAGATCGCTGCCATGAGCGGCGTAGTGTCCGACATCCCCGCCGGGGAGCGCTACGGCGGAATACCTGCACGGCCGGCGCATGACTTTTTGCGCGAAGTCGCGGCAGTCATGATGCGGACGACGGGCCCCAAGAAAACGGGAGAAAAGAATGGCTGAAGAAGTCAAGAAGTCGCTTTCCTCGGCTGACATCATTGAAATCATGAAGTTGCTGCCGCATCGCTATCCGTTCCTGTTGGTCGACAAGATCATCGAGATCGACGGCGACGATTCGGCAATCGGCATCAAGAACGTGACGGCCAACGAACCGCATTTCACCGGACACTTTCCGGAGCAGCCGATCATGCCTGGCGTCCTGCTGGTCGAAGGCATGGCCCAGACGGCTGGCGCGATCTGTGCGAAGAAGGAAGGCGAAAGCGGCAATCTGGTCTACTTCATGACCATCGACAATGCCCGTTTCCGCAAGCCTGTGGTTCCCGGCGACCGGGTGGAGTACCACGTCGTCAAGCAGAAGCAGCGCGGCAACATCTGGAAGTTCCACTGTGATGCGAAGGTCGATGGAGCGCTGGTCGCAGAAGCCGATATCGGCGCGATGATCGTGCGCAAGGATCAGGCATGAGCACGATCGCAGCCAGTGCCAGCATTCACCCGATGGCAGTCGTCGAAGACGGCGCCGTGATCGGCGAGAACGTCAAGATCGGTCCGTTCTGCCACGTCGGCCCGCGGGTCGTGCTCGGCGACAACACGGAAATGCTCGCGCATTCGATCGTCAGCGGCATCACCACGCTCGGCAAGGGATGCCGTATTTTCCCGATGGCCGTTATCGGCGGCGACCCGCAGAGCGTTCATCACGGTGGCGAAGAGACGACCTTGACGGTCGGCGACAATTGCACGATGCGCGAAGGTGTGACGATCAACACCGGCACCGCCGATTTCGGCGGCAAGACCATCGTCGGCAACAACAATCTGTTTCTCGCCAACTCGCACATCGCCCATGACTGCCGCGTCGGCAACCACGTCATCATGTCGAACAACGTGATGCTCGCCGGCCATGTCGTCATCGAGGATCGCGTGATCTTGGGCGGCGGTTGCGCCGTGCACCAGTTCACCCGCGTCGGCCGCCACGCCTTCGTCGGCGGCCTCTCGGCCGTAAGCTACGACGTCATTCCGTATGGCATGCTGAACGGCAATCCCGGTCTTCTCGGCGGCCTCAATGTCGTCGGCATGACGCGTGCAGGCGTCGACCGCGCGACGATCCATATCGTGCGCCGTGCCTACAAGGCGATCTTCGAGACCGAAGGCAATCTGCGCGACAACGCCGCCGCCATCCGCGAGGAATTCGCCGATTGCGAGCAGGTCGTCCAGATCCTCGACTTCATTGCCGCCGAAAGCGACCGCGCGCTCTCTTCTCCGACGCGGGGACAGAAGGGATAAACCTTGTCTCCAGCAAGTGACACGGCAAAAGGCCGCTTGGCGATCATCGCCGGCAGCGGCTTTCTGCCGTCCTACGTCGCCGAGGCCGCCAAGAGCGCCGGCGAAAACCCACTGATCATCGCGCTTAAAAACGAGACCGACCGCTCATGGGAAGGTTTCGAGCACGCTATTGTCGGCGTCGGCGATTTCGCCGCCATCGACGGCATGCTGGATAGCCATCGCATCGAGCGCGTCGTCATGTCCGGCGCCGTGCGCCGGCGGCCGGAATGGCGCGAGGTTCGCCCGACGCTGAAGACGCTCGCAAGCATCCCCTCGACCATTCGCACACTGCTCTCAGGCGGCGATGATACCGTGCTACGCATGGTGATCGGGCTGATCGAGAAGAACGGCCGCCGCGTTATCGGCGTGCAGGAGATCGCACCGGATCTTCTGGCCGCGGTCGGTCCGCTCGGCGCGATCGCGCCATCGGCCGAGGACGTCAAGGACATCGCCAAGGCGGGGTCGGCAGCCGACGCGCTCGGCCGGCTGGATGTGGGGCAGGGCGCCGTCTCGGTTGGCGGTCGCATCGTGGCGCTTGAGGGTGTCGAGGGCACGGACAGCATGTTGCAGCGCGTGGCTGATCTGCGCGCCGCCGGCCGCATTTCCGCGCGCCGCCGCGGCGTCCTGGTCAAGCTTTGCAAGCCGCAGCAGGACCTGCGCGCCGATCTGCCATCGATCGGCATCTCGACCATCGAGAATGCCAGCAAGGCCGGCCTGGCGGGTGTTGCGATCGAGGCCGGGCGCGCGCTGATCCTGGATCGCCCGGCAGTCATATCGGCGGCAAAGGAAGCCGGTATCTTCGTCTGCGGTCTGGATCGTGGACTGCCATCCTGGGGGCTTGAATGAGCGTGCGTGCATTGAAGGTCGCGATCATCGCGGGCGAAGTCTCCGGTGATCTTCTGGCGGCCGATCTGATCGCCGCGCTGAAGCAGCAATATGCGGGGCCAGTCGAGCTCATCGGTGTCGGTGGCGAGGGGCTGCAGGCCCAAGGCCTGACATCGCTGTTCGATTTCTCCGAGCTGTCGATCATGGGCATCACCCAGGTTCTCGCCAAGCTGCCGACGCTGATCAAACGCATCCGCCAGACTGCGGCCGCCGTCATCGCCGCCAAGCCCGACGTGCTCGTCATTGTCGACAGCCCCGATTTCACCCACCGCGTCGCCAAGCGCGTGCGCACGGCGCTGCCTGATCTGCCTGTCGTGAACTACGTCTGTCCGAGCGTCTGGGCGTGGAAGGAATACCGCGCACAGCGCATGCTGCCCTATATCGACCATGTGCTCGCCGTGCTGCCCTTCGAGCCCGAGGTGATGCGCAAGCTCGGCGGTCCGCCGACAAGCTATGTCGGCCATCGCCTGACCGCTGATGTCGATGTTCTCGCGACCCGCAAGGCGAGGGCGGCAAGCAAGCCGCGCCCGGCAAATGAGCCGAAGACGATCATGCTCCTGCCGGGCTCGCGCGGATCCGAGATCACGAGGCTCTTGCCCTATTTCGGCGACGCGGTGGCCGAGCTCTCCGCCCGCAACGAGGGCATGCGCTTTGTGCTGCCGACGGCGCCGCGCCGCGAGGCCATGGTGCGCGAGATCATCAAGGATTGGCCGGTTAAGCCCGAGGTGGTGACGGGCAAGGACGACAAGTGGAAGGCCTTCGCCGAGGCCGACGCCGCTATGGCCGCATCCGGCACTGTCATCCTGGAGCTGGGGCTTGCAGGCGTGCCCACGGTCTCGGCCTACAAGGTCGATTGGATCATCAAGCTGATGACCGGCAAGATCAAGATCTGGACGGCGGCGATCCCGAACCTCGTCGCGGACTACGCAGTGGTGCCCGAATATATCAACGAGGTCGTGCGCGGCGCGAGTTTCACGCGCTGGGTCGAGAAGCTCTCATCCGACACCTTGCCGCGACGCTCGATGATGGAAGGTTACGATCTCGTCTGGGAGCGGATGCAGACCGAAAAGCCGCCCGGCGTCCATGCCGCGGAAATCGTGCTTGATGTCCTGAAAAACAAAAAACCCGGTCAAAACTGACCGGGTTTCTTTTTAAGCTTCGATGTGTCGAGATTAACGCTTGGAAACCGGAACGTAGTCGCGCTGCGCTTCGCCGATGTAGAGCTGGCGCGGGCGGCCGATACGCTGCTGCGGATCTTCGATCATTTCGTTCCACTGTGCGATCCAGCCGACGGTGCGGGCGAGAGCGAACAGAACGGTGAACATGGTCGTGGGGAAGCCGAGCGCCTTGAGCGTGATACCCGAGTAGAAGTCGATGTTCGGATAGAGCTTCTTCTCGATGAAGTATGGATCGGTCAGCGCGATGCGCTCGAGTTCCATGGCGACGTCGAGCAGCGGATCGTCCTTGATGCCGAGCTCGCCGAGCACTTCATGCGTCGTCTTCTGCATGATCTTGGCGCGCGGGTCGTAGTTCTTGTAGACGCGGTGGCCAAAGCCCATCAGGCGGAACGGATCGTTCTTGTCCTTGGCGCGGGCGATGTATTCAGGGATACGGTCAACCGTGCCGATTTCCTGCAGCATGTTGAGAGCCGCTTCGTTGGCGCCGCCGTGAGCCGGGCCCCAGAGGCAGGCAATGCCGGCTGCAATGCAGGCGAACGGGTTTGCGCCCGAGGAGCCGGCGAGACGAACGGTCGAGGTCGAAGCGTTCTGCTCGTGATCGGCGTGCAGGATGAAGATGCGGTCCATGGCGCGGGCAAGCACCGGATTGACCACATATTCCTCGCAAGGAACGGCAAAGCACATGCGCAGGAAGTTCGACGCGTAGTCGAGGTCGTTCTTCGGGTAAACGAAAGGCTGGCCGATATGGTACTTGTAGGCCATCGCGGCGATCGTCGGCATCTTGGCGATCATGCGCAGCGAAGCGACCATGCGCTGGTGCGGATCGGTGATGTCGGTGCTGTCGTGGTAGAAAGCCGACAGGGCGCCGACGCAGCCGCACATGACGGCCATCGGGTGCGCGTCGCGACGGAAGCCGGTGAAGAAGCGGCTCATCTGCTCGTGCACCATGGTGTGATGCGTCACGCGATGGTCGAAGTCCTTCTTCTGCGCGGACGTCGGCAGTTCGCCGTAGAGAAGCAGGTAGCAGACTTCGAGGAAGTCGCCCTGTTCGGCCAGCTGCTCGATCGGGTAACCGCGATGGAGCAGAACGCCCTCGTCGCCATCGATGTAAGTGATTTTCGATTCACAGGATGCGGTCGAGGTGAAACCAGGATCGTACGTGAAGGAAGCCGTGTTCTTGTAGAGGGCGCCGATATCGATGACATCAGGGCCGATCGTGCCGCTCTTGACCGGCAGGTCGACTGTTTTCTCACCGAGTTTCAGTGTTGCGCTTTGATCCGTCATTCTGATCCTCCAAACTGGCGGTTGGCGCCTTAAAAGCGCCATAGGGTTAAGCGTCGTCTGCGATAGCTATATGATCGCGCGCCTAATGCCAAGTTACCGTGATGCCATTTTGTGCATCGCAGTATCAACTTTTAAGCACTCCAGCGATGTCGTCTCCGCATAGCGGAAGTCAATGATAAACCTGACATTTTTGATGGTTTTATTTCCCGTTTGAATTCAAACGATTATAGTTGCGTTTAGGCTCCGCTGGCCTCATTCTGATTGCAGTTCAGGGTGGCTTTCGGGTGTCGTTGCATGCCGGAGTTGAATGCCAGTCACGTCGTTTTGATGCCACCCGAAGCGGCGCAAATTGCCAATTTGCCGGCCGTAACAGGGCAAAATGCCCGTGCCATAATGACGCGCGCGCCATTGACGCAGTCGACCTCGGGTTTTCTGAGTCGCACAAGTCGCCAAATCCACCGTCAGGCAGCCGTCGCAGCACAAGCGTTCAGCACCGAATTCGACCACGGCCGCCTTTTCCTGGCGTCGCCCGTCTTCCTCGGGGCGGGCGCCATCGCCTGGTTCCGGCTCGCCGTGGATATCCCGCCCTTGCGGCTCCTTGCCTGGGCTATCCTCTTCGGTTTCGTCTTCGTCTTGGCGGGCTCCGCGCGCGTCGCGACACGCCGTGTGGCGATCTCAGGCCTGCTTGTCGTCCTCGGCATGTTCGCGGCGCAGCTCGAGACCTGGCGGGCTGATACCGTCGTTCTCGATACAGCGGTGACGACGACAGTGACCGGCCGCGTGGAACGGCGCGAGGGCGATGATAATGGGCGCTGGCGCTATATCGTCAGGGTAACGCGCACAGACGAGCCCACGCTCAAGCGTCCGCCGCAGCAGGTCTCGCTCGTCGCGCGTGCAGGAGAGCCCGTCGCGGTCGGCGGATGGTTGACCGGCCGTGTGCGCCTGACGCCGCCGGCAGGACCGGCACTGCCCGAACTCAACGATTTCGCCTTCTCTGCCTATTTCGACGGCATCGGCGCCAACGGCTTCTTCTACGGCATCCCGCAGCCCGTCCCATCGCGGACGGATATCGCCGATCTCTCTGCCGTCGATCGCGCCATGGAATGGCTCTAAGGCCTGCGCAGCAGCATTGGCGACCGCATCCGCAGCATCCTGCCTGGCGATACCGGCGCCTTCGCAGCTTCGCTGGTCACCGACGAGAGACGTGCCATCTCCAACGAGACGACGGAGGCGCTGCGCCAATCCGGCCTCGCGCATATCGTGGCGATCTCGGGCCTCAACATGGCTCTGTCGGCCGGCATCTGTTTTGTCGGGCTGCGCCTGTTCTTCGGCCTCTTCCCCGGGTTTGCGCAGGCCTATCCGACCAAGAAGCTCGCCGCCGGCAGCGCGCTTCTGGCGCTGACGGCCTATTACATGATCTCGGGCTTTGCCGTCTCCGCCGAGCGCGCCTTCATCATGATGGCGATCATGCTGGTCGCGGTGCTGTTCGATCGCCCCTCGATTAGCCTGCGCAACATCGCGCTCTCGGCGCTGCTGATCATCCTGATGTCCCCTTCGGAGGTGCTGGGCCCCAGCTTCCAGATGTCCTACGCGGCGACGCTCGCGCTGGTCGCGGGCTTTGCCGTTTGGACCAGGAGGCGCCACCGCGAGAGCGTTTTTCTTACGCATCCCACCATAAAGCCGGTCATGGCCACGTTCCGCTTCTTCGGCGGCATCGCGCTGACCTCGATGATCGGCGGCTTCTCGACAGCGCTGTTCTCGATCGAACATTTTCACCGGCTGAGCGGCTACGGACTACCGGCCAACCTGCTCGCCATGCCGGTCATCTCCTTCATCGTCATGCCCTTCGGAATGCTTGCGATGTTGGCGACGCCCTTTGGCCTGGATGCGCCGCTGTGGAAGGTCGCCGGCTTCGGGCTGGATCTGGTGATCGACATCGCCAAGATGGTGTCCGGTTGGGGCGGCAGTGTCGACATCGGGCGGATACCCGAATGGTATTTCGCGATCGCCGTGCTCGGCTTTCTCATATGGGGGCTGATGCGCACACGCCTGCGATGGATCGGCGCTGCGGTTGCCACGATCGCAACCCTCGTCGTCATCCTGCTCCCGGCAGCACCTGCGCCCGAACTCGTCGTCTCCGAGGACGGAAGCCTCGTGGCAGCAGTCACAGGCGACAGCCTCGCCAGCAACCGCGAACGGCCGCCCGACTTCATCTTCGGCCAATGGCAACGCGCGCTCGCCATCGAAGACCACAAGCCGCCCGACATCCTCGACGGCGAGGCCTTGCCCATTCCGAGAAGGGGCGAGCCAAGGCCAAGACTGACATTGAAACAACAACGCGAAGCCCGCGCTATGATGCGCGCTGCAGCGGCTTCGACGAACGACAGTGCCTTCCGGTGCCTGAAGACCGCGTGGTGCATAACAGCGCTCGACAGCGGCTACATCATCGCGACGCTCGAAAACGCCGCCTATCTCGGTCCCGCCTGCGACGTGGCCGATATCGTCATCACGCCGGTGCGCCTCCGCCAGGCGACGTGCCGCTCCGGCGCCATGTTATTGACCGGCGAAACTCTCAGGCGATCGGGCGCCGTCGAAATCCGTATCGACGATCAGGGCACTCCCGTCGTCAAGACCGCTTATGCACGCCTCGCTCGCCCCTGGATGCGCCATCGCGCCTATGACTGGCGCAACGACAACTTCAGCGACGACCTGTCACCAACTGGTGACGTCACCACTCAGTGATATCGGCGAATGAGCCCGACGAGCTTGCCCTGAACCTTGACGCGGTCAGGCCCGAAAATGCGCGTTTCGTAAGCCGGGTTGGCGGCCTCAAGCGCGATCGACGCGCCCTTGCGGCGGAAGCGCTTCAGCGTTGCCTCTTCGTCATCGACAAGCGCCACGACGATATCGCCGGGGTTGGCCGTGTTGCCGTTGCGGATGATGACGGTGTCGCCGTCGAAAATGCCGGCTTCGATCATCGAGTCGCCCTTGACCTCGAGCGCGTAATGCTCGCCGGAGCCGAGCATGTCGGCGGGGACGGTGATGTCGTGGGTGTTGTTCTGGATCGCCGAGATCGGCACACCGGCGGCGATGCGGCCCATGACGGGAACGGAAGCCGAGTTGCCGTTGTCGGCGCTCGGCGCGGCCTTCGGGGCAGGGGCTGCGGCCACCGGCTGCGGCTTTCCGAGGCTGCCTTCGATGACGCTCGGCGAGAAGCCACGTCGTGGCTGCAGGCTCGGATTATAGGCTTCCGGCAGCTTGATGACCTCGAGCGCGCGCGCCCGGTTCGGCAGCCGGCGAATGAAGCCGCGCTCTTCCAGAGCGGTGATCAGGCGGTGAATGCCGGATTTTGATGCGAGATCGAGTGCATCCTTCATTTCGTCGAAGGAAGGCGGAACGCCCGACTCTTTCATCCGCTCATGAATGAACAGAAGCAGTTCTTGTTGCTTGCGTGTCAGCATCGAAATGAACCCCAGAGTCGTGAAACAAAGCCAGAACGGACACTATATGTTCCATATGTGTTCCGCAAGTGCCTAAATTTTCGTAAAACTTGGCTCGGAATCGTCGCGATTTTACACTTCATTCGATTTAACCGCGCTCGCCTCTTGCATTGTGGCGAAAGCCAGCGCACATCTCTGCCGATTTCGGGAGGATTTGCCGATGAGTGACCCCCATCCCCTGGACCACGTGGTGCTGCCGGTCGTCAATATCGAGATGGCGCGCGACCGCCTGGGCAAACTCGGCTTCACCTTCGCCGCCGATGCGCGGCACCCGTTTGGCACCGAAAACGCCTGCGTCTTCTTCGCCGACAAAACCTATCTCGAACCGCTCGGCATCGCCAGTCTGGAGACCTACGAGGAGGCCATCGGCGACGGCAACGTCTTCACCGCCCGCGACCGCGCCTTTCGCTTCCGCTGCGGCGACGACGGCCTGTCGGCGATCGTCTTCGGCACGCCGGATGCCGACGGCGATCACGCCCGCTACCTCGCCGATGGCATGAGTGGCGGCGAGATGCTGGAGTTCGCCCGGCAGATGAAGATGCCGGACGGTTCCGAGGCGACCGCGGCGTTCCGCCTGGCTTTCGCGGCAGATCTGCGAGCGCCCGATTTCTTCCTCTTCGCCTGCCAGCGCGTCAACCCACTGCCCAGCGACCGCAAGGCGTTGGAAACGCATAAGAATGGCGTCTTGGGCATCCTGTCGATCGTGCTCTCTTCCTCCGATCCCAAAGCGTTCGCACCGCTGTTGCAGCTGGCCTCGGATGCGCAGGCGACCCGCGAGGAGGCCTTCGGTGTCAGCCTCGATGCCGGCAACGCCCGTATCAATATCCTGTCGCCGGATGGCTTGAACGCTTACTACGATCCCTCCGAGCCCAAGGCCGATCGCGGTCTGCGCGGCGCGGCGATTGTCTTTTCCGTTGCCGATCTCGCCGTGACAGAGGCGCATTTGGCTGCTAACGGGATCACCTATACACGCAAGAACAATCGAATTCTGGTGAAGGCAGCGCCCGGCCAGGGCGCGCTCTTCGCCTTCGAGGAGAAACGATGACTGAAACCAATTCCGAAGTGGCCRTCGGCGAAGGCACCGGCCGTGTGGTGTTTTCCAACACCGGCAAGCTGTCGCTGATCGCCGGCCCGTGCCAGATGGAAAGCCGCGACCATGCCTTCATGATCGCCGGCACGCTGAAGGAGCTTTGCGACAAGCTCGGCATCGGCCTTGTCTACAAGTCCTCCTTCGACAAGGCCAACCGCACGTCGCTGTCTGCCCAGCGCGGCATCGGGCTTGAAACGGCGCTCGAAGTGTTCGCCGATCTGAAGAAGGAATACGGCTTCCCCGTTCTCACCGACATCCACACCGAAGAGCAGTGCGCTGAAGTCGCCACTGTCGTCGATGTGCTGCAGATCCCGGCCTTCCTTAGCCGGCAGACGGACCTGCTGGTCGCCGCCGCAAAGACCGGCCGCGCCATCAACGTCAAGAAGGGCCAGTTCCTGGCGCCCTGGGACATGAAGAACGTGCTTGCCAAGCTGAATGCCAGCGGCAACCCGAACATCATGCTGTGCGAACGCGGCGCTTCCTTCGGCTACAACACGCTGGTCTCCGACATGCGCTCGCTGCCGATCATGGAAGCCATGGGTGCGCCTGTTGTCTTCGACGCGACCCATTCGGTGCAGCAGCCGGGCGGGCAGGGTGGGTCGAGTGGCGGCCAGCGCGAATTCGTGGAAACGCTGGCGCGTGCGGCTGTCGCCGTCGGTGTCGCCGGTGTGTTCGTCGAGACGCACGAAGATCCCGACAATGCGCCGTCGGATGGCCCGAACATGGTCTATCTCAAGGACATGCCGCGCTTGCTTGAGAAGCTGCTGGCCTTTGACGCCATCGCCAAGGGCTGACGTTCAAACGACTGACACGTTCGTGTATTAGGCCACCGAAGAACAATGTGGAGGAGCATGCGCAAAAGGGTCCCAAACTGCCCCAAACCGGCATTGTAATTTGCGCATCTTCGATTAAAGACGAATTTCAAACGATTTATCCACCCTCAAGCAGAGAAGAGCCGATGACCGCTATTACCGACATTATCGCCCGCGAGATTCTCGACAGCCGTGGTAATCCCACCGTCGAAGTCGATGTCTATCTCGAAGATGGCAGCATGGGCCGCGCCGCCGTTCCGTCGGGCGCGTCGACCGGCGCGCACGAAGCCGTCGAACTCCGCGATGGTGGCAAGCGTTATCTCGGCAAGGGTGTCGAAAAGGCCGTCGAAGCCGCCAACACGGAAATCTTCGACGCCATCGGCGGCATCGACGCTGAAAACCAGATCCAGATCGACAACATCATGATCGAGCTGGACGGCACGCCGAACAAGTCGCGCCTCGGCGCCAACGCCATCCTCGGCGTTTCGCTCGCCGTTGCCAAGGCTGCCGCCGAAGCTGCCGGCCTGCCGCTCTACCGCTACGTTGGTGGCGCTTCCGCGCACCTGCTGCCGGTTCCGATGATGAACATCATCAACGGCGGCGCGCATGCTGACAACCCGATCGACTTCCAGGAATTCATGATTCTGCCGGTTGGCGCTGATTCCATCCGCGAAGCCGTTCGCATGGGCTCTGAAGTCTTCCACACGCTCCGCAAGGAGCTCGCTGCCCAGGGTCACAACACCAACGTCGGCGACGAAGGCGGTTTCGCACCGGGCCTGAAGAGCGCTCCTGAAGCCCTCGATTTCATCATGAAGTCGATCGAGAAAGCCGGCTACAAGCCTGGAGAAGACATCCATCTCGGCCTCGACTGCGCCTCGACCGAATTCTTCAAGGACGGCAAGTACGTTCTCGAAGGCGAAGGCCGCACGCTGGAGCCGGGCGCAATGGCCGAATACCTAGCACAGCTCGCTGCCCAGTACCCGATCATCTCGATCGAAGACGGCATGGCTGAAGACGAC
Source organism: Rhizobium sp. 01N48 (assembly GCF_056399145.1). Classification (NCBI taxonomy): domain Bacteria; kingdom Pseudomonadati; phylum Pseudomonadota; class Alphaproteobacteria; order Hyphomicrobiales; family Rhizobiaceae; genus Rhizobium; species Rhizobium sp. 01N48. Next base: position 149,106 of record NZ_JBFTQT010000007.1, read on the forward strand.
TGGGATGGCTGGAAGGCTCTGACGGATCTGGCCGGCAAGAAGGTTCAGCTGGTCGGCGACGATCTCTTCGTTACCAACTCGGCTCGCCTGCGCGACGGCATCAAGATGGGCGTCGCCAACTCGATCCTCGTCAAGGTCAACCAGATCGGTTCGCTGACGGAAACGCTCGACGCCGTCAACACCGCGCACAAGGCAGCCTACACCGCTGTCATGTCGCACCGTTCGGGCGAAACCGAAGACTCGACGATCGCCGATCTCGCCGTTGCCACGAACTGCGGTCAGATCAAGACCGGCTCGCTGTCGCGCTCGGATCGTCTTGCCAAGTACAACCAGCTGATCCGCATCGAAGAAGGCCTTGGCCCGCAGGCGCAGTACGCCGGCCGTTCGATCATCCGCGGCTAAGATCGTCTGCATTTCAAGCATTTGGAACCCGCGCTTTAACGAGCGCGGGTTTTTTGTTGCGCCGCGTTCATAGTCAACGGACGGTTAATCTCTGCCCGGTAGTCTTCTGGTCAAGGGTAATGCGTTTCGAGAATGCGTGTATGTGGACCAAGCATCATAAGAAGAAAAAGATCGGYCGTTTCGTCATTCCGGCGATGACGGTCGCGTTTCTCTCCTACTTCGGCTACCATTGCATCCATGGCGACTACGGCCTGCGCGCGACAGAAGTGTTCGAGCGCCAGCGCATCGCGCGCGAAAGGGAGCTTTCCGTGCTTAAAAATAAGCGCGAACACCTTGAAAAGCAGGTGGCGCTCCTAAGTGATGGTTCCATGGATAAGGACATGCTGGACGAGAAGGCCCGTCTTCAGCTGAACTTCTCCCGCGCCGACGAGATCGTCATATTCAATCATTATTCAAATTAACCGGATTCCGGTTAATTGAAATAAATTGATATTTATCAATGCTTTATCGCTGAATACGAGCCATGCAATTATGGCATTGCTGCGGCGAATTTTCTTCCCTATGGTGCGCACCACCCAAGAACCGATAAACCCATAGGGAGGGTTGAATGGCTCCGCGAAAAAACGCGACCGTTTCCAGCCGTAAGACAAGCGCAAAGCCTGCAGCCAAGGCATCGAATGGTGGCCCGGTGGCCGATTTCGATCGTGACGAAGAGCTCAAGGCCTATCGCGAAATGCTGCTTATCCGCCGTTTCGAAGAGAAGGCGGGCCAGCTTTACGGCATGGGCTTCATCGGCGGTTTCTGTCACCTTTATATCGGCCAGGAAGCTGTCGTCGTCGGCATGCAGATGGCGCAGAAGGAAGGTGACCAGGTCATCACCGCTTACCGCGACCACGGTCACATGCTGGCAACCGGCATGACCGCACGCGGCGTCATGGCCGAGTTGACCGGCCGCATCGATGGCTACTCCCGTGGCAAGGGTGGCTCGATGCACATGTTCTCCAAGGAGAAGCATTTCTACGGCGGTCACGGCATCGTCGGTGCACAGGTGTCGCTCGGCACCGGTCTCGCCTTCGCCAACCGCTATCGCGGCAATGACAGCGTTTCGATCGCCTATTTCGGCGACGGCGCCGCCAACCAGGGTCAGGTCTACGAGAGCTTCAACATGGCTGCTCTCTGGAAGCTCCCGATCATCTACATCATCGAGAACAACCGTTACGCCATGGGCACCTCCACGGCCCGTGCCACGGCACAGTCGAACTACTCGTTGCGCGGCTCCGGCTTCGGCATCCCCGGCGTCCAGGTCGACGGCATGGACGTTCGCGCCGTCAAGGCTGCGGCCGACGAGGCGCTCGAGCATTGCCGTTCCGGCAAGGGCCCAATCATTCTCGAAATGCTGACCTATCGCTATCGCGGTCACTCCATGTCCGACCCGGCCAAGTATCGCTCCAAGGAAGAAGTGCAGAAGATGCGCTCCGAGCAGGATCCGATCGAGCAGGTCAAGGCACGCCTTATCGAAAAGGGCTGGGCCAGCGAAGACGATCTCAAGGCGGTCGACAAGGACGTTCGCGACATCGTCGCCGATAGCGCCGACTTCGCCCAGGCCGCACCGGAGCCGGATGCATCCGAGCTCTACACCGACATTCTGCTGTAATCGGGGAGGGTAGACCCATGCCAATCGATATTCTCATGCCCGCCCTCTCTCCGACGATGGAAGAAGGCACGCTGTCCAAGTGGCTGAAGCAGGAAGGTGACAAGGTCACCTCCGGCGACATCATTGCCGAAATCGAAACCGACAAGGCGACGATGGAAGTCGAAGCCGTCGACGAAGGCGTCATCGGCAAGCTGCTCGTTGCCGCCGGCACCGAAGGCGTCAAGGTGAACGCCAAGATCGCTGTTCTCCTGCAGGACGGCGAATCCGCATCCGACATCTCGGCTGCACCTGCTGCTGCCGCACCGGCCGCCACTGAGGCACCCAAGGCTGCTGAAGCGCCAGCCGCTGCTGCCGCTCCCGTTCCCGCCGAGCCGAAGGCTCAGGTTCCGAACGATCCTGAAATTCCCGCCGGCACCGAAATGGTCTCCATGACCGTGCGCGAAGCGCTTCGCGACGCCATGGCCGAGGAAATGCGCGCCGACGACAACGTCTTCGTCATGGGCGAGGAAGTGGCCGAATACCAGGGCGCCTATAAGGTGACCCAGGGTCTGCTGCAGGAATTCGGCGCCCGCCGCGTTATCGACACCCCGATCACCGAGCACGGCTTTGCCGGCGTCGGCGTCGGTGCTGCGATGTCCGGCCTGAAGCCGATCGTCGAGTTCATGACCTTCAACTTCGCCATGCAGGCGATCGACCAGATCATCAACTCCGCTGCCAAGACGCTTTACATGTCCGGCGGCCAGATGGGCGCTCCGATCGTGTTCCGTGGCCCGAACGGTGCGGCTGCCCGCGTTGGCGCCCAGCACAGCCAGGACTACTCGGCCTGGTACAGCCAGATCCCGGGCCTCAAGGTCGTCATGCCCTACACGGCATCCGACGCCAAGGGCCTGCTCAAGGCTGCTATCCGCGATCCGAACCCCGTCGTCTTCCTTGAAAACGAAATCCTCTACGGTCAGCACTTCGACGTGCCGAAGATGGACGACTTCGTTCTTCCGATCGGCAAGGCCCGTATCCACCGTCAGGGCAAGGACGTCACGATCGTCTCCTTCGGTATCGGCATGACCTACGCCACCAAGGCCGTCGCCGAACTCGAAAAGATCGGCATCGACGTCGAACTGATCGACCTGCGCACGCTGCGTCCGATGGACCTGCCGACCGTGATCGAATCGGTCAAGAAGACCGGCCGTCTCGTCACCGTCGAGGAAGGCTACCCGCAGAACTCTGTTGGTACCGAAATCGCCACCCGCGTCATGCAGCAGGCCTTCGATTATCTCGATGCGCCGGTTCTGACGATCGCCGGCAAGGACGTTCCGATGCCTTACGCCGCCAACCTCGAAAAGCTTGCGCTGCCAAGCGTCGACGAAGTCGTCCAGGCCGTGAAAGCCGTCTGCTACAAGTAACAAGGGAAGGGTATTTCGATGCCTATCAACATCACGATGCCTGCCCTGTCTCCGACCATGGAAGAGGGCAACCTCGCCAAGTGGCTGGTCAAGGAAGGCGATACGGTTAAGTCTGGCGATGTCATCGCCGAGATCGAAACCGACAAGGCGACGATGGAAGTCGAAGCGGTCGACGAAGGTGTCGTCGCCAAGCTCGTCGTCCCCGCTGGCACTGAAGGCGTCAAGGTCAATGCCTTGATCGCAGTTCTGGCTGCCGATGGCGAAGACATCGCTGCCGCCGCCAGCGGCGCGGGTTCGGCTGCTCCGGCACCGAAGGCTGCCGAAGCGCCGAAGGCCGAAGCAAAGACTGAAGCTGCTCCGGCTCCGGCCGCACCAGCGGCCGCTCCTGCACCAGCAGCAGCGCCTGCCGCTGCTTCCACGGGTAACCGCACCTTCTCCTCGCCGCTCGCGCGTCGTCTGGCGAAGGAAGCCGGTATCGATCTGTCGGCTGTTGCAGGCTCCGGCCCGCATGGCCGCGTCGTCAAGAGCGACGTCGAAGCTGCTGTCGCTGGCGGTGGTGCAAAGGCTGCATCTGCCGCTGCTCCGCAGGCTGCCGCATCGGCTCCGGCCGCCGCACCGAAGGGCGCATCCGACGAGACCGTTCTCAAGTTGTTCGAGCCGGGTTCCTACGAACTCGTCCCGCATGACGGCATGCGCAAGGTCATCGCCAAGCGCCTGGTCGAATCCAAGCAGACCGTGCCGCACTTCTACGTCACCGTCGATTGCGAGCTCGATGCGCTGCTGGCGCTGCGCGCCCAGCTCAACGACGCCGCTCCCCGCAAGGAGGGCGCGCCGGCCTACAAGCTGTCGGTCAACGACATGGTCATCAAGGCCATGGCGCTTGCACTGCGCGACGTTCCTGATGCCAACGTCTCCTGGACGGAAGCCAACATGGTCAAGCACAAGCACGCCGATGTCGGCGTTGCTGTCTCGATCCCGGGCGGCCTGATCACCCCGATCATCCGCAAGGCCGAGGAAAAGACCCTGTCGGCCATCTCCAACGAGATGCGCGACCTCGGCAAGCGTGCCAAGGACCGCAAGCTGAAGCCTGAGGAGTATCAGGGTGGCACCTCGTCGGTCTCCAACATGGGCATGATGGGCGTCAAGCACTTCGCAGCCGTCATCAACCCGCCGCACGCAACGATCCTCGCGGTCGGCGCTGGCGAGCAGCGCCCGGTCGTCAAGAATGGCCAGCTGGCTGTCGCGACCGTGATGACGGTCACGCTGTCGACCGACCATCGCTGCGTCGATGGCGCTTTGGGCGCGGAGCTGTTGCAGGCGTTCAAGGGCTACATCGAAAACCCGATGGGCATGCTCGTCTGATCAAACGGCGGAGGCGGAAATGACGAAGACCGTTCTTTGCTATGGTGATAGCCTGACCTGGGGTTATGACGCCGCTTCCGTCGGCCGTCATGAGTACAAGGATCGTTGGCCGAGTGCGCTTCAGGCTGCACTCGGCAACGAGGTCCGGGTTATCGCCGAGGGATTGAACGGCCGTACCACCGCCTTCGACGACCATCTGGCCGATTGCGACCGCAACGGCGCCCGCGTCCTGCCGACGATCCTGCAGACGCATGCGCCGCTCGATCTCGTCATTCTGCTGCTGGGCACCAACGACATGAAAAATGTCGTGGCCGGATCGGCCTTCGCCGCCTGCCAGGGCATTGCCCGGCTGGTAAGGTTGATCCGCAACCACGCATGGCCGTTCGATTTCGACGTGCCGGATATCCTGATCGTCGCACCGCCGAGGATCTGCGAGACGGCCAACGTTCCCTTCGCGGCCTCCTTCATCGGCGGCATCGAGGAATCGGCAATGCTGGCGACGCTCTATCGGGATCTTGCTGACGAGCTAGGCTGCGGTTTCTTCGACGGCAATTCGGTCGCCAAGACGACGCCGCTCGACGGCATCCATCTCGACGCCGAAAATACCCGCGCTCTCGGGCGCGGCATGGAATCGACCGTGCGGATGATGTTGGGGCTTTGACCGTGGCGTCTTTCGTGACGCTGCGTCCCGCCACACGGGATGACGCGGCCGAACTCGCGATCCTCTCGGACATTGCCTCGCATGGTTTCGCCTCCTGGCTCTGGCTGGGTGAACTGGGCGGCACCGGAAGCGATACGCCGATGGAGCTTGGCCGGCTGAAGATGCGTCAGGACGAAGGCTACGGCACATGGCGCCACGCGGTGCTGGCCGAAGCCTACGGCGAGACGGCGGGCGCGGCGATCGGTTACGCGCTGGGCGAGGACGTAAAGAATATGGAGGTCGACCGCGTGGCTTTGCAGCCGGTGATCGACCTGCAGAAGATGGTTGTTGGCAGCTGGTTCATTGCAACGCTCGGCGTCTATAGCCATCTGCGCAGCATCGGGATCGGCCGAGAAATACTGAAAGGTCAGATCGACAGGGCAGGGACGCTGCCGGTCAGTCTGATCACGGCAAGTGACAATGAAGCGGCTCTGTCGCTTTACAAGAAGAATGGATTTTCGGAAGCGGCGCGCCAGAAGGCGATGTCGCTTTTCGAAAGCAGCAGGAAACACGAGTGGGTGCTTCTCACCCGCGACGCCCGATAACAAAGGCAGGAAAACATGGCTGAGAATTACGACGTCATCATCATCGGCTCCGGTCCCGGCGGCTATGTGGCCGCTGTGCGCGCCAGCCAGCTCGGTCTCAAGACCGCGATCGTCGAGCGCGAGCACCTGGGCGGCATCTGCCTGAACTGGGGCTGCATCCCGACCAAGGCGCTGCTGCGCTCGGCCGAGGTGCTCGACCACGCCAACCACGCCAAGGACTACGGCCTCGTGCTCGAAGGCAAGATGACCGCCGACGTGAAGGCTGTCGTAGCCCGTTCGCGCGGTGTCTCGGCGCGCCTCAACGGCGGCGTCGGCTTCCTGATGAAGAAGAACAAGGTCGATGTGATCTGGGGCGAAGCCAAGATCACTAAGCCGGGCGAAATCGTCGTCGGCAAGTCCTCCAAGCCCGTCGTCGAGCCGCAGAACCCGGTTCCGAAGAACGTCAAGGGCGAAGGCACCTACAACGCCAAGCACATCATCATCGCGACCGGCGCCCGTCCGCGCGCGCTGCCGGGCATCGAGCCGGATGGCAAGCTGATCTGGACCTATTTCGAGGCGATGAAGCCGGCAGCCCTGCCGAAGTCGCTGATCGTCATGGGCTCCGGCGCCATCGGCATCGAGTTCGCGAGCTTCTACCGCTCCATGGGCGTCGACGTCACCGTCGTCGAAGTGATGCCGACCATCATGCCGGTCGAGGACGTCGAAGTCACCGCGATCGCGCGCAAGCAGCTCGAGAAGCGCGGCATGAAGATCCTCACCAGCGCCAAGATCACCAAGGTAGAAAAGGCCGCTGATAGCCTCACGGCGCATGTCGAGACGGCTGACGGCAAGGTCCAGCAGATCACCGCCGACCGCATGATCTCGGCCGTGGGCGTCCAGGGCAACATCGAAAACCTTGGCCTTGAGGCTGTCGGCGTCAAGACCGACCGCGGCTGCGTCGTCATCGACGGCTACGGCAAGACCAATGTCGCAGGCATTTATGCCATCGGCGACGTCGCCGGCCCGCCAATGCTTGCCCACAAAGCCGAGCACGAAGGCGTCGTCTGCGTCGAAAAGATCGCCGGCCTGCCGAACGTTCACGCCACCGACAAGGGCAAGGTCCCCGGCTGCACCTACTGCCACCCGCAGGTCGCCTCCGTCGGTCTGACCGAAGCCAAGGCCAAGGAAGCCGGCCGCGACATCCGCGTTGGTCGCTTCTCCTTTGCCGCCAACGGCAAGGCGATTGCGCTCGGCGAGGACCAGGGTCTCTGCAAGGTGATCTTCGACAAGCAGACTGGCGAGCTGCTCGGCGCGCACATGGTCGGCGCCGAAGTCACCGAACTCATCCAGGGCTTCGTGGTCGCCATGAACCTGGAAACGACCGAAGAAGAACTGATGCACACCATCTTCCCGCATCCGACGGTTTCCGAAACCATGAAGGAAGCGGTTCTGGATGCTTATGGTCGCGTCCTTAACGCTTGATAATTTTCTTCGCCGCTCTCTATGACGGATTGAACCACGTTCAATCTTGGACTGGAAAAAGCGAAAGGAAATCATCATGTCTATGGGTACGCAGGCACTCGTCATCTTCCTCCTGATCGGTCTGGTCGCGGGGTTCCTCGCCAGTCTGATCGTTGGCGGAGGCGGATTGATACGGTGCCTGCTCAGCGGCATCATCGGCGCGTTCGTCGGAGGCTTTCTCTTCAACGCGCTGGGGATCAACCTGGGCATAGACAGCGCCATCGTGGTGCAGATCATTCACGCCACGGTCGGCGCCATCATCGTGGTGTTGATCGCAAGGGCGATAGCTTGAGGGGATAAGACTGCATGGAAGGTGTGGGCTTGATTACGGCGATCATCGTCGGTGGCCTGGCGGGCTGGCTCGCGGGCATTTTGATGGGCATACGCTTCGGCGTTTTGATGAATATCGTCATCGGCATCATCGGTGCTGTTATAGCGAGCGCAATCTTCGCCCGCGCCGGGATCTATGTCGGTAGCGGTCGGCTGGGTTACCTTGTGACGGGTTTCATCGGCTCTTGTATCTTGCTATTTCTGGCAAAACTCGTCAGACGCTGACGAAAGAGGCCGTTTCGGCGGTTTGAAGGCAGGTTATTGATGGTAACTATTCTCGACAGGATCAATCCAAACGCTGAAAAGCGCGTGCGGCACCCGGAAAAGGCGCATCGCCCGGACACGGAAGTCATGCGCAAGCCGGACTGGATCCGCGTCAAGGCGCCGACATCCAAGGGCTACGCCGAAACCCGCTCGATCGTGAAGGAGCACAAGCTCGTCACCGTCTGCGAGGAAGCCGGCTGCCCGAATATCGGCGAGTGCTGGGACAAGAAGCACGCCACCTTCATGATCATGGGCGAGATCTGTACCCGTGCCTGTTCCTTCTGCAACGTCGCGACCGGCAAGCCGAACGCACTCGACATGGCCGAGCCCGACAGCGTGGCGAAGGCCGTCAAGGAGATGGGCCTCAGCCACGTCGTCATCACCTCAGTTGACCGCGACGATCTGGAAGACGGCGGCGCCGAGCACTTCGAGAAGGTGATCTGGGCGATCCGCGCTGCGTCGCCGACGACCACGATCGAAATCCTGACGCCCGACTTCCTGAAGAAGCCCGGTGCGCTGGAGCGCGTCGTCGCCGCCAAGCCCGACGTCTTCAACCACAACATGGAAACCGTGCCGGGCAACTATCTGACGGTTCGTCCCGGCGCCCGCTACTTCCACTCCGTTCGCCTGCTGCAGCGGGTGAAGGAACTGGATCCGACCATGTTCACCAAGTCGGGCATCATGGTCGGCCTCGGCGAGGAGCGCAACGAAGTGCTGCAGCTGATGGACGACCTGCGCGTCGCCGACGTCGACTTCCTGACGATCGGCCAGTACCTGCAGCCGACCCGCAAGCATCACGCGGTCATGAGCTACGTCACGCCCGAGGAATTCAAGTCCTACGAGACGGTCGCCTACACCAAGGGCTTCCTCATGGTCGCCTCCAGCCCGCTGACCCGCTCCTCGCACCACGCCGGCGACGACTTCGCCCGCCTGCGCGCGGCGCGTGAGAAGAAGCTGCTGGTGGCTGCGGAGTAATCAGCCTAACGACGATATATTGATATCCGTATCGTTTTCCGATACGGATATCGCATGATCGTTGGCTTTCGCAACAAGCAGACTGAAGGCCTTTTCCTGCGACGCGATGCCCGCCATTTCCCGGCGGATGTCGTTGAGCGGGCACGACGGAAGTTGATGGCACTCGACGCTGCGATAAGCCTTGATGATTTGCGGGTTCCGCCAAGCAATCGTCTTGACGCCTTGAAGGGCAGCCGGGCCGGCCAGCATTCTATCCGTGTCAACGATCAGTGGCGCATATGCTTCGTCTGGAAAGACGGCAATGCGGATCATGTCGAATTCTGCGACTACCATTAGGAGATGCGGATGCAGATCATTCCTGTCGACCCCATCCATCCCGGTGAAATTCTCAAGGAGGATTTCCTGAAGGAATACGGCATCTCCGCCTATAAGGCGGCGGAGGACATGGGAATTCCACGCACGCGGATCGAACGGGTCCTGCGCGGCGAAAACGGCATTACCGCCGACACCGCGTTGCGTCTGTCCCGCTATTTCGGCAACAGCCCGGAATTCTGGCTTAATCTGCAGCGCACCTATGACCTTGCGGTCGCGCGGAGGGCCGCCGGCGATCTCAGCGGGATCACACCCGTCCAGGCGGCCTGATCTCCCCGCAATCAGACAAGAGGCCATCGTGTTGCAACAACCGAAGCACCGGCTGAACGTCACCGATCTCGGTGAGGCTGCTGAATTCCTGAAGCGTGCGGACCGCATCGTCATTTTCGGCGCCTCCGGTGGCGGCAAGAGTACGCTGGCGCAAAAGCTCGCGCGCATCCTCGGCGTTCGCTACGTTTCCATGGACCGCGAGGTGTTCTGGCTGCCGGGGTGGGTGTCGAGACCGAGGCCGGAGCAGCGCGTGATCATCGCCAGGATCGTGACCGAGGACCGCTGGATCATCGATGGCAATAATCCGAGAACGCTCGATCTCAGGCTGCCGCGCGCCGATGTCATCTTGTGGGTGAGAGTGTCGCGCTCTGCCTGTGGAGCATCTTCAAGCGCGGCATCGTCTATCGCGGCAGGACGCGGCCCGACATGGCGCCCGGATGCCTGGAACAGTGGCCGGACCGGGAGTTCATGTCCTATGTCTGGAATTTCGAGAGGGACGACGTGCCCGAATTCATGGAAGGCATCCGCCTGCATGGGCCTGACGTCCCGCTCGTCGAATTGAGGAGCAGGGCGCAGATGGGACAGCTGCTTCAGCGCCTCGAAGCCATCGGCTAGGATGACAGCCTGATTCGGTCTTTGCTTGCGGGAGGGAAAGACATGCCGAATTTCGTCACCGATATCGCCAGCGCCGCCAACCTCGTCAGCCGCGCCAACCGCATTCTCGTGATCGGCTGCTCCGGCGGCGGCAAAACCACGCTATCGAAACGCCTCGGCGCGCGGCTTGGCGTGCGGCACATCTCGATGGATCGCGACTTCTATTGGCTGCCCGGCTGGGTGAAGCGGCCGAAGGCCGAGGAGCGCGAGATGATCGCGGCCGCTGTTGCCGAAGAGCGGTGGCTGATGGACGGGACCGGCGCCTCGACCTTCGATCTCAGGATGCCGCGCACCGATGTCGTGCTCTGGGTGCGGCTGCCGCGCTGGCGGTGCCTGCTCGGTGTCACCACAAGGTGGCTTCGCTGGCGGGGCAGGGCGCGGCCGGAGATGGCGCCGGGCTGCCCGGAAAAGCTGGATGGCGAGTTCCTGACCTACATCTGGAACTTCGAGCGCCGGTGGGCGCCGCTCATCCTCGGTGGCATCGAGCGATACAAGCCCGATGTGCCCGTCCTTCAGTTGAAATCGCACCGTGAAATGCGCCGCCTTCTTGATCTTCTCGGCGCGCCCGCTTAACTGCCGGTCATGCCTCAGTTCGAAACGCACCGCCCCGTCCCGCATTCCGCAGACCAGATGTTTGATCTCGTTGCCGATGTCGAGAAATACCCGCAATTCCTGCCGCTCTGCGAAGGGCTTGCGATCCGCAGCCGCAAGGAGCGCGATGGCAAGGTGCTGCTCATCGCCGACATGACGGTCGGCTACAAGGCGATCCGTGAGACCTTTACGACGCAGGTACTGCTCAACAAGGCCGAGCGCGTCATCGACGTCAAATACATCGACGGCCCCTTCAAGTATCTCGACAACCGCTGGCGCTTCGAAGACACGGCGTCGGGCTCCAACGTGCATTTCTTCATCGATTACGAGTTCAAGAGCCGCATCCTCGGCGCCCTGATGGGCTCGATGTTCGACCGCGCTTTCCGGATGTTCACCGAAGCCTTCGAAACGCGCGCCGGCAAGATCTACAGCTGATCCGGCTTACTGCGGCCCGAGCTGCCGGATCATCGCCAGCGCCGTCCTGACGGTGGCGAGACGAACCTCGCCGCGGCCAATATCGCCATAGAGCATCTTGTTGTGAATGAGGTCACCGTTGCGCGACTTGGCGGCGAGATGCACCAGCCCGACCGGCTTCTCCGCCGATCCGCCGCCTGGCCCCGCGATACCCGTGACCGCGACAGCGATCGATGCCCGCGAGCGGAAGAGGGCGCCATGCACCATCTGTCGCGCCGTCTCTTCCGACACCGCGCCGAAACGCGCAAGGGTCGCTTCCTGAACGCCGAGCATCTCCATCTTCGCGGTGTTCGTATAGGTGACGAAGCCGCGGTCGACGACCGCCGACGAACCCGCGATTTCCGTGAGCGAGCCGGCAATCAGCCCGCCGGTGCATGATTCCGCCGTAGACACCATCAATCCCGCCGCTCCGAACGTCCTGATAATGGCTTCGGCCTCGGACAGGATATCGGCGGGATAGAGGCTCATTGGGCAATCTCCTGATAGACGACGGTGGCGGTGGCGATGGCGGCGATCCCCTCGCGGCGGCCGACGAAGCCGATCGTCTCGTTGGTCGTCGCCTTCACCGAGCAGCGATCGATCGAGATGCCGAGGAACTCCGAAAGCATTGCGCGCATCGTGTCGCGGTGCGGCCCGACCTTCGGCGCTTCGGCAATCAGCGTCACGTCGGCGTTCATGATGGTGCCGCCGCGCTCGCGCACGATCTTGGCCGCATGCTCGATGAAAATGCGCGACGGCGCACCCTTCCATTGCGGGTCCGATGGCGGGAAGTGGTCGCCGATATCGCCGGCGCCGCATGTGGCAAGCAGCGCGTCCGTCAGCGCATGCAGCGCGACGTCAGCGTCGGAGTGGCCCTTGAGCTTCTGGTCGTGCGGAATGAGCACGCCGCAGAGCGTCACGCCATCGCCGGCCTCGAGCTGGTGCACGTCGTAGCCGTTGCCGGTGCGCACATCGGGAAGGCGTGCGCTGGAAAGTCTCTGGTCAGCCATTGCGATATCGCGCCTCACTGTCAGTTTTACATTGTCGGCCATGCCCTCGACGATCGTCACGGGATGGCCGGCCCATTCGGCGATCGCCGCGTCGTCCGTAAAATGGTTGCGGTCGGCGGCCGCCGCCTTCTCATGCGCGGCAAGGATGATGCCGAAGTCGAAGGATTGCGGTGTCTGCGCGGCAAAGAGCTGCGCTCGGGGCACGGTCTCGACCACGATGCCGGATTGATCGGCGCGCTTCAGCGTATCGGCAACCGGCATGGCCGGCAGCACGGCAGGCGCGCCTTCAGCCAGAGTGGCCGCGACGCGGTCGAGCAGATCGTGATCGAAGAACGGCCGCACGGCGTCGTGGATCAGGACGTGGGTGATCCCCTTGTCCTTTAGATGCCGAAGCCCTGAGAGCACCGATTGCTGGCGCGTCGAGCCGCCATGGACTGTCGCGATCGGCAGCTTGGAAGTCACACCAGCGGTTGCCTTCGCAAATAGAGATTCGTCATCGGCGTGAATCACGGCGACGATCTCGGTCGCCTCAGGCCATGTCGCGAAAAGTTCGAGCGTGTGGGCAATGACGGGCCGGCCACCGATCCGGCGATATTGCTTTGGGCCTTCAACAGATGCGCCGGCGCGCTCGCCCCGGCCTGCGGCCACCACGATAATTCCGATCGATATCGGTTGCTTTTGATGCATTTGCGGCATAAATCCCCAAAAAGCAGAATTTCTGGAGGTGCTCTAACGGCTTGGCGCACCGAATTCCAGCATTTGCCCGAAAAATATCAAACCGGGCACTTCCCCCTTGGCAAGTCTTTTAAATCTGTCTAAAAATAGTGCACCTGCTTAGCGTGCCTGAAAGATAATCAGTTGTCTGACATACACCTCGCATCTCCTTTGTGCATCGGAACCGTTGCGGTGCGCAACCGTATCGTGCTGGCGCCCATGTCCGGCGTCACCGATATGCCGTTCCGTCAATTGGCCTGGCGCCATGGCGCGGGGCTGGTGGTGACCGAGATGGTGGCGAGCCGCGAACTCGTCAATGACACCGAGCAATCCTGGGCGCGGTTGAAGACCGCGGGCTTCAATCCGCACATGGTGCAGCTTGCCGGTCGCGAAGCGCATTGGATGGCGGAAGGCGCGAAGATCGCCGCCGCGCACGGTGCTGATATCATCGACATCAACATGGGATGCCCGGCCAAGAAGGTGATCGGCGGCTATTCCGGCTCCGCGCTGATGCGTGATCCCGACCACGCGCTCGGCCTCATCGAGGCGACAGTCAAGGCCGTCGATGTTCCCGTCACGCTCAAGATGCGGCTTGGCTGGGACGAAAATTCGATCAACGCCCCCGAGATCGCAAAGCGTGCCGAGGAGGCCGGCGTCCAGCTGGTGACGATCCATGGTCGTACGCGCATGCAGTTTTACGAGGGACGCGCCGATTGGGATGCGATCCGCGCGGTGCGCGATGTGCTCACCATCCCGCTGGTCGCTAATGGCGACGTCGAAACAGTCGAGGATGCCCATGAAATCCTACGCCGCTCGGGCGCTGATGCCGTGATGATCGGCCGCGGTTGCCAGGGGCGCCCGTGGCATGCCGGCGTGCTCGCCGGCGCCGATGCGCCTCAGTCATGGGAAATCGCCGATATTGCCGTCGAACACTATCGCATGATGCTCGATTTTTACGGGGAAGCCGTCGGTGTTCGTCATGCTCGCAAGCATCTCGGCTGGTATATGGAGCGCTTCGCACCGTCGGTGTCGGCAAACGACAAGGCGGCGATCATGACCGCGCGCGACCCACGCGAGGTCTCGCAACGATTCCACGATGCCCTGGTCGCGGCGGCAGACAATACAGATGCCCGGGAGGCTGCATGACAAACGACGCGTCGCTATCATCTGCCCATGCCGGCAGTGCCGTCGCCATGGCCGTTCTCAACGCCATCCAGAACCCCGTCATCATGGTCGATGATGCCGGGTTGGTCGCCTTTGCCAACTGGGAGGCGGAAGCCTTCTTCGGGGCCAGCGCCTCGCATCTGGCGCGCTACAAGATCTCGACCTTCATTCCCTTCGGCAGCCCGCTTCTAGCGCTGATCGACCAGGTGCGTGAGCGCCGGGCGCCGATCAACGAGTATCGCGTCGATCTGAGCTCGCCAAGGCTCGGCCAGGACAAGCTCGTCGACATCTACGTGGCGCCGGTGACGAGCGAGCCGGGCTCCGTCGTCATCGTCTTCCAGGAACGCTCGATGGCCGACAAGATCGACCGGCAGCTGACGCATCGCGCCGCCGCCCGTTCGGTCACCGGTCTCGCGTCCATGCTGGCGCACGAGATCAAGAACCCGCTCTCAGGGATTCGCGGCGCCGCCCAGCTGCTCGAGCACTCGGCGACCGACGACGACCGCGCGCTGACCCGACTGATCTGCGACGAGACCGACCGCATCGTCTCGCTGGTCGACCGCATGGAAGTCTTCTCCGACGAGCGCCCAGTCGACCGGGTGCCTGTCAACATCCACTCCGTGCTCGATCATGTGAAGGCGGTGGCCAAGGCGGGCTTTGCGCGTCACATCAAGATCACCGAGAATTACGACCCCTCGCTGCCGTCGGTCTACGCCAACCGCGACCAGCTGGTGCAGGTCTTCCTCAATCTCGTGAAGAACGCCGCCGAGGCGATCGGCGACCGGCCGGATGGCGAAGTCGTGCTGACGACCGCATATCGTCCCGGCATCCGTCTCTCGGTCGCGGGAACGCGCGAGAAGATTTCGCTGYCGCTGGAGTTCTGCGTGCAGGATAACGGCCCGGGCGTTCCGTCCGATCTCCTGCCGCATCTGTTCGACCCCTTCATCACCACCAAGACGAACGGCAGCGGTCTCGGCCTTGCGCTGGTGGCCAAGATCATCGGTGATCATGGCGGCATCATCGAATGCGACAGCCAGACCAACAAAACCACATTCCGCGTGCTCATGCCTGCCTCCAAGGACGCATCGCTTGAGGACGCAACCATAACCCCCACAGGACCTTCTCGATGACAGCAACGATCCTCGTCGCGGATGATGATGCGGCAATTCGTACGGTGCTTAATCAGGCCTTGAGCCGCGCCGGATATGACGTGCGTATCACCTCGAACGCCGCCACACTGTGGCGCTGGGTTTCGGCCGGCGAGGGCGACCTCGTGGTCACCGACGTCGTCATGCCCGACGAGAATGCCTTCGACCTGCTTCCACGCATCAAGAAGGCCCGCCCGGATCTTCCGGTGCTGGTCATGAGCGCGCAGAACACCTTCATGACGGCGATCAAAGCCTCGGAAAAGGGCGCCTACGACTATCTGCCGAAGCCATTCGATCTCACCGAGCTGATCGGCATCATCGGCCGGGCGCTGTCCGAGCCGAAGCGCAAGCCGGCCAAGGTCGAGGACGACGTGCAGGACGGCATGCCGCTGGTTGGCCGCTCGGCCGCCATGCAGGAAATCTACCGCGTGCTGGCGCGTCTGATGCTGACCGATCTGACTCTGATGATCACCGGCGAATCCGGCACCGGCAAGGAACTCGTCGCCCGCGCGCTGCATGACTACGGCAAGCGCCGCAACGGTCCCTTTGTGGCGATCAACATGGCCGCAATCCCGCGCGACCTGATCGAATCCGAGCTGTTCGGCCATGAGAAGGGCGCCTTCACCGGCGCCCAGACGCGCTCGACGGGCCGCTTCGAGCAGGCTGAGGGCGGCACGCTGTTCCTCGATGAAATCGGCGACATGCCGATGGATGCGCAGACGCGCCTGCTGCGCGTGCTGCAACAGGGCGAATACACCACCGTTGGCGGCCGCACGCCGATCCGCACCGACGTGCGCATCGTCGCCGCCACCAACAAGGATCTGAAGCAGGCGATCAACCAGGGCCTCTTCCGCGAGGATCTGTACTACCGCCTCAACGTCGTGCCGCTGCGCCTGCCGCCGCTGCGCGACCGCGCTGAAGATATCCCCGATCTCGTCCGTCACTTCGTCCAGCAGGCGGAGAAGGAAGGTCTCGGCACCAAGCGTTTCGATCAGGAAGCGCTCGATCTGATGAAGGCTTATGCCTGGCCGGGCAACGTGCGCGAGCTGGAGAACCTCATCCGTCGCCTGATGGCACTTTATCCACAGGATGTGATCACCCGCGAAATCATCGAATCCGAGCTGCGTTCCGACGTGCCGGACAGCCCTATCGAGAAGGGTCCGATCCGCAATGGCAACATGACCATTGCCCAGGCTGTCGAAGAAAACATGCGGTCCTATTTCGCGACGTTCGGCGATAATCTGCCGCCTCCGGGCCTTTATGACCGCGTTTTGACCGAGATGGAGTATCCGCTCATCCTGGCAGCGCTGACGGCCACGCGCGGCAACCAGATCAAGGCTGCCGATCTGCTCGGTCTCAACCGCAACACGTTGCGCAAGAAGATCCGCGAACTCGGCGTATCGGTCTACAGAAGCTCCCGCACCGCTTGACGCTCTCCAACGCTTGACAATGTGACGCGATGCGTTGCATTTTCGCCACATTGCGTTGCCAATAAGTCACGCAAGGGGTTTGTGTTCCTGCGGTCAGTTCTGCGTCCGAAGATCCGGCTCGACGATGGACGAGCGGGAGATCGAGCGCGGTCTTTCACCCTGACCCAAGGACGGCGGTGAAATGCGTTTCGCCGCGTGGAGAGTTAAACGAATGAAGCAGGATGCGTTGCCGCCGGCGGCGGAGGGCGAAGCAGTTACCACGGTAACGGATCGCCGCGCGCTGTTTGCTCTGCCCGGTCTCGTGCTTGCCGGGGGCGCGCTTCTCTGCGCGACGATGACGCTCTTCGTGCTTCTCGGCCTGACGCCGATCGCGCCGACATCGCCGGTCGTCATCACCTCGGTCGTCGTCAATTCCTTCTTCGTGCTCGGCCTGATGGCGCTGATCGGCCGCGAGGTTTCGCGGCTCTTGAAGGCGCGCAAGCGCGGGCGCGCCGCTGCACGCCTGCATATCCGCATCGTCGTCCTCTTCTCGATCGTTGCAATCACGCCGGCCATTCTCGTTGCCCTCTTTGCCAGTATCACGCTGAACGCCGGTCTGGACCGCTGGTTCGCGCTCAGAACGCAGTCGATCGTCAGTTCCTCCCGCAATATCGGGCAGGCCTACATGATGGAGAATGCGAGCTATCTGCAGGGCCAGACGGTCTCGATGGCCAACGATCTGGAGCGCAATCGCCAGCTGTTCAATCTCGACCGCACCGGCTTTGCCGAGCTGATGACACGCCAGGCGAGGGGACGCGGCCTGCTCGGCGCCTTCCTGGTCCAGGCTGACGGTACCGTCATCACGCAGGCCGACATCAAGACCGAGAAGCCGCTGCCGGCGATCCCGCAGGATGCCCTGAACAAGGCCTCTGCCGGCCAGCCGACGCTCATTCCGCCGGGTGTGACGAACCTTGTCGGTGCCATCATCCGGCTCGAATCGATCGACGGCGCCTTCCTCTATACGGTGCGTGCGGTCGACCCCAAGGTCATGACCGCGATGCGGATGATGGAGGAGAACGCCACCGAATACAGGTCGATGGAGGCGGGACGCTTCTCGCTGCAGATCGCCTTCGCCATTCTCTATGTCGGCTTCGCGCTGATCGTGCTGCTCGCCGCCATCTGGACCGCGATCGCCGTTGCCGACCGCATCGTCCGCCCGATCCGCCTGCTGATCACCGCGGCCGACAGCGTCGCATCCGGCAATATGGACATCGTCGTTCCCGTGCATGCCGTCGATGGCGACGTCGCCAATCTGTCGCGCACCTTCAACAAGATGATCTCGGAGATCCGCACCCAGCGCGACGAGATCCTCGAAGCCAAGGACGAGGTGGACGACCGCCGCCGCTTCATCGAAGCGGTGCTTTCGGGCGTCACCGCTGCCGTCATCGGCGTCGAGCACGATCGCCGCGTCACCATCGTCAACAGTTCGGCCGAGACGCTGATGGCGCTCGATGCCGGCGACATGCTCGGCAAGCAGCTCTCCGAGATTGCGCCCGAGGTTGACCAAGTCCTGACCGAGGCGGCGTCGCGCTATCGCGGCGATTTCCGCAAGCAGATCGCGCTGGTGCGCGCCGGCACCGTGCGCACGCTGAGTGTTCAGGTGACGCGCGAGGAAGTGCGCGACCTCAGCGAATCCTATGTCATCACGCTCGATGACATCACCGATCTCGTCATCGCCCAGCGCTCCACCGCCTGGGGCGACGTGGCGCGTCGTATCGCCCACGAGATCAAGAACCCACTGACCCCGATCCAGCTGTCGGCCGAGCGCATCCAGCGCCGATACGGCAAGCAGATCAACCAGGATGATCGCGGCGTTTTCGATCAATGCACCGAGACGATCATCCGCCAGGTCGGCGATATCGGCCGCATGGTCGACGAGTTCTCCTCCTTCGCGCGCATGCCGAAGCCGATCAAGGAGCCGAGCGACCTGCGCAAGATCCTGCATGACGCGGTCTTCCTGCGCGAGATGGGCAACAGCCACGTCGCCTTCCTGCAGGAATTCGGCGATGCGCCGCTCGAAGGACAATTCGACAGCCGCATGCTCGGCCAAGCCTTCGGCAACCTCATCAAGAACGCGGTGGAAGCGATCGAGGCCGTGCCGGCCAACGAGCGCGACGAGCGCAAGGTGCTGGTGCGCGCATCGCTCGACCAGCCGCGCGACCGCTTCACCGTCGACATCATCGACAACGGACGCGGTCTGCCTGTCGAGAACCGGCACAGCATTTTGGAACCGTATATGACGATGCGCGAGAAAGGGACCGGTCTCGGCCTCGCCATCGTGAAGAAGATTATTGAAGAACATGGCGGGCAGCTCGAACTGCATGATGCACCCGCTGATTTTGACCAGGGAAGAGGGGCCATGATCCGCGTGCATCTGCCGCGCCTGGAGCAATCGCCCGCCGCCTCGGCCGCAAGTGACAAGGAAAATGCATATGGCCTCTGATATTCTGGTCGTCGACGACGAACACGACATCCGCGAGATCGTCTCCGGCATTCTCTCCGACGAGGGCCACGAGACCCGCACCGCCCACGACAGCGACAGCGCTCTTGCAGCGATTTCGGACCGCGCCCCGCGGCTGATCTTCCTCGATATCTGGATGCAGGGCAGCAAGCTCGACGGTCTGGCGCTGCTGGATGAGGTCAAGGCGCGCCATCCCGACATTCCCGTCGTCATGATCTCCGGCCACGGCAACGTCGAGACCGCCGTCTCCGCCATCAAGCGCGGCGCCTTCGATTTCATCGAAAAGCCCTTCAAGGCCGACCGCCTGATCCTGATCGCCGAGCGTGCGCTGGAAAATTCCAAGCTCAAGCGCGAGGTCTCCGAGTTGAAGCGCAAGGCCGGCGATCCGGTCGAGCTGATCGGAACCTCCGTCGCCGTCTCGCAGCTGCGCCAGACGATCGAGAAGGTATCGCCGACCAACAGCCGCATCATGATCCTCGGCTCCTCCGGCTCCGGCAAGGAACTGGTCGCGCGGATGATCCACAAGAAGTCGTCGCGCGCGAGTGGTCCGTTCGTGGCCATCAACGCCGCCAACATCACGCCCGACCGCATGGAAGTGGCGCTCTTCGGAACCGAGGGCTCGCCCGGTCAGGCCCGCAAGATCGGCGCGCTCGAGGAAGCCCATCGCGGCATTCTCTATCTCGATGAGGTCGGCGAAATGCCGCGCGAGACGCAGAACAAGATCCTGCGCGTGCTGGTCGATCAGCAGTTCGAGCGTGTTGGCGGCTCCAAGCGGGTGAAGGTCGATGTGCGCATTGTCTCCTCGACCGCCTATAATCTCGAAAGCCGCATCGCCGAAGGCTGGTTCCGCGAGGATCTCTATCACCGGCTGGCCGTCGTGCCGGTCAAGGTGCCGTCCTTGGCCGAACGCCGCGAGGACATCCCGTTCCTCGTCGATCAGCTGATGCGCCAGATTTCCGAACAGGCGGGCATTCGTCCACGCCGCATCGGGGACGATGCGATGGCGGTCCTGCAGGCTCATGACTGGCCAGGCAATATCCGCCAGCTGCGCAACAACATCGAGCGCCTGATGATTCTCGCCCGCTCCGACGGTCCTGATGCGCCGATCACCGCCGAGATGCTGCCGACCGACCTGGGCGACATGCTGCCGAAGGTATCGGCCAAGAACGACTACCACATCATGACGCTGCCACTGCGCGAAGCGCGCGAGATGTTTGAGAAGGATTATCTGATTGCCCAGATCAATCGATTCGGCGGCAACATCTCGCGTACCGCCGAGTTCGTCGGCATGGAACGCTCGGCGCTGCACCGCAAGTTGAAGTCGCTCGGCGTCTGATCAGCGGCGCAATCGGTAGCCGGCGTGTCTTTTCGATGGGCGGGCAGGGCAGCGGCAGGGGCCCAAGGCGATCTGCCGCCGCATAAAATTAGACAGGCCTTTTTCGCCGTTGCGGAAAAGATTGCGATTTGATACCAAAGGCTTTCCAGGCTGCAGGGATGAGGGTTGTCGGCTGCCTGATGGAAAAATAAGAAGTATTTTACCGGCACGTGAAGGCCGGCAATAAAGAAAGAATCGGCGCGATGGCGGAACGTTCTCAAAACCTGCAGGACTTATTTCTCAATACTGTTCGCAAGCAAAAGATTTCCCTGACTATATTTCTGATTAACGGTGTGAAGCTGACCGGCGTTGTTACGTCGTTCGACAACTTCTGCGTTCTGCTGCGCCGTGACGGCCATTCGCAACTCGTGTATAAGCACGCGATCTCGACCATCATGCCCGGCCAGCCGATGCAGATGTTCGAAAGCGAAGAATCCGCTTCCTGACAGGACAGACGTCATCTCGACACGTGATACCAAGACTGATTCGATCATCCCGGAAGCTGTGAAGCACCGGGATGACATGCGCGCGACCGTCGTCGTGCCCGTGCTCAAGCAGGCACGCGGCAGCCGCGGCAGTGCTGACACCATCACCACGACCCGTACGCCGGAAAGCCGCCTCGAAGAGGCGACTGGCCTGGCGCAGGCGATCGATCTCGATGTGGTCAAGGGCACCATCGTCACCGTCAGCGAGCCGCGTCCGGCGACGCTGATGGGCACCGGCAAGATTCAGGAGATCAAGGATAGCCTTGATGAGACCGATTCCGGCCTCGTCATCGTCGATCATCCGCTGACGCCGGTTCAGCAGCGCAATCTCGAGAAGGAATGGAACGCCAAGGTCATCGACCGCACGGGCCTCATTCTCGAAATCTTCGGCCGCCGCGCCTCCACCAAGGAAGGCACGCTGCAGGTCGATCTCGCCCATCTCAACTATCAGAAGGGCCGCCTGGTCCGCAGCTGGACCCACCTTGAGCGTCAGCGCGGTGGTGGCGGGTTCATGGGTGGTCCGGGTGAAACCCAGATCGAAGCCGACCGCCGCATGCTGCAGGATCGCATCATCAAGCTCGAGCGCGAACTGGAGCAGGTAGTCCGCACCCGCCAGCTGCATCGCGCCAAGCGCCGCAAGGTGCCGCATCCGATCGTGGCGCTGGTGGGTTACACCAACGCCGGCAAGTCGACGCTGTTCAACCGCATCACGGGTGCGGGTGTTCTCGCCGAAGACATGCTGTTTGCGACGCTCGATCCGACGCTACGCCGGATGAAGCTGCCGCATGGCCGCACTGTCATCCTGTCGGATACCGTCGGCTTCATCTCCGACCTGCCGACCCACTTGGTCGCCGCCTTCCGCGCGACGCTGGAAGAGGTGCTGGAAGCAGACCTCGTTTTGCACGTCCGCGACATGGCTGATGAGGACAACCAGGCGCAAAGCGCCGATGTCCTCCGCATCCTGAAGGATCTCGGCATCGACGAGGCCGAAGGCGAAAAGCGTATCATCGAGGTCTGGAACAAGATCGACCGGCTTGAGCCTGAGAACCACGAAGCGATCGTCCAGAAGGCCGAAGGCGCCCGCAATGTCGTGGCGGTCTCCGCCGTGACGGGCGAGGGTGTCGATGCGCTGATGGAAGAGATCAGCCGCAGGCTGTCCGGCGTGTTGACGGAAACCACCGTCGTGCTCCCGGTTGACAAGCTGGCCCTGCTGCCATGGCTCTACGACCACGCCATCGTCGACAGCCGCGAAGACAACGAAGACGGATCGGTCACGCTCGATCTCAGGCTGTCTGAAACGGAAGCCGTCGAACTTGAACGCCGGCTTGGCAATGCGCCGAGACAAAAGGAAGACTGGGAGCGCTGATCAGGCGCTCCATTCGCCGCGCTGAGCTAGACCAGCGCGTCCTCATCCTGCACCGCGACTTTCTCCTCTGACACGAGCCGATCGAGTGCGATCCGTCCAACTGGATCGAGCAGCTCACCTGTGACCAGCGTAGTGATCAGGCTGCGCACCAGCGGCAGCTTGGTCGCCGGGCCAATCATGATGTCGCGGCTGAAAGGCAGCACTGAACTGTCTGATTGATAAAACGGCGTCAAGATACGGCTGAGTAGCTGATAGAAGCGGATGTGGATTTGCCGCTGTTTCAGATGGCGGCCGATTGCCTCGCCGACCGTTGCCTCACGGCAGAGCGCCGAAGCGAGCGACGCAGCATCAAGCAGCGCCATGTTCGCTCCCTGGCCAAGCTGCGGGCTCGTTGCATGCCAGGCATCGCCGATCTTCAGGACGTGCTTTCCGGCGACTGGCGTTCGGGTCAAATGCCGGTAGCGCGCGTGCACCGGCTCGGCCACGGCGGCAAGCGCTTCCGCTTCCGGCCAGAAGGATCGCACCGCATCGATCCAGGCCTCGCGCCCGGCGGCCCGCCACGCCTCGAAATCCTTGTTGCGGATGCTCCAGAAGAACGTCGCCATCGGAGCCGCGCCATCGCGCGCGGTGCCGACAGGCAGTACGCCGGCCATCTGGCTTGCCGTCTTGTAGCGTTGCTCCAGCTCGTCCCTGCGGAAGACGTCATGCTCCGGCCAGGGAACCGTCGCCCAAAGCGCGCCGTAGCCGAGCTCGGTGGCGGCCTTCGCGGCGACCGGCGAGTTGGCGCCCATGGCGTCGATGGCGAGATCGGCGGCGGCCGTTCGGATGCCGCCGTCGAGCACCAAGCGCGGCGCACTGCCCGCCTCGATGTCAGTCACCCGTGATGATGTCTCGAACCGCACCCCGGCACTGATAGCAGCCTCAAGCAAGAGGTCGAAGAGGGCGACGCGCTGGATAGCGATGCCATAAGCGCCCGGGCGATAGCCGACGTCGAGCACAGTGCGGCCATTGCCGGACAAACGTCCATGCATGCGGCTGATGCGGGCACCGCGCGTTTCGACTTGGGCAAGCAGGCCCATGCGCGAGAGAACCGCGGCCCCTGTCGGCTGCAGCACGAAGCCGGACCCAACGGGCTGCGGCGCGCTCATCTGGTCATACACGGTCA
The DNA here is from genome assembly GCF_056399145.1 of Rhizobium sp. 01N48. NCBI lineage: Bacteria > Pseudomonadati > Pseudomonadota > Alphaproteobacteria > Hyphomicrobiales > Rhizobiaceae > Rhizobium > Rhizobium sp. 01N48. The sequence goes on from NZ_JBFTQT010000007.1 coordinate 172,935, forward strand.
CGCGTGCGCCACGGCTTGCGAGAAGTGCCGCGAGCGAAAGACCACCAACGCCGGCGCCTGCAATCGCGATGTCGAGCGTTTCAAGCTTCATGATGCCCAGGTCAGCCCAGTTGCCGCTCGATGGCCTTGGCGGCCTGCCAAAGGTCTTCCATCCGCTCCAGCGTCGCGGCCTCCAGCGTTTCACCTTTCGCTTCAAGAGACGTTTCTATATGATTGAAACGGCGTCGGAACTTCGTGTTTGTTCCGCGAAGGGATTGCTCCGGATCCGCCTTCACATGCCGGCCGATATTGACCACGGCGAAGATCAAGTCGCCGAGTTCATCGCTCACCTTGGCTCGGTCGCCCGAGGCCAGCGCTTCCCTCAGTTCCGCGATTTCCTCCTCGATCTTGTCGAGAATGGGCTCAGGCGCTGACCAGTCGAAGCCGACCTTGGCGGCGCGTTCCTGCAGCTTCAGCGCTTCCGTAAGAGCCGGAAAGCTGCGCTGCACGGAGCCGAGGTAACCGGCCTTGAAATCCTCCGAAATCCCGCGCGCGGCCCGTCGCTCGGCGCGCTCGCGCTTTTCCGCCTGCTTGATATCGTCCCACTGCTTCTTCACCGCATCAGGCGTATCCGCCTCGGAGCGGGCGAAGACATGCGGGTGGCGGCGGATCATTTTGCGCGTGATCGCCTCGACGACATCGCCAAACGAGAACTCGCCGGCCTCCTCGGCCATGCGGGCATGGAACACCACCTGCAAAAGCAGATCGCCCAATTCGTCGCAGAGATCGTCCATGTCGTTGCGCTCGATCGCGTCGGAGACCTCATAGGCCTCCTCGATCGTGTAGGGCTTGATCGTCTCGAAGGTCTGGACGATGTCCCAGGGGCAACCGGTCTCGGGGTTGCGAAGGGCTGCCATGATCTCGATCAGGCGGGAAATGTCTTTGGAGGCTTCCATCGTGGTCTGGCCGATCGTGTCAGTTCAACGGAATGTCGTTGTCGCCCTTGGACGACTGGTAGCTTTCGGAGAGCGCGTCGTAGCGAGCCTTGATCCGCGCCGTCTGGGCCTTAAGGTCAGCCTTTCTGGCATCGCTCTCCGTTTCGACGAGGTCGGCGATCGCGAAGCTGTTCCAGAACGCGTTGCTGCGACGGTAGCCGCCGGGCTCGAGCCCGAAGACTTCCTTCAGGATCTTCAGGTCGTGGGGGATCGCGAAGGCGTCGCGGGAATCCTCGTGGCTGAAGAAATAGTAGAAATTGTCGAAGCCGGCCCAGGTGATCGCCGACATGCACATGGTGCAGGGTTCATGAGTCGAGAGGAAGATCAGGTCCTTGGTGGCGGGTTTCTCGCCCAGCTCGTAGAAGCGCTTCAGCGTGTGCACCTCGCCGTGCCAGAGCGGGTTTTCCAGCTCGTTGTTGGTCTCGGCCACCACGAGCGAAAGGTCCGATTTGCGCAGGATCGCGGCACCGAAGACCTTGTTGCCGAGGCCGACGCCGCGTTCGGTCATCGGCAGGATATCGTGCTCCATGACATCGAGCAGGCGGGCGGCAATGGTGGTGTCGGACATAGTGTTCTCCTTGTTGCCGGCACTGTATCGCCGGTGCCGCGCGAGGCAAACGAGGATTCTTGGCCGCGCTTGAATTTGTCACAGGCTTTGTGCCGCATTGCAGCGTGATTCATCGTGCCACGCGCGCCGCATCGGTGAGTTTTGCTCAAATCATTGACATGCCGGGTAAAACAATACGCGGTGATCCCGGGTTTGGAATTTATGTTTCTTCATTTGGCTGGTCCGGTGGTGCATATTCCGGCAACTTCGAAATGGATTGATGATGCCTTCCAAGAGTGAGCAACTGTCGGTTTTTCCTGCCTTCGTTCGTGTCGAAGGCAAGATCGCGGCTGTCTTCGGCAATGGTGATGAAGCCTTCGCCAAGGTGCGCCTGCTGTCGAACACCAAGGCCCGGATCGTCGCCTACACGGATCGCCCCGAGGCCGATTACCACGCCCATCTGATCGCCAACCGCATCGATACCGTGCGCTCGGTCTTCGCGCCCGAGCAGGTTGAAGGCGCAACGCTGGTCTTCGCGGCCACGGGCGATGCCGCCGCCGATCGCGCCATCGTCGATGCCGCGCGCGCCGCCAAGATCCCGGCCAATGCCGTCGATCAGCCCGACTATTGCGATTTCTATACGCCGGCACTCGTCAATCGCGCCCCCGTCGCCGTTGCCATCGGCACGGAAGGGGCGGGGCCTGTGCTTGCACAGATGATCCGCGCCCAGGTCGATCAGCTGCTGGCGCCGTCGCTCGGTCGCCTTGCCGAACTGGCCGTCAGCTATCGCGGTCGCGTCGAGCATGCACTTGAGAAGGGCGCTACGCGCCGTCTCTTCTGGCGCCGTTTCTTCTCCGGTGCCGTGGCCGACGCTGTTTCCAACGAAAACATGCCGCAGGCACAACGCCTCGCCGACAAACTGCTGCACTCCGCCGACAAGGCCGAGGGCCGCATCTGGCTGGTCGGTGCCGGTCCGGGCGCTGCCGATCTCCTGACGCTGCGCGCTCAGCGCGTGATGATGGAAGCCGATGTCATTGTCTATGACGCATTGGTGCCGCAGGAAATCGTCGACATGGGCCGTCGCGATGCGGAGCGCCTCTCGGTCGGCAAGCGCAAGGGCTGTCATTCCAAATCGCAGGAAGAGATCAACGACCTGCTCGTCTATCTCGGCCGCGAGGGCAAGCGCGTCGTCCGCCTGAAGTCTGGCGATCCGCTGGTCTATGGCCGCGCCGGCGAGGAAATGGCCGCATTGCGCGCCGCCGGCATCGCCTATGAAGTCGTCCCCGGCATCACCTCTGCTTTCGCAGCTGCCGCCGATTTCGAGCTGCCGCTGACGCTGCGCGGCGTCGCCTCGTCGCTGGTCTTCACGACGGGCCACGATCTGACCGGCGATGTGCTTCCCGATTGGGCGAGCCTTGCCGTTTCCGGCGCCACGATCGCCGTCTACATGGGGCGCACGGTCGCCGCATCGGTCGCTGAGCGCCTGATGCGCGCCGGCATCGCGCCGGAAACGACGGTCGCCGTCATCGAGAACGCCAGCCGCGCCGATCGCCGGCTGCTGCACGGTACGCTGCGCGATCTGCCCGATCTGCAGAACCGTGATGAACTCACCGGACCTGTCATGGTCATCATCGGCGACGCCGTTGCGGGCGCCAATTTCGAACTGTCCGAACCGCTGGTGCGTGCACGCGCCCGGTCCGATGAACTGCTAAGGAGCTGACTATGGGAGACAAGGTTCTGACCGCCAACAGGCTGACCGACGGCATCGCCGTCTGGCTCGATGCCAACGGCACCTGGGTGACGTCGCTGCAGGATGCGCTGGTCGCGCGCCATGCCGAGGCCGTTGCCGCGCTGGAGGCGATCGGCAAGACGTCCTACGCCGATAATCTGGTTGTCGATGTCGCCGTGGTTGACGTGCAGGAGACCGATGGTGTTCTCTGGCCGCTGCGCCTTCGCGAGCGCATTCGTGCACAGGGTCCGACCATGGAATACGCGCCGGGCTACAAGCCCGCCGATCCCGCATTCATTGCAGTCTGAGGAATACGATGTACCGTTACGACGAATTTGACCACGCCTTTGTCGCCGAGCGCGTCGCGCAGTTCCGCGATCAGGTTGAGCGCCGTCTGTCCGGCGAGCTCGCCGAGGATGCGTTCAAGCCGCTGCGCCTGATGAACGGCGTCTATCTTCAGCTGCACGCCTACATGCTGCGCATCGCCATTCCCTACGGCACGCTGAATTCCAAGCAGATGCGCATGCTGGCCCATGTCGCGCGCACCTACGACCGCGGCTACGGCCACTTCACGACTCGCCAGAACCTGCAGTTCAATTGGCCGAAGCTGTCCGACATGCCCGACGTGCTGGCCGAACTCGCCACCGTCGAGATGCATGCGATCCAGACCTCGGGCAACTGCATCAGAAACGTCACCGCCGACCACTTCGCCGGCGCTGCCGCCGATGAAGTCGCCGATCCGCGCCCGTATGCTGAAATTCTGCGCCAGTGGTCCTCCGTCCATCCGGAATTCTCCTTCCTGCCGCGCAAGTTCAAGATCGCCGTTACAGGCGCCGAGCGCGACCGCGCCGCGATCCAGGTCCATGACATCGGCCTGCACCTGAAGAAGAACGACAAGGGCGAGATCGGCTTTGCCGTCTATGTCGGTGGCGGCCAGGGCCGTACGCCGATGATCGCCAAGCTGATCAAGGACTTCCTGCCGGAAGAGGACCTGCTGTCCTACACGACCGCCGTCATGCGCGTGTATAACCTGCACGGCCGCCGCGACAACAAGTACAAGGCTCGCATCAAGATCCTCGTCCACGAAACGGGCGCCGAAGAACTGGCGCGCCAGGTCGAGGTCGAGTTCGCGGCGCTGAAGGACACCGAGCTGAAGCTCCCGGAAGCTGACGTCGCCGCCATCACGGCCTATTTCGCACCGCCGGCTCTGCCGCAGCGTGCGGAGGGCTGGGAAAACCTCGCGCGCTGGAAGAAGGCCGATCCGGCATTCTCCCGCTGGGTCCACCAGAACGTCCAGCCGCACAAGAACCCGGACTACGGCATGGTGACGATCTCGCTGAAGCCGATCGGCGGCATTCCCGGCGATGCTTCCGACAGCCAGATGGATGCGGTGGCCGATATCGCCGAGGACTACGCCTTCGACGAAATCCGCGTCAGCCACGAGCAGAACCTGATCCTGCCGCACGTCGCGCTGGCCGACCTCGAGAGCGTCTATCGCGGCCTCGTCGCCATCGGTCTCGCCGAAGCCAATGCCGGCCTGATCACGGATATCATTGCCTGTCCCGGCTTGGACTACTGCGCGCTCGCCAATGCGCGCTCCATCCCTGTCGCGCAGGAAATCTCCCGGCGTTTCGGCAACCCCGAGCGCCAGGCCGAGATCGGCGAGCTGAAGATCAAGATCTCCGGCTGCATCAACGCCTGCGGCCACCACCATGTTGGCCATATCGGTCTGCTGGGTGTCGAGAAGAAGGGGGCAGAGCTCTACCAGATCACGCTCGGCGGCTCCGGTGACGAGCACACCTCGATCGGCGAGATCATCGGCCGCGGCTTCGAGCCGGAGAAGGTGACGGATGCGATCGAGAAGATCGTCGACACCTATCTCGGCTTGCGCAACGATCCGTCCGAAATCTTCCTCGATGCCTATCGCCGCGTCGGGCCGCAGCCGTTCAAGGATGCGCTCTACGGTGATTCCAAGGCGGAGGCTGCATGATGACCAGGATCTGGAGAGAAACCGGCTTCGTCGAGAACGATCCGTGGGTTATCGAAACCGAAGAGGTGAAGGCGGGCGAGGGGCAGAAGCCTCTGCTCAGTCTAGAGGAACTCGTCGCCAAGGCAGACGAGAGCAACGAGGTCGGCTTCGGCGTGCTGATCAAGCCTGCCGACGACGTGCGCAAGCTCGAGCCCTATCTCTATCGTCTGGAGCTGGTGGCGGTAGCGTTTCCTGCTTTCAACGACGGCCGCGCCTTCAGCCATGCCTCGCTGCTGCGCGAGCGTCTCGGCTACACCAACGAGCTTCGCGCCGTGGGCGATGTGCTGATCGACCAGGTGCCGCATATGCTGCGTTGCGGCATCGACAGCTTCGCCGTGACCAACGAGACTGCGATAAAGCGTCTCACCGAAAAGCGCTTGCCGGAGATTCCGCATTATTATCAGCCGACTGCGCGTGACGCGGAGCCGGGCAAGAGCTATAGTTGGCGCCGTCAGGCGAAGCCGGCGGCATAAGGCCGGCTCGCCGTTTCAGAATTTGCGGAACGGTGCAATGAAGACTTTCGAAATCGCGGTGATCGGCGGCGGACTGGCCGGAATGATCGCCGCAATCGCCCTAGGACGCGGCGGACGCAACGTTGCACTCGTTGCGCCGCCGGCACCAAGGGAAGACCGCCGTACGACGGCGCTGATGGATCAGTCGATCCGCTTCATGGACCGGCTGACGCTCTGGGAGCGCCTGCGGCCGTCATCCGCGCCGCTTTCGACCATGCGCATCATCGACGGCACCAACCGGTTGCTGCGCGCGCCGACCGCGACCTTCCGTGCCGCCGAAGTCGGGCTCGAAGCCTTCGGCTACAACTTTCCCAACAAGGCATTGATGGAAGTGCTGGAAGCGGCCGCCGCCGCCGAGGGCAACATCACGCGCTTTACCGCCTTTGCCGATGTGATCGATGTTACCGAAGACACCGTCTCCATTTCGCTCGACAACGGCGAAACGCTTACCGCGGACTTCGCGATCGGCGCCGATGGCCGCAAATCGAAGCTGCGCGAAACCGTTGGTATCGACGTCAAGAAGTGGTCCTATCCGCAATCGGCCATGGTGCTGAATTTCCAGCATTCCCTGCCGCACGAAAACATCTCCACCGAGTTCCACACCGAAAGCGGCCCGTTCACCCAGGTGCCGCTCCCCGGCAACCGCTCAAGCCTCGTCTGGGTGCAGAGCCCGTCGGATGCTCAGACGCGTAGCGAGCTTTCGCTGGCCGAACTTGGCAACGTCGTCGAGGAGCGCATGCAGTCGCTGCTCGGCAAGGTGACTGTCGAGGAGGGCGTGCAGATCTGGCCGCTGTCGGGCATGATGGCGCATCGCTCGGGCAAGGGCAGGGTGGCGCTGATCGGCGAAGCCGCCCACGTCTTCCCGCCCATTGGCGCGCAGGGTCTGAACCTCAGCCTGCGCGACGTCATGGCGCTGACCGATATTCTCTGCAACCGTCCGGAACTGCCGATATCAAAGGACGCCGGTAGCCAGTTCGACCGCAAGCGTCGCGTCGATATAATGACCCGCACGGCAAGCGTCGACGTGCTGAACCGCTCGCTTCTATCCGACTTCCTGCCGATGCAGGTGCTGCGCGCAGCCGGCCTGCATATCCTGGCTGCCGTCCCGCCGTTCCGCAGCATGGTGATGCGCGAGGGTGTCGAGCCCGGGCGTGGACTGCGCGCCATCCCGGATGCGATCAAGGAACACCTACGTCGGAAGAAAGCCTGACTTCATCGCGATCAAAGGCGTGACCTACGCCCACTCCTGCTGGTGCGAGCGTGACGCCCAGCTGATGGGTGTGGCGCCCTGCAGGACTTCAAGTGTGTGCCGTGGGCCCTTGGCCGGGCGTCGAAACGCCCGAAGTTGTATATGAGAAGCACCACTCCGAGGGCGATGAGAGCGGCCGAGACGAAGTCCGGTATTTGAAACGGGCTGGAAACGGCCGCCGCCGCCAAAATGAAGAGTAAGATGCTTGCCGCACAGAGACGGCAATGTGTGGATTTCAGGAACTGCTTCATTCTGGCTTCAACGGAAGTGGTTGGTCGGTATTGGGTTCGCCCGAACACCGGATGGGGGAGCTTTCCGTGCAGGACGAGGTTAGCGCCATGCCCAGACAGGAAACCGATCGCGCGTTCATTTGAGGGTGTGGTCGAAGTATTCCACCGTTCGCTTCAAAAGCTCTTCGCCCGCTTCCTTTGTCACTTTCGGATCATCCGAGACGAAACCGTGCTGCAGGCCTTCGACATAGTACGTCGATACGGCCACGCCATTCTCCTTCAGCTTCTTTTCGAATTCCGTCGATTGCGCGAAGGGAACGACGTTGTCGTCGCGGCTATGAGCCAGGAAGAAGGACGGTGCGTGCGCATCCACATAGGAAATCGGGCTGGCCGTCTCCAGAACGGTGTTGGTGCAATAGCCCGGATTGCATTCCAGCAGGCGTGAGCGAGGGTGACCGTTCTGAGCGGGCGTAGGGGCTGGTTCCATCGCCTTGAAATCAAACACGCCGTTCCAGATGGCTGCCGTGTTCACGCAGGTGGACGTGGTGGGCGTCTTGTCTCTGACGCGAGTAAGCGTATTCGAGTTGCAGGCGACGGCGGCAAGTGCTGCGAGCTGCCCGCCGGACGAACTTCCCCAAATGCCGAACTTTCCCGGATTGATTCCATACGATGCGGCGTTGTCTTTCAGGAAACGAATTGCAGCCTGAACGTCGTCGTAAGGGGCCGGAAAGGGTGCCTCGCCGCTGAGACGATGTTCCGCTGATGCCACGACATAACCCTTCGCCGCGAGGTCTGCCAGAACCGACGGAAAGTCGGGAAACTTCCCTTGAGCCTGGCGGTTGCCACCTTCCCACGCACCGCCGTGAATGAATAAAATGACGGGTGCCGGGGCTGTTGTCTTCGGATTGCGATAGATGTCGAGACGCAGCGGGCGATATCCCACCTCGGTCGAATAGGTCACGCCGTTATAAGCCAGCGTGCCATTCGGAAACTCGACCGGATGCGTTTGAAGGAAGTTCTGCGGCTTGGCCTGTTCTGCGGAGGCGAGGCCGGTCATGCCCGTCATCAGCGCGATCGTCGCGACTGCCAGGGCTCGGCCAAGGGGATGAGTTCGAAACGGTGACATGAAATCTCCTTTGGGTTTAAATCAGTGGAAGGAAAGCGATAGGGCAGCAGCCAGAAACGGCAGTGGAGCTGCGGCCGCGAGACGCACGACGACGAAGCGCCTGCCCATCAACGGCAGTTCGTAGGTGAGGATCCGATGCACCGCGAACACTGACCAGCTGGTGAGCAGCGCGATCATCTGGGCTCTGCCGGCGTCCATCTGGAACATCGCGAAGGCGATCGGAAACGCGACCATCGGGCCGCCGGGGATGAAGCCGCCCAACGCGGAGGCGACGATAACCCCCAGCAATCCGCTGTCCCGGCCGAGCAGCGCCGACACGATTTCGGCGGGCAGAAGCCGGCTGACGAACGCGGCGATCAGCAGCCCAAACGGCAGACTGATGAGAATGCTTGCTGCCTGGTTGCGAACATTGGCCACCAGCTCGCCGAGCCTGTCGGGATGCCGAAGTGCGATCAAGCCGACGAGAAGCGAGGCGACGCCGATCAGGATGATGGTTCCACTATCCAGCATGGGATTGCTCTCCCGAAGCGCGGTAGCGAGCCGCGATCTCTCTGGCGAGAAAACCGGCGACGAAAGGAAGTGGAATGCTGACGACAAAGCGCAGCACCGCGAAGTCCAGCCCGAGCATGGGGATTTCCCAGATCAGCAGGCGGCTCACGCTGCTGGCGGCCCACGCCGTGAGAAATGCGATCAACGCTCCCGTGTCCGCGCCGGCTTTTGAAAGGCTGAGCACGAGCGGAAACGAGGCGTAGGGACCGCCTGGCGTTACCATCCCGAGCGCCGTCGCTATGCCAAGGCCTCGAAACCCGGAATTCTCGCCGAGCCACCGGGAGACCTTGTTCTTCGGGACAAGGATGCCCACCGCGGACGCGATCACCAGTCCCAAGACCAGTTCAACGGCCAGCGCGATCAGCTCCGACCATGCATCGCCGATGCTGTTGGCGACCGCCTGCGGTCCGCGCAGCGCATAGCAGAATGCGCCGGCAAACACGGCAACCGAGAAAAAGGTAGCAAACATTCGGGCATGCTTCGCCCTTCCGCTCGATCGACGAACGGTGCTGGCTTCTTTCGAAGACATGGAAACTCCTAAAGGGGGTGCGCCACGAAAGGCGCGGCGTGGATCAATCGCTTCCGTGCGCGACAGCTCGGTCGGGGTCTGCGGACCATGCCGAGAACGATCCGACGAATAGCCGTGCGTCTATACCTGCGGATCGAAGCGCCAACGTCTCCAGCGCTCCGCCGACGCCACCGCCGCAATAGACGCCGATATAGTCGGCACCGTCGGCGCCGCGGGCGTCAAGAACCGCGCGAACCTCGTTCGGCTTCAACACAAGACCGCCAGCGTCGAGAAGCGTGGACGACGGCAGGCTGCGCGCGCCGGGGATGTGACCGCTGCGCGGGGATCCGTCGCCGGCGTATTCGGCGCCACCGCGCGCGTCGAACACAGGTCCGCCCGCCTTGATGTATCCAGCGACCTCGTCTGCCGAAAGCGTAGGGAGCCCACCCGCCTGGGCGATCGTGAAGGTGCCGGGGACCTCCGGCGGCGGTTCACCATCGGTTTTCCCGCCGGCGGCCTTCCAAGCGGCAAGACCACCATCCAGATATCGTACATCGGGCAAACCGGCCCACTTGAGCACAAACCAGGCGCGTGCTGCTGCGGCAGGCGTGCGGTCGCTATAGGCCACGACAAGCGTTTCTGGCTGAATGCCCCACTGGGTCACATTGCGCTGAAGCTCTGCAAGCTCGGGCAGGGGGCGCGAGCCGTTCACCCCACCACCCTTGCCTTGCAGCTGTGTCTTGAGATCGACATSATGTGCGCCGGAAATGTGCTCGTTGTCGTAATCGCTACGAAAGTCCTGCTGCTTGGGACTGAAGCGAACGTCGAGGAAGACGACATGGCGTCCGGAAGATTGCTCCGAAAGCGCGTCCGCGGCGGAAATGATGTTGGTGGCGAAGGCGTCTGGGCGGCCTGTCATTGGGGTCCCTTTCAATTCTTCTCGAGGCCGAGATGGCCGAGGAGCGTCGAGGTCTCGTACTCGGTGCGGAAGATTCCCCTGCGCTGCAGCTCCGGCACCACCAGATCGACAAAGGCGGCAAGCGGCTGCGGCGAGTAGGGCGGAAACACCTTCACGCCGTCGAACTCGCGATTTTCGAAGCGCTCGTGAATCCATTCCGCGACATCGCGACCGCTGCCGACCACCGGGGCCTGATTGCCTGGGAAGTTGGCGATGTAGTTATGCAGGTCGCGGAACGTGACGTTCTCCCAGTCGCCATAGGCGTCCAGCGCGAGTTCAAGCGCCCAGAGCTTGTCAGCGGCCTGTCCGGGCTGCCCGTTGAAGTTCGGCGTGCGCTGCGCGGCCTCGCGCTTCAGCCTGTCGTAGTCGACGACGCTCAGCACCTTCTCCGTCGGCGCAGGAGCGCCGAGTTCCAAGCCAAGGAAACCGACGACGGCCTTCGGCGCGTATTCGTTCAGCGTGAAGTTCTGAACTTCCCGATACTTGGCCTTAGCCGCGCGAGTGGTCTCGTCGACGAAGAACGTGAACCCCGGCAGGATGAACTGATCCGCCTCGGTGCGGCCGTACTTCGGCAGGCGACCCTTGATTTCGTTGTAGTAGGCCTTGTTCCAATCGCGCCCGCGATAAGGACTGAAGCGGATGTCTGCGTATTTGGCGCCAAGCTCGAAGGATTCGTCGCTTGTCCCGGCGTGGATAACGGGAATTCTGCCCTGTGGCGGCGGGGGAATGTTCAAGGGGCCGCGTACGGAGAAGAACCTGCCCTCGTGATCGATGCGATGGCCCTTTGCCGGGTCGAGGAAGACGCCGCGTTCGCGGTCGTCGACAAGCCAGTCAGGCTCCCAGCTGTTCGTCAGCGCATTGAAGACCTGGAGGAATTCGTCTGCATGGGCGTATTTCTCGGCCGCCAGCGGATGCTCTTCGCGCGAGAAGTTCTTCGAAGCATCGGTTCCGGCGACGCCGGTGACGACGTTCAAGCCCGTTCGTCCGCGGCTGAGATGGTCCAGCGAGACGATGGCGCGCGCCGTGTTATAGGGGTCCGAATAGGTGATGTTGATGGTGACGACGATGCCGATCTTCTTGGTCAGGGCAGCGGCGTAGCCACCGAGAGCATAGCCTTCAATCTTGAAAACCTCGTTTCCATTGGCGCGCGCCGATTCCGGATCGCTCTTCACGGCGTTGCCGATGAAGTAATAGTCGAAGAGGCCGCGCTCGGCGGTCTGGATGGTGTCCGCCATGAACTCGGGATCGACGGTTCCGGTGTTGCTCGCCTCAGGCAGCCTCCAGGCGGTCCTGTGGTGTCCGGTTGGCCAGATCGAGTATCCGATCTTCAGTTGGCGCTTGTCTTTGGTCATCTTGAATTCCTTCAAAGCCCCGCAGGCGCAGCCGGTCGCGCCGGCTGCGTGCTGGCTTGATGCATGTGATTTACTTTGCGGTCGGCAGCAGGTGGTCGGCGATGGAGACACCAGCAGCGACCTGATCCGGTGCCGCGGCAACGCCCGAGTCGATCCATTCCTGCGTAGCGGCAACGTCCACCGGGCCGGCGACATATTTGGCTGTCGTCAGAAACGCGAGGTTCTTCAGCTTCTGCGGATCGCCGGCGGACAGTTCGTTGAAATCGAGCTTGTCGAATTCCTTGGCGAGTTCGACGCGCCTGGCCTCGTCCTGGCCGTTGTACCAGGAAGCGAATTCCTTGTAGGCGTTGGCGAAGGCTTTGGCGGTATCCTCGTTCTTGGCGGCCCACTCGGTGGTCGTCCACCAGCCTGCTTGCAGCGCTGCCGGGTTCTGGTACTTGGCGCTGTCCGGGTCGATGATCGACCGGAAGTGATATCCTGATCCGACACCGTCGTTGAGATAGGCGACCTGGAAGCCCAGTGTCTGGATCGCGTCCACCGCGCCATTCTGTAACGCTTCAGGAAGCGCGCTCACCTGCTTGATTACGCTGAATTTTACGTCCTTAGCGGTTAGCCCGTTGCCGTTCAGGAACTTGTACGCGAAGACCCGGAAGAAGGGCACGCCACCGAGACCGAGCGTGCGCCCCTTGAGGTCCGCGATGGTCTTGATATCGCTGTCTTCCTTGACGAGGAAATTCACAGCCGGGCTCGGATGGTTCGCGCCGGCGACGAGCTTGATGTCGAAGCCGTTGTGGATGGCGTTCACGCCCGCGAAGGTGTCGGCGTAGGCAATGTCCGCGCTTCCGCCTTTGACCGCGGCGATCGTTTCCGTGCCTGTCGCAAGCGGAACCAGTTCGACCTTCAGGCCGTGCTTCGCGAGGAAGCCCTCCTTTTCGGCGATCGGGATATTGTAGGTCTGCGGCGTGAGCGCGATGCGAATGGTCTTCAGCTCTTCCGCGAAAACAGAGCTTGAGGCGAGCGTGGCGACGACCGATACGGAGATCGCGAGAATCTGGCGGCGATAAATGCTCATTATGATCTTCTCTCAAATAAAGGGCGGGAAAGTTTGTGCGGCGGCTTCGGTCGCTGTCGTCTGCTTGCGCAGGGCGGGCGCAACCTCGTTCGCCAGGATCTCAATCGCGCGAACCTGATCGGCCTGCGGGACAGCACGCCAATCGATCTGGAAGATGTGCCGGTCGTGGCCGATGCGCGCTCTCTGGTGCGCTAGCTTGGCAATCACGTGTTCGGCGTCCCCAACGATAATGTTCGAGTTCAGATCCGCTGCCGTCTCTTCGAACTGCTCGCGCGTCGGCGCCGGCTTTCCGCGATTGAGGCGCATGTTGGAAACGTAGGCCTGGTAATGCGGGAAGAACGTATCGAGCGCCTTTCGTCGATCGTCGCCGATATAGGCGTGAGCACTGAGCGCCACTTTAAGGCGATCTCGCTTCCATCCGCGTTCGGCACCCTTGTCACGATAAGTCGCGACGAGGCCGGCCAGGCGATCGAATTCTGCAGCCGGCGCGCCGGTCTGAACCGATAGTCCAAGCCGCGCGGCTCTTTCGAAACTCTGCTCGGTCAAGCCCGTCGTCTGCCAGATGCTGAGGTGCTCGCCGTATGCGCGCGGCCAGACGATGAGGTCGTCGAGTGGAGGGCGGCTCTTGCCCCCGAATGTTATCTTTTCAGACGCATCGATTGCCGCGATGAGTTCGATTTTCTCGTCATAGATCCATTTCCGATCTTCATAGTCGACCCCGAAGAGGTCGTAGGATTCGAGGAAAACGCCGCTTCCCAGTCCGATCTCCGCGCGACCCGCGGAGATCTGATCGAGTGTGGCGAACTGCTCGTAAAGCCTCACGGGATCGTCGGTGGTCAGGACGATCGTCGCCGTGCCAAGCTTGATCGTCTTGGTGCGGCTGGCTGCGGCGGCAAGAACCGTCGAGCAGGCGCTGACGGAGAAATCCGGGCGATGATGTTCGCCGACACCGTAGAAGTCGAGGCCCAGCCGGTCTGCGAGCTCGATGCGATCGATGAGGTCACGAAGGCTCTCGTGCGCGGACTGGCGTGCGCCTGTCAGAGGGTGCGGGTAGGTGTCGCCGAAACTGAAAATGCCGATTTCAAACATGTCATGAACTCTAGTTGGCGTCCCGAAGCGACCCGCGACGACGCGCGAGGTAGCTTTCCAGGAACAGGAAGATTGCGTTGATGGTGTATCCGACGAGCGCCACGAGAACGGTGGCAGCGAGCAGCTTGCGTATGTTGAAGGCCTGCTGTGCTTCGAGGATGTAGTAGCCGATGCCGTCATTGCCGGCGACCATGCCGACGACGACTGACATCATCAGCGAGGTGCCGAGCGCCTGTCTGATGCCGACGAGAATGTAGGGAGCCGCAGCGGGCAGGGCGACTTCCCATTGGGTGGCCCACCATCCCAGTTGGAAGGTCTGCGCCGTCTCTTTCAGCGTTCGCGAGAGGCTCCTTGCGCCGGCATAAGCAGTCATGAGGAGCGGAAACACGGCCGACAGCAGGAAGACGAGGATCTTCATCAGATCGCCCACGCCGAAAAAGAGAATGAGCACGGGTATGATTGCGGTCGTCGGCTTGGCCCGCGCGATCTCGATGACAGGCTCCAGCAACGCCCACACGATACGAGCGCGGCCCATGAGGAAGCCCAGACCGACACCGATGGGAGCGGCGATCACGAACCCGATGCAAAGCAGGCGAAGCGTGTCGAGCATCGCCTTCAGCAGATCGCCACCCCATAGCTCGATGGCAAGCGTTTCGCCGATCAGGGCTGGCGAGGAAACGGTCGGATTGTAGTCTATCCAAGCCGAAATCTGCCACGCCGCAATGAGGCATGCCAGGACCGACCATCCAAAGCCGCGCCTGCGCAGGAAGTGTCGCACCAGGCGTGGCGCGGCCGCTTTGCTTGAGCTCTGCCGCTTGTCCAGCCGCTCGCTCGTTCGTTCGTCGGTGAATTCGTCGCGTGTTCCGAGCAGCGTCATCTCGCACCACCCAGCACAAGTTCGAGTATCTCCCGGCGCAGGCGAAGGAATTCCGGCGTTTCCCTGGTCGCGACCTGATTGCGCGGGCGGGGGATTGGGACGGGGAGGTCGCGTGCTATCCCGATCCCGCCTTCGCCCATCACGACAACCCGGTCGGCGAGGTAGAGTGCTTCGTCGATGTCGTGCGTGACAAAGACGATGGTGATGCGACGCTCTTGCCAGATCCGAAGCATGAGATCCTGCATGCTCGCGCGGCTTAGCGCATCGATCGCACTGAATGGCTCGTCGAGCAGCAGGATTTCCGGCCCGGACGCGAGCGCGCGCGCGATGGCGAGGCGCTGCTGCATTCCCCCCGACAGTTCCGAAGGATAAAGTGCTGCGGTGCCAGGAAGACCCACTTCGTTCAGAAGACGATCGATCTGGCTTGCTCTGTCGCGTGAGTTTCCGGTGCGCTGCGAGCTGGCTGGCGTGAACGCATGCCGCAGCCCGAAATCTATGTTCTTTGCGACGCTAAGCCACGGCAGCAGGGATTCTCCGTAGCTTTGAAACACATAGCGAGCGCTTTTCACACCGTCCGAGCCATTGATCGAAAGAGTGCCTGAGCTCGGCGTCTCCAATCCTGCAGCCATACGTAGAAGCGTTGATTTCCCGCATCCGGAGCGGCCGACGATCGCGACGAATGAGCCGGCGTCGATGTCGAGGTCGAGCGGCTGGAGAGCCTGAACGCATCGTCCGGACGCCGAGCCATATGCCTTGCTCACCTGGCGCAGTTCTATCACACGCCTTGCCGCCGGTTTCTGCGGACGTTGGGCTGGTATTGGCATCATTACGTTCATCATCGATCTGCTGATAATTTTTATAATCTATGGTTTTTATAGATTATAATTATAATTATAAAAGGTCGATTTTTTCGTTAGAACGGCTTTGTCGTGGAAATTTTTCCGTATTTGGTCGCGCGTCACGCCCAAAACAGGGCAGCGTACTGCGTTGCCGAATGCAGTCAGGCTCAACGCAGCCTTAGAGGCTGAATCGATCTAGCGCTTTGGCGCAAGGCTCAGGTGAAGTGGCCAAAGGTGCGTCTTGGGATGACTCGGCTGGCGCCGCAACTCGAGTGTTAGCCGAGTTCCATTGGCGCATTGGGGTCGCTGATCCACTCTATGAGGGAGCCATCGTATTCGAGCGTGTTGGTGTAGCCGATGGCCGCCAACGCCAAGGCGCCGAGCGTCGAGGCGATGCCGCCGCCGCAATAGGTCACGATGAGACGCCCGTCCAACGGGACGACGCTGGAGAACGCGGCTCTCAACTCCTCCGCGTCTCGCAACGTGTTGTCCGCCTCGTTGAGAAGGTCGGTGAAGGGAAGATTGACACTGGTTGGAATATGGCCGGCGCGGCTCCTCACGGAAACGGCGCCCGAATAATCATCCTGCTTGAGCAAGCAGACGAGCGATGCCGTTCGTTCACCGGCGACGATTTCCTTCACGTCTTCCTGGAAGGCGACAAAGTCCTCGGAGCCAGTCGGCGCGTAATGCACCTTGTCAAACGGCACAGTTGGCCCCGTTTCGACCGGCAGTCCGTCCTTCTTGTATTTCTTGAAGCCGCCGTTGAGAACCGCGACATTCTCATGTCCGAAGCTCTTGAAGATCCACCAGAGCCTCGATGCCCATTGACCGGCCAGCCGATCGTAGATGACCACCGTGTTGCCAGGGCGAATGCCAAGCGAGCCGCAGGCGGCGCTGAACTGTTCTTGCGTGGGCCGCGTGAAAGGCAGCGCGGCTTCTGGATCGGAGAAGCGAAGGAAGAGATCGGCGAACCTAGCACCGGGGATACGTCCCTCATGCTCGAATTCATCGACACCACTGCGAAAACGCGAAGCAGGTGCGTTCGGTGTCCCGCGCTCCATGAAGATCGTCGGTTCGAGAACGACGACGCGGCTGTCGTCGATATGATTTGCAAGCCAGTCGGTTGAGACGAGGGGTAAGGTTGCTTGCTCCAAAGCGAGCATCTCCTTTGAGGAAGGGGCGGGCCGCACTTTACACGACTCCAAAAATTATAATAATAATTCTAGTTGGTTTGCCGCACTTCGCAAGCCTGAGATGGAGTAGGGTGGCAACGTCTGCCCGACCAGAAGGTGCTGATGTCCTCTTCGTCGCAAGAAAAGAGCCAGGGTTTGTTTTCGGCGAGACGTTATGCGGAAGACGTGCGCTCTAACGCCATTGCCGCAGTCGATGAGCGCAGGCTGAAAAACCCGATGGACCGCACGATCTATCGGGAAGTGGCGGATGAGTTCAATATCGGCGAGCAGTCCCTGCGGCTGTGGGTCAAGAAGCATGACGCCGACAGCCGAGATGTAGCCTCCAGAGACGGGGGTGAGGCTGACGAGCCAGCCGAACGCCCGGCGAAAAACCTGACGCACGCGCAGCTCGAGGCGGAGGTTCTCAGTCTTCGCAAGAAGATAGAGAAGCTTCAGGCCGAAAACGACGTCCTAAAGAGAGCCTTTGTCGTCTTCTCATCCGAATGGGAAAAGTGAGCCATTCGATAATTGGTCACTAGAATTATAATTAGATTCTAGAGCCGTCCATTCCATGTTGCAGTCGTTTTGTGACGCGACCCGCTCAAAAAGAGCAGATTTTGCTCCCCTTTGCCGACAATTTAGAACTCTATCGATTTTATAGTCTATTAAAATTATAGATTATATACTGGAAGCATTCGCTTCGATTTTTCATTCGACGACCAAGTTCGAGGGTGATGTCGGTCTGACATCGAACCGGGAAGTCGTCCTATTTGGGGATATCCATACTATGAGTATCAAGAGCCTTCTCATCGGCTCCACGGCTGCACTTGCAGCTTCTTCTGGCGTGTATGCAGCCGACGCGATTGTCGCCGCTGAACCCGAGCCTGTAGAATATGTTCGTGTTTGCGACGCCTATGGTTCGGGCTATTTCTATATTCCAGGAACAGAGACCTGCTTGAAGATCAGCGGCTACATCCGCTTTCAGGTAGGCGCAGGCCCGAACCGCAGTGAAACTGTTGGCAATGGCTCGACCGTTGCCAATAGAAGCGATTGGGATGCCTTTACGCGCGGTCAGGTTCAGTTCACTGCCAAGAGCGACACGGAATACGGTCCTTTGACGGGCGTGATCGTTCTGCAGACGAACGCCGACAATGCCTCTTCCCAGTCGGCGATCCTCGACTCCGCCTATATCGACGTCGCCGGGATTCGTGCCGGTCTCTTCTATTCCTGGTGGGACGACGGCCTTTCAGGGGAGACCGACGAAATCGGCTCGGCCGTCACGCTCCACAACTCGCTGCGCTATCAGTATGAGACGTCGAGCTTCTATGCCGGCTTGAGCGTCGATGAACTGGAAGACGGTGTCTATCAGCGCGGCGAAAACAGCAACAACGTCGGTGTGGCTTTCGCGGTCGGCGGAAAAGCTGGCATCTTCAGCTACCAGGTCACGGGCGGCTTTGATACGGACAACAACGACGGCGCCATTCGCGCGATCGCCAACGTGAAGCTCGGGCCGGGGACGCTCGGTCTGGCTGGGGTCTATTCCTCTGGCCCGAACTCCTACTACAGCAAGGCCGAATGGGTTGTCGCCGCACAATACGCGATCGATGCGACCGACAAGCTCAAGATCACGCCGGCCTTTCAGTACTTCGGCAATTATTATGGAGCGAACAAGGTCGGCGTACCCGACACATTTAATGGCCTCGGTGATGCGTGGAAGGTCGGCGTGACCGTCGATTATCAGATCGCCGACAATCTCTACGCCAAGGCGACGGTCAATTACCTCGATCCTGATCGCGGCGATGACGTGACGACTGGCTTCTTCCGTCTGCAGCGCGCGTTCTGATAAGAACGCTGACTGCAAATAAGCCCCCGATCATGGACCTGGGATCGGGGGCTTTCACGTGCGCGTCACGCAGGATCGGAGCGGATCAGCCGATTTTCATCAGGATTGGAAAGGTCTGCTGGAACCAGATTGCGGCGTTGCTGACAAAACCGAAGATGAAGGCGAGGCCGGTGAGGATCAGGAAAGCCCCCATGACTTTCTCGACCGTGCCGAGATGGCGGCGGAAGCGCGTGAGAAAGCCCATGAAGGCGCCGGAAAAGCCGGCGGCGATCCAGAAGGGGATGGCAAGCCCCAGCGAATAGACGGCAAGCAGGCCAGCGCCCGAGCCGACTGTTTCGCGCGAGGCGGCAACACCCAGGATGGCGCCGAGCACCGGGCCGATGCACGGTGTCCAGCCGAAGGCGAAGGCAAGCCCCATCACATAGGCGCCCGTCAGCGTCGCCGGCTTGCCGCTCCCCTGGAAGCGCGCCTCCCGCGCCAGGACGCCGATGCGGAAGACGCCGAGGAAGTTCAGGCCCATGACGATGATGATCAGCCCGCCGATCTTGGAGAGAAGATCGAGATGCTGGCGCAGCGCCATGCCGATGCTCGACGCGCCGGCCCCGAGCGCCACGAAGACGGTGGCAAAGCCGAGCGTGAAGAACAGCGCCGAAAACAGCACGCCGCGGCGCACATCCGGCGCAACCGTCACCGCCCCGCCACCCCGGAACTGCTCGACGGAAATGCCGGCCATATAACAGAGGTAAGGCGGCACCAGCGGCAGCACGCAGGGCGAGAGAAATGACAGGGCGCCGGCAAGCAAGGCACTCAACAGGGAAATATCGGCAATCGACACGCGGTTCTCCGGCGCAGGGCATTCGAGCGCAGTCCTAGCGCAGCCGGTGGCCCGCCGCCAATCACCTTTTTGCGTCTCGCGTTTCAGGCGTTTGGATAGTCCAATACAACCTGCGTTACCCGTGTTAATTGTCTGGCAATTCGAATGCCCTAATATACCCTCATGCGGATCAGCGTCATCACCAACTGGGCCTACGGAGTGACGGTTGTTCTGACCGTGCTCTCGGGCTCTGCCTTCATCCTGTCTGCCACAAGTGCCACCCGCGAACGGATCGCGGTCGAGGAACACTTGGCGCTGGACGATCTCGCCGACGATCTGGCGCTGGGCGCTGAAGAGCGCACCGATGAGGCGCGCCTCTATGTCATGCGCGACGACATCAGGCATCTCGATGCCTTCCAGGGCAAGGAAGGCGAGGAGCGTCGGCGCGAACGCGCAATCAAAGGTGTCCGCGACTTGGGCGCCACGCCCATCGAAATGCAGGCGCTCGAGGATGTGGAGAAAAACGCCGACGTTCTCGACAAGATCGAGGAAGAGGCGATCGCCGCGTATCGCAACGGCGATCAGGTGGGCGCCCGTCAGACCCTGTTCGGCCCGGAACACGACCGCCTGCAGACGGCGCTGCTCGCCGCTGTCACGCGCTTTCGCGATCTCGCGAACGCCCGCACCCAGGCCGTCATGCACGACACGCAGCTGCGCAGCGACTGGTGGGGTTTCATCGCCAAGACGCTGCTCGCCGTCACTGCCGCTCTGTTTCTGAGCGTCCTCTATTTTATCCTCAAGCGCCGCGTCGCCATGCCCTTGATGCGCATGACCGGCATCGTCACGCGTCTGGCCAAGCAGGATTACGCGGTCGACGTGCCGCTCGATCGCCGTCGCGACGAGATCGGCGAGATGAACGAGGCCATCCATATCTTCCGCGAAAACGGTCTGGAACGCGATCGCCTCGATGCCGAGCGCCGGCGCGACCAGCAGACCAAGGACCTGATCCTGCAGATGATGCACCGCCTGCAGGCCTGCCAAGCGCAGGAGGAGCTGGCCGAAGTCGTGACGCTTTTCGCCCCGCAGATCTTTCCAGATCTCGCCGGCAACCTCTACATCATGAACGAAAGCCGCTCGACACTGTCGCGCATCTCCTCATGGCACGAGCCGCAGCGCTCCGAGCCTGTATTTCCGGCGACGGCCTGCTGGGGCCTCAGGCGCGGCCGTCCGCATGTGAGCTCGCATGAGCACGGCGACATCAGCTGCCAGCATCTCGACCAGTCCGATACGATGGGGCTCTGCGTCCCGCTGACGGCGCAGGGCGATGTGGTCGGGCTGCTCTATTTCGAGGAGCGGCCGCAAGGCCATATGGAAGCCGAGGCATCGCGCCTCTATCTCGAGCTTATCGCCGAGAACATCGGCCTTGCCGCCGCCAACCTGCAGCTGCGGGACAAGCTGACCAACCTCTCCATCCGCGACGCGCTGACGGGGCTTTATAACAGGCGCTCGCTCGACGAGGACATGAACAACCATGCGCGCGATCGCGAACTGGAGCAGCTCAGCTGCATGATGGTCGATATCGATCACTTCAAGCGCTTCAACGACGAGTTCGGCCATGACGCCGGCGACGAGGTCATGCGCTACGTCGCGCAAACCATTCTCGACACGATCGGCGGCGCCGGCCGCGCCTACCGCTTCGGCGGCGAGGAGTTCACCGTACTGCTGCCTGGTATCGGCGATGCCGAAGGATTCGACATTGCCGAGCGCCTGCGCTCCAACATTCGCGGCCTGGCTCTCTCGCATCGCGGCCGTATTCTCGGGCCGATCTCGGTGTCGATCGGCGTTGGCTCGCTGTCGGAAGGCGCTGCCGTCTCGACATTGCTGACACGCGCCGATGCGGCATTGCTGCAAGCGAAGGCGGAAGGGCGCAACAGGACAGTCATGGCCTCGGTGCTGATGCCGGATAGCAAGATGCGCGGATCGGCCTGAAAGGCGAGGCAATCGCCTACTTCGGCGTCGATCCAAGCCGCACGAGCACCTCATCCGGAATGGCGTAGCGTTGGATAACGTCGCGAGTGTTGCGCAGACCGCAGATTTCACGCTGAACGAACAAATCCCAGACAGCATCCGCTGCCTTGCGGAGGCGCGCATCTCGCTCGTCCTGACCGTGGCGCGCGGCATCCCACGCGTTAAGCTCTGCCAAGGCCGCCTCAGCCTTCAATCCGCTACGCCCCAGCGAACTGGCGCGCTCCGCTCTCAGTTCGTATTCGAGAACATTGAACCCGCTCTCGACCGAGAAAGGCTGCCTCAGCGATTGCGGCGGACGAACGGTCATGACCATACCCTCAGGCTCGCGCTAACCTATACTGTGGGCGAGCGTAGCTTGTTTGGCGAATACGGTGACAGAGTAGGGGGGATCGGCTTGCCGGTAAAGATAGGCGCCGAGGCAATTGAGATGCCCCGGCCGAGAAGCTGCGCTTCGGAGTAATGGTGATAACCGAGCCGCAACGAGCCGCCTTACTTTGCGGCGGCGTTGCCAACCCGGTTGCCCGCATTCTGCGTTGCGTTAACGGTGTTGGCCGCATCCTTGCCCATGCCGCGGATCGTATTGCCGCAGGAGCTGAGGGCCAGCATGACGCAAAGAGCAGCCGCGATCTTCGTGGTGATGGAGGAGGTCATGTCACAATCCTTTTCGTGGAACCTGTGACACAACGCATGGACCGGCAGCTGGTTGCATTCCATCGCCGTTCACGCACTCTTGCCGCCCTATGGCTGCTCGCGCATCCCAGGCGTCGCTTCCCGCTCGTCGGCATCTTCCAGATCCGTCTTCACGATGAAGGCATCGGTATGCTGTCTTGCCGCTTCCCTGAGCGCCTCGAGGTTCGGCACGTCATCACCCTCGATCTGGTCGCCGCCATGATTGATCTCGTGCTCCGCCTGCGACCAATGCTCTTCATGACGTCCCTCAGGTCTGCCTTCGCGCTCCCAGATGGAATGGGCGCGGTCGCGGATATCTTTTTCACGGTCTGACATGATGTTCTCCGATGTTTCCACCGCTAGAACTGGTGGCAGCAGCAAATGTTCCGCAGGCAGCGGGTGGTTTTCTATCCATCGCAAGAAATGTGCCTAATGCACAGGAAAGGTGGATTTTTCAGTTGACCGCAATGGGGCGTCTGCATATGTTCCGCGCACTTCCAGACGGGGCTCTTCAGAGACGCCTCGCGACACGGGAGAGCGTAGCTCAGCTGGTAGAGCAACTGACTTTTAATCAGTAGGTCATGGGTTCGAGCCCCATCGCTCTCACCATTAAATCAATTCGTTAGACGATTTTTGGTGTTTTGGTAGCGGATCGGAAAATCCGCAACTCTCAAATTTGGGATCAAGCCCGAGTTGCTGGATAACCTTCGGCTCAACGAGCGCGTCAAATGCACGAGCGGCAATAAAGTTCCCGAAAAATATTTAGGAAAATCAATCGGTTCAATCGCATTCGCGGCTTAACAAATCGATCCTTGGCCCTAAATCTCACTTATACAAGGAGATGACCATGACCAACGTGATCGAACACACCAATAGTCGCAAGGTGCTGCGTGGCCGTGCCTATAGCCTCACGGAATTCTCGCGCAAATACAGGCTCGGCGACGATGAAGCCGTTCGCCTGTTCGAAAAATTCGGCCCCTCCGCCACCGAGCTTGACCTACTGATGGCTGCCAAGCGCCGTCCGCCCGTCTCGCTGGAATCACTTGGCGCCTGATCGGCGCCATTCGTGCCGTGGCTGAATGACGCGGGCCATCAGCGCTCGCGAGCGGTGATGTGCGGCGTAGGCCCCGCCACAAACTCGACTTTCATTACCAAGATTTCATTTCCATTTAACGTTGCTGCGTGCCAATGCGGTCAACTTGCTAATCCTGCGTTCAGCTTCAGATCGTTATTCCCGAAGCTGACAGTCGTATTGGCTGTATCTGACCGAGGCTGCCCGCATGAACGATATGACAACGCCCAATAAACCCCAGAGCACGAAACCCATGAGCACGGCAAACGCCGATCTCGCCGCTATCCTTGCCGCCTCTCAGCAGAAGCAGAAGGGCCGCTGGTGGAAGCGCTCGTTGGTGTCGCTGGTCGTGATAGCGGCGCTTGGGGGCGGATTCTATCTGTATTCGCGCCAAGGCGGCAGCGAGGTGAGCTACACCACGCAGCCGGTCAAGAACGGCGACCTGACCGTGCTTGTGACCGCCACCGGATCGGTACAGCCGACGGAGCAGGTCGATATATCGAGCGAACTCTCCGGCACCGTGCGCGATGTCAATGTCGACTATAACAGCGAGGTGAAGGCCGGTGACGTTTTGGCGGTGCTCGACACGATCAAGGTCGAGGCCGACGTCAAGAGCACGCAGGCAAAGCTCGATTCGGCGAAGGCGAACGTCGTCAAGGCGACGGCCGATCTGGAGTCCGCCAAGAGCTCCTACGATCGCTACCGCAATCTCGTCCAAAGCAATGTGACGACGCAGCAGAGCCTCGAGGACGCGCGCTACAAGTACGATTCGGCCGTCGCCACCAAGGAGATCAACGAAGCGGCGGTGCTGTCGGCGGAAGCCGATCTGCAGCTCGCGCAGGTCAACCTCACCAAGTCCAAGATCGTTTCGCCGATCGATGGTGTAATCCTCACGCGCTCCGTCGATCCAGGCGCGACAGTTGCGGCTTCGCTCTCGGCGCCGGTTCTCTTCGTCATCGGCGGCGACCTCAAGCAGATGGAGTTGCAGGTCGATGTCGATGAGGCCGATGTCGGCCAGATCGCGGTTGGTCAGAAAGCCACCTTCACGGTTGATGCCTATCCGGATCGCACATTCCCGGCCGAGATCAAGCAGATCCGCTTTGCCTCGGAAACGACCAACAACGTCGTCACCTACAAGGCCATCCTCTCCGTCGACAACGCCGACCTGCTGTTGCGCCCGGGCATGACGGCGACCGCCGACGTCACCGTCGAAGCGGTCAAGAGCACGCTGATGGTGCCGAACGCCGCCTTGCGTTACGCGCCGCCGGCAACTGAAACCAGACGCAACCGCGGGCTTTTCGGCATGTTCGCTCCCCCACGCATGGGCCCTCGCGGCGGCAATCAGGGCGGTGGCGAGACCTTGACTGGCGCCAAGCGTCGCGTCTGGGTGCTGAAATCCGGCAAGCCATCGCCTGTTGTCATCCAGGTCGGCTCCTCCGACGGCCAGTTTACCCAGGTGACGTCAGGCGATCTCAGGGAAAACGAAGCGATCATCACCGATTCGACCGAGCGGTCGAGATAGCGGCACGCCATGACCACGCCGCCTCTCATCGAGTTCAGCAAGGTGTCGAAGATCTACGGTCGTGGCGAAGCCTCGATCCGTGCGCTCGATCATGTCGACCTCGCCATCCGCGAGCACGAATTCGTCGCGATCATGGGGCCATCGGGCTCCGGTAAGTCCACGGCCATGAACATTCTCGGCTGTCTCGATGTCCCAAGCGCCGGCGACTATCTGTTCCAGGGCATCTCGACCACCGGGTTCGACCGCGCGCAATTGACGATGCTGCGGCGTCACATGCTGGGCTTCGTCTTCCAGGGCTTCAATCTTCTGCCGCGCACGTCGGCGGTCGAGAATGTCGAGCTGCCATTGATCTATCGCGGCATGCCGGCTGCCGAGCGGCATCGTCTGGCGAAGGAAGCGCTTGGCCTTGTTGGCCTTGGCGGCCGAGAGCATCACAAGACGCAGGAGCTTTCCGGCGGCCAGCAGCAGCGCGTCGCCATCGCGCGCGCCATCGTCACCCAGCCATCGCTGCTTCTCGCCGACGAACCGACCGGCAATCTCGACACCAAGACCAGCATCGAAATCATGGACCTGATGACGCGGCTCAACCGCGAGCAGGGCATCACCATCGTCATGGTCACGCACGAGCCTGACATCGCAGCCTATGCACAGCGGCTGCTGCGCTTCGTCGATGGAAAGCTGGAAGCGGAAATGGCGCATCAGGGAAGGGCGGGTCATGTTTCTTGAGACGGTCAAGCTCGCGCTTCGTGCCATCAGCCGCAACATGCTGCGGTCGTTCCTGACGGTGCTTGGCGTCGTCATCGGCGTCGCCGCCGTCATCGCGCTGGTCACGATCGGCAACGGTACCACCGCGCAGGTCACCTCCGAGCTGTCGCGTCTGGGCACCAACATGCTGTTTGCCCGCCCCGGCCAGTTCGGCCCAGGCCGCGCAAGCTCCGAGGCACGGCGCTTCACCGTGGCCGATGTCGACGCCATCAGCGAGCAGGTGAGCGGGCTGCGGGCCGTGGCGCCGCTCAACCAGACCACGGCAACCGTCATCTATGGCGGGCAGAGCCACTCGACGACGGTGATGGGCACCACCAACGACTATTTCACCGCGCAGGATTGGGATATCGCCTCCGGCCGTACCTTTGACGCCGCCGAAGAGCGCGGCCGCGCGCGCTGCATTCTCGGCGAGACTGTCCGCTCGCAGCTCTTTGGGTCCGCCGATCCGATCGGCCAGCAGGTGCGCGTCGGCAAGGTCTCCTGCGGCGTCATCGGCGTTCTGGCCAAGCGCGGACAATCCGGCATGGGCACCGACCAGGACGATGTCGTCATCGTGCCGATCAAGGTCTACCAGCGCCGTATCGGCGGCAAGGCCAATGCCAATGTCTCGATGATCCTGATCTCGGCGCGCGATGGCGTTGCGACATCGAAGGTCCAGTCGGACACGGAAAACCTGCTGCGCGAACGCCGCAAGATCATTCCCGGCCGCGAAGACGATTTCAACGTCAATGACATGACCCAGATCGCAGCCGCGATGACCGGAACGACGACGCTGCTCACCAGCCTGCTTGGCGCGGTGGCCGCGATCAGTCTGCTCGTGGGCGGTATCGGCATCATGAACATCATGCTGGTCTCTGTGACCGAGCGCACGCGCGAAATCGGCATTCGCCTGGCGATCGGAGCGCTGGAGCGGCAGGTGCTGATGCAGTTCCTGGTCGAGGCGGTGGCGCTGTCGATATTCGGCGGCATGAGCGGCATTCTGCTGGGGCTGGGGCTTGGCTTCGGCGCCGTCTCGCTACTCAAGGTGCCGTTCGTGGTGAGCCCGACGATGATCATCGTGGCCTTCGCCTTTTCCGCCGCGATCGGCATGATCTTCGGCTATTTCCCGGCAAGGCGGGCCGCCCAGCTCAATCCGATCGATGCGCTGAGGCACGAGTAAGTCGCTGTAAAATAACGGCTCTCCCTTCGGCCTAATATATCATGGCAACCTGCCATTGAATCCGTTAACGCGGGGCTTATGATATATCAGGTCGAATCACGGATCCGCGATGCCGAACTCCTCACAGAGCCATCTTGCCTATCTGGCGCTGGAACATGCCATCGTGACCTTGGCGTTGACGCCTGGTGCGCTCGTCAATGAAAAGCAGCTGATCGATCTCTCCGGACACGGCCGTACGCCGGTGCGCGAGGCGATCCAGAAGCTGGCTTGGCAGGGATTGATCGTGGTGAAGCCGCGCGTCGGCCTGCAGATCGCCGAGATCAAGCCGACCGACCACGCCCATGTCATGCAGGTTCGCCGCGAGCTCGAACCGATCGCCGCCGCGCTCGTGGCCGAACAGGCGACCGACGGGCAACGCAACCAGCTGGTGGAATGCGCGCGCGCCATGAACGACTGCGCCGTCAGCGGCGATCTCGCGGGCTTCTTCGCGGCCGACAAGGCTTTCGACGAAATTCTCGAAGAGTCCTGTCCGAATGCCTTCATCACCTCGGCGCTCGGCCCGGTGCAGACCCATTCGCGCCGCCTCTGGTATTCAAAGGCGAGCCCTGAGCGTATGGACCGCTCGATCTCGCTGCACGTCGCCGTTATCCGCGCGATCCAGCAGGGCAAGGCGACTGAAGCACGCAAGGCCATGACGACGCTGATCGATTACCTCGGCCAGAAATGAAAACGGCCCCGTTTCCGGAGCCGTTGTTCTAGGGATGTGATGGGGCGATCAGCCGACGAAGGCGCGCTCGATGACGAACTGCGCCGGCTTGCTGTTGGCGCCTTCTTCCAGACCAGCCTGCTCAAGCAGTTCCTTGGTGTCCTTCAGCATCGCCGAAGAGCCGCAGATCATGCCGCGGTCGATTTCGGGATCGAGCTTGGGAACGCCGAGATCGGTGAACAGCTTGCCAGAGGAGATCAGGTCCGTGATACGGCCACGATACTCGAAGTCCTCGCGCGTGACCGTTGCGTAGTGCAGCAGCTTGTCGCCGACCACTTCCTGCAAAAGCTCGTCGTTCTGGATTTCGTGAACCAGATCGAAGCCGTATTTCAGTTCGGCTATGTTGCGCGTGGTGTGGGTGAGGATGACCTGGTCGAACTTCTCATAGGTCTCCGGATCACGGATCAGGCTGGCGAAGGGCGCGATGCCGGTGCCGGTCGAGAACATGTAGAGACGACGGCCAGGCGTCAGCGCGTCGAGCACCAGCGTTCCCGTCGGCTTCTTGCGCATCAGCACCTGATCGCCGGGCTTGATCGCCTGCAGATGCGAGGTCAGCGGACCATCGGGAACCTTGATCGAGAAGAATTCGAGTTCCTCGGCCCAGGCCGGGCTGGCGATCGAGTATGCGCGGAAGATCGGCTTGCCTTCGACCATGAGACCGATCATCGCGAATTCGCCAGAGCGGAAGCGGAAACCTTCAGGACGCGTCATCGTGAAGCGGAACAGGTTGTCCGTGTAATGCGTGACGCTGAGAACGGTTTCGGCGAAAACGCCGGCAGGGATTGGGGCTGCGAATTCTTCGGTCTTTGCAGGGGCGTTCATTGCGGTATCGGATCCCGTAGTTCGTCGATCATCAATTCGATGCGAGCGAGATATTACAAATAGGCGGCGGATTAAAGGTATTCCATTCCCTCTGTGGCGAGTTGCATGAAATATGCATGTTATCGTCAGGTTTGGGAAACCCGATGTGCATCATTCGCTTTTGCTCTGGCGAAGCCCGACAAAGGATGCATATTAGGCCGAAATCGCGCCTCGGGGGTGCGGATTGCTTATGGCAACTCGGGGAAACATGAAGATTTTCAATTACAAGCGCGTACCCTACGCGGAAATGCGCGCATTTTCCGTCCATATTTTGACGGCCTCCGGTTCCTTCCTTGCTTTCCTCGGCGTCGTCGCCGCCGCCGAGCATCGTTTCGTCGATATGTTCTGGTGGCTGGGGCTGGCACTTCTGGTCGATGGGATCGACGGCCCGATCGCGCGCAAGGTCAAGGTCAAGGAAGTCCTGCCGAACTGGTCTGGCGACACGCTCGACAACATCATCGATTACGTCACCTACGTCCTGCTGCCGGCCTTCGCGCTCTATCAGAGCGGCATGATCGGCGAGCCATGGTCCTTCGTGGCCGCCGGCATGATCGTCGTCTCAAGCGCCATCTATTATGCCGACATGGGCATGAAGACCGAAGAGTATTTCTTCTCCGGCTTCCCCGTTGTCTGGAACATGATCGTCTTCACGCTGTTCGTCATGGATGCCAGCGCCACGACGGCGCTCGCCGTCGTCACCGTCTCGGTGGTTCTGACCTTCCTGCCAATCAACTTCCTGCATCCGGTGCGCGTCCAGCGCCTTCGTCCGCTCAATCTCGGCATCTTCTTCCTGTGGTCGGCGCTCGGCATCTACGCGCTGCTGATGCATTTCGTCGTGCCGCAATGGGCGCTCGTTCTTTTCGTTCTGAGCGGTATCTATCTGTATTGCATTGGCGCGGTGCTGCAGTTCCTGCCGGCGCTGGGACGCCGTCCATAGGGGCGTTGGGCATAGGAGAACTGGAATGACGAAGACACAGGCCGTCGTGCTGAATGGGACCGGCGGTCCCGAGGTGCTCGATTATGTCGATATCGACCTGCCGCCGCCCGGTGCCGGCGAAGTGCAGATAAGGCACGCCGCGATCGGCCTGAATTTCATCGACGTCTATTTCCGCACCGGCCTCTACAAGGCGCCGCATATGCCCTTCGTTCCGGGCAAGGAAGCAGCCGGAACCGTGACGGCGGTCGGCGCCGGCGTTTCGGATTTCAAGGTCGGCGACCGCGTCGCCTATGCCGGTTCCGACGGCGCCTACAGCATCGAGCGCAACATCGAGACCAGGCATCTGGTCACCGTTCCCGATGGCATCGGGCTCGATACTGCCGCGGCGATGATGCTGAAGGGCATGACGGCACAGTATCTGCTGAACCGCACCTTCAAGGTCGGCCCTGAAACCACGCTGCTCTTCCATGCCGCCGCCGGCGGTGTCGGCCTGATCGCCGGCCAGTGGGCCAAGGCGCTCGGCGCGACTGTCATCGGTACGGTCGGCTCAGACGCCAAGGCCGAGCTGGCACGCGAGCATGGCTACGACCACGTCATCAACTACGACACCGAGGATTTCGTCGCGCGCGTGTCGGAAATCACAGGCGGCAAGGGCGTCGACGTGGTCTACGATTCCATCGGCCGCGACACCTTCCCGCAATCGCTCGACTGCCTGAAACGCTTGGGCATGTTCGTATCCTTCGGCCAGTCATCCGGCCCGATCGAGGATTTCACCCTGGCGTTGCTGGCGCAGAAGGGCTCGCTTTTTGCGACCCGTCCGACGCTTTTCACCTATATCGCCACCCGCAATGAGCTAACTGATTGTGCAAACGCATTATTTGATGTTGTTTTGAGCAACAAAGTGCGTATCAATGTCAATCAGACCTATCCGTTGCGCGAGGTTGGGCGAGCCCACACGGAACTGGAAGCTAGAAAAACGACCGGAACGACGCTGCTGATCCCAGAATGATCCTGAAGGGGCAGGTCGGCAGTGGGAAATGAGGGGAAAGTGTCGTCATCGACTGTGCCGGCATCAGGCGCGTTATTGTCGGTCCAGAAGCTGACAAAGCTCTTCGGCAGCTTTGCTGCCTGTAACCACATAGACCTTGATATCGCTCCCGGCGAAATCCATGCATTGCTCGGCGAAAACGGCGCGGGAAAATCCACGCTGGTGAAGATGCTTTTCGGCGTCCTGGAGCCGAGTGAAGGCGATATCGTCTGGGAAGGCCGTCCGGTGGCGATCAACTCGCCCGGAGCCGCACGCAAGCTCGGCATCGGCATGGTGTTCCAACATTTCTCGCTTTTCGAGGCACTGACCGTTGCCGAAAACATTGCGCTCTCTCTCGATGACAGCATTCCGATCGGCAAGATCGCCGAGGAGGCGAGGGCGCTGTCGCAGGCCTATGGCCTGCCGCTCGACCCGCATGCCCATGTGGCCGATCTGTCTGTCGGCGAGCGCCAGCGCATCGAGATCGTCCGCGCGCTCTTGCAAAACCCGAAGCTGATCATTCTCGACGAGCCGACCTCGGTGCTGACGCCGCAGGAAGCTGACAAGCTGTTCGAGACGCTGTTCAAGCTCAAGGCCGAGGGTCGCTCGGTGCTTTACATCAGCCACCGCCTGGAAGAGGTGCAGCGCATCTGCGACCGCGCCACGGTTCTGCGTCACGGCAAGGTCACCGGCGCCTGCGTACCGGCCGATGAAACGCCGGCCTCGCTTGCGCGCATGATGGTCGGCAACGACGTGGCCTCCGTCACCCACCCCGATCGTGGCGCCAAGGGGCCAGTCCAACTTGCTGTCTCAGGCCTCTCCGTCGCCCCACGCACGCCCTTCGCCATGCCGCTGAAGGACGTGTCGATGACCGTCTGTTCGGGCCAGATCCTGGCGATCGCAGGCGTTGCCGGAAACGGGCAGGGCGAGTTGTTCGATGCGCTCTCGGGCGAATATCCGGTTTCGACACCCGAAGCCGTCGTCATCCGCAACAAGCCGGTTGGCACCCAAGGCATCACCGCCCGCCGCCTGCTCGGCGCCGGTTTCGTGCCCGAGGAGCGCCACGGCCACGCCGCCGTCTCCGCGATGAAGCTCTCCGACAACCTCGTGCTTGCCCGGAGCAAATCCGACCGCAAGGCGTTTCTGTCGGGCGGTTTCCTCAAGATCATCCGCCGCAGCGCCGTCAGGAACGCCACGAAGCGTATCTCCGAGGAAATGGATGTTCGCAAGAGTGGCGAGGATCCCGCAGCCGGTTCGCTCTCGGGCGGCAACCTGCAGAAATTCATCGTCGGCCGCGAGCTCGACCGCCAGCCGGCCGTCCTCGTCGTCAACCAGCCGACCTGGGGCGTGGACGCGGGCGCGGCAAGCCGCATCCGCCAGGCCCTCGTCGATCTCGCCCGCAATGGCTCTGCCGTCGTCGTCATCAGCCAGGATCTGGACGAGATATTCGAGGTCGCCACCGAAATCGCCGTCATCTCCGAGGGACGTCTGTCGTCGCCATTCCCTGCGGGCGAACTGACGCGCGAGAAGATCGGCCTGCTGATGGGCGGCCTGCATGAAAGCAAGACCGCGCCGGAGACCACGCATGCGCATTGAACTCGAAAAGCGCCCGCAGGCGTCGAAGCTCTATGGTCTCGTCTCGCCGCTGCTCGCGCT
This sequence comes from Rhizobium sp. 01N48, assembly GCF_056399145.1. Lineage (NCBI taxonomy): Bacteria > Pseudomonadati > Pseudomonadota > Alphaproteobacteria > Hyphomicrobiales > Rhizobiaceae > Rhizobium > Rhizobium sp. 01N48. Next base: position 204,866 of record NZ_JBFTQT010000007.1, read on the forward strand.
CGTTCTGACGCTGGTTGCCGGCGCGATCATGTTCGAGATCCTGGGCAAGGACCCGGTCGAGGCCCTCGACGCCTTCTTCCTGGAGCCGCTGCTCGAAGTCTGGTCGCTGCACGAGCTGGCGATCAAGGCCGCACCTCTGATCATGATCGCCGTCGGCCTGGCGGTCTGTTATCGCTCGAACAACTGGAACATCGGCGCCGAGGGCCAGTTCACCATGGGCGCGATCACCGGCTCGATCCTGCCGATCCTGTTCACTGAATGGCATTCGCCCCTGGTGCTGCCGCTGATGCTGATCATGGGCGCTCTCGGCGGAGCGCTGTTCGCCGGCATCCCGGCGCTGCTCAAGGCGCATTTCAACACCAATGAGATCCTGACCAGCCTGATGCTGGTCTATATCGCGCAGCTCTTTCTCGATTGGCTGATCCGCGGCGCCTGGCGCAATCCCGCCGGTTTCAACTTCCCCGAAAGCGTCTCCTTTCCGCCCGAAGCGGTGCTGCCGGCGATCTGGGAAGAATCCGGCCGCGCCCACTGGGCTTTCATCTTCGCGATCGTTGCCGCGATCCTCGTCTGGTTCATGCTGAAATACACGCTGAAGGGCTTCGAGATCGTCGTGCTCGGCCAGTCGGAACGGGCAGGGCGCTTTGCCGGTTTCTCGTCGAAGAAGATGATCTGGTTCAGCTTCCTATTCTCGGGCGCCCTCGCCGGTCTCGCCGGCATCTCGGAAGTCTCGGGCTCCATCGGTCACCTGCAGCCGGCGATCTCACCGGGCTACGGCTTCACGGCCATCATCGTCGCCTTCCTTGGTCGCCTCAATCCGCTCGGCATCATCGCTTCAGGCCTGGTGCTGGCGCTGACCTATCTGGGTGGGGAGGCGGCGCAGCTGTCGATCGGCGTCTCCGACAAGGTCACCCGCGTTTTCCAGGGGCTGCTGTTGTTCTTCGTCCTGTCCTGCGACACGCTGATCGCCTACAAGATCCGCATCGTCTGGTCGCGCGTCCGGGGAGGCGTCGCATGAGTATTTTCGAAGCCATCCTTCTGACAGTCATCACCGCTTCGACGCCGCTTGTCATCGCCGCACTCGGCGAACTGGTGACCGAACGCTCCGGCGTGCTGAACCTCGGCGTCGAGGGCATGATGATCATGGGCGCCGTTGCGGCGTTTGCCGGTGCGCAGATGTCCGGCTCGCCCTATATCGGGCTTCTAGCCGGTATCGCCATGGGCGCCATCTTCTCGCTGCTCTTCGCCTTCCTGACGCTGACGCTGGTCGCCAACCAGGTCGCGACGGGTCTTGCGCTCACCATCCTCGGCCTCGGCCTGTCGGGCATGCTCGGCGAAGGCTATGTCGGCGTGCCCGGCGTGCGGCTCGCGCCGATCGTCGTGCCCTATCTCTCCGACCTTCCCTTCGTCGGCTCGGTGCTCTTCAAGCAGGACTTGACCTTCTACCTGTCGCTGGCACTCGTCTTTGGCGTCAGCTGGTTCCTGTTCCGCAGCCGCGCCGGCCTCAAGCTGCGCGCCATCGGCGACAGCCACGGCTCGGCGCATGCACTCGGCATCAGCGTCATCCGCACCCGCTATCTCGCGGTGATGTTCGGTGGCGCCTGCGCGGGGCTTGCCGGTGCGCAGCTGTCGCTCGTCTATACGCCGCAATGGGTGGAGAACATGTCATCCGGCCGCGGCTGGATCACGCTGGCGCTGGTCGTCTTCGCTTCATGGCGTCCGTGGCGTGTCTTTGCCGGCGGTTATCTCTTCGGCGCGGTCACGATCCTGCAGCTGCATGCCCAGGCATTCGGCATCGGTATTCCGGCACAGTTCCTGTCGATGCTGCCTTATGCGGCCACTATTGTGGTTCTCGTCATCATTTCTCATAATCGGCGCACGACGCTGATCAACACGCCGGCGTCGCTGGGAAAACCATTCGTCCCGGAACGATAAAACAAGAACAAACGAACTTCGAAATTCCAAACCACAGGGGTTATCATGAAAAGACTAGCATTCGCATTTGCCGCTTCGGCAGCTGCCATTTTGAGCGTCGGCACATCCGCACAGGCCGCCGACAAGACCAAGGTCTGCTTCGTCTACGTCGGCTCGCACACCGACGGCGGCTACTCGCAGGCGCACGACCTCGGCCGCCAGCAGATCCAGAAGGAATTCGGCGACAAGATCGACACGCCTTATCTCGAGAACGTTCCTGAAGGCCCGGATGCCGAGCGCGCCATCGAGCGTCTCGCCCGCTCCGGCTGCAAGCTGATCTTCTCCACCTCGTTCGGCTTCATGGACGCCACCGTCAAGGTCGCCGCCAAGTTCCCGGATGTGAAGTTCGAGCACGGCACCGGCTACAAGTCCGGCCCGAACCTTGCGACCTACAACTCGCGCTTCTACGAAGGCCGCTACATCCTCGGCCAGATTGCAGCCAAGACCTCGAAGAACCACGGTGCCGCCTACATCGCCTCCTTCCCGATCCCGGAAGTGGTCATGGGTATCAACTCCTTCGAGCAGGGCGCGAAGTCTGTCGATCCTGATTTCAAGCTCAAGGTCATCTGGGTGAACACCTGGTTCGACCCGGGCAAGGAAGCCGACGCCGCCAAGGCCATGGTCGACCAGGGCGTCGACGTGCTGACGCAGCACACCGACACGACGGCCCCGATGCAGGTTGCCGAAGAACGCGGCATCCACGCGTTCGGCCAGGCTTCCGACATGATCGCAGCCGGCCCGAAGGCGCAGCTGACGGCTATCGTCGACACCTGGGGCAATTACTACTCCAAGCGCGTTCACGCGCTGCTCGACGGCACCTGGAAGTCCGAGCAGAGCTGGGACGGCCTGAAGGATAACATCCTTAAGATGGCCGACTACACCAACATGCCCGACGACGTGAAGAAGATGGCTCAGGATACCGAGGCCAAGATCAAGTCCGGCGAACTGCATCCCTTCACCGGTCCGATCAACAAGCAGGACGGCACCCCGTGGCTGAAGGCTGGCGAGAAGGCTGACGACGCCACGCTGCTCGGCATGAACTTCTACGTCGAGGGCGTGGACGACAAGCTGCCGAAGTGAGCTTTTCTCACTGTTAGCACATGCGAAAGGGCGCTCGTTTCGGGCGCCCTTTTTTGCTGCATTGCATACCAGAAAGTGCATTTACAAAAGTAATACTATATGATTTTCCTAGTGCGTGCCGCGGGAGGCGGCTTTTGGAGGAAATCATGAAATTCAAGACAGCACTCATGAGTGCCACGGTTTTTGCTGCCTGCATGTTCGGCTCGGCACAGGCCGCCGAACTGGTTGTTGGCTTCTCGCAGATCGGCTCTGAATCGGGCTGGCGCGCTGCTGAGACGACCGTCACCAAGGAAGAGGCCAAGAAGCGCGGCATCGACCTGAAGTTCGCCGATGCCCAGCAGAAGCAGGAAAACCAGATCAAGGCGATCCGCTCCTTCATCGCCCAGGGCGTCAACGCCATCCTGCTCGCTCCTGTCGTCGAAACCGGTTGGGACGCGGTTCTGAAGGAAGCCAAGGAAGCCAACATCCCGGTCATCCTTCTCGACCGCACGATCAAGGCGCCTGAGGATCTCTACCTGACTGCTGTCACCTCCGACCAGGTGCATGAAGGCAAGGTTGCCGGTGACTGGCTCGTGAAGACCGTTGCCGACAAGAAGTGCAACATCGTCGAGCTCCAGGGCACCACAGGCTCCTCGCCGGCCATCGCCCGCAAGAAGGGCTTCGAGGAGGCCATTGCCGGCAAGTCGAACTTCAAGATCGTTCGCAGCCAGACCGGCGACTTTACCCGCACCAAGGGTAAGGAAGTCATGGAAAGCTTCCTGAAGGCTGAGAACGGCGGCAAGGACATCTGCGCCCTCTACGCCCATAACGACGACATGGCTGTCGGCGGTATCCAGGCGATCAAGGAAGCCGGCCTGAAGCCGGGCAAGGACATCCTCGTCGTCTCGATCGACTCCGTTCCTGATATCTTCAAGGCAATGGAAGCCGGTGAAGCCAACGCGACCGTCGAGCTGACGCCGAATATGGCGGGCCCGGCATTCGACGCGCTCGACGCTTACCTCAAGGACAAGAAGGCTCCGGCCAAGTGGATCCAGACCGAATCGAAGCTCTACACCCAGGCTGACGATCCGAAGAAGGTCTACGAGTCCAAGAAGGGCCTCGGCTACTGATCTGACGCATGAACCGCACCGGTCCGTCATGGACCGGTGCGGAACTGCCGCGAACGCTGCCAGACATCATGTCGGGTTGCTATCAGGCCATGTCGGTCAATATCAGGAAAAGCCCACTTGATGATTCACAATTTCGAGAACGTCCTTGCCGCATCAGGCATATCGAAATTCTTCCCCGGAGCCGTCGCTCTCGACAAGGTCGATTTCACCCTTCGCAAGGGCGAAGTGCACGCGCTGCTGGGTGAAAACGGCGCCGGAAAATCGACGCTGATCAAGTGCATTACCGGCGCTTATCGCCGCGACGAAGGCAGCCTCACGCTTGATGGCGCCGAGATCGATCCGGCTGATACCCTTGCTGCGCAGCGGCTTGGCATCGGAACGGTGTATCAGGAGGTCAATCTCCTTTCCAATTTGAGCGTCGCGGAGAACCTGTTTCTCGGGCGTCAGCCGAAGCGCTTCGGCATGATCGACGTTTCCGCCATGAACCGCCAGGCGCGCGAACTGCTGCGACAATATGGCATGGAGATAGACGTCACCGCGCAGCTCGATCGCTTCTCCGTCGCCGTCCAGCAGGTCGTGGCCATTGCCCGCGCCGTCGATCTCTCCGGCAAGGTGCTGATCCTGGACGAACCGACGGCAAGCCTCGACGCGCAGGAAGTGGCGATGCTCTTCGGTATCATGCGTGACCTGAAGAAACGCGGACTAGGTATTGTTTTCATTACCCACTTCCTCGAGCAAGTCTACGACATCAGCGACCGCATCACGGTTTTGCGCAACGGCAAGCTGGTCGGCACCCGCGAGAAAGCCGAACTGCCGCGCCAGGGCCTGATCTCTATGATGCTCGGCCATGAACTGGCGCATGCCGAAGCCGCAGTGAAGGAACGCAGCGTCGCCGCCGGTCCGGTGAAATATAGCTTCGAGGGATACGGCAAACGCGGCAAGGTGAAGCCCTTCGATCTGAACGTTCGCGTCGGCGAGGTCGTCGGCGTCGCCGGTCTGCTTGGCTCCGGACGCACGGAAACGGCCGAGCTTCTCTTCGGCATCGAGAATGCCGATAGCGGCACCGCCAAGATCGATGGAAAGCCTGTCGCTCTCTCCAACCCGCGAGCCGCGATCCGCGCCGGTTTCGGCTTCTGCCCCGAGGATCGCAAGACCGATGGCATCATCGGCGATCTGTCGATCCGCGAGAACATCGCGCTGGCGCTGCAGGCGCGCCGGGGATGGGCGCGGCCGCTGTCTCGTGGCGAGCAGAACACGCTTGCCGACCAGTACATCAAGGCGCTCGACATCCGCACCACCGACCGCGAAAAGCCGATCCGTCTGCTGTCAGGCGGCAATCAGCAGAAGGCGATCCTCGCCCGCTGGCTGGCCACCAATCCCGACTTCCTGATCCTCGACGAGCCGACCCGCGGCATCGATGTCGGCGCCCATGCCGAGATCATAAAGCTGATCGAGGAGCTCTGTGAAAGGGGCATGTCCCTGATCGTTATTTCATCGGAATTAGAAGAGCTTATCGCCTATAGTTCACGTATCTTGGTATTGCGGGACCGCGAGCACGTGGCGGAGTTGACGGGTGAGAACGTCAGCACGTCGCGCATCGTCCAGGCAATCGCCGCCGTGCAGAAAAAGACGGAGGACGCATGACGTCGTCACAGAAGGCGCTGCTCATCCGCCTGGCACCACAATTGATCGCGCTTGCGGTCATATTGCTGTTGAACTTCATTATGTTCCCGCAGTTTTTTAATGTCACAATTCAAAATGGCCGGCTCTATGGCAGCTTGATCGACGTCTTGAATCGCGGCGCTCCCGTAGCGCTGCTGGCGATCGGCATGACGCTCGTTATCGCCACGAAGGGTATCGACCTTTCCGTCGGCGCAGTCATCGCCATCTGCGGCGCCGTCGCAGCGTCGTCGATCGTCTCAGGCAACTCGCTCGCCTGGACGCTGGTGCTGACGCTGCTCATCGGTCTCGCATGCGGTGTCTGGAACGGCTTCCTCGTAGCGGTCCTCAACATCCAGCCGATCATCGCCACCCTGGTGCTGATGGTTGCCGGTCGCGGCATCGCGCAGTTGATCACCGAGGGCGTGATCATGACCTTCAACGATGACGGTCTGATCTTCTTCGGCAGCGGCTCCTTCGCCTTCATGCCGATGCCCGTCGTCATCTGGCTGGTCGTTGGCGTTCTGGTCACGCTACTTGTCCGCCGCACCGCGCTCGGCATGCTCGTCGAGGCAACCGGCATCAACCGCCGCGCAAGCACGCTGTCGGGCGTTCGCACGCCCGTGCTGCTGATGGCCGTTTACATGCTGAGCGGGCTTTGCGCGGCGATCGCCGGCATCATCGTCGCCGCCGACATCAAGGGAGCCGACGCCAACAATGCCGGCCTCTGGCTTGAGCTTGACGCAATCCTCGCGGTCGTCGTCGGCGGCAACTCGCTGCTCGGCGGGCGCTTCAGCATCGTCGGCTCCCTTATCGGCGCGATGATCATCCAGGCGGTCAACACCGGCATCCTGCTCTCGGGCTTCCCGCCGGAGTTCAACCTGATCATCAAGGCGGTGATTGTTCTGGTCATCCTGGTGATCCAGTCGCCGGCCGTGCAATCGGCAGCCGTCTTTATGGGGCGTCGCTCTAGCCCGAGAGGGGAACTGCAGAAATGAATTCGAAATACCTGCCGCTGCTGGCGACAATCGTTATCTTCATCCTCTCCTACGCTGTCTGCGCGATGCAGTATCCGAGCATGCTGTCGACGCGCGTGGTCGGCAACCTCCTGACCGACAACGCCTTCCTCGGCATCGCCGCCGTCGGCATGACCTTCGTGATCATCTCGGGCGGTATCGACCTCTCGATCGGTTCGGTCATCGCTTTCACCGGCGTGTTCCTCGCCGTCATCCTGCAGAACACCAGCATCCATCCGCTGGTCGCCTTCGCGCTGGTGCTCGTCATCACCACGGCTTTCGGCGCGGCGATGGGGGCCGTGATCCACTATCTGCAGATGCCGGCTTTCATCGTCACGCTGGCTGGCATGTTCCTGGCGCGCGGCATGGCCTTCGTGCTCTCCATCGACAGCATCCCGATCGGCCACGATTATTACAACACGCTGTCAGGCCTCTATTACAAGCTGCCGGGCGGCGGCCGACTCACTTTGATCGGCGCCGTGATGCTCCTGGTCTTCGCCGTCGGCATCTTCATTGCCCACCGCACCCGCTTCGGCACCAACGTTTACGCGCTTGGCGGCGGGGCGCACACGGCGCAGTTGATGGGTGTGCCGGTTGGTCGCACCACAATTCAGATTTATGCGCTTTCCGGCTTCCTTGCCGGCCTGTCCGGAATCGTTTTTTCCCTCTATACGTCCGCCGGCTACTCGTTGGCGGCCGTCGGTGTCGAGCTCGATGCCATCGCGGCGGTTGTCATTGGGGGCACTTTGCTGACGGGTGGAGCGGGATTTGTAGCAGGAACCTTTATCGGGCTCCTGATACAGGGGTTGATTCAGACCTACATCACCTTCGATGGAACACTCTCCAGTTGGTGGACGAAGATACTGATCGGCCTGCTGCTTTTTGCATTCATCCTGATGCAGAAGGCCATCCTGTTCCTCTCGAGTTTGAACAAGAGGTATGCCTGACGGGGGTCGTGGCTTGCGCAATAGAATTCTGGACACCGGGAAGACACAACGCCGATCTCGCACCAGCCACGCACAGGTGGTGGACGAACTCGGCCGCTCCATCGTCGCCGGCACCTATCCCGTCGGGAGCATTCTCCCCGGCGATATCGATCTCGCGCAGCGCTTCAAGGTGTCCCGCACGGTTCTTCGCGAAACGATGAAGACTCTGGCCGCCAAGGGCATGATCGTCGCCAAGGCGCGCGTCGGTACCCGGGTCACCGAAAAGAGCCAGTGGAATATGTTCGACAGCGAGGTGATCGCCTGGCACTTCGATGACGACGTGACCGAGGAGTTCCTGCTGCAGCTTTACGATATCCGGCTGGCCGTCGAACCTTTCGCGGCTGGCCTCGCGGCCGAGCGGGCAACGCCTGAAGAGATCGCGCTCCTGACCGATCTCGCCAAGGAGATGGCGGCGCCCGATCATACGACCGAGAGCCTCGCGATGGCCGATCTCGAGTTCCATCTCGCTGTCGCCGATGCCGCGCACAATCCTTTCATGCACACGCTCGGAAGCCTCATCGAGGCAGCACTCGTCGGCATGTTCCGCATCAGTACGCCGCCGTCGCAGAACGGCTTCTCGAACATCGCAGAGACACACATGCGCATCGTCAAGGCGATCGCGGCAGGCGACGTGCCGGCCGCCCGTTCAGCGATGGAGGCGGTCATCGTCGAGGGCCGCGATCATGTGCATGACGCCTATGCCGGAATGACCAGGGTATCGGCCTAATCCTTTTTTGATCTTTGTTCCGTTATCGAGTTGCTGCTATGAGGCGGCAACGCGCCTGTAACGGATTCTTGGGAGCAGACCATGGAACGCACTTGTCTTGCCGTCATTCTCGCCGCGGGTGACAGCACGCGAATGAAATCGTCGAAGTCGAAGGTTCTCCACCCGGTGGCCAACCGCCCGATGATCGCCCATGTCGTCGAAGCCGTGGCGAAGACCGATATCGGCGCCGTGGCACTCGTGGTCGGTCGTGACGCTGACGAAGTCGCCAAGGCGGCCGCGGTCGGCGGTGTCGAGATCGAGGCCTATCTCCAGAAGGAACGCCTGGGCACCGGCCATGCGGTGCTTGCAGCGCGCGCGGCTATTGCGCGCGGCTATGACGATGTGATCGTCACCTACGGCGACGTTCCCCTGCAAACGGCAGCGCCTCTGAAGGCGGCACGGCAGGCGCTGGCCGACGGCAGCGATATCGTCGTCATCGGCTTCCACACCGACAAGCCGACCGGCTACGGCCGTCTGCTGGTCAAGGACGGCGAGCTGATTGCCATCCGCGAAGAGAAGGATGCGACCGACGCCGAGCGCGCCGTCACCTGGTGCAACAGCGGCCTGATGGCGATTAACGGCCGCAAGGCGCTGGAGCTTCTGGCGTTGATCGGCAACAACAATGCCAAGGGCGAGTATTATCTGACCGATCTCGTCGAGATCGCCCGCTCGCAGGGCGGCCGCGTCACCGCCGTCGATGCCCCCGAGGTCGAAATGACCGGCACCAACAACCGCGCCGAGCTCGCCGTCATCGAGCGGCTCTGGCAGGAGCGCCGTCGCCACGAACTGATGATCTCGGGCGTCACCATGATCGCTCCCGAAACCGTCTTCCTGTCCTACGACACGGTCATCGGCCAGGATGCATTGATCGAACCGAACGTCGTCTTCGGCCCCGGCGTGGTGATCGATGGCGGCGCCATCATCCATGCCTTCTCGCATATCGAGGGCGCGCATGTCAGTGCCGGTGCCACGGTCGGTCCGTTCGCGAGGTTGCGGCCGGGCGCGGATCTCGCCGAAGGCTCCAAGGTCGGCAATTTCTGCGAGGTGAAGAACGGCAAGGTGGGCGAGGGCGCCAAGGTCAATCATCTGACCTATATCGGCGACGCCCGCATTGGCGCCGGCGCCAATATCGGCGCGGGCACGATTACCTGCAACTATGACGGCGTCAACAAGAGCGAAACGATCATCGGCGCAAACGCTTTCGTCGGATCGAACTCCTCGCTGGTGGCGCCTGTCAGCATTGGCGACAATGCCTACATCGCCTCCGGCAGCGTCATAACCAATGACGTGCCGGCCGATGCGCTTGCCTTTGGACGCGCGCGCCAGGAGATCAAGCCCGGCCGCGCCAAGATCTTGCGCGAACTGGCGCTTGCGAAGAAGGCCGCCAAGAAGGCGAAAGGCTGATTGCCTTCGTAACGCGCGGTCACCGAAAGTGACCGCCGGGCCGATTGAGTAAAAAGTGAAAATTGTTACGACTGCCTGCAATTGATTGCTGGCTCTGGGGATTTCTTTATGTGTGGTATTGTTGGTATCGTTGGTAACAGCCCTGTGGCGGTGCGTCTTGTCGATGCGCTGAAGCGGCTTGAATATCGCGGTTATGATTCCGCCGGCGTCGCCACCATCAACGATGGCGCCATGGACCGCCGTCGCGCCGAGGGCAAACTCTTCAATCTCGAAAAGCGCCTCGACGCCGAGCCGCTGCCCGGCACGACAGGTATTGCCCACACCCGCTGGGCAACGCACGGTGTTCCGAACGAAACCAATGCTCACCCGCATTTCGTCAAGGGCGTCGCCGTCGTTCACAACGGCATCATCGAGAACTTCTCCGAACTGCGCGATGAACTGACCGCCGAAGGCGCCGTGTTCGAAACGCAGACCGACACCGAAGTCGTGGCGCATCTTGTTGCGAAGTATCTCGGCGAAGGCATCGAGCCGCGCGCAGCAATGATGAAGATGCTGAACCGCGTCACCGGCGCCTACGCGCTGGCCGTCATGCTGCAAAAGGACCCCGACACGATCATGGCGGCCCGCTCCGGCCCGCCGCTCGCCGTGGGCTACGGCAAGGGCGAGATGTTCCTGGGCTCCGACGCCATCGCGCTGTCGCCCTTTACCAGCGAGATCACCTATCTCGTCGACGGCGACTGGGCGGTCCTGACCAAGGACGGCGCGACCATCCTCGATTTCGACGGCAACGAAGTCTCGCGTCCGCGCCAGATCTCGCAGACGACGGCCTATGTCGTCGACAAGGGCAATCACCGCCACTTCATGGAAAAGGAAATCTACGAGCAGCCGGAGGTCATCTCCCACGCGCTCAGCCAGTATGTGGATTTCGCCAGCAACACGATCAGCGCCAACGCGGCGGCGATTGATTTCAAGTCGGTGACCGGTCTTGCCATCTCCGCCTGCGGCACCGCCTATCTGGCCGGTCTGGTCGGCAAATACTGGTTCGAGCGCTATGCGCGCCTGCCTGTCGAGATCGACGTTGCCTCCGAGTTCCGCTACCGCGAAATGCCGCTGTCGCCGACGCAGGCAGCACTCTTCATCTCGCAGTCGGGCGAAACCGCCGATACGTTGGCGTCGCTGCGCTATTGCAAGGACAATGGCCTGAAGATCGGCGCCGTCGTCAACGTCAAGGAATCGACGATCGCCCGTGAATCGGATGCGATCTTCCCGATCATGGCCGGCCCGGAAATCGGCGTCGCCTCCACCAAGGCCTTCACCTGCCAGCTCGCCGTTCTGGCATCGCTGGCATTGGGCGCCGGCAAGGCGAGGGGCACGATCGGCCCGGATCAGGAAAAGGAGTTGGTACGCCATCTCGCCGAGATGCCGCGCATCATGAGCCGCGTGCTCAATGCCATCCAACCGCAGATGGAAACCCTGTCTCGCGAGCTGTCGAAGTGCAAGGACGTGCTCTATCTCGGCCGCGGCACCAGCTATCCGCTCGCCATGGAAGGCGCGCTGAAGCTCAAGGAAATCTCCTATATCCACGCCGAAGGCTATGCGGCCGGCGAATTGAAGCACGGCCCGATCGCGCTGATCGACGAGAACATGCCCGTCATCGTCATCGCGCCCTACGACCGCTTCTTCGAAAAGACGGTGTCGAACATGCAGGAAGTGGCAGCCCGTGGCGGCCGCATCATCTTCATCACCGATGAAGCGGGTGCCGCGCATTCCAAGCTGCCGACCATGGCGACGATCGTTCTTCCCAATGTCGACGAGATCATCGCGCCGATGATCTTCTCGCTGCCGATCCAGCTTCTGGCCTATCACACGGCGGTCTTCATGGGCACCGATGTGGATCAGCCGCGCAACCTCGCCAAGTCGGTCACGGTCGAGTGAGGCCGGCCGACCGAGGCTTGTGCGGCGCGGCGAATTCTGGCAGTTTCTGGCACGGAAAGCACGGGGGCACTGATTTCCGATCGCAGCTAAACTCAACGGAGTTCGTCGGCATACGATGACGGAAAAACTGCCCCGACTGTCGGTCGCGTCGCGCATCAGAAACAACTTTCTGGCGGGCATCATCATCTGCGCGCCGATCGCCATCACGCTGTGGCTGACATGGTCGGTGGTGCGCTGGGCCGATAGCTGGGTGAAACCCTATCTGCCAGCGCGCTATGATCCCGACAACTACCTGAATTTCGCGGTTCCCGGCTCCGGCCTGCTGATCGGCCTGATCATCATCACCATCATCGGCTTTCTCGGCAAGAACCTGATCGGCCAGCAGATCGTGATGTTCAGCGAGTCCCTCGTGCGCCGCGTTCCGCTGGTCCGTGTCATCTACAAGAGCGTCAAGCAGATCTTCGAGACGGTGCTCAAGGAGCGTAGCAACTCCTTCAAGAAGGTCGGGTTGATCGAGTATCCGAGCCAGGGCTTCTGGGCGATGGTCTTCATCGCGACGGATGCGAAGGGTGAGATTGCCTCGAAGTTCAACGCCATGGGCCACGACATGGTCAGCGTCTTCCTGCCGCCGACCCCGGTTCCGACGGCGGGCTTCCTGATCTTCGTGCCGCGCGAAAAGATCGTGCTGCTCGACATGTCGCCGGAAGACGCCGCGAAGCTTCTGATTTCGGGTGGCCTCGTGACGCCTGAAGAGCTGGCCTCGCAGATCGCCGCCCCTGAGCCTGCACGCAAGCCGCTGCCGGCGCCGGTCGAGATGTAATCCAGCCGGCTCAGCCGCCGGCCTTCTCCCACTTCTTCACCAATCGGTCGCGCTTCAGCTTCGACAGACGCTGCAGCCAGAAAATCCCGTCGAGCTGGTCGATCTCGTGTTGGATGCAGATGGCGAGAAAGCCCTCCGCGTCCTCCTCGTGGGTGTGTCCATCGACACCCTGATAGCGGAACCGGATCGCGTTCGGCCTGATTACCTCGTCGGTAGCGCCAGGCATCGACACGCTGCCCTCGGTATTGCGGCTGGTCTCCTCGGATGCACTGATGATCTCGGGATTGACGTAAACCCGCACCCCATCTTCGCGGCTAAGCTCGATGACAGTCACGCGCTCGAACACGCCGATATGAGCCGCCGTGATGCCGACACCAGGCGCCGCACGCATCGTGTCGAGGAGGTCGGCGACARGCGTGCGCAGCGTGTTGTCGAAGGCAGTCACCAGGGCGCAGGGCGTTTTCAGGCCGGGGTGAGGGAAGCGTAGAATGGGGCGGACGGTCACGAAAACCTCTCCTGATTTCAGATGCGCCGAAACTATCTTCCGACTGGCGAATTGTCATCCGTATGAACGGTTTAACGCTGGACGTTCCTATGTCTTTGGGCTAGCACGGGTTGAATTCCGGCGTATCGAAGCGTTCTAAACTTCGAAAGAGATGCGAGGGCGGCAAAGATGACGAACGACGCAGAAGAGCTCGTCCGCACGCGTCCGGAGGACAGCGAAGCCGAGCTCTACGACGAGAACGGAAACGTCCGCAGCGACTTCCTGGCGCTTGTCGGCGCGGCGATCGCCGACCGCGATACGATCTTCCTAAGACAGCACGTCGCACGCCTGCACGAATCGGAACTGGGCGATCTGCTGGAATCGATCCAGCCCGATCAGCGCTTAGCGCTCGTCCGCCTGCTCGGCGACCAGTTCGACATGACGGCGCTGACCGAGGTCGACGAGGCGATCCGCCGCGAAATCGTCGACCAGATGCCGAACGAGCAGATCGCAGCGGCGATCGGCGAGCTCGATTCGGACGACGCCGTCTACATTCTGGAAGATCTCGACCAGGAAGACCGCGACGAGATCCTGGCGCAGCTGCCGTTCACCGAGCGCGTTCGCCTGCGCCGGGCGCTCGATTATCCCGAGAGCTCCGCCGGCCGCCGCATGCAGACGGAGTTCGTTGCCGTGCCGCCGTTCTGGACGGTCGGCCAGACGATCGACTACATGCGCGACGAGGAGAACCTGCCGGATTCCTTCTCGCAGATCTTCGTTATCGATCCGACGTTCAAGCTGCTCGGCGCCATCGATCTCGACAAGATCCTGCGCACCAAGCGGCAGAACAAGATCGAAACGATCATGCGCGAGACCAACCACCCGATCCCGGCCGAGATGGACCAGGAAGAGGCGGCGCAGCTTTTCGAACAATACGACCTTCTCTCCGCCGCCGTCGTCGACGAGAACGACCGGCTGGTCGGCGTGCTCACCATCGACGACGTCGTCGACGTCATCCACGAAGAAGCCGACGAGGACATCAAGCGCCTAGGCGGTGTCGGCGACGAAGAACTGTCGGACAACGTCTTCTCGACCGTCAAGTCGCGCTTCCTGTGGCTGGTGATCAATCTTGGAACAGCACTTCTATCGGCCAGCGTCATCGGCCTGTTCGACGGGTCAATCGAGAAGATGATCGCGCTCGCCGTGCTGATGCCGATCGTTGCCTCCATGGGCGGCAATGCCGGGACGCAGACCATGACCGTGACCGTGCGCGCGCTCGCGACCGGCGATCTGGATATCTACAATGCCGGGCGCGTCATTCGAAGGGAAGTGGCGGTCGGCCTTGCCAATGGCGCCATGTTCTCGGTGATCATGGGCACCATCGCCGCCACCTGGTTTCATGATTACCAACTTGGCTTCGTCATCGGCTCGGCCATGATCATCAATCTCTTCGCCGCCGCCGTCGCCGGCATTCTTTTGCCGTTGTTGCTCGATAAGGTCGGAGCCGATCCCGCGATCGCCTCGTCGGTTTTCGTGACCACGGTCACCGATTGCACCGGCTTCTTCGCTTTCCTGGGGATCGCCACCTGGTGGTTTGGCATATAGGCAACTCGCAACCGGGTTGCACAAATTGACTATTACGTAAAAGTCAATATTATGGGTTCCTGAATATCGAGGGACCCATGCCGGTTAGCAAATATTACAGCATCACGGAGTTGACGCGCGAATTCGGAGTTTCGACGCGCACACTTCGCTTTTATGAAGACGAAGGCCTCATTCACCCGGAGCGTCGTGGCCGCACGCGGCTGTTTCGCCCGACCGACCGGCGCCTGATCCAGGAGATCCTGCGCGGTCGCCGCATCGGCTTCACCATCGCCGAAATTCGCGAAATCATTCAGGTTTACAAGGAGCCGCCGGGCGAGCTTGGTCAGTTGAAGCTTCTGATGAAGCGCGTCGACGAGAAGCGCGAAGACTTGCGCCAGAAGCGCAAGGATATCGACGACACTCTGGCCGAACTCGACAATATCGAAGAATCCTGCCTCGGCCGCCTCGCGGAAATTGGGGTCGGCACCTGATCAGCCCAGGCGCCCCTTATTGGGGCGCGGCGCTGCACTCGCTGGCAAGGCTGAGGATGCGACCATCATCGGCTTTGACCTCGCCGGATTGAAACGGCGTGAAAAGCTTCTGTTCCTGAAGTTTATCGAGCGTGCACTGGCAGAAGCTGCGGCACAACGCTTCGCCTTCCTGCAGGCTGCAGGACGTGTTGCATTGCTGCAGGTAGGTCTGCACGGGATCGGGCTTTGCCGGCGGCACGATGTAAGCCAAAGCAAACGCAATCGAGATCAGCACCGGCTGGTGGATCAGATAGAAGGCGAGGCTGTGCCGGCCCAGCCGCGCAAGCAGGCTGGATCCAGTCCCTAGACCGGCAAGCTTCGCCGGCAGCTTGGTGCGCAAAGCGATGGCAGCACTCGCCAGCCCAAGCAGAAACGGCACCATCCACGGAAACAGTGGAACATAGTCGTTGGAGCGTTGCGGCATTTCCGCAAAACCGATCCACTCCAAATAGCGCGGGTCGAAGAACGGCGAGCGCAGGATACCCGGCGATACCCACGTATCGGCGATCCAGCCGGCGACCGCCACGATGGTAACGGCGACGATCGCGGGCAGGGGCAGCCGCAACAGCAGCACGCCGACCACGCTCAGCACGGCGATGCAGTGCAGGATCCCGAAGAAGATCCATTCTCCCGGCATGAGGAAATAGGTCGCCACGGATATGGCCACCGAAGCGGCGGCAATCATCCCGAACCGCTTCCAAAACGAATTCCAGCGCGTCTCCGGCGTATTGGCGAGCACCAGGCTGACGCCGACGATGAACAGGAAGGTCGAGGCGATGGCGCGGGCATAGAGTTTCAGCCAACCCGTCTCGGCCGTGCCCGGCGTGAGGTAGCCGACGAACTCCATGTCCCAGGTGAAGTGATAGGTCGCCATCGCGATCAGCGCCGCGCCACGCAGCGTGTCGAGCAAGCCGATGCGCGGCGGCTTTGGTGCCGCTACGGTCTCCGTCGCCGGAACAGTCATTCACATTCCCCCAGGTGAGTCGCTTCCGTCGGCTGACGGATTGCTGCGGGGAATAGGAGAAAGGTGGAGATTTGATGACGGCTCGCGATCCATGATCGCCAGCCGCGCCTCCGAGAAGAACTGCCGCCGCGTCAAAACGACGATGACGATGGCGGTCGTCAGCATGAAGACGTAGGGGTTGATGAACCAGCCGAGATAGCCGATCGACAGGAAGATTGCCCGCAAGCCCTCGTTGAAATGCCCGCCGGCGATGATGTTCATGCGGATGACGCGCTCGGCCGCCCGTTCCGCCGCCAGAACGTCGTTTTCGGTATCGCGCATCATCGGGATGCCGCCGAAAAGGATGGTGCAGTAGTTGAACAGGCGATAGGACCAGCCGAACTTGAAGAAGGCATAGCCGAACAGAGCCGCCAGACCCCCGACCTTCATCTCGAACACCGCGTGCCCGCTGTGCAGCACCAGCGGCAGATCGGCGAACACCGCATCCACCTTCTCCGTCGCGCCAAGCAGCGCGAAGCAGCTGCCGACGGCGAAGATCGAGGTGGAGGCGAAGAAGGCCGTGCCGTTCTGTAGGCCGGCCATGATCTGCGTATCGATCATCTTCAGGTCGCGGCGCAGCGAATTGTAGATCCACTCGCGTCTACGCTCGATCATCGCATGCGTAAGGCTGGTGCGGCCGAAGAGGCTGGCGCTGCGCAAGAGACGCGCGTAACCGAACCACATGAGCGCGAAGAAGCACAGGGCGATGTAATCTGGTGTCGTCATCATTATATTGATTCAGTCCCTCTCCACGCGCCCACTCTATAGATAGAAGCGCTGACCGCAACAACGGGCGGACATGGAACCTTTCATAGGATGATGTCGCACGCGTGAAATGCTATGTCGGGGAACCGAACGGATCGCAGGCTGCGCTGGCGTAGCCTGAATCAGTAAAATCTCAACAGGACGCACACATGTTCCTTTCTGTTTTCGACGTATTCAAGATCGGCGTCGGCCCTTCCAGTTCCCACACGATGGGGCCGATGACGGCGGCGAACCGCTTTCTCGATCTGATTCTGTCGGATGAATGGCCGCGCCCGTCTTCGGGTGCCAATGTCGCGGCGATCAAGGTCAGCCTGCACGGCTCGCTCGCCCACACGGGCATCGGCCACGGGACGGGCAGGGCCGTCATTCTCGGCCTGATGGGTGAGCAACCAGATAGCGTCGATCCCGACCAGATGGACGGCACAATCGACAAGGTCGAGCGCTCCGGCCGCATCACGCCATCAGGACACCCGGCCTATCAGTTCCAGCCGAAGACCGATCTGGTCTTCGACAAGAAGCAGCCGCTTCCAGGCCATGCCAACGGCATGTCCTTCTCCGCCTTCGACAAGGACGGCCGGATGCTCGTGCGCCGCATCTACTATTCCGTCGGCGGCGGCTTCGTCGTTACCGACACGGAACTGGAGACCATGCGCGCCAAGAAGAAGATGCCGTCGGATGGCGTCAAGGTGCCGTATCCCTTCTCCACCGCCAAGCAGATGCTCGATATGGCAGCGCGATCAGGCATTTCGATCGCGCAGATGAAGCGCGCCAACGAGGAAAGCCAGCGCAGCCGCGAGGAACTGGACGAGGGCCTAGACCGGATCTGGGAAGCGATGCGCTCCTGCATCGAGCGCGGCCTCAAGGTCGACGGCATCATGCCGGGTGGCCTCAACGTTCGTCGCCGCGCGCGCTCCATCCATGACAAGCTGCAGGAAGAATGGCGCAGCAACCGCATCAATCCGCTACTCGCCAACGACTGGCTGAGCGTCTACGCTATGGCCGTCAACGAGGAGAACGCGGCCGGTGGCCGCGTGGTGACCGCGCCGACCAATGGCGCCGCCGGCGTCATCCCGGCGACGATCCGTTACTACGAGCACTTCCACGACGATTGGGACCAGAACGGCATCCGCGACTACCTGCTGACGGCAGCGGCGGTTGGCGGTATCATCAAGCACAATGCCTCGATCTCCGGCGCCGAAGTCGGCTGTCAGGGCGAAGTGGGCTCGGCAGCGGCCATGGCGGCTGCCGGTCTCGCGGCCGTCATGGGCGGCACGCCGGAGCAGATCGAGAATGCAGCCGAAATCGCGCTGGAACACCATCTCGGCATGAGCTGCGACCCCGTCGCCGGCCTCGTCCAGGTTCCCTGCATCGAGCGCAATGCGCTTGGCGCCGTGAAGGCCGTGACCGCCGCGTCGCTCGCGATCAAGGGCGACGGCCGGCACTTCGTGCCGCTCGATGCCTGCATCGAGACCATGCGCCAGACCGGCTACGACATGAGCGAGAAGTACAAGGAAACCTCGACCGGCGGCCTCGCGGTCAACGTCGTGGAGTGTTGATAGGTCGGCAGGCCCATAGCGTTTGGATAGGCGTATCACACTGTGATTGGAAAACCGGCGGCTATGGGCCGCCGGTGCGTTCAAGCCGCTTGACGCTGCCGCGCAAAAGGATTTGAACGGCGGTATGGCATTGCATCTTATCAAACTCTGCGTCGGCGCCGATACGATCGACGACTTGCGCGAATGGGTGGCCGAGCGTTCCTTGAGGGCGATCGCCGCCGGCATGGAACCACACTCCGTCCATACGACCCGAATGGTCCCGAAGCGCGTTGAAGAGTTGCTCGACGGCGGCTCGCTGTATTGGGTGATCAAGGGTCAGGTTCAGGCGCGGCAGAAGCTGCTCGATATCCAGAGCTTTACCGATGGCGAGGGCATTGGCCGCTGCCACCTGGTGCTCGGCCCCGAGGTCATCGAAACGGCTGTTCAGCCGAAACGTGCCTTTCAGGGCTGGCGTTATTATCCGGAAGAAGATCGCCCACGCGATCTCGATACGCTCGGCGAGGGCGTTGCTGAGATGCCCGCGGACCTGCGCCGCGAGCTCTCCGAACTCGGCCTTCTCTGACGAAACGCATCCCGTCAGAGAAAAACCCGTTCGTTTCGGCTCAGCGGAGCCGCATCGTCACCGGCGCCCGGCCTTCCGGGTTGGTGACGTGAAGATGGATACTGGCTTCGGGCTGCGAGTAACGCCAGGCGCGTGCGCCATGCGACAAGAGCAGATTGATCAGGTCCTTGGTCTTGGCCGTTTTCGCCTTCGGCCGTGGCATGCCAATCTCGGCAAGACGCATCGCCGCTTCGTGAAGCGGATGCAGAACCGAGCGCGGGTTCTTGCCAGTCAACCGACCTTCGGCCGGAAATTCCGGAACATTCTCGTTGATCGCCATAATTATCCCCGTACGCAATACAAATCAGGTCTAGGAAGGCCGGCCCTGTCGCGAACACCGATCAAGGCCGAATTCCGGGCCACCGCCTGAACTTGAGTAGGCGGCGGTCGTCTTCATCACTGGGCGGAGGCCCAGCACTTCACGCCGGCACGCTTCAGCGAGTTGCAGGCGTTGACGGCTTGCTTCTGGTCGTCGAAGCCACCGAAACGTGCACGATAGCTGCCGGCATAGGCGACGGCGAAAGGCTTGGCGGAACGCAGTGCCTTGCCGCCCTTGCTCTTGGCGCCGTCGAGCAGATCCATTGCTGCTTCGCGGCTGGCCGAGACGCCGATCTGCACGACCCAGCCTTCAGGCTGCGCCTGCTTGGTCGATGCGGTCGTGACGTTGTCGACCGAGGTGTCGCCCTGTTCCGGCGGAACGTAGGCGGTGGTCGGCGTGGGAACCGGAGCGGCAGCGGCCTGCTTGATCGGCTGCGTCTTCACCTTCGTCGGCTGCGGCATTTCCTGCAGAAGCGGATTGTCGGACTTGGACGACGGCGTGCCGGCATAGGCCACCTGCGCCGAGGCAACCTCGGTGCGGCTGACCGGCAGCGGATGAGTCGGCGGCAGTTCCGCGACTTCCTGCTTGGCAACAGTCACCGGAATGACGGTTTCGGACGAAATCTTCGGTGCCTGGGCAACCAGTGCGGATCCGCCGCGGGTCGAAGCCTTGGGCAGGTAGGACGCAATCAGGTTGCGCATCTGGGTGTCGCGGGCAGGCGTGGAAGCACCACCGAGAACGACGCCGACGATCGACTTGCCATCGACCTGAACCGAGCTCACCAGATTGAAGCCGGCAGCGCGAGTATAACCGGTCTTGATGCCGTCAACGCCGCGCACCGAACCGACGAGGCGGTTATGGCTGCGGATGATGCGGTTGCCGAACTTGAAGCTCTGCGTGGAGAAATAGCCGTAATACTGCGGGAAATGCTGGCGCAGTGCGATGCCGAGACGAGCCTGGTCGCGCGCCGTGGTCATCTGCGCGGTGTTCGGCAGGCCGTTGGCATTGCGGTAGGTGGTACGCGTCATGCCGAGCGCATGCGCCTTCGCAGTCATGATCTGCGCGAAGCGGTCTTCAGAACCGCCGAGCAGTTCGCCAAGCGCGGTCGAGGCGTCGTTGGCAGAAAGGGTGACGAGGCCGAGAATTGCCTGCTCGACCGAAATCGTGGCGCCCGGGCGAACGCCGAGCTTGGTTGGCGCTTGGCCGGATGCATGAGCGGAGAAGGGAACGGCGCTATCGAGACGAATGCGGCCCTGCTCAAGCGCTTCGAACGTCAGATAGAGCGTCATCATCTTGGTCAGCGAAGCCGGATACTGCAAGCGATCGGCGTTTTCGCTGTAGAGGACATTGCCGGTATTGGCATCGACGACAATGCCGGCATACTTCGAATTGGCAGCTTCCGCGACGGAATTGACCGTATCCAGGCCGAGCAAACCGACTGCCATGGACAGCGCAACGATCGCCTTGATCAGGAAATTGCTGGAGCGGGACGGGGAAGCGGAAGAAGCTGACCTTGACACTATTTCACTCTTTGCTTGGCTTGCAGTTTAGAAGAATCGGGACCGCGCTTCGCCCGCACGATCAACCTCGTTGAAGGTAGCTCTTCGGGGTTACCAATCCGTTTATGATTAATCGTTTGTTTCACCGTTTCGGACCATTCTACCTGGATGTCGCGGAACGGTTCACGAGGCGCGTTTCCACAAATTGAGCAATAGCGGCATCAATATGTTCCCACTCCGCCAAATGACGGCTGGAGAAGCGGTAGAGCACACTTAAATCGCGCCCGACCTTGATATCACGCTGGCAGTCGCCGCTGGTGGTGAGTTCCGGGCTCGCCGGCAGCAGGCAGCGCACGACGTAGTCGGCACCACCCTTGCGTGGCGCCGTCAGCAGCACTTCGTCGCCATATCCGGTATCGGCCCGAAGCTTGTGAAGCGTCATGCCGTTGGCGAATGGCTGCGGGGTTGAGTCGATCAGGTGCGAGTAGATCGGCTCGTAACGGCCCGACATGTCACGCGACATGGTCGCCTGCGTGACCTGCAGGAAAATTAGGTCAGAGGACTTGGCGATATCGTCGAAGCGATCGCGGTTTTCACTCGAATAGCCCTGCATCTGCGGCCAAGCGAGATAGAGGTCGGCGCGCTCGGTGGTGCCGCTGTGCCGCTGGCTGGGAAAGCGAATCGTGTTCTCCTGGAGCTGAAGCGTGTCCTGGCCGATCGTTAGCGTCACCGGCGCCGTGCTGTCGGTATTTCCGGCAAGCGAGACGCGCGCGCCAAACAATCGTCCGCCAACGCTGATGGCAACGGTGAGCACCGCCAGGAGAGCGATGACAATGGTTGTGCGGATGAGAAAGCCAGTCGACAGGAGAGGAGATTCCTCGACCTCTGTGGAGCTCTGAATGGCCTGGCGCATGACGGCTTTCGAATATCTGACCGTCGCAGGAAAAACGTGAGCCGCCGGTGTCGCTGATCTATGGGCCGATGATCGGGCTTGCGTGGTTAATTAACCGTTAATCGAGGTGCCAAGCGCATGCCGATGGCCCATAAAAAGCGAGCCGCTCCTGGGACAGCAGGAGCGGCTCTTGAGACGCCGGTCTGGACGTGCATGCGGGGACGGGACCAGGCGCCTTGCTTGCCCACCGGATTGCTCCGGCGGATGGAATTACTTGACGCTGCCGACAGCCACGGCGCGGCCGTCCTGAAGCTTGACCCAGCGGGTCGGATCGCTGGAAGACTGGCGCTTCAGGTAGGTGTACTCGGTATCGGCCCAGAGCATGACCTTGTTGCGCATGTTGTCGAGAATGAAGTCACCGCGATCGGTGCGAACGGTCAGCACGGCATGGCCATCGCCATTCGGCTGCAGCACGACGGTCATCAGGAGGTTCGACGGCGAGAGGCCGGCTTCGATCAGCATCTTGCGCTTCAGAAGCGCATAGTCTTCGCAGTCGCCTGCGGTCTTCGGATAGGCCCAGCGTTCTTCGACGCCGTAGATCTCCATATCGGTCATCGGCGTGATCTCCGAGTTTACCTGATAGTTGATCTTCAGGATCGTCTTCCAGCTGTCTTCGGTCAGCACCATCGTGCCCTGGTCGCCGGCTGCGTTCTTGCAGTCTTCAGGAATTTCCTTGCAGAACTGGTAGGCGCCGATCGGCGGGCTGGTGTTGCCGAGAACGGTCATGCTCTGGTAGCCGGCCTGTCCGACGCCTGCCATCGACATGAGCATCGCAGCAGCGGCGAGGCCGCCCTTGATGAAGTTTGTTATCGTCATTTGTATGTCCCCGTTTTGTGAGGAGACATTGCCAGACGTGTTTTTACTCGACGCAAAATTCAGAAGCAAAATTAAAGGCTTAGTTGATTCAAAAGCGCGCCGAATTCGAATAAAATCAATATCGAATTTTACTGAAGTTCGAGGGGAATATTTACCAAGATTGCTTCAAATTTTATCTTTCTCAAAAAGCCTCGCCGCCATCGGATGGCTCGTTTCGAGGCAAAAGATTAACGCGGGCGGTCGCGCCGCCATTTCGGTAATATTGCGTTCATCATGCGGCTTGGAGGGAAACGGCGCTTTGTAGGCCGCCGGAACGCCGGATTCGCCCGCAAATGGCGCGTTTTGAGCCGCTTTTTAAGGTGATGCGTCGAAAATTATTTTTGAGAAATTTCGCGAAATCTGTCGGTCGCGGCGAGAATTGCGCGCGCCATGCCATCATGATCGGGCGAATGGGCGGCGTTTTCGACGATGATGAGCTCACTTCCCGGCCAAGCGCGCGCCAATTCCCATGCCGTGGTCAATGGCGCCTCTAGGTCGAGCCGTCCCTGAACGAGAACGCCGGGGATCGAGGCCAGCTTTCCGGCGTCCCGCAACAGCGCACCTTCCTCGAGCCATGCCGCATGGCTGAAGTAGTGGGTTATGATCCGCGCACGGGTGAGCAGATACTCCGGATTGCGCCAGCGTCGGGGATAGCCGTCGGGATTGGCAAGCAGGATGGACACCGCCTCCCAATCGTGCCAGTCCCGCGCCGCCTTGAGACGCACGTCGAGGTCGGGCCCATTGAGCAATTCTCGATAACCCTCAAGAACGCCCTTGGCTCTCATGTCACCGGGAAGGGATGCCTTGAGCTGGTGCCATTCCTCGGGAAACAGCGCGGCCATTCCCTGTGTTAGCCATCTGATTTCCGATCGCCGCGTTGTCGTCACGCCGGCAAGCACCATCGCCGCGACGTGGGCCGGATGGGTCTGCGCATAGGCGAGTGCAAGCGTGGATCCCCAGGATGTCCCGAACAGCACCCAATCCGTCACCTCGAGGTGACAACGGAGTTTCTCGATATCGTCGATCAAGTGCCAGATCGTGTTGGTCGAGAGATCCGTCGCCATCTCGGCGGCATTGGGAAGGCTGCGGCCGCAATTTCTCTGGTCGAACAGGATGATCCGATAGGCCGACGGATCGAAATAGCGTGCCGCAGAGGGCGATGAGCCGGAGCCCGGCCCGCCATGCAGATAAAGCGCCGGCCGTCCATCAGGATTGCCGTAGCTTTCCCAATGGATCAGGTGGCCGTCTCCGACATCGAGGAGACCGTGGTCATAAGCTTCAATCTCGGGATAGAGAATCGACATTGGGCGCGCCTCCTAAAGAGGCGCTTCAATCCATCAGCTTTGTGAAGCCGGGATGACGGTGATCAGAGAAATTCGCGCAGCGTGTCGCGCGATTGAAGCGACAGGAACTCGATCGCGACGCCTTCGACGAAGTGACGCACCACGCGGCCGCGCATGTTGCCGAGGCGCAGCGCTGTGCCGATCGCCGGGCGAACCTCGACGTCGACAGCGGCGCCCGAGAGCGACAAGTCCATGATCCGGCACATATACTGCGTGCCGTTCTCGAGTGTGATTTCCGTCTGCGTCTCGCGCGGCATCAGACGGTCGTGACGGCGATCTTCCGGCAGGCCGAGTTCGTGCTTGTTGGCAAGCCACGTCAGCTGCGCGGCAAGCTTCTCGCGCTTGCGCTCGGTGGCGTGGATGGACATGTTGAAGCCGCGGCTGTCGATCGTCTGGACATAGCCTTCGACGCGGCCTAGGTGATCGATATAGGCGACGACGCGTTCGTTGACGCGCGGGCGGCCTTGGCAGGTCACATACATGTCGCCGGGCGACATATCGATGACCAGGCACTCGAATTCCTCGTAATTTGCCAGCATCAGGCGGCCCTGCATATTGATGGGCACGCGCTGGAATGCACCTTGTTCAAGGCGAGGCGCAGTTTTTTGCGTCTGAGCTTGCTGGAAAGCGTGCATCAAAGGGCTTCTTTTAAAAATAGCTTGGCGCCAAGCTTTACTCGCAATCCATTAACAGAAGGTTGTTCAGTCGGGGGTGATTTACCGCTCAGCGGTAGTGCCGAAATGGTGCATCCTGTTTCACGGGTTCATCCATCAGGCTGGACATCAGACGGCGTACCGTATCGGCGATCGACCGGCTGCCGCTGGTCGTCGCACGGGGCTCGTTCGCGCCGCTTTGCGTGCTTTCCGCCGGGTCGAGCTGCTCATGCAGCAAACGGCTGCGGTCGAGCGCCAGGAACTGCAGCGGAACGACCTCCAGCCAGCTCGCGGTCGTGGCCGGTGCGATCGCGCCGAGCAGCTTGTCGCATTCCCCCTCGGCATTGCGCAGCGGCAGAAGAATGATCTCGAAGGCGGCGCGATGACCGGCGGTGCTGTATCCGGTGGCGTTCAACAGCGCCGGGATGCCGTGCTCCATGACGCCGACGGCAGTCTTTTCGATATCCTCGTGACCGTGCGCCCAGAGCTCCGACAAACAGCTGCCGCCGAGGTCGTGGCCGAAGAGATCGCAGATGCGCGTGCCGGCGAGACGGAAGGTGACGCGGCCGGCGCCTGACGTCTCGAGCATGAAGAGGCTGGAGAGAAGCTGCCTGATATCGCGTGGCTCCACCTGCGTCCGCAGGGGAGCGATCTCGCTGCCGCGTAGCTTGTTCCAGTAGTCGAAGATCTGGATGGTGGTGTTGAGGCGCATGGGACTGCCGATCTGTTTCATTTCGGTTCAAACGGCGGCCATCATGGCCACCTTGCCCTATGCCATGCGGATTTCATGCCAGATCCAGGCAGTTAAGGTTAAGGAAGGGTTTCGATTGTCTGTGACGGCTCGCCGTGCCAGTATCTTTTCATTGCTTCCGGTATTGGAAGTTCAGCATGAATTGCTCGGGCGCGAGGTCATTCTCGGGGGACGCTCAGCAAGCCGTTCGGTAGATTGCCGGACGGCTTTTTTTTTGACCTGTCGTCCTGTAAGCCAGTGCACGCGAAGTGAACGAGGAATGCAATGGACGATACGAACGAGCCGCACCAGCCGACCGAGCCCGCCGCCAAGCCGCCGCGTACGCCCATTTTCAATCTTCCAGGCGCCATTGTCGCAACGATCGGTCTCCTGGCGGCGATCTATGCCGTGCAAGCGATTTTCCTGACCGAAAGCGGCGTCGACATGCTGTTCTTCGATTTCGGCTTCATTCCGCTGCGCTACATCACGCCCTTGGCCGAGCAGGGGCCGCAATTGTTCTGGACGCCGCTCACCTATTCACTGCTGCATGGCAATATCGAGCACATCCTCTTCAATGGGCTCTGGCTTATGGCCTTTGGCGCCCCCGTAGCCCGCCGTATCGGCTGGGTTCGCTACACGGTCTTTTGGGTGCTCGCCGCCGTCGCCTCGGCCGCGCTTCACGCCGTGCTGAATTGGGGGCAAGCGACCGTGCTAATCGGCG
Source organism: Rhizobium sp. 01N48 (assembly GCF_056399145.1). Taxonomy (NCBI): domain Bacteria; kingdom Pseudomonadati; phylum Pseudomonadota; class Alphaproteobacteria; order Hyphomicrobiales; family Rhizobiaceae; genus Rhizobium; species Rhizobium sp. 01N48. Next base: position 231,204 of record NZ_JBFTQT010000007.1, read on the forward strand.
CATCCGGCGTCGTTTCGGCCTTGATGGGTGCTGCCTGCCGCTTTGCGTTCCCGTCGGAGCGCCGCGTCGCGCTTCCCGCTCATCTCAATCCGCGCCTCTCGATCGCGGAAACCTTCCGCAGCCGAACCGTCGTCATGTTCATGCTCTTCTGGTTCGTTGGCAACATCCTGATCGCCGTCGGCATTCCACTGATCGGTGACACCGGCGCGCCGATCGCCTGGGACGCCCATATCGGCGGCTTTCTCTTCGGCTTCGTGCTGTTTTCGCTGTTCGACCGGCCGCCGCCCGAACTTCCCTCTATTTCAGAGGATGCGGATATATTGCAATCCTGAGCGTTGAAGTGCACCATTCGAACTGATCCGCGTTGGGAGGAGAGACCGCCGCGGATGCCTGTGATCAGCTGAAGTGTCTCACTTTCGACATAGGAGGTTCAAATGTCCAATACAGTCAAAGCCATACTGGATGCCAAGGGCAGGGACGTCGTCACCGCCGGCCCGAACACGACCGTTTCCGAAGCAGCCGCGATTCTGAGCAAGAAGAAGATCGGCGCCATCGTCATCGTCGGCATGGAAAACAAGATCGCCGGGATCTTTACCGAGCGCGATGTGGTTCACGCCATCGCCAAGTCCGGCCCCGCCTGTCTTGATAGCTCCGTGGCATCGGTCATGACGGCGAAGGTCTATCGCTGCAACGAGGCAACGACCGTCAACGAGCTGATGGAACTGATGACCAGCCGGCGCTTCCGCCATGTGCCGGTCGAAACCGCTGGAAAGCTCGCCGGCATCATCTCGATCGGTGACGTGGTCAAGACCCGTATCGCCGAGGTCGAACGCGAGGCCGAGGACATCAAGGCCTATATCGCAGGCTGAACGAAGGCGCGCCGGCTCGCTCAGCTGGAGCCGGCGAACAACTCCTGCATGCGCCTCAACTCGGGAAGCCGCGCCGTGGCTTCCTGATAGCCGCGCTCGATCGCTTCGCCGGCGCGATGAAACTCCGAGAGACCGATATCGCTCAATCTTGGCTGCAGCGAGATATCTGGCGGATCGCCCGCAAGACGCGCACGCGCGATGCGGTCTTGGATGATATTGAACGCCTGCACCATCACCCCGGTCATACCAAGCTTGGCATAAGGCGCATGCTCCTGCTTCTGCACCTCGGACGGCGTCAGGCTGGCGCTGTGGCGGACCACGGCGGAGCGGCCATAAATGTCGTAGTTGAGGTTGACGGCGACCACCAGCGGCTGCTCGTAGGCGCGGCAGACCGAGACGGGGACAGGATTGACCAGCGCGCCATCGACCAGCGTCCGGTGATTGCTGCGCACAGGCTCGAAAATGCCGGGCAGGGCATAGGACGCCCTGAGTGCCGTGATCAGCGAGCCGTTGGCGATCCAGACCTCGTGGCCGCTGTTGACCTCGGCCGATACCGCGACGAACGGGCGGTCGAGATCCTCGACATTCAGCCCTTCCAGATGTTCCTGCATGCGCTTGGTGAGCCGCATGCCGCCAAACAGGCCGCTGCCGCCGATGGTCAGATCAAGCAGGCTGGCGATCCGGCGCATGGTCAGCGACCGGGCGAAACCCTCGAGTTCATCGAGCTTGCCCGCCAGATAGCAACCGCCGACCAGCGCGCCGATCGATGTGCCGGCGATCATGCCGATCTCGATGCCCGCTTCGTCAAGCGCCCTGAGCACGCCGATATGCGCCCAGCCGCGCGCAGCGCCGCCCCCAAGGGCAAGCGCCAGCTTCGGCTTCTTCGGTGTGGGGGCGGGAATCTTGATGTCGGAGGGCGAGGCGATGCCAGCGTCGGAACCGACGGCTTCGGAGCCTTGACGGATCAAACTCCAGCTCACCATGGCAAACCTCCCCCAGGCACGACGCACAGGCAAATATTAGTGCGCCGCCACCCTTCCGAATTGGTATATGGCCGCCCCTCCTGACCCAAAAAGAGACGGCATGCCGTTGTTACGGCTCTTTTCCGTAGACTTCGTGAGGATCGAACTGGCGCTCGTCGTCGGCGATCTCGAGCATCGGCTTGCCGTCTTCTAGGCTCACCGTCCGATAGAAGCAGGAACGGCGGCCAGTGTGGCAGGTCGCGTCGTGACCGGCAACTTCGACCTTTAGCCAAATTGCATCCTGGTCGCAGTCGGTGCGGATTTCCTTCACCGTCTGGATGTTGCCCGAGGTTTCGCCCTTCAGCCAGAGCTTGCCGCGCGAGCGGCTGAAATAGTGGGCCTGGCCGGTCTGGATGGTCAACGCCAACGCCTTGGCGTTCATATGCGCCACCATGAGCAGCTCGCCGTCATGGGCATCCGTCACGATAGCCGTGATCAGGCCGCGGTCATCGAACCGCGGCGTGAAATCACCGGCATCCTCGAGCTCGGACTTGTCTTCGGACGGCGCATTGAAGGCAAATGGCATCATCGCGGCTTTCTGAAATGAAGCCGGTCAGCGGCTCCGCACCATGGAAATAAACCGGGCTTGATCAGCCGGCTCAGTTTTAAATGTGCCGGTGAAGGTTGTCGTCAATGTGGTGGAGCCCTGTTTCTGAACGCCGCGCATGGCCATGCACATATGTTCGGCCTCGATCATCACGGCGACGCCGCGGGGAGCGAGCGTTTCGTCGATCGAACGGGCGATCTGGGCGGTCATGGTTTCCTGCGTTTGCAGGCGGCGGCCGTAGATTTCAACCACGCGCGCGATCTTCGATAGGCCGAGAACCTTGCCGTCGGGCATGTAGGCCACATGCGCCTTGCCGATGATCGGAACCATGTGGTGCTCGCAGTGCGAGAAGAACGGAATGTCCTTCACCAGCACCATGTCGTCATAGCCCGCGACCTCTTCGAAGGTCCGGCCAAGCACCTCTTCGGCGTCCATCTCATAGCCGGCGAAAAGCTCGCGATAGGCTTTCGCGACACGCGCCGGCGTATCCAGCAACCCTTCGCGCGAAGGGTCGTCGCCGGCCCAACGGAGCAGCGTGCGCACCGCGTCTTCGGCTTCCTTCTGGCTTGGGCGATTGGCGTCTGGCGTGGTCTGCGGAAAGTTCTTTACGATGGCGTCCATCTGCAACTGTCTCCTGATCCGCAATGCGGACCGTATTTCGGACTAGCCACTGGCAATCCCACTCGGGAATAGTGCACCTTTGGCAGGCTCCGGGGCTTTCAGGGCGAAATTCTGCGGCCCATCCGGCACGGTTTCCCATTCAAACTTACCCGAGGCCATTGCATTTTTATGGCCTTCGAACGACATACATATAGGAAAACGGCATCGCTATGTAAGTCTTCCAGCGCGACACGGTGTGTTTTTTGTTTGTGCTACAATAAACAATCAGCCGCCTATCCGCATGAAATATGGAGCGGAATACCCGATGGACGACATCTACAACAGTAAAATTCTCGAATTTGCCGGTAATATTCCGCTGATCGGCGCTATCGACGATCCCGACGCCAGCGCCCAGGCGCACTCAAAGCTCTGCGGCTCGAAGGTCAGGATCTGGCTGAAGATGGACGGCGACACGGTCTCTGCCTTCGCCCACGACGTCAAGGCTTGCGCGCTCGGCCAGGCCTCGTCCTCGATCATGGCCCGCCATGTGGTCGGTGCGACGGCGCAGGAGCTGCGCCAGGCGCGCGCCGACATGCTTGCCATGCTGAAGGAAGACGGCGAGGGGCCATCGGGGCGCTTTGAAGACATGCGATATCTGCGGCCGGTCCGCGAGTACAAAGCCCGCCACGCCTCCACCATGCTGACCTTCGACGCCGTGGTCGATGCGATCGGCCAGGTCGAGGCCAAGCGCGCCGAGACTGTGGAAGCCTGAGCGGATCGCCATGTGCCAGTTCTGCTCGCTGAACCACGATGACGACGAGGACGAAGGCGGCGCTGCCGCTTCGCCGCGGAAGAGACAGGTTCATCACTCGCGCAATTACACCGGCCCTTTCCGCAAGACACCGGACCGCCTGTTCGGCATGGGCCTGATCCGGCTCTACCAACTGACCCTATCCGGCTTCATCGGCAATTCCTGCCGCCACATCCCGACATGCTCCGAATACGGCTACGAGGCCATCGCCCGCCATGGCCTGTGGAGCGGTGGATGGATGACGCTGTTTCGCGTCGGCCGCTGCGGCCCCGGCGGCACCAGTGGTCTCGACCGTGTGCCGGAAACGCTCGGTCACCGTTTCCATTGGTGGACGCCGTGGCGATATCTCGCGTTTGGCCGCAAGCCGACGTGACTGTCTACGTCGCACTCCTCCATAGCATCGTTCTGGCCCCAGGCCGCAGAGTGATCATGTCCGACCTGCGCGACATGGCCACGTCGCTCGGCTATCGCAATCCACGCACCCTTGTTTCGACAGGCAACATCGTCTTCGAGGCGCCATCGTCGCCGATTGGAGACATGGAGGCGCGGCTGGAGCAGGCGTTCCTCACGCGCTTCGGCAAGCCGGTCGATATCCTCGTCAGAACGGCCGAGGATTGGCGCAAGATCGCCGCCGCCAATCCGTTCCCTGATGGTGATGGCAGCCAGGTGATCCTGCGCGTCATGCGAAAGCCGCTCGACCGTACCGTCATCGAGAGGCTGCAGTCCTACGCCCAGCCGAACCAGCGCCTTGCCGTCATCGGCGGCGACCTCTGGATCGATTTCGCCGGCAAGCCCAGTGAATGGAAACTGCTATCCGCCCTTACGACCAAGCGTATCGGTGTCGGCACGCTGCGCAACTGGAACACCGTTCGCGGCCTCGCCGAAATGCTCGGTTAAACCGTCTTTTTCTTTACTGCGACGGCAAATCCCGGTATCAGGCGGCGGCGTATTCGTGATCCGAAACGCATCATTGCAACCACCCGCATTCGTTGGCGGGACTGGACAAGGAGAAGTCTAAAATGTCCCAATCCGTTTCCCTGACATTCCCCGATGGTTCCGTGCGCAGCTACGATTCTGGCGCAACCGGCAAGGATGTCGCTGAATCCATTTCCAAGTCGCTTGCCAAGAAGGCCGTCGCCATCGCGATCGACGGCACCGTGCGCGACCTTTCCGATCCCGTCGTTGACGGCACGATCGAGATCATCACCCGCACCGATCCCCGCGCGCTCGAGCTCATCCGACACGACGCCGCCCACGTCATGGCTGAAGCCGTGCAGGAGCTCTGGCCCGGCACGCAGGTCACGATCGGCCCGGTGATCGAGAACGGCTTCTATTACGACTTCGCCAAGAACGAGCCCTTCACGCCTGACGATCTGCCGAAGATCGAAAAGAAGATGAAGGAGATCATCTCGCGCAATGCTGCTTTCACCAAGCAGATCTGGTCGCGCGAGAAGGCCAAGGAAGTCTTCGCCGCCAAGGGCGAGAGCTACAAGGTCGAGCTCGTCGATGCGATTCCTGAAGGACAGGATCTGAAGATCTACAATCAGGGCGAATGGTTCGACCTCTGCCGCGGCCCGCACATGGCCTCCACCGGCCAGATCGGCACGGCCTTCAAGCTGATGAAGGTTGCCGGCGCCTATTGGCGTGGCGACAGCAACAACGCAATGCTGTCGCGCATCTACGGCACGGCCTGGGCCGAGCAGGCGGATCTCGACAACTACCTGCACATGCTGGCGGAAGCCGAAAAGCGCGACCACCGCAAGCTTGGCCGTGAAATGGATCTGTTCCATTTCCAGGAAGAAGGCCCCGGCGTCGTCTTCTGGCACGGCAAGGGCTGGCGGATGTTCCAGGCGCTGACCTCCTACATGCGCCGCCGTCTTGCCGGCACCTATGAAGAGGTCAACGCGCCGCAGGTTCTCGATGCCTCGCTCTGGGAGACCTCCGGTCACTGGGGCTGGTACCAGGAGAACATGTTCGCGGTGAAGTCGGCCTATGCCTTCACGCACCCTGAGGACAAGGAAGCCGACAACCGCGTCTTCGCGCTGAAGCCGATGAACTGCCCGGGTCACGTGCAGATCTTCAAGCATGGCCTGAAGTCCTATCGCGAGCTGCCGATCCGTCTGGCGGAGTTCGGCACGGTGCACCGCTACGAGGCCTCCGGCGCGCTGCACGGCCTGATGCGCGTTCGCGGCTTCACCCAGGACGACGCGCACGTCTTCTGCACGGAAGAGCAGATGGCGGCCGAATGCCTGCGCATCAACGATCTCATCCTGTCGGTCTATGAAGACTTCGGTTTCAAGGAAATCGTCGTCAAGCTCTCGACCCGCCCTGAAAAGCGCGTCGGCTCCGACGCTCTGTGGGATCGCGCCGAGGCCGTCATGACCGAAGTGCTGAAGACGATCGAGGAACAGTCGGAAGGCCGCATCAAGACCGGCATTCTGCCGGGCGAGGGCGCGTTCTACGGTCCGAAGTTCGAATATACGCTGAAGGACGCCATCGGCCGTGAATGGCAGTGCGGCACCACGCAGGTCGACTTCAACCTGCCGGAACGCTTCGGCGCCTTCTATATCGACAGCAACTCCGAAAAGACGCAGCCGGTGATGATCCATCGTGCCATCTGCGGCTCGATGGAGCGCTTCCTCGGTATCCTGATCGAGAACTTCGCCGGCCATCTGCCGCTGTGGATGTCGCCGCTGCAGATCGTCGTTGCGACGATCACTTCGGAAGCCGACGCATACGGTGAAGAAGTGGCCGAGGCGCTGCGCGAGGCAGGCCTCCATGTCGAGACCGACTTCCGCAACGAGAAGATCAACTACAAGGTCCGCGAACACTCGGTTACCAAGGTGCCGGTCATCATCGTCTGCGGCAAGAAGGAAGCCGAAGAGCGCACGGTCAACATCCGCCGTCTCGGCAGCCAGGAACAGAGCTCGATGTCGCTCGACGACGCGATCGCTGCCCTGACGCACGAAGCGACGCCGCCGGATGTGCTGCGCAAGGCTGCCGCCAGGAAGGCGAAGGCCGCCTGAGGCCTTCGTGATCCTGGACTGAAAAACGAAAACGCCCGGTCAGCAATGACCGGGCGTTTTGCGTTGATAGCGATGTAGGATGCGTCAGTCGGAATCGACGCCACCTGCGGCGGCTCCGCTCTGCAGCTGCTCGAACGAGGGTAGCGGCTGCGCGGCGTGTGATTGCTCCGTGGGGTTCTGCTGCTCCGGCGGCAGCTGCTGCAATGTCGTCGCGGCCGGCCCCTGGTCCGGCTGCACGTCCTTCATCAGGACTTCGACGTCGGTGTTCTTGCCGGCCTCGACCTTGAATTCGCGCTGGTAGATCTTGTCCTTGTTGCGCGCGACGGCGGAATACTCGCCTTCTGCAAGCACCATGGTCGGAAACGCGCTGACACTTTCGCCGACGCTGTCGCCTGCGGCCGTCAGGATCGACCAGGCGGTATCGGCGATCGCTTCGCCGCCCTTGTCGGAGACCAGCTTGAAGGTGATCTGCGCCGCCTTGTGCTGGATTGTCGCCTCGGTGAGCTTTCCCGCTTCCACCTGGATGTCGGCGCGCACCGATGCGTTGGTCTCGCCATAATCGGAAACGACGTGATAGGTGCCGGCGTTGAGCCGCACGACGGTGTTTGGCGGCACATCGGCCATCACCAGACCACGCTCGCCGTCGTCGCGCACATCGGCGGAATAGATCGAAAAGCTCAGCTGATCCGGCCGGATCTTCACATCCGATCCCGAGACAGCATTGAGTAGAAGGCCACCGGCTTCCAGAACCATTGTCTGCTTTTCAAGCGCGCCGTCCTCAGGAACCGAGAGCTTGCGTGTCACGCCGGCGCGGCCGAAGGAAACGTTGACGAAATAGTCGCCCGGTGCCAGCTGGAAGTCGGCCGAGCCACCCTGGGAGCTGGCGATCAGCGGCAGCTTGCCGTCGCTCCCCGCGACGGGGCTGAACACATACCAGGAGAGCCCGTCCTTGACGGCGTCGCCCGATGCCGTGAGCTTCGCCTCGAGCGCGACGGAATGCAGCTTCGCGCCCTGAGGCGTCGTGCCGGGCGCGATGAAGGCGTTCAGCTTGGGCATCTTCGTCGTGGTGTCGAGCTGCTTGAACTCCTTGAAGGCTTCCTGCGCGCCGGCGCCGGCGGGGATCAAGGCAAGGAGGGCTACGGCAACACTCCAGCGTGCGTATGGCAAAATGCCGAGCATGTGTTTTGCGAACCAATTGACAACTGAAATGACAGAGGCCACTTCAAGACCAACCGGATGGCAAATTCAAGACCCATCCCCGATACCGCGATGAAAATGAGAGTTTCTTGCCTATGAGATCTGATATCAAGCTGATCGACTACCTCGGCGTCCGCCGTTCCATCCCCGCCTTCCAAATGTCCGAACCCGGTCCCGAAAAGCCCGAGATCGAGGAAATCCTGCGCCTTGCCTCGCGCGTGCCGGATCACGGCAAGCTCGCGCCCTGGCGTTTCATCGTCTATCGCGGCGAGGAGCGTGCCCGTATCGGCGAGGAGCTTCTGAAGCTTGCTCTGGAAAAGAAGCCCGATCTCTCCGAAGAGATGATCAAGGTCGAGCGCAGCCGCTTCACGCGCGCGCCCGTCGTCGTCGCGGTCGTCAGCAAGGCCGGCCCGCACGTCAAGGTCCCGGAATGGGAGCAGCTGATGTCGGCCGGCGCCGTCTGCCTCAACATCATCTTTGCCGCCAACGCCCATGGCTGGGTCGCCAACTGGCTGACCGAGTGGTTCGCCTATGATGAGCGCGCCTATCCGCTGCTGGGCGTCGAGGAAGGCGAGAAGGTCGCCGGCTTCATCCACATGGGCTCGACGACGTTCCCGCCCGTCGAGCGCCCGCGCCCCGAGCTTTCCGAGACGGTCACCTGGGTCGGCGGGGAAGGCTGATGTTCTATACGACGGATCAGAACCGGCACGGCCTTGCGCACGATCCTTTCAAGGCGATCGTGTCGCCAAGGCCGATCGGCTGGATCGGCAGCAAGGGCAGGGATGGCACGCTCAACCTCGCGCCATACTCCTTCTTCAACGCCGTGTCGGATCGTCCGAAGCTCGTGATGTTCTCGTCGAGCGGCCGCAAGGACAGCTACAGGAACGCCAGCGAGACCGGCGAGTTCACCTGCAACTTCGTGAGCCGCAACCTGATCGACAAGATGAACATGTCCTCGGCGGCCGTCGCCTACGACGTCGACGAGTTCGCTTTGTCGGGGCTGACACCCAAAAAGGGTGAACTCGTCGATGCGCCCTATGTGGCCGAAGCCTTCGCGGTTCTGGAGTGCAAGGTCACCGAGATCATCGAGCCGAAATCGCTGAGCGGCGAGCCGTCGGAGAACGTCATGATCTTCGGCCAGGTCGTCGGTATCCATATCGACGAGGCGATCCTGCGCGACGGCCGTATCGACATGGGTCTGGCGAGACCCGTCGCGCGCCTCGGCTACATGGATTACAGCGAGAGCAGCGACGTGTTCGAGCTCTTCCGACCCAAGGCCTGAAGCGTCTATCGGTCCTGCTGAACGGTTAAAGTATATGGTGAACCAATCATAAACTTTTTGCCGCTACCGTCATCCTCAACACTTGGGGTGCGAGAGAATCGCACTTGAGGATCGGGGTTCGCGGTGATCGTAGAGGCATTTCTTCGTTGGGTTGAGACTGCCAAGGCTGGTGACCGGGCGAGGGCGGCGAGCGCGCTCGGCCGGGCCTACCTGCAGTCTGAGATGTCTCTGGAGGAGCGCAAGGCCGCCGAGATGGCGATGACCTTCTTGCTTGACGATCCGTCGCCGAAGGTTCGTCTTGCCATGGCAGAAGCCATCGCCTGGTCTCCGGACGCGCCTCGCGCCATCGTCCTGTCTCTGGCTGGTGACCAGGCCGAGATCGCCTGCCACGCCATTACCTTCTCGCCGCTTCTGTCGGACGCCGACCTCGTCGATCTTGCCGCGCGCGGCAGCGGCGTCACCCGCATGCTGATCGCCGCCCGCTCCAGCATTTCGCGCTCGGTCGCAGCCGCGCTTGCCGAGATTGGCGGCGCGGAAGACGTGCTGTGCCTGCTTGAAAACGAAGGCGCCGCCATTGCACCGCAGGCGCTGAAGCGCATTGCCGAACGGCTGGGCGACGACTGCGAAGTCCGCAACCTCCTGCTCGATCGCCCGGATCTGCCCGCCGATGCCCGCCAGCTCTTGACGCAGCATGTCAGCGACGCCCTCATCAATCTGCCTCTGGCGCAAGCCGCGATCGGCACTAGTCGGCTGCAGCGCGTTGCCCGCGAGGCGACGGAAACAGCGATCGTCGCCATCGCCGGCGAGATTGCGCCGCGCGAGGTTGCCGATCTGGTCGAGCATCTGCGCGTAAGCGGACGCCTGACGCCATCCTTCCTCATGCACACGCTCTGCTCCGGCAAGATCGAGTTCTTCGCCGGCGCCATCGTCAATCTGACCGGCTGCGACGAGCGGCGGGTGCGCTCTATCCTGGCGACCGGCCGCATGCATGCCGTGCGCGCGCTTTATGAATCCGCCGGTCTCGCCCGCGACATCAGCGTGATCTTCGTCGAAGCCACCTTGTTGTGGCGCGAGGCGTCGAAATCGACGTCTGGCACGATGCTGGCCAATGTCTGCGGCCGGCTGCTGCAGAGTTTCCGCAGCCGCAACACCACGCATGGCGCGGTGCAGGAACTGCTGGAGATGGTCGAGAAGCTACATGTCGCCGAGCAGCGACAATCGGCACGCGGCTATGCCTACATGACGGCGCTCGCCGCCGCCTGATTTAATTGCTCAAGCGCCTGACGACCCAGGAATAGCTTCCTGAGACGAAGTGCACGGGCGTTGCGAGTGCGGATTTCATCGAATGGCCAGAGGGAAGGTGCGTGCGTACCTCTGCCGCCATTCTGGACGCCAAACCAGAAACGCCGGTCTGCGGCTTTTCCTCAGTGACGGCGGGCACTGGCGCTGGCGCGGCGGCTACCACCTTTGGTTCCGGCGGCAGCGGTGGATGCGGCGGCTCGCAGACGGCGATGACCGTCGGGTAGCTGATGCTGGAATAATGCTTCAATTGCCGTTCGGAATCGGCATCGCACATCGCCACCGTCTCAAAGTGCTTTCCCACCGTCGCCACGTAATTGCACTGCGTGACCGAGTCGTTGCAGCCGAGGATGGTCATGGCGATGAGGACAGCTTGCATGGGGGCGCTTTCGATATTGAACCGCTCTCCTTAGACGCAGCAATTTCAACCAAATGAAGGCCGCTTTCCGGCATCCATGCGGAGCAAGATTACAATCAGGAAAGGTGACGCCGTCGATCAGCCTTCGGCGACTGGCTTGATCAGCCTTCGGCGACCCTGGGCGGTGGCGGAGCCTGCTCGTCAATCAGCACCTGCGGACCGAGGTCGGGCTTTTCGGCCGTGCGAACCTCATGCATCCATTCGCGCCAGATCGCCACCAGAAGCGCCATCAGCACCGGGCCGATGAAGAGCCCCAGGAAGCCCATGGTCTTCACGCCGCCGATCAGACCGAAGAAGGTCGGCAGGAACGGCAGCTTGATCGGGCCGCCCACCAGTTTGGGGCGAAGCGTCTTGTCGACGATGAAGAGTTCGACGGTACCCCAGACGAACAGGCTGACGCCGGCAACGGGCGAGCCGCTGGCAAGCAGGTACAGCGACACCAGCGTGAACGACAGCGGCGCGCCGCCGGGGATCAGCGCCATGATGCCGGTGATGACGCCTAGCGTCACGGGCGAGGGCACGCCGGCCACCCAATAGGCGACGCCAAGCACGATGCCTTCGCCGATGGCGATAAGCGTCATGCCCATCACGGTCGAGCTGATCGTGGCAGGCACCACGCGTGAGATCCGCTCCCAGCGATTGGGCAGGATGCGCTCGCCGAGCATGTCGATCTGGCGGGAAAAATCAGCGCCGTCGCGATAGACGAAGAATAGCGCGATCAGCATGAAAAGCAGTGTCAGCAGCAGATGAAACGCACCGCCACCGGCGGCGAGCACGGCACGGTAGATATTGCCGATATGCGCGCCGCTGACCGCCTGGATCAGTTCGCCCATGCTGCCGGGGCTGCCGATATATTTGACCCAGAGCTCATCGAGATAGGGGCCGACAAACGGAAAGGCCGAAATCCATTGCGGCGTCGGTTCGCCAAAGCGGTTCACATGGATAAGCCAGCCGACCCATTCGCGCACTTCGCCCGTGGTATAGGTGACGGCAAGCACGATGGGCGTAATGAGGAAGGTGACGATGAGTATGATCGCGATGGTCGCGGCGACCGTCGTGTTGCCGCCGACCCTCTGCAGCAGCCGGCGATAAAGCGGCCAGCTTGCAAAGCCGATGACAAGCGCGGCCAGCACCGGCACGACGAAGCCGTAGAAGAAATAGACGCCGGCGGCGACGACAAGGATCAGAAGCCAGCGCGCCGCGGAGATCGAAGGGATGAGCGGCGTACGTGCGGGAGAGGATGGACCGATCCATCGCGACTCGCGCTGCATATTGTTGTTCGGAAGGCTCACGTCGTCCTTTTCCCCCTTATTTCACCTAAGGATATGGGCCATGCATCCTTTGCACGCAAGCGCCATCACCGATTTAAGCCCGATGACGCCCCCGCCGCCGGTCCATCGGCCTGATCCGCAGGCTTCATAACCTTACATCACGCAATCATTAAGACAGAAACCCTTCGACATCCTTGTCATGGATCACGCTCGGTCTGCGCGATCGGCGATTTTCGTCGAGATCGCGCCTGTTTCGACCGATATTGGAACGAACTGCCGTGATCTGACGGAAATGTGATCCCGCAATTTTGGCTGCCGCACGCCTGCGAAGCGTCGGTCGATCCCCATCGACTGAACCAATCTCACTCCGAGACCTTGCGGCGATCATATGTCTCAGCTAGTTTGGATCCATGGATACAAATACAATCATCACATCGCTTCGACGCGATATCGAAGCCGGACATCTCGGCGCTGGCACGGTGCTTAAACAGGAACAACTGGCGGAACGTTTTGGCGTCAGCCGCCAGCCCATCAGGCAGGCTCTCGACAGGCTGCTGGCATCCGGTCTTCTGGTGCGCCGCCCGGATCGCAGTCTAGCCGTGTCCGGTCTGAACGAGGAGCAGGCGCGTGAGCTTGCCGAGATCCGCCTGTCTCTGGAGACGACCGCGCTGCTGGCGTCGATCGAGGCGCTGACCGAAAGTGATCTGCGCAAGGCGCGGCGGCTGAACGAGGACCTGCTCGATGAAGAAGACCCGCAACAGCTCGAGGAACTAGACCTTGCGTTTCACCGCACCCTCTACGGCCGCTGCGGCAACGCGAGGCTGCTCGACATGATCGACACATACCGCCGTGAATCGCGTCGGGCGTATGCGCGGCAACCGAAAGGCTCCGAGGCCCGCCCGACGCTTTATCGCGAGCATCAGGCGATCATCGAGGCATGCGCCGCGCGAGACGCCGATCTGGCGCGCCAGGCGCTTTTGCAACATCTGAAATTGACGACCGCAAGTCTTACCCGCGAAGGAGAAGAAGGATGACGACGTTTTCGGCGCAGGTGGCGTGGAAGCTGGGCGAGGGTAGCTTTACCGACGGGCGCTACAGCCGTGGTCATAGCTGGACATTCGACGGCGGCATCACGGTGCCGGCTTCCGCATCGCCGCATAATGTGCCTTTGCCCTATGCCGTCGAAGAAAATATCGATCCTGAGGAGGCCTATGTCGCGGCGCTCTCCAGCTGCCACATGCTGTTCTATCTCTGGATCGCGTCGAAGAAGCGCATCGGCATCGACAGCTATGTCGATGATGCGGTGGGCGTGATGGAGAAGGTCGATGGCCGGATGATGGTCAGCCGCGTCGAGCTGCGCCCGAAGGTCGGCTACACCGGTGAAGTTCCAAGCCGTGAGCTCGAGGAACAGATGCACCACCAGGCACACGAACTCTGCTTCCTCGCCAATTCGGTGAAGACGGTGATCGAGATCAGGCTCGACGAGCCTGATCATAAACCTCGGCGTCAGATGTCGAGGTTTTCCGCGAAGGCGGCGCGGTCCTGGATGAAGCGGAAGCGGGCTTCCGGCTTCGTGCCCATGAGATCGTCGACCGCCGTGCGCGTGCCCTCGAAATCCACCTCGTCGATCAGCACGCGCAGCATGGTGCGCTTGCTCGGATCCATGGTGGTTTCCTTGAGCTGCGCCGGCAGCATTTCGCCGAGACCTTTGAAGCGGCTGATCTCGACCTTCGTCTTGCCCTTGAATTCCGTCTCCATCAGTTCGGCGCGGTGACGGTCGTCACGCGCATAGGCCGATTTCGCGCCCTGCGTGATCTTGTAGAGCGGAGGCACGGCGAGGAAGAGGTGACCGCCGCGCACGAGCTCGGGCATTTCCTGATAGAAGAAGGTGATGAGCAGCGATGCGATATGCGCGCCGTCGACGTCGGCATCGGTCATGACGATGATGCGTTCGTAGCGAAGATCTTCTTCGCGGTACTTAGAGCGCGTGCCGCAGCCGAGCGCCTGGACGAGGTCAGAGAGCTGCTGGTTGGCGCCAAGCTTCTCGCGGCCGGCGCTGGCAACGTTGAGGATCTTGCCGCGCAAGGGCAGGATTGCCTGGTTGGCGCGGTTGCGCGCCTGCTTGGCGGAGCCACCTGCCGAATCTCCTTCGACGATGAAAAGCTCGGCGCCCTGGGCGGTGTTCTGAGAGCAATCGGCAAGCTTGCCGGGCAGGCGCAGCTTGCGCACGGCGGTCTTGCGGTTGACTTCCTTTTCCTTGCGGCGGCGCAGGCGCTCTTCCGCACGCTCGATCACCCAGTCGAGCAGCTTGGCCGTCTCGTTCGGGTTATCGGCGAGATAGTGGTCGAAGGGATCGCGGAGCGCGTTCTCGACGATGCGCTGGGCTTCGACGGTCGCAAGCTTGTCCTTCGTCTGACCGACGAATTCAGGCTCGCGGATGAAGACCGAGAGCATGCCGACGGCCGAGATCATCACGTCGTCGGTGGTGATCTGCGCGGCGCGCTTGTTCTGCGTCAGCTCGCCATAGGCCTTCAGCCCCTTGGTCAGCGCGATGCGCAGGCCGGCCTCATGCGTGCCGCCTTCGGGTGTCGGAATAGTGTTGCAATAGGAGTGAACCTGCGGATCGCCGCCATACCAGGTGATCGCCCATTCGAGCGAGCCGTGGCCGCTGGTCTTCTCCGTCTTGCCGGCGAAGATCTCGCGGGTAACGGTGAACTCCTTGCCCATCGTCGCCTGCAGATAGTCCTTCAGACCGCCGGGGAAGTGGAAGACCGCCTTATCGGGAATCTCGCCGCCTTCCTGCACGACACCAGGGTCGCAGCTCCAGCGGATCTCGACGCCGCCGAACAGATAGGCCTTGGAGCGCGCCATGCGGAACACGCGGCCGGCATCGAACTTGGCGTGATCGCCGAAGATCTGCGGATCCGGATGGAAGCGGACACGCGTGCCGCGGCGGTTGTGAACGTCGCCCAGTTCCTCAAGCCCACCCTGCGGGATGCCGCGCGAAAAGCGCTGGCGGTAGAGCTTGCGATTGCGCGCGACCTCGACTTCGAGAACGTCCGAGAGCGCATTGACGACGGAAACGCCGACACCGTGCAGGCCGCCTGATGTCTCGTAGGCCTTGCCGTCGAACTTGCCGCCGGCATGCAGCTTGGTCATGATGACTTCGAGCGTCGACTTGCCGGGAACCTGCGGGTGGTTCTCGACCGGAATACCACGGCCGTTGTCGCTGACGGTGAGGAAACCCATCGCATCGAGATGTACTTCGATGAAGTTTGCGTGGCCTGCCACTGCTTCGTCCATCGAATTGTCGATGACTTCGGCGAAGAGATGATGCAGCGCCTTTTCGTCGGTGCCGCCGATATACATGCCGGGACGCATGCGTACCGGTTCAAGACCCTCGAGAACGCGGATCGACGACGCGCCGTAGTCTTCCGACGTGGAACTCGCCGGTGGCGCCTGCCGCGGCGCGGCACTGGCGGCAGCGCTCGGAGCAGCCGAAGCGGCGACGGGCGCGGGGGCTGCCGCGGCCGGCTTTGGCGCATCCTCCTGCTTCTTGGTCAGGGGCATTCCGGAAAAGAGGTCGTTGCTATCGTCCATGGAGCCGTCAGATCTTCATCTTGTCGTGGGGTGGCCGCTTGCGCTTGAGCCTGACCCAAAATCACCGCAATTCATGTCACGTTTGCGAATCAGGCAGAGTCTGCCAGAAAGCACCTCGATACGCGACGCCACCTCATCGGGCGGACTTTCATTAAGAAATGATTTGCGTCCTGGGTCGCCGAATGGCAAGCGGCCAGACGCCTCAGGGAACCTTGCGCATGCGAATGTCCACAAGTCATTGCATAACTATCACAGCAATTGCGGCCTTTTTCATGGTCGCGTCGGCTGATCTTAGCGCTGCGGACACCTTGCCTCCCTTCAAGGACGACCTGTTTTCCGCGCAGACGACGCTTCAGACCGGCAATGGCGGCGCTTTCGATGTCGTCGATTACGACGAGATGCGCGATATCAACGGTCGCGACCAGATCCCGGAAAAACGCACGCAGCAGAAATACGTCTCGCTCGGTATCCGTAAGCTTCAGAATAACGAAACGCTGTCGCTCGATGGCATCAAGCTGGATGTCGCAAGGGTAGGGCCGAGCGCCGGCGCCGCCTTTACCGTGATCTTCATCCACGGTCGTGATGGCGACCGCCGCCTCGGCGTCAACGATTACACCTTCGGCGGCAACTTCAACCGGCTGAAGAACCTCGTTGCCGGCAATGGCGGCGTCTATTACGCGCCGTCGGTCAAGACCTTCGACAGCGACGGCGTGACCGCTGTCGCCGGCCTCATCCGCTACGCCAGCGCCCAAGCGCCGGGCCGCCCGATCATCCTCACCTGCGCCTCCATGGGCAGCCAGATCTGCTGGGGCGCGACGCGTGACGCCGAGACGGTCAAGCGGCTCAAGGGTATGGTGATCATGAGTGGTGTCGCCGATCCCGATTTTACGAAGAGCGCCTTCTACAAGGCCAAGCTGCCGCTCTGGTTCGCCCATGGCAGCCGCGACCTGACTTACGCCGCCGCCGACCAGCAGGCGTTGTTCGAAACGCTGATTAAGTCGCGCTACCCGACGCATTTCACGCTGTACCAGACGGGCAACCACGGCACGCCGATCCGCATGATCGATTGGCGCCAGACGCTGAACTGGATCCTGGCCTCCTAGAATTGAGGGGGCTAGCCATAGTTTAGGCAACACGGCTGACAAATTTTAAGCATTTGCGCCGCAAAACGCCGCAATTTCCCTTACGTAAGCGTCCCAAACCTTTTCATTGCCGCATGCTTTTGCTAAGGCCCGTGCTGACGGAGAAATGGGGAAGGCCGGCATGACACCTGACGTGCGACCGCTTGTGGCGGGAAACTGGAAAATGAACGGCACGCGTGCCTCGCTGGATCAGATCAAGGCGATCGCCTCGGGTGTCCAGGGTCCTCTTTCCAACAAGGTGGAAGCGCTGATTTGCCCGCCGGCGACGTTGCTTTACGTAGCGACCGCGCTCTGCACCGACAGCCCGCTCGCCATCGGCGCGCAGGATTGCCACCAGAACCCCGAAGGCGCCCATACCGGCGATATCTCGGCTGAGATGATCGCCGATTGCTTCGGCACCTATGTCATCGTCGGCCATTCCGAGCGTCGCACAGATCATGCTGAGACGGATCATCTGGTGCGCGCCAAGGCCGAAGCCGCCGCTGCCGCCGACCTGACGGCGATCGTCTGCATCGGCGAGACCGCTGCCGAGCGCCAGGCCGGCCAGGCGCTCGATATCATCAAGCGTCAGCTGTCGGCCTCCGTGCCGGAGAATGCCACGCCTGAAACCACCGTGATTGCCTATGAACCCGTCTGGGCGATCGGCACCGGTGTGACGCCGACCGTTGAAGACGTCGAGAAGGCGCATGCCTTCATGCGTGCCGAGCTTGTCGCCCGCTTCGGCGACAACGGCCGCAAGTTCCGCATCCTCTATGGTGGCTCGGTCAAGCCGGGCAACGCCAGGGAATTGATGGGCGTCGCCAATGTCGACGGCGCGCTGATCGGCGGCGCGAGCTTGAAAGCAACCGATTTCCTCGCCATCTACGGCGCATACGAGGCGTTGCTCTCTTGAGATGCGTGTATATTCCGGGCTGAAGGGCTTGGAATAGCGGATCACCTCATGTAAAGAGCGCCAGAATTTTACTTTATGCCCGCTTCGCGCCGGCAGGACTGGACCCATGCAGACCGTATTGATTGTCATTCATCTCATGATCGTGCTGGCGCTTGTCGGCGTTGTGCTTATCCAGCGCTCCGAAGGCGGTGGCCTCGGTATCGGCGGCGGTTCGGGCTTCATGTCGGCGCGCGGCACGGCCAATGCGCTGACCCGCACGACCGCGATCCTCGCAGCACTCTTCTTCATCACCTCGCTCGGCCTCGGCGTCTTGAACCGCTACGAAAGCCGTCCGACTGATATCCTGAACCGTATTCCGGCAACGAGCGGGCAGGGCAACGGCATCCTCGATTCGCTCGGCGGCCAGCAGCAGAACGGCGCCGCCGCTCCGGCTGCACCCGCGGCTCCTGCCGGCAACGGCGTTCCGACCGGCGGTGACGCACCTGCTGCTCCGGCCGCTCAGGCTCCTGCCTCGACCGCTCCGGCTGCCCCTGCAGCCACCGCACCGGCTCCTGCCGCGACCACGCCGGCTCCGGCAGCGACTGAAACTGCTCCGGCAGCACCGCAGGCCACCACGCCTGCCGCTCCGGCACCGGCGACTGCTCCCAGCGGGCAGTAAGCCGAACGACGCATAAACCGCCGGCAGGCCCCAGGGTCTGCCGGTTTTCTTTTGTCTTGAAGTCACCGACAGCGATCACGCGGCAAGCGCGGGAAGAATGCTGTTGAATTAGAGCCCTAAAATTCAGGACATGAATTTTAGGGCTGGTGGAATCGTTTTTGAAAAGGTAAGCGGTAGCTCCCATGGCGCGATACGTATTCATCACTGGCGGCGTGGTTTCCTCTCTCGGTAAAGGAATTGCGGCCGCCGCTCTCGGAGCGTTGCTGCAGGCCCGTGGTTACCGGGTGCGGCTGCGCAAACTCGACCCCTATTTGAACGTGGATCCGGGCACCATGAGCCCGACCCAGCACGGCGAAGTCTTCGTCACCGACGATGGCGCGGAAACCGATCTCGATCTTGGCCACTACGAGCGCTTCACCGGCCGCTCGGCAACCAAGACCGACAACATCACCACCGGCCGCATCTACAAGAACATCATCGACAAGGAACGCCGCGGCGACTATCTCGGCGCGACCGTGCAGGTCATCCCGCACGTCACCAACGAGATCAAGGATTTCGTGATCGAGGGCAATGACGAGTACGACTTCGTCATCTGCGAAATCGGCGGCACCGTCGGCGATATCGAAGCGATGCCCTTCATGGAAGCCATCCGCCAGCTCGGCAACGACCTGCCGCGCGGCACGGCCGTCTACGTCCACTTGACGCTGATGCCCTATATCCCGGCAGCCGGCGAGCTGAAGACCAAGCCAACCCAGCACTCCGTCAAGGAACTGCAGGCGCTCGGCATTCATCCCGATATTCTGCTGGTTCGCGCCGATCGCGAAATCCCGGAAGCCGAGCGCCGCAAGCTCTCGCTGTTCTGCAACGTACGTGAATCCGCCGTCATCCAGGCGCTCGACGTCGCCAACATCTACGACGTGCCGATCGCCTACCACAAGGAAGGCCTCGACAACGAAGTCCTGGCCGCCTTCGGCATCGAGCCTGCGCCCAAGCCGCGCCTCGATTCCTGGGAAGAGGTCTGCAATCGGATCCGCACGCCTGAGGGCGAGGTCACGATCGCGATCGTCGGCAAGTACACCGGCCTCAAGGACGCCTACAAGTCGCTGATCGAAGCGCTGCACCATGGTGGCATCGCCAACCGCGTGAAGGTCAATCTCGAGTGGATCGAATCGGAAGTCTTCGAAAAGGAAGACCCGGCGCCCTATCTCGAAAAGGTCCACGGCATCCTCGTGCCCGGCGGCTTCGGCGAGCGTGGCTCGGAAGGCAAGATTCTTGCCGCCCAGTTCGCCCGCGAGCGCAATGTTCCCTATTTCGGCATCTGCTTCGGCATGCAGATGGCAGTCGTCGAGGCGGCCCGCCATTTGGCCGGCATCGAGAAGGCCTCGTCGACGGAGTTCGGCAAGACCGACGAGCCGGTGGTCGGCCTGATGACCGAGTGGGTCAAGGGCAACGAGTTGCAGAAGCGCACCTCTGCCGGCGACCTCGGCGGCACCATGCGCCTCGGCGCCTACAAGGCGGCGCTCAAGAAGGACACCAAGATCGCCGAGATCTATGGCTCGACCGACATCTCCGAGCGCCACCGCCACCGCTACGAAGTCAACATCGACTACAAGGACCGCCTGGAAAACTGCGGCCTCGTCTTCTCCGGCATGTCGCCGGATGGCGTGCTGCCAGAGACCGTCGAATACCCGGACCATCCCTGGTTCATCGGCGTCCAGTACCACCCGGAGCTGAAGTCCCGCCCGCTCGAACCGCACCCGCTGTTCAAGAGCTTCATCGAAGCGGCGACCGAGCAGAGCCGGTTGGTTTAAGACATAATCGCAAGACGATTAAGAAGGCCGCTTTCAACAGCGGCCTTTTTGTTTTTGGGGATCTGGATGTAAGCGAGCTGGCTGACGCTGATGTGGGCAGCGCCGGGTGCCAAAAACTCCCCTCATTCTCGCCCTTGTGGCGGGAATCCAGCCGCCGCGCGTCCGCGTGGCGAAGAGACTCTTTCCAGCCCAGGAGCTTGGGCTGGCTGGATTTCTGTGACGAGCACAGAAATGAAGGTGAAGGAGCTGCCGGCGCCATGGCTAGGCAAAACAAAAGCCGCCGACATCCAACGATGCGGCGGCTTTTCATTCCCAAATTTCCGGCGCGACGCCTCAGGCCGCGCGCTGTCCCCGCACGGGGACACCTGCTTCAGCCCCCTGATCGCGGATCATGCCGCGCCGGTTGAGCTTGAAGTGGTTGACCAGCTCGGCCAGCAGTGCCGCGCCCGACGCGAGCTCCGAGCTGATACCGGTCGTGCGCTCCACCATGCCGGCGTTCTGCTGGGTCATCCGGTCGATCTGCGAGACCGCGTTGTTGATCTCTGAAAGGCCGGTCGATTGCTCGGCGGCAGCGGTCGCCAGTGCGGTCATGTTGGTATCGATCGATTCGACGAAGGTCTCGATCTCGTTGAGCGCCGTTCCGGTCGCGTCGACGAGGCGAACGCCTTCGTTGACTTCCTTGCCGGAGTTTTCGATTAGGCCCTTGATTTCCTTGGCGGCCTTGGCCGAACGCTGCGCCAGTTCGCGCACTTCCTGCGCAACGACGGCAAAGCCCTTGCCGGCTTCGCCAGCACGCGCTGCCTCGACACCTGCGTTCAGCGCCAGAAGGTTGGTCTGGAAAGCGATCTCGTCGATGACGCCGATGATCTGGCCGATCTCCTTCGACGCCGAGGCGATCCGCTGCATGGCGGTGATCGTCTCGCGCACCACGGAAGCGGAGGTCGAGGCCGAGGCGCGCGCGCTCTGCACCAGCTTGCGCGTCGCCTGCGTGTTCTCGGTCGAGGACTTGACCGTCGCCGTCACCGTTTCAAGCGCCGCCGACGTTTCCTCGAGCGAGACCGCCTGTTCCTTCGTGCGCGCGGAGAGCTGCTCGGCGGCGTCGCGCATTTCCTGGCTGTTGCCGTTCAGCGCGTTGGTCTGCTGCAGCACCTTCACCAGCGTTGCCTGGAACGCGCCGATCGAGGTGTTGAAATCGCGGCGCAAGGTCTCGAATTCGCCGACGAAAGGCTCGTCGATGGTCTGGCGGATATTGCATTCGGAAAGACGGGCAAGGCCGGCGCCGAGATCGTTGACGACCTTCATCCGCTCGGTGACATCGGTCGCGAACTTCACGACCTTGAAGACGCGGCCCGACGCATCGAGGATCGGATTGTACGACGCCTGGATATAGATCTCGCGCCCGCCCTTGGCGATCCGCTTGAACTGGTCGGCCGCGAACTCGCCGGCCGCCAGTCTTGCCCAGAAGGCCTTGTATTCGGCGGAGCGGCTGTAATCCGCTTCACAGAACATCGAGTGATGCTTGCCGACGATCTCGGACAAGGAATAGCCGAGCGTCGCCAGAAAATTCTCGTTGGCGGTGATGATGTTGCCTTCAGGCGTGAACTCGATCACCGCCTGCGCCCGTGAGAGCGCTTCGAGCTTGCCCTTGTCCTCGGCTGCCTGTTTCTTGGCGGCGGTGATGTCGGTCGCGAATTTCATCACCTTGTATGGCTTGTTGCCACGATAGATCGGATTGTACGTCGCCTCGATCCAGATTTCGCGGCCGCCCTTGGCGATGCGCCGATATTGGCGCTGATCGAACTTGCCTTCACCAAGCCGCGCCCAGAAATCCGCATAGTCCTTAGAGTTGGCCTCGGTAGGGTCGACGAACATCCGGTGATGCTTGTCGACGATCTCGCTGAGCTGATAGCCGACCGCCTTGCAGAAATTCTCGTTGGCCGTCAGAATCTTTCCGGTGAGGTCGAATTCGATGATTGCCTGCGACTTGTTCAACGCGTCCAGCACGGCGCTGCTGGAAGAGCCGATGCTTGATAGAAATCCGACCATGGACAAACCCCGATATGCCAAGCGTGCCAAAATGCACGCCGGGCAAATCTATGGGATTTGAGTAAATATTCGCTAAATCTCTATTAGTGTTGAGTTTTTCGGATTATGCGACCTTTGGTAGAGGGCCAGTATAGATCGAGCGGGGGCGGATCAATCGGCCGTTGAGTGCCTGCTCCCGGGCATGGGCGATCCAGCCGATCGTGCGACCGATTGCGAAGACGCCGGTAAAGGCCTGCCGCTCGAAACCAAGCGATTCGAGGAGCAACGCCGTGTAGAATTCGACATTGACGTCGAGCGGCCGATCCGGCTTCCGCTCCTTGAGGATGGCAAGAGCGGCGCGCTCGACGGACGATGCCAGCGCCATTCTTTCACGATCGACCTGGCCGGAGCGAACCAGAGGCGAGAGCGCATTCTTCAGCGCGTCGGCCCTTGGATCGCGAACACGATAGATCCGGTGCCCGAACCCCATCAGCCGCTCTCCGCGATCAAGCGCTGATGTCAGCCATGCATGGGCGTTGGCTTCGGCTCCGATTGCATCCAGCATATCAAGCACAGGGCCGGGCGCGCCGCCGTGAAGCGGTCCTTTCAGGGCGCCGATGGCAGCCAGCACGGATGACGTCAGCCCCGCCTGGGTGGAGGCGACGACGCGCGAGGCGAAGGTCGAGGCGTTCAATCCATGATCGGAGATCGTCACCAGATAGGCGTCCAGCGCCGCCGCCTGCTCCGCGCTCGGCATCCTGTCGGTCAACATCCGCAATATGTCCGCTGATTGCGACAGCGACGCATCCGGCACCACCGGCCGCTGACCGGCCTGCAGCCTGAGAATGGCGGGTAGGAACACAGCTGGCGCTGCCATCAAATGCAGAGCCGTATCGAAATCCTGCCCATCGCCAAGGCGCGCGATCATCGCGCGCATGGCGTCGACGGGTGGCAGCGACAGAAGTCCTTCGTCCAGATGCGTGACGTGCGAATAGAGCTCGACCCTCGCGGCGGCGAGCAGTGACCGCAATATCGTCGCATCGACCGAACGCTCCATCAGTCCATCGAGCAGCAATGCTGCGACACCCTCATATGTCTCGCCGGGAACGAGGTCGTCCAGCGAGACGCCGCGTATCACCAGGCGCCCGCGTTCACCATCCACATCGGACAGTTGGGTTTCCGCTGCAATCACATCTTCCAAGCCGTTCTTCATTGCGTTTCTCCTTTACGCTTGGAAAGATCGGACCTAGATAGATTGACGTCAATCTTGATGAAATAGATCAATGTAAGGGGCTTGCATGACGTGGCTGACGGCCGAGGAAGCGTTGGAACGGCTCGGGACGAAGCCGCAGACGCTCTATGCCAATGTCAGTCGCGGTCGTATCCGCGCGAAGCCTGATGCAGCCGATAGCCGCCGGAGCCTCTATCATTCCGAGGACGTCGCGCGTCTCGCCAAGCGCCATGCGGGCAGGCGAAAGGCGGAGGCCATCGCCGCCGAGACGATCGACTGGGGCGAGCCGGTGCTGCCGACCGCGATTTCGATGATCGCGGATGGCCAGCTTTACTATCGCGGTCGCGAGGCGGTGGCCTTGTCCGAGCGGGCGACGTTCGAGCAGGTGGCGGCCCTGTTATGGGACAGCCCGGCAGCCATATGCCCTTCGATCGAACTCTTGGCAGACGAGCCCTCAAGGATATCAGGCGCTTTCGTCTTGCTGGCGAGGAAAGCGGCGGCGGATCTGCCGGCTTTGGGCCGCGCGCCCGCCGCGTTGAAGACGGAAGCAGGGCAGGTGCTTGCCACGGTGGCAGCCGCACTTGCTCCAAGTCAAACCGACTTGCCGCTGCACGAGCGCCTTGCACAGAGCTGGGATCGGCCGGAGGCCGCGGAGCCGATCAGGCGGGCACTCGTGCTCGCCGCCGAACACGAACTCAACGTTTCCGCATTCGCGGCGCGCGTCACCGCCTCGTCGGGCGCTTCACTGGCCGCGGCCACGCTATCCGGCCTCTCGACGCTGACCGGGCCTCGTCACGGTGGTGCCTGGCAAGGCGCGGTACGGCTGATGGATTTGTCGCGGGAAATCGGCGCGCGCGAGGCGATCAGGACGATGTTGGCGACGGAAGGCGTTGTGCGGGCCTTTGGTCATAAGCTCTATCCTGACGGCGATCCGCGTGCGGCGGCGATCATGCGTTCGTTCGAGATGCCGAAGCTCTACGCCGACATTGCCGCTCTCGGCGCCGAACTGTTGGGCGAGCCTGCGAATATCGATTTCGCGCTCGCGGCGATGGCCGGGCACTTCGACCTGCCTGACGACGCGCCGCTTGTCATCTTCGCGCTTTCCCGAACAGCCGGCTGGCTCGCGCACGCCATCGAACAGGTGACCAGTGGAACTATGATCCGCCCGCGTGCCCGCTATATCGGACCACCGCCGGAGGCGCTTTGATGGAACGCGGGATGGTCTGATCGCCTGTGTAACTGCCGCCAAGCGCATTGCGGTGCCGGGCGAGGCGGGGTTAGAGTGCGCTATTCGGTCGTGGGGCGGAAATTGCTGTAGGGGGATATCATGGAGACAGTATCGTACGGTCGTCCTTGTCTGGCCACCGCCATCGCCGCGACGACTTTGCTTTGGGCGGGACTCTGGGCTGGCTTGGCATCGGCGCAATCCGCCGGCTGCACGCTTGAACGCGTCGCCGGCACGTCGCGCCAGATCATGCGCTGCGCCGATGGCGTGACCGTCACCGCCGAAGGTGGTGCGCGATTCCAGCTTCTCGACAGCAACGGCGACGGTCGCCCCGATTCGGTGTCGCTGCGCAACAACGCCGTGCTCGTCGATGTCGACAGCGCAAGACGCAGCGGCGGCTTCCAGGTCGTGACGCCGCAGGCGATCGCCGCGGTGCGCGGCACGCGTTGGGCCGTTGACGTCAAGAACGGTACGACATCGGTCTTCGTCGTACGTGGGCGTGTGGCTGTGGGCAGGCCATCGGTTGGGCCGAGGGTCGTGTTGACGCCGGGCGAGGGCGTGGACGTGTCGCGCACCAGTGGCGCGCTCACCGTCAGGCGCTGGCCGCAGGCACGCGCTGATGCGCTTCTTGCGCGGCTGGGCCAGTAGTCGCCCATGCAGGCCAGACGGCTTCTGATCACCATATCGCTGATCGCGGCCGCCCTTTGGGGCGGCGCGCTCGGCTATCTCCACATGCAAGGCAATGCCGGCTTTCTCGATCGCATGGAAGCATCGCTGGCGGACCTCAGAAGCCATCTCATTGGGCCAAGCAGCGCGCCTTCGGTTGTCACCATCGTCGCGATCGATGACCAGACGGCGACCGCCAACGGATATCCGCTGAGCAGGGCAACGCTCGCGCGGCTGGTGGAAACCATCGGCGCGCTGAAGCCGAAGGTCATCGCGCTTGATCTGTTGCTCGTCGATCCCGGACCGGAGGAGGGCGATCAGGCGCTTGCCGATGCGCTGAAGGGCGTGCCGACTGTCATCGCCGCGGCCGGCGTCTTTCCGTCAAGTCTTCAATCGGTGACATCGAGCGCCGAGGATCCGCTCGCGACCATTCCGGTGGCAGACCGGATGATGCTGCCGATTGCCCGTTTCGCCGATTCCGCCGCGATCGGTGTTGTCAACGTGTCGACCGATCAGGGCGGAACGCCGCGCTATATTCCGCTGATCTCTCGCGGCGCGCAGCGCGTCGATGCCTCGTTTCCGCTGCGGGTGGCATCGGTGGCGCTCGGCGTCAATCCGGCGTTCACGCCGGCTGCTCTTGCTTTGGGCGAACTGCGCCTGCCGACTGACATCGGCCAGCGCCTGCCGCTGACCTTCTACGGACCACGCGGAACGATCCCCACCTTCAGCGCCGCCGACGCGCTTGCCGGCAAGATCGACGCCAAGATGGTCGAGGGCAGGGTGGTCGTGATCGGCTCGACGGTAACCGGTGGCGGCGACGTCTTTCCGACGCCGTTCGATCCCGTGCTTCCCGGCGTCGAGGTGATGTCCACGGCCATCACCCGGCTGATTGCTGGCGACAATATCGTGCGTGATGGCAACGTGCGCTCGTTCGATGCGCTGCTCGGCGTCACCTTGCCGGTGCTGATCATCAGCCTGCTTGGCTGGCGCCGCAGCGCCGTGGCCTATAGCGCCATCGCGGCTGCGGTGTTGGCGTGGCTCACGTTCAACATTGTCGCCTTCTCGCATGGCTATTGGTTCAGCGCCGCCTTGCCGATCGCCGCGACCTTGCCGCCGGTGCTGCTATTCGGCGCGATGGAGCTGTGGCTCGATCGCCGCCGCGCCACGCATTTCGCAGCGCAGAGCGACCTGCTGCAGCGAATCGAGGCGCCGGGCCTCGGCGAATGGCTGGCGCGCGATCCAACCTTCCTGTCGCGCCCGGTGCGTCAGGAAGCCGCGGCGGTGTTCGTCGACCTGTCGGGCTTCACCGGATTGAGCGAGGCGATCGGTGCTGCGCGCGTGCAGGAGGTTCTGAGCGGCTTCTTCGAGCTGGTCGATGACGAGGCGCGCGCCCATGGCGGCGCGATCACCAGCTTCATGGGCGATGGCGCGATGATCCTCTTCGGCCTCCCGCGACCGGCCGACGACGACGCCTTGCGGGCGGCCGCCTGCGCAGTCGGGCTCGGCAATCGCCTGAGGGCCTGGCTTTCAGCCGATCCGGGGCTTTCGGGCCGCAAGATCGGCTTCAAGGTCGGCGCCCATTGCGGCACGGTCGTTGCCTCGCGGCTCGGCACCGGCACACGCCAGCAAATCACCGCGACCGGCGATACCGTCAACGTCGCAAGCCGCCTCATGGAAGTCGCGGCAAGCCACGGTTTCGAGCTGGCGCTCAGTGCCGCCTTGATGAGCGCGGCGGGGGCGGGGGCAGCACCCAACCATCAAGGGCATATTGAAGGGCCGGTCTCAGCCAGGATCAGGGGCCGCGCCGAAAGCATCGATGTCTTCCTGTGGCGCGGACATCCGCTTTGACATTTGTCGTGTGACGCAGTAGGAACAGCCCAACTTTTCAACCGGCAAGTTCCGGACGGCGCACCGTGCGCCCGATTATTCCGAAAGACAGACAAAATGACAGAGATAAGCGGCGTCGTTCCGGCGATCGGCAAGGCGTTGGCGAAGCGCGGTTATTCCGAGCTCACCCCCGTTCAGCAATCCATGCTCGATCCGGCGCTTGCCGCATCCGACGCGCTGGTGTCGGCGCAGACCGGCTCCGGCAAGACGGTTGCCTTCGGCCTCGCCATGGCGCCGACCCTGCTTGGCGACGACGATCGCTTCGAGCCGGCCGCCACCCCGCTGGCGCTCGTCATCGCGCCGACCCGCGAGCTTGCGCTGCAGGTCAAGCGCGAGCTGGAATGGCTCTATGAGTTGACCGGCGCCGTCATCGTCAGCTGCGTCGGCGGCATGGACATCCGCAGCGAGCGCCGCGCGCTCGAGCGTGGCGCCCACATCGTCGTCGGCACGCCGGGTCGTCTCTGCGACCACATCCGGCGCCGCGCGCTCGACATCTCCGATCTGAAGGCCGTCGTTCTCGACGAAGCCGACGAGATGCTCGACCTCGGCTTCCGCGAAGACCTCGAATTCATTCTCGACGCGTCCCCGGAAGATCGCCGCACGCTGATGTTCTCGGCAACCGTGCCGGCAGCGATTGCCAAGCTCGCCAAGAGCTACCAGAAGAATGCCGTGCGCATCGCCACCACGACGCAGGAGAAGCAGCACGTCGATATCGAATATCGTGCGCTGGCCGTCGCTCCGAGCGACCGCGAAAACGCGATCATCAACGTTCTGCGCTACTACGAGGCGACCAACGCCATCGTCTTCTGCTCGACCCGCGCCGCCGTCAACCATCTCACCGCCCGTTTCCATAACCGCAATTTCGACGTCGTCGCGCTCTCGGGCGAACTGACGCAGAACGAGCGCAGCCACGCGCTGCAGGCGATGCGCGATGGCCGCGCCCGCGTCTGCATCGCGACCGACGTCGCCGCCCGCGGCATCGACCTTCCGGGCCTCGATCTCGTCATTCATGCCGACTTGCCGACCAATCCGGAAACCCTGCTGCATCGCTCGGGCCGTACTGGCCGCGCCGGTCGCAAGGGCGTCAGCGCCATGATCGTGCCGCTCAACGCCCGCCGCAAGGCCGAACGTCTGCTCGACAATGCCGGCATTGCCGCCACCTGGGCGCTGCCGCCGTCGGCCGAGGAAGTCATCGCCCGCGACGAGGAACGTCTACTCGCCGATCCGATCTTCGAAGAGGCTCCCCGCGAGGAAGAGCAGGACATCGTCAAGCGCCTGCTCGAAGCGCATGGCGCCGAGAAGCTCGCCAACGCCTTCGTCAATCTCTACCGCGCCAAGCAGTCGGCGCCGGAGGATCTGATGGAGATCAGCCTGCAGGCCGGTCCGCGCAAGCCGCGCGACAACGCCGATGGCCCGCGCGACACCAGCCCGCGTGGCCCGCGCGACGATTTCGGCCCCAGCGTCTGGTTCTCGCTGTCGGTCGGCCGCAAGCAGAATGCCGAGCCGCGCTGGCTGATCCCTATGATCTGCCGCAACGGCAACCTCACCAAGCGCGACATCGGCGCCATCAAGATGCAGCCCGAAGAGACCTTCGTCGAGATCGCCGCCGGCAGCGCCGATGCGTTTCTTGCCGCCACCGGTCCGAACAAGACGATGGAACGCGGCATCCGCGTCAGCCGTCTGCCGGGCACGCCGGAATTCGGCCGCCAGGATTACGGCAAGCCGGATTTCAACAAGTCCGGCCCGAAGCCCTACGCCGCCAAGAAGAGCTATGACGACCGCCCGCGCGACGGCGGCTTCAAGAAGGGACCGCGCAGCGATGCCGCCCCATCCGGCGAGCGCGACAGCAAGCCGTGGAGCAAGCCCGGCAAGCCGAAGTTCGAAGGTAAGCCGAAATATGAAGGCAAGCCCAAGTTCGACGGTAACGGCCCGAAGCCGAAGTTCTCCAAGAAGAAGGGCTGAGGCCCACAAGCGTGACGGCGAGGATCGCATGCGCCGCCAGTTGTTCGAAGCGTCCTGGTTTTCAGGGCAATGTTCGAGCTGGCAGCCATGTCTCGCCGTTTCTTATATCAAGCAATCGCGAAACATGAATCTCGCGGTTGCTGATCCGGACCGGGTGACGCCATGCATGATAAGACCGAGCGCATGACATCCGTTTCCACTGACGATGGTGCCCAGCCACAGAAGCGCACATCCTCCTTCGACGCCAGCGCCTTCATCGCCAGGAATCTCCGGCTTCTGCCCGTGCCGGGTCTCGAAGGTATCCAGCTCTACACCGCGCATTCCGGCAGCCGCCTGTCGCGGCTCGGCGGCACTGATCCCGACGCGTCGGCGCCGTACTGGGCCTATGGCTGGGGCGGTGGTGCGGTGCTGGCGCGTCATATCGCTGAAAACCCGCATCTCGTGCGCGGCCGCCGCGTTCTCGATCTTGGAACCGGCTCCGGCCTCGTCGCGATCATCGCCGCCAAGGCAGGCGCAACATCCGTGGTCGCCGCCGACATCGACGAAAACGCCATCGCCGCCGCCCGCCTTAATGCGAGCGTCAACGGCGTCGAGCTTGATCTCCTGCATGCCGACCTCCTCGACGGTCAGCCGCCTGCGGTCGATATCGTTCTCGCCGGTGATCTTTTCTACGACGAAGCTTTGGCAAAACACGCGCTGGCGTTTCTCGAAACCTGCCGCGCCGCCGGCATCGACGTCCTGATCGGCGATCCCTATCGCGTGCCGCTGCCAACGGAGAAGCTGCACTGCATCGCCGAGTATTTCGTGCCGGATTTCGGTCTTGGCAGCGACGGAGGCGAGGTCCGCGCTGGTGTCTTCAGCTTGGCCAGTTTCTGACCGCTAGCCAGTTCCAGGCGATCCAACGTCAGCCTGCCGCCGCCTGCAGGGCCAGCAGCACCCGCATGGCCTCTTCCGCGTCCGCCGTTGGCACGAAGACGTGGTCGTGATGATAGGCGGCGACCATGTTGCAGGAGATGTTGTGATTGGCGAGCGCGGTTGCAACGGCGGCCGTCAGCCCGACACCTTCAAGCGATGAAAACACGTTGAGCGTGATCCGCCGCATGGGGAGGGTGGTGTCGAATCCCAGCCGCTGAGCGTCGCCGAGTTCCAGTATCGCGGACACACCTTCGGCCTCGCGAAACCAGCCGAGCGACGAAGGCGCAGCCTGCATGGCCAGTTGCTCGTCCTTTGTCGTGCAAAACACATAGTCTGCGGCGTCAAGGCTCGGCGTCATGCCACTCAGCATGGCCTTCGTATCGCGAACCGGCTGGGTGGTCATGATCATGTTCCCGGCTGTGGGTGAGTGCGTAGTGTGGAACACGCACGCTATCCGCACAAGTCACCGCAATAACAGCAATCAGTCGGCAGGCGCCCGATCAAGCGTTCAGCCCAGCAGTTCCGGACGGATCAGCATGACCTCGCACGCTTCTCCGGCCGCAAGCTCGGGCATGTGCGGCGGCCGTATGATCAGGCAGTCGGCTTGCGCGAAGATCTTCATCATCGACGAATCCTGCTTGCCGAAGGGCTCGACCCGCAAAACGCCCGTTGGCGAACGCACCGCTCTTGCCCTGACGTAATCCTGCCGCTGGTCGTTCGCCTTCATGCTGACGGCGGCTTCCGCCGTGGCGGCTCGCTTGACTGGAGGTAGGGACGCGAGCTTGCGGATCAGCGGCTCGAGAAACAGCAGACCGCAAACGAGGCTGGAAACCGGATTGCCCGGAAGACCAAGTACATGCGTATCGCCGAAACTGCCGACCATCAGCGGCTTTCCGGGCCGCATGGCTATTCGCCAGAAATCGAGCTCCATGCCGGCGGCGAGCAGCGTTGCCTGCACGAGATCGTGGTCGCCGACGGATGCGCCGCCAAGTGTCACGATCACGTCCACCTTGGCTTGCCGTGCTCTCTCGACCGCAGCCGTAATCGCCGCCTTGTCGTCGGGAACGATACCGAGATCGAGCACCTCGGCACCAGCCTTGCGCGCCAGTGCCGCAATCCCGAATGTACTGGAAGCGATGATCTGCGAGGGACCGGGCTGCTCGCCCGGTGTCACCAGTTCGTCACCGGTGGCAAGCAGCGCCACCAGAGGCTTGCGCCGAACGTCGAGCGTCGCGTGGTTCATGCCGGCTGCAACGGTCAGTCGCGAGAAATCGATCACGGTCCCTGCCATCAGCACCGGCTCACCCTCGAGAAAGTCCTRCCCGCGTGGACGCACATGCTGGCCCGGCCGCACCGGGAAGGTGGTGCGGATGCCGCCTTCGGTCTTCTCGGCGTCTTCCTGCAGCAACACGCTGTCGGCGCCCTCGGGAACTGGTGCGCCGGTGAAGATCCGCACGGTCTCGCCGGCGCCGATCGTGCCGTCAAATGCGTGTCCTGCGGACGACGTCCCGATTATCAGTAGTTCACTGCCGGGCTCAAGGGCGTCCTCGCCGCGCAGCGCATAGCCATCCATCGCCGATGAATTGAAGGGCGGCTGTGTCAAGCGTGCGGTGACATCGGTGGCGAGAACGCGTCCCTCGGCCTCAGCCAGGGAGACAGTTTCGAGCCCCATGATGGGCTTTGCCCGCGACAGCAGGCGTTCCTGCGCTTCGGCAACGGGCAGCATGCTCATTTCAGGTGCTCCGGATGCCTGAAATCGCCCGACTTCCCGCCCGATTTCTCAAGCAGGCGGATGCCGCCGATCTCCATCGCCTTGTCGGCGGACTTGGCCATGTCGTAGATCGTCAGGCACGCGACCGAAACGGCCGTCAGCGCCTCCATCTCGACGCCGGTCTTGCCGGTGAGCTTGGCGGTCGCGGTGACGCGCAGGCCGGGCAGGGCGCTATCCTCGGCAATCTCGACCGAAACCTTCGTCAGCATAAGCGGATGGCAGAGCGGGATGAGATTGCTCGTCTGCTTGGCGGCCATGATGCCGGCCAGCCGCGCCGTGCCGATCACATCGCCCTTCTTGGCGTTGCCCTCGAGGATCAGCTGAAGCGTCCCCGGTGCCATCTTCACATGGCCCTCAGCGGTCGCGATGCGGGTCGTGTCGGCCTTGTCGCTGACATCGACCATATGCGCTTCGCCGGCCGCGTCGATATGGGTCAGGCCGGCCTCATCGCCACTCATCTTATTCGGCCGCCAGCGATGCCTGGCCGAACAGCAGCGCCTGCGTGGCCGCCGTTACATCGTCCTTGCGCATCAGGCTCTCGCCGACGAGGAAGGTATTGATGCCGAAAGCCTGCAGCCGCTTGCAATCCTCATGCGTGAAGATGCCGCTTTCGCCGACCAGCAGCCGGTCGTCCGGCACCATGGCCGAGAGCTCTTCGCTGACGGTGAGGCTGACTTCGAATGTTCTGAGATTGCGGTTGTTGATCCCGACCAGCGGCGACGAGAGCTTCAGCGCCCGTTCCATCTCTTCAGCGTCGTGGACTTCGACGAGCACATCCATGCCGAGCCCGAAAGCCTCGTCCTGCAGCCGCGCCGCATCGCTGTCGGAGAGCGAAGCCATGATCAAGAGAATGCAATCGGCACCCCAGGCACGGGCTTCCTGCACCTGATAGGTCTCGAACATGAAATCCTTGCGCAGAGCCGGCAGCTTGCAGGCCGCCCGCGCTGCCATCAGGAACTCGGGCGCGCCCTGAAAGCTCGGTGTGTCCGTGAGCACGGACAGACAGGCGGCGCCGCCAAGTTCGTAAGCCTTTGCCAGCGCCGGCGGATCGAAATCAGGACGGATCAGTCCCTTGGACGGGCTTGCCTTCTTGATCTCGGCGATCAGGCCGAACTGGCCTGCATCGCGCTTGGAAACCAGCGCCTTGTGGAAACCGCGCGGCGCGGTCTGGTCCTGCTGCATGGCCTTCAGATCGGCAAGCGATACCTTGGCCTTCGCAGCCGCGATTTCTTCGCGCTTATAGAGTTCGATCTTCTGCAGAATGTCGGTCATGGCGGTATCCTAGTCGAGGTCGTTGGACACGGCGACAAGTTTGTCGAGCGCACCCGCGGTGGCGCCGCTGTCGAGCGACTGGGCGGCAAGCCGCATGCCGTCATGCAGCGTCTCCGCCTTGCCGGCGATCACGAGCGATGCGGCGGCGTTGGCAAGCGCAATGTCGCGATAGGCGTTCTTCGCGCCGCTGAGTACATCCCGCAGCGCAGCCGCATTGACGATGCCGTCGCCGCCCTTGATCGCCTGAAGTTCGACCGTATCGACGCCGAAATCGCTAGGCGAAAGCTCGAAGCTTTTGATCTTGCCGTTCTCGAGTGCTGCGACGCTGGTCTTGCCGGTGGTGGTGATTTCATCGAGGCCGTTTCCATGCACGACCCATACGCTCTCGGAACCGAGATCGCGCATCACTTCGGCGATCGGCATGACGAGCTGCGGCGAGTAGACGCCGAGCAGCTGGCGGCGAACGCCGGCCGGATTGGAGAGCGGGCCGAGCACGTTGAAGATAGTGCGCGTGCCGAGTTCGACGCGCGACGGGCCGACATGGCGCATTGCCGAGTGGTGCTGCTGCGCGAACATGAAGCCGACGCCGGCCTCGCGAATGCAGCGCGAGATGACCTCAGGCGTCACGTCGAGCTTGACGCCCAGCGCGGCCAGGCTGTCGGCAGCACCCGACTTGGAGCTCAGAGCCCGGTTGCCGTGCTTGGCGACCGGTACACCGGCGCCGGCGACGATCAGGGCCGCCAGCGTCGAGATGTTGTACGTGCCGCTGGCATCACCGCCGGTGCCGACGATGTCGATGGCGTCAGCAGGTGCCTCCACCGTCAGCATCTTCGAGCGCATGGTCGTGACGGCGCCGACGATCTCGTCGACGGTCTCGCCGCGAACGCGCAGCGCCATCAGAAAGCCGCCGATCTGAGAGGGCGTTGCCTGGCCGGACATCAGGATGTCGAAGGCCTCGCGGGCCTCCTCACGTGTCAGAGGTTCGCGGCTTGCGGCCTTCGCCAGGAGGGGCTTCAGATCGGTCATGCGTTCATCTTCCCCTTAGCGCGAGGCTGCCTGTTCGGCGAGCTGCTGGTTGATCGACACGCCATACTGCGTCTGCAGCAGGGAGACCATCTGGTCCAGGATGTCGTCGCCGGCGGCGTTGGCGATCGCGTTGATCTGTTGGTCCTGGTTGGCAAGCACGTCGCCGGTCGGCTCGGTGTTGACTTCCGTTACCTTCATCAGGATCTGCGTCGTTGGATCGGCGCCGATAGCGGTCGCGATCGTGTCGATCGGGCCGGAGAAGGAGGCGTTGACACCACCGGTACCGAGAACCACGTCGTCCATGCCGCGGGTGATGCCGCTCTTGCTCTCGACCTGAATGCCGAGCGGTGCGGCGATATCGGCAAGCGAGGTGCCCTTCTGGGCCTGCTGCTTCAGCTCGTCCGCTTTCTTGGCGAGTTCGCTCTTCTGCTGCTCGGCGGTCCAATCAGCGACGGCCTTGTCGTGAACTTCAGCAAGCGGACGGTCGCGCTCGGGCGTGATGTCGCCGAGAGCAAACCACAGATAGCCATCCGTGCCGATCGAGAGCGACGGGATGTCAGCACCAGCTTCGGCACGGAACACCGCGCCCAGCACCTGCTGCTTCTCCGGGATGTCCTTGACCTCATTGCCGGCCTTGTCGAGGCCCGTTGCATCGACGGCGTCGATGGTCACGGCCTTGAGCTTCAGCTGCGTGGCGATCTGGTCGAGCGTCGAGCCGGAGCTGCGCAGGTCTTCGATCTGATCGTGAACGGTGATCATCTGCTGCGATGCATTGGCGACGGCGAGCTGCTTGCGCAGGTCTTCCTTGACCTCGTCAAAGCTCTTCGCGCTCTCAGGCTTGATGTTGGTGATGCGCAGGATAACCGGGCCGAAGCTGCCCTCGACGACGGGCGAGGTGCCGCCGTTGCGGGAAACGGCGAAGGCCGCGTCGGCAACGGACTGATCGGGAACCTTGTCCTTGGTGAATTCGCCGAGCATGACGTCATTGGCGGTTTTGCCCTGGTCGGTCACCAGCTGGTCGAAGGTCGTGCCGGTCTTGAGCGCATTGGCGGCCGCGTTGGCGAGGTCCTTGTTCTGGAAGGTCAGCTGCTCGACCGTGCGGCTTTCCGGCGTACGATACGCGTCCTTGCGCTTTTCGAAGTCTTCGCGGATCTGATCGTCGGTCACCGTTCCGGCATCGGCGATGTCGGCAGGCTGCAGTTTCAGATAGGTAAACTTGCGATATTCGGGCGCACGATAGCGCGCCTTGGCGCCTTCGAACCACTTGGCGAGAACATCGTCAGCTGGCGCCTTGATCGGCTCGATATTGGCGTTCGTCAGCAGCAGATAATCGATCCCACGGCTTTCCTGGCGGTAGAGCTTCAGCGAATCGACCAGCGTCTTCGGCGGCGTGAAGCCATTCGAGATCGCATCGACGATCTGGCTGCGGACCGCGACCTTGCTGCGCTCCTTGATATAGTCGTCCTCGCGAATGCCGGCGTTGCGCAGGCGCGAGGTAAACAGCGAACGGTCGAACTGGCCGTTGACGGCCTTGAACGCCGGATCCTCACCGATCAGCTGGGCGAGACGATCCTCGGAGAGACCGAGCCCCATGTCGGCGGCGAGCTGGTCGAGCGAAGCGCCGGCCACCAGCTGCGAAATCACCTGCTGCTCGACGCCGAAGGCGCGGGCCTGATCGGGCGTCAGGCGCATGCCGAACTGCTGGCTGAGGTTGGAAACCTGGCGCTGATAGGCGAGGCGGAACTCGTTCACGTCGACCTGCTGGTCGCCGACCGTCACCACGGTCGTGCTGGTGCTGCCGGTCAGCAGGGAGTGTGACACACCCCAAATGCCGAAAGAGGCGACCAGGAGCAGCATCAGGAGCTTGGCCGCCCAGGTCCGGGCAGCTCTACGCAGAAGATCGAACATCGAAACGCAAACCTCGCATTATATTCGCCCGTTCGCGGGCAAAGCATTGGACGTTCCTTAGAGCAAACGCATCAGGAATTGAAGGGTTATCGCGCGAAAACATCTGCGCTATACCAGCCGTGTTTCGCGACGCCGATCGAAGACAAAAGATGCTCTCTTGCGGAACCTTTGACGGCGCTATTTCGTTGAGCAGCATCCCGAAGAAACAGGAGCAAACAATGGCCGACATGAAAACCGCCTCCGCACAGTCCACAGCAGCGCGCGTCAAGGCGGAGATTGCAACGGATGATCTGTCCGCGCAGGTCGCCGCATTGCGGGAAGATCTGGCGCGCCTGTCCGAAAGTGTTGTTGCGCTGGGGCAGGGTGCAAAGACCGCCGTTGCAGATGAGGCCTCAGTTTTGACCGAACGCGTCCGCGACAAGGTACGTTCAGAGCCGATCCTCGCGATCGCGGTGACCGCCGGCGTGGCATACCTGTTTGGCCTGATGAGCCGCCGATAGAATTTCTCGATCGAGATGGAAAGGGCCGGGCTGTGAAGCTCGGCCCTTTTTGCATTCGCTTTTCGGCACGCTGAGCTCGGCAAACAGGCCGCTCGCGAAAACTGTGCTTTGGTTGGCCGATCATCTTACCCATACGTCCGTCATGAGGTGGGAAATCACGTAAATGTGAAATACAACTAGCGGGGGATTTTTATCCAATTACTCGACACATTGTGGAGTGATTGGGAGTGGTACACGGCTTGATGCGCGCAGGTCGCCCGTATGATGATCCATTTTGGTTGGAGCGTTGTTTTGGTATCGCTTTATGGTTTAGATAAAATCAACCTTTAGAGGAATTTAGGAAAATACATAAAGTCAAAATATGTTTGAATATAAATGCGGAAATCTGGTGTCTAGGTGATCTAGATTGTGTCAAATAATACTAAGCATAACTTTGATGAAGGGATTGCTGTTATTGATTTGTTTTGGCGATCTCGAAGTATGTTTCATCATTTTCAATGATATATCGCCAACTATAGAACATATTTGTCACCTCTTTGAGGGCGCTTTCGGTAGGGTTGTATGGCTGATCGCTTTAGGCGAGTGTCGTTGAAAAACCTCATCCGTCGGCAAAGTTTGGGTTTTGATCAGCAATCCCTTGCTCAACCTGCAATCTATGTCATGGTGCAGCCTTGGACATGAGGGGTAACAGAGATGATCAATCTTCAGTCAGCTCGCAGTGACACCAACCACGACCAGCGTTTGCTCGATTGCCGCGCCGACGTGGAACCAGCGCTCCACCAGATTATCCGTGAAGCGCAGAAGAACGGCTGGGCGGCGGCCGAGGTGGCCATGGCGATTGCCGATGCCGCCGATGATTACATTCTTCTGCTGGCAAACCGCAAAACCACCGCGCACTGATGGCCTTTTTCCTTCGCTCATCCGACGTCTTAGCTCGTGTTCCCGTGTCATTATGCGAGAACACGGCGCGAAGACGCGGCCGGGCTGGTTGACGGTGCCGACGAAGCAGCTTAAAGCCTTCGAAACCTGATTTGGTGACACCCAAGCTGCGCGCTTTTGCCGCCGGGCCATCAGATTGGTGCGCTGGATGGGTGGCCGAGTGGTTTAAGGCAACGGTCTTGAAAACCGTCGTGCGGGGAACCGTACCGTGGGTTCGAATCCCACCCCATCCGCCATTTTCGGCAAATTATCGAACTAAATCGCCTGAGCGCGTTCAGCGCCAACGTTCGCTGCGCACGCCTCTTCAGGTGGCCGTCAGCCTCAGCGATCAAACTCCCTGCGTACTTCGATCATTGAGGTTTGCAGTGAAGAGCTTTTTTGCCAATCGTGGAAAGATGTTGCAGTCCGTTGCCGCTGGTGTTCTGCTCGCCGGCGCGCTGTTCGGCGGCTATATCGGCTATCTGCAGCTAAGCGGAAACTTCCATCGCGTGGTGAGGGACCAGCTGTACCGCTCCGCACAGCTGTCCCCGGCGCAGCTGGAGAAGCGTGTTCGCGACCACGGTATCAAGACGATCATCAATCTACGCGGCGAGAACGTGAACGCGCAGTGGTACAATGCGGAGATCGAGACGGCGCAACAGCTTGGCGTCGAACACATCGACTTTGCCATGTCGTCTGGAACGGTGCTTACGCCGGAGCGCGCCGATGAGCTCGTTGCGATCATGAAGGCCGCGCCCAAGCCGATCCTTATCCATTGCCAGAGCGGCGCCGACCGCACAGGCTTGGTGTCGGTGATCTACAGCCAGCAGATCGCCGGTGTCAGGGAGGACGTCGCCGAGCGCCAGCTTTCCCTTCGCTACGGCCATGTCGCCATCCCGCACATTTCATCCGTCTATGCGATGGACGTCAGCTGGGACCGTCTGGAAACGCATTATGGCATCAAAGGCTGAGGCGCGAATAGCTGTGGGCTGAGATCCGCTTTCAGGCTTGTGTCAGCAAAGGCAGGCATCCCGTCAACGATAGGCGGGATTTGGCCATCGTTTTCCGATGGCGTCCCGCGGCATGTATTGCGGAGACACCGAATTGAACGACAGTAAATCCCGAGGCGCGTCGCGCTTCTTTCGACCTGAAATCGGAAGCGTGACGCTGTGCCTGCTAACGACCGCCTATCTGCTGATCGTCACAAACCGCACCTTCTGGACGAAGGCATTTGGATATTTTGCAGCGGATCGTTTCGGTTTCACGATCTTCGTGATCGGCATCGCGGCGGCGAGCATGGGTGTTGTCACCTTCTTTTCCGCGAAATACATCACCAAGCCCTTCCTGATCTTCTTCGTCATCGCGGCATCGGCTGCTTCCTGGTTCACGGATTCCTTCGGCGTGATCGTCGACAAGGAAATGATCCGCAATGCCGCGGTATCAACAGGCGCCGAAGCCGGGCATCTTGTGACGCCTCGCTTTGCCCTCCACATACTGCTGACAGGCATCATTCCATCGCTGCTGATCCTCTGGGTGCGTATTCGTCACCGGCCAATTCTGAAGAAGCTCGCGCATAACACGGCGGTCATCCTGGCATGCGCTGCGGTCTTCGCAGCGATTGGGATTGGCGACTATCGCACTTTCGCAGGCGTCGGGCGCGCCCACAAAGACCTGCTCGACACGCTCAATCCCTTCGTTCCGATCACCAGTGCTCTTCGCTTCGCGATCTCCTCCGGCCAGGATGCAAACATCGTCGCCCAGCCGCTGGGCACGGACGCCCATCGCATCAACACCGCCGGCACGACGAAGCCGCGCGTGCTGATTGTCGTCGCAGGCGAAACGGCGCGGGCGCAGGACTTCTCGCTCGGCGGTTATGAGCGCGACACCAATCCGGAGTTGGCCAAGCAGAACGTCGTCTATTTCCCGAACACCAGCAGCTGCGGAACCGCGACAGCCATCTCGATCCCGTGCCTGTTCTCGGTCTACCCGAGAACGGCCTATACGCATCGAAAGGCACTCGAGACGGAGAACGTTCTCGATGTGCTCGGCCATGCCAACGTGTCGGTCTCCTGGCTCGACAATGATACCGGCAGCTACCATGTCACCGACCGGGTACCGTATCAGTTCCTTCCCGACACCGCCGATCCCCGTTTCTGCAAGGACGGCGAATGCCTGGATGCGATCTTGCTCGACAAGATGGATGCGTGGCTGGACCAGGTGAAAGGCGATAGCGTGCTTGTGCTGCACCAGCTCGGCAGCCACGGCCCGGCATATTACGCTCGCTACCCGGAAGAATACCGTCGCTTCCAGCCGGATTGCCGCGCCAACGACTTTGGAAGCTGCTCGCCGGAAGAAATCCGCAACGCCTACGACAACACCATCCTTTATACGGATCACATCGTGTCGGCGGTTATCGACAAGATGAAGCAGCGCGCGGACAAGATGGCGGCGTCCGTCGTCTACTTTTCCGACCACGGTGAATCCCTTGGCGAGAATGGTCTTTATCTACACGGCACGCCTTATGTCGTTGCTCCCATCCAGCAAACCCATGTGCCCTTCGTCGTCTGGCTGTCCGATGATCTGCAGGCCTCTGCCGGCTATGACACGGCGTGCCTTGCCGCAAACGCCAACAAGCCGACCTCGCACGACAATGTCTTCCATAGCGTGCTCGGTCTGATGGATGTTTCGACCAAGGTCTACGATCCTGCGCTGGATGTCTTCTCCGGCTGCCGCAAGGCCGCTGCACACGTCGCCAGCGCGAACGTGTCTGCAGGCGTGAACTGATAGCAGATAATAAAATAGGGGAGGCCGGGGCGCCCGCTCCGGCCTCCTTTATTGCGGAAATAATGTAGCCGGCTATCATCTGATGATCGTCAAGCGTTGCGGGACGCAGCGTGAGTAGATTCCACTGTCGCAATATTGTCGTTCTCGCTTCAGGCTAGTGTCAGCAGCACCCAGCATAGAGTGTATCTCTCGATTGTTTCTTGGAGATACTCTTGCGCGCACTGAAACGACTTCGCATTCCACGTGCGGCTAAGGTTGCTGGCGGCCTTGTTCTTTTCGCCGGTCTGACGCTCGGTGGATACGCCGGCTATCTCCAATTGACCGGGAATTTTCACACCGTCATAGCCGGGCAACTTTATCGCTCCGCCCAGCCTTCGCCGTCACAGCTCGAGCGCTATATTCGTGACAACGGCATCAAGACCATCATCAACCTGCGCGGCAATTCCGGCTACGCGAAGTGGTGGTCGGAGGAGGTCGCGGTATCCGAGCGGCTGGGTGTCGAACATGTCGATTTCCCGATGTCGGCTTCAAAAATCCTGACCGCCGAAAAGGCTGACCGACTTGTCGCCATCATGCGCGACGCGCCGAAGCCTATCCTGATCCATTGTCTCTCCGGCGCCGACCGGACGGGCCTGGCTTCTGTGCTCTACAGCCAGCAGATCGCCAATGTCACGGAAGACGTCGCCGAGCGTCAGCTGTCTTTCGCCTTCGGTCATGTCGGCATCCCGCATCTGTCATCCGCCTATGCGATGGATCGAAGCTGGAGCAATTTCGAAAAGCGCCACGGTCTCGACAAGGCTGAGCAGGCTCTACCGGTCCGCGACGCTCAGCTTGAAACCGATCCGGTCAACGGCGGCGCTGGTTAGGGGTCGAAGGGCAAGAAGTTATGAATGTCCTGCTGGTGGAAGACAACGCGGTGCTTGGCGATGCCGTCTGTGACCACGTCAGCGCCCACGGACATTCGGTCGAATGGTGCCTGACGCTTGCGGATGCGACGCGCGCTGCCGATAGCGGCGAGTATGGCCTCGTCCTGCTCGATCTGCGCCTTCCCGATGGAAATGGCCTGTCGCTGCTTCGCCGGTTGCGCGGCCGCAGCAACAATGTCCCGATCATCATTCTGACCGCGCACGATCAGGTATCCGACCAGATAGAGGGCTTCAACTGCGGTGCCACGGATTATCTGGTCAAGCCGTTCGGCCTGCCCGATCTCGACCGCCGGATGCAGGCAGTGACCCGCGCGCAACGCGCCAACTAGAGCCTTTCTTCAAGCCCCTTTGCGAGGCATGCAGCCGGCGAACACGTCGAGCTTCGCATCATAGGCGCTCGTCGTGACGTTCATCATTCCCAGAACGCTGTGAAAGAGGTTGTCGTGAGATGTCGGCTGCGCGCGCTGCCGCGCCACGCATGCCATGTCCACCCCCATCGATTTCCGGAAGTCCGGGT
Source organism: Rhizobium sp. 01N48 (assembly GCF_056399145.1). Taxonomy (NCBI): domain Bacteria; kingdom Pseudomonadati; phylum Pseudomonadota; class Alphaproteobacteria; order Hyphomicrobiales; family Rhizobiaceae; genus Rhizobium; species Rhizobium sp. 01N48. Next base: position 273,182 of record NZ_JBFTQT010000007.1, read on the forward strand.
CGAGCCACACGAGAAACGGCACATGCGTCTGTTCGTCAGGCGCGAAGATGTAGGGCGTCCCGTGCAGATAGAGACCGTTTTCGCCAAGCGATTCGCCGTGGTCGGACATGTAGATCATCCCGGCCGCGATCTTGTCGCTGCGGGCCTTCAGCCTGTTGATAATATCGGACAGGAAATGATCAGTGTAGAGAATGGTGTTGTCGTAGGCGTTGAGGATATCGGCATCCTTGCAATTGCCAAGCTCCGCCGTCTGGCATTCGGGCGTGAACTTTCGAAACGCTTCCGGATATCGGAGATAGTAGGCTGGCCCATGGCTGCCGATCTGGTGAAGAACCAGAACACTGTCCTTCTTCACATTGGCCAGCCATTCGTCGAACTTGTCGAGAAATATCCCATCCTGGCATTCGCCGTCGCTGCAGTAGCGCGCGTCGGTGGACTTTGCGAGGTCGATATAGGTGATCCGATCGGCAACGCCCTTGCTGCCCGTGTTGTTGTCGAACCATGCCGTGTCGATCCCGGCATGGGCGAGCACATCCATCAGCCCCTCGTTGGCGAGGCCCTTGGCGTGATCGAAGTTGTCCCGCGTGAACTGGGAAAACATGCAGGGGATCGACGTTGCGGTCGCCGTGCCGCAACTCGTGGCATTCGGGAAATAGACGATGTCCTGCTTCTCAAGTTCCGGATTGGTGTCGCGATGATATCCGCCGAGCGAAAAATTCATTGCTCGCGCCGTTTCTCCTGCGACGATGATCGTCACGCGAGGCTTAGTCGTCGTGCCGGCCGGCGTCGCGACCTTCGCATCCAGTCCAAGCGGTGCGACCACCAGCCTGGCCTCTTCTCCCGTCTGGACGAAGTACTTCGCGGTGCTGACGATCGGGACGATGGGGTTGAGGCTCTTCAACATATCGCGATGCTGCCGAATGGCCGCCGTATAGGTTTTCGAATAGGTGAGGGCCGCAACGGCAAAGACCGCTAAACAGGCTATGACGGTCAGGCTGTTCCACAGCAGCTTTTGCAGGATCGGGCGATGAACCACGCGCACCCACAGGATCAGCGCGATAGGGATAATGCCGTATAACAGAGCGTGCAGCAGTAGACCGGGCGTAAGCAGATGTTGCGCCTCCGCCGGCGTCGTCTGCATCGCGTTACGGATCATGTCGCTGTCGAGGATGACGCCGAAGGAATCGGTGAACCACGCCGCCATCGCCGCCGCGATGATCAGGAAGATCAGCACCGGCTTGATTACATATTTTGCCGAAAACAGCGTGATGGCGCCGATGAACAGCATGGCGATCGCGATATAGAGCGCGACAACGGCACCCGGCTCGAAGCCGAGATAGGCATGCACCTTCTTCCAGAAAGTGAAATTGGTGAACAAGACGAGATAAAGGCCGACGATGGCGGACAGGGTGACGCTGCCGATGCGTGGACGCGCCGGCAGGGATTTACGCACGTCGTTTTTCTCTGTCATGCCGATACTTCTCGAGGTCGCTTGCACATCGCGACGGCCTGGCCAACCTCGTCCCGCCGCCAGCCCGTAAGTGCTGCACAACCCTGACATCAGCCTGAATTTCCAAGACAATCGTGATGGCGTCGGCGCGTATGCGGCGACAAGCGACCGGCGGTCACGGCGTCTGGCGCCGAGATGTGGTCCACTCAAAACAGCAAGGCCCACGCAAGCCACCGGGCACACAAGTGAGCTCGAATATTTGCAAACCGGTGATAGCGCGGCGAGTCACGCCGCAGTCGATCAGGCCGGTTCAATGGAGTTGATGCCCGTGAAAACTGCCGCCGCCCAGATGCACGAATTTGAAGACCTGCACGCGATAGCTGGCAAGGCGGCGATCGTTCGCACGGTCTATGAGGGCAAGGACATTTCCCCTTACTGGGATGCGCTGATGGCGCGGGTATCCGCCGACGTCTCCGATGCGGGCGCCTTCATGGACCTCGCGATCATTCTGCAGACCCTCGGCAAGAGCCACGAAGCCGCCATCACCCAGAAGGGCGCGCTGGAGATGAGCCGCAACTACCATATTCGCAACGGCAGCGGGTCGGGCCTTCGCGTCCTCGTGATCGCCACCCGCGGCGATTTCATGGCCAACACGCCGATCGAATTCCTGCTTGAGAGCTCAGATGCGAATATCTTTCTCCACTACGTCGATGAGCTGACGCCGCACCTGGATGATGTGCCCGAGCATGACGTGGCCTTCGTCGCCGTCGGCGAGTCGCCCGAAAATCTAGCCGTGCTGGAAAACCTTGAGCATCTGCTGACAAGCTGGACCGGCCCGATCGTAAACAATGCGCCGCGCCGGGTGATCGATCTGTCGCGCGAGGGCGTGGCCGAAGCCTTCCGCAACGAACCCGCCATTCTTGCTCCGTTGACAACGCGGATTGCCCGGCAGACGCTTGTTGATCTCTCAGCGGAATTGCTCTCGATCAACTTGATCGACGGACTGACATCCTTCCCGATCATCCTTCGCCCGATCGGCACCCACGCCGGTCACGGAATGGAAAAGATCGGCTCTGCCGATGCGATTGCCGCCTATCTCACCAGCCGCCCGGAAGCCGAGTTCTACATTGCTCCGTTCGTCGACTACAGCGACGAGGACGGCAAGTTTCGCAAGCAGCGCATCGCGGTCATCGATGGCAAGCCCTATGCGAGCCACCTTGCGATCTCCGATCACTGGATGGTGCACTATCTCAGCGCCGGCATGGCGGAGCATGCCGAGCGGCGGCTTGAGGAAGCGTCGTGGATGGCGAATTTCGAGGCTGATTTCGCCGTGCGGCACGCGGATGCCTTTGCAGCGCTGCACCGCCGCCTCGGCCTCGACTACTTCGCGATCGATTGCGCCGAGTTGTCGGACGGTCGCCTGCTGCTGTTTGAGGCTGACGTGGCGATGATCGTCCATTCGATGGATTCCGAGACCGTCTTTCCTTACAAGAAGCAGTCGATGGCCACCCTGTTTGCCGCATTCGAAGATGCGCTAGCCAGCCGCACGCGGGACGGTAAGACTCTGCGAGGCCAGCAGGCACATGGCTCCAATCAGGCAGGTGTCGTGTCGCTTGTAGAAGCACTGTGATCGCAGCTTCGAGGGCCTCCAGATCCGGAGACGACATGTTCGCTATCAGGACGATGGCCGAACTCGTCCCTGATTACCGGCACAAGCTGGACGCGGCCAGTATCGACCTCACGCTGTCGCTTCTGTTCGCGGCCGGCGGCGATAGCCGTATCTGGCCGGATGCAGCAACCGGCCGCAATCGATACGGAACCCGCTCCACTGCGGCCAAGGACGAGATTTCCTTCGCGTCCACAACCGCGAGCAACGTCTCGCCGGAGGGCTTCGCCGCTGCCGGCCACCAGCTGAAGCGGCTGTTCGGCGTCGATGGCGCCACCGCTGTCGCCGTCGACGAATGGTTCGCAGAAATACGCAGCCGCATCGGCAGCAACATTGGATGCGACGAGAGCGGCATCGTGCTTGCCGCATCCGGAACCGACGTGGAACTTCTCGCGCTCGGCCTGATGCTCTCGCTGTCGCCACGCCCGATCACCAACATCCTGATCGCGCCCGAGGAAACCGGCAGCGGCGTACCGCGCGCTGCCTCAGGTCGCCATTTTTCGGATGCGACGGCACTGGGCCACACGGTGAGTGCAGGCGAGATGCTCGCCGGCATCGACCCCGATCGCATCGAAGTTCAGGCGGTGGCGATCCGCAACGCGATGGGCCAGGCGCGGAACCCCGACGATGTCGACGCCGACGTCATATCGCTTGCCGAGGACGCGCTGAGGCGCGACAGGGATGTTCTCGTCCATGTTCTGGATACGTCGAAGACAGGCCTGACCGGCGTCTCGCGACAGGCTGCCCGCTACATTTCGGCGCGCGCGCCCGGACGTGTTCGCATTCTTGTCGATGCCTGCCAGTTTCGCTGCAGCGCCGCCACGCTCGCCAGGGATATCGCCGACGGTTTTCTCGTCGCGGTCACCGGCTCAAAGTTCCTCGCCGGACCGCCCTTCGCGGGCGCGCTCGCGATACCGCCGGCGCTTGTCGAGGAACTTGCTGCGAAGCGGGCATTTGCATCGGGGCTTTCCGATTACACGGCCCTTCATGATTGGCCGGCGCGCCTGCGCGGCGACAATGACAAGCAATTCGGGTCGCACTTCAATCTCGGCCTGGGCCTGAGGTGGAGCGCCGCGCTCGAGCAGCTGGAGCCCTTGGCCGCAATCGATGCCACCGTTCAGCGCCGGATCAAGCAGGCCTTCGCCGACCTCGTACGCGCCCGCGCGGAAGGCCTTGAAAGTGTGTTGATCCATCCCGATGACGAAGGCAACCACATCGTCGATCGCGCCATCTTCCCCTTGACCATGACCGCCGACGACAACGGTTTCGCGTCGCTTGCGGAGGCGCAAAGCATCCATCGGGCATTGCGTGAAAGCGATGTTGGACCGGTCTGCCACGTCGGGCAGGCGGTTAATCTCGGTGCCCGCACGATCCTCAGGGTCGCGGCCTCGGCTATCGACATCAACGCCGTGTCCGATAGATTGGCCAGCGGCGACACCATGGAAAAAGCGATGCGGCCGCTCGCCGACGATCTCGACATCGTGTTCGAGAAATGGGCCGCCGTCTCCAGCGCCAATCGGGGACTCTGATGTCACGCAGTACGAAGACGGACGTGCCGGCGGGCTCGGATCTGGAGAAGTCGACGAGCCTCGACCCCACGGACTGGCAGGCGTTTCGGGAAGCTGCCCACCGGATGCTCGACGACACCATCGATCATATCGCCAATGTCAGGCAAAAGCCGGTCTGGCAGCCGATGCCGTCGGACACGCGCGCCAGGTTCGCCCGCGCGTTGCCGGATAATCCCCGTGCGCTCGACGATGTGCTCGATGATATCCGCACGCATGTCTTTCCCCACGCCACCGGCAATCTGCATCCGCTGTTCATGGGCTGGGTCCATGGCGCTGGTACACCCGTCGGCATGGTGGCGGAGATGGTCGCCGCAGGCCTCAACATGAATTGCGGTGGCCGCGACCATGTCGGCATCGAGGTCGAAAAGCAGATCGCCCTATGGATGGCGCAAGTGCTCGGCTATCCCTCAGCTGCAAGCGGTCTCTTCGTCACCGGTTCGTCGATGGCCAATTTCCTGGCACTGACCATCGCCCGCACCGAGGCTTTGAGCCAAAGTGTGCGGCGGGACGGATTGCGCAAGGCCGACCGACAGTTGGTCGCCTACACATCCTCGCAAGCGCATGTCTGCATCGCGCAGGCCATGGAGCTTTCCGGCATCGGCTCCGCGAACCTGAGATCTATCGCTGTTGACGACGCCGGCCGCATGAGCGTCGAGGCGCTGGCCGTAGCGATCGCGCAAGACCGCGCGCAGGGCTTGCTCCCGTTTCTCGTGGTCGGCACGGCAGGCACGGTGAACACAGGTGCGATCGATCCTCTTCTGGATATATCGAAGCTCGCCGAAGCGGAAAACATCTGGTTCCACGTCGATGGAGCCATCGGCGCGCTGGCCATGCTGTCACCCGAGATGCGCCAGCTGTTTTCGGGCATCGAGCGGTCTGCCTCGATCGCGCTCGACTTCCACAAATGGGGCCACGTGCCCTATGACGCCGGCTTTCTTCTGGTGCGCGACAGTGATGCGCACAAGCGCGCATTCGCCCAACCGGCCGCGTATTTGCAGCGGTCGGGCAGGGGGCTTGCCGCTGGCGAGACATGGCCTTGCGATCTGGGCCCAGATCTGTCGAGAGGCTTCCGGGCGCTGAAGGCCTGGATGACGATCGAAACGCTGGGCACCGAGCGGATGGGAAATGCCATCGCGCGCACCTGCGAACTCGCCCGCTATCTCGCCGCAAACCTCAAGCGTGATCCTCGCTTCGAGATAAAGGCGCCGGTTGGGCTCAACATCGTCTGCTTCGGCATTCGCGGTGCCGACGATGGCTTCATTCGCGATCTCGTGCTTGATCTTCACGAGCAGGGACTGGCCGTCCCGTCCTGGACGACGTTGCAGGGCAAGCTTGTCGTGCGCTGCGCGATCGTCAATCACCGGACGACCAGCGAGGATATCGACGTCTTTCTCAATATCCTGACGGATTACCTCGACCGGTATCCGCGAGCCTGAGCTGGCGACGTCGGCAGCGTAGCCAACTAGGCACTGTTGTCTTGGAGACACGACGCGGCAAATGAATCAGACGAGCGGTGCTACTGAAATAGCCCTGTTACAAACGGCGGCGAATATCCCGGCCATCGCAACCCGGGGACCATTCATGCGCCGCGCATTTCGCCTCTCCACATACGCACTCGTTACCGCAGCCTGTCTCTACGCTCCGGCAAAGGCCGAGGATCTGCAGTTCTCCGCCTATGGTGGCTACCAGACGGCACCGCATAGCGGTGTGGATGTCTCCGACGGCACGCATTTCAATGCCGGTTGGGAAGGCAAGTCCTTCGGCTCGCCGCCCTATTATGGTGCTCGCGTCACCTGGTGGCTCGAGAACTTCAATCATCCGAATCTCGGCTTCTCCCTCGATTATACCCACGCGAAGGTCTATGCCGATGAGAAGACGCTGGCGACATCCGGCTGGTCGCATTTCGAATTCACCGATGGCCTGAACCTTCTGACGGCCAACGCGCTCTATCGCTTCCCGATAGAGGGGCAGCGCTGGACGCCGTATATCGGCGCCGGCGTCGGCATCAACGTCCCGCATGTCGAAGTGACGCGCCCCCAGGGCACGACCTTCGATTACGAGTTCGGCGGCGTGACGTTCCAGGCCCAGGCCGGTGTGGATTTCCGCATCACCGATCGCTGGTCGACCTTCGTCGAGTACAAGGGAAATTACTCCCGCGTGAACGTACCGATCGATAGCGGCGACAATCTCAAGACCGACATCATCACCAACGCCGTTAACGTTGGTGTCTCGTTTCACTTCTGACAGCCGATTGATAGCTGCTCAAGACCGCCATGGATGTGCCGGATCGCTTCACTAATTTAGCGATCCATTAACCACATTCATTAGAATTGTCTCTATCTCGGCGAAAGCTTTCGCAAATTCGCCGCGAAGGTCGCATGATTAAAGTCTCGTTAGGTTGATGGCGGTACGGCTTGTTTTGCCTGAATAGGCGGACTTTGAGCCATAACGGTCTTGAGCGGCGTGGGACATATGAGACGAGACTTCGGGGCGGCGGCACTTGCGACACCAATGCGGTCGGTAGGCTTGTCGCTTATCTGTGCGACAGTGACCGCTTGCGGAACGGCACCGACGACGACGGCCAAGCGCACGCACGGCAAGGAATATTTTGCCGAGTCGGAATATGGCGTCAAAGCGAGCCCGCGTGTCGCCACCGGCAACAATATCCCGAAGGGCGGCGGTCGCTACATCGTCGGTAATCCCTATGTCGTCAAAGGTAAGACCTATTTCCCGAAAGAGGATTTCTCCTACAACAAGGTCGGTATCGCCTCCTGGTACGGCTCGGCTTTCCATGGTCGTCTGACCGCCAATGGCGAAGTCTACGACCAGATGCATATTTCCGCCGCTCATCCGACATTTCCGCTGCCGAGCTACGCGCGCGTGACGAACGTCGAAAACGGCTCGTCCATCATCGTGCGCGTCAACGACCGCGGCCCTTATCACGAAGGTCGCATCATCGACCTGTCGAACAAGACGGCAGACCTGCTCGATCTCCAGCACAGCGGCACCGGCAATGTGCGCGTGCAGTATGTCGGCAAGGCGCGCATGGACGGCCACGATATGCCGTACCTGATGGCCTCCTACGTGCCGAAGGGCAGCCGCATCCCCGGCGTCTATCCGGGCGAGGGGCAGATCGCGTCCGGCGTCATGGTTGCCTCCAACAGCAAGCGCATCACGCGCGACGAGATCCAGAGCTTCGGCGGCTTCACGCCGCCTGCGGCCGATAGCGTACCGGTTCCGCGCTCCGCGACCTCCTATGCCGGCTCGACGCCGAGCGCGCCTTACAACGCCGCTCCGGTCCCTACACCGCTGCGCGCCCCATCCTTCGACAATGCCGCACCGGCGTCGTTCGGCGAGATGGTCGTGCTGCCAGAGATCGGTCCCTATCCTTATGAACGCCCCTATGGCTGGCAGCAGGGATCGATGGCCATGGGCTATCAGGAAGAGGGTGTGAAGACCGTGACGGTCGATCTCGCCTTCGACGCGGTCATGGTTCGCAATGACGGCTTGACCGAAGACAGCATCCTGGCATCATTCAAGCGTCAGAAGGCAGCGAAGGCTGCGCTGAAGTAAGTGTTTCCGAGGCCCTTCGGGGCCGGATCGATGAGGGTTTCGATGCTGAAACATATGCTTCGTCTCTGTGTCTGCCTGTTGCCGCTGGCCCAGGTCGTTTCGACCGATGCCATGGCGGCACCCGCCGACACCAACCAGTCGTTCGTCACGAAGGCCGCACAAGCCTATATGGTCGAAGCATCGACCGGCACGGTGCTTCTTGCCAAGAACGAACACCAGACCTTCTCGCCGGCCTCGCTTGCCAAGCTGATGACGGTCGAGCTTGTCTTCGATGCGCTCACAAGCAAGCAGATCACGCTCGATACCCAATATCCCGTCTCCGAATTTGCCTGGCGCACCGGCGGCGCGCCGTCGCGCACCGCGACCATGTTCGCGGCGCTGAAATCCAACGTGCGTGTCGAGGATCTCGTGCGCGGTATCGCCATCCAGGGCGCCAACGACAGCTGCATCATTCTTGCTGAGGGCATGAGTGGCGGCGAGCCGGCTTTCGCCGAAAGCATGACGCGACGCGCAAAGACGCTCGGCATGCAGCACTCGCTCTTCGCCAACTCCACCGGACTTCCCGACGGCAAGAGCAAGACCACGGCCTACGACATGGTCGCGTTGGCTGAACGCCTGCAACAGGGTTACCCGGCCTATTATCCCTACTTCGCCCAACCCGATTTCGAGTGGAACAAGATCTTCCAGCGCAACCGCAACCCGCTGCTCGGCTTCGGTCTCGGCGTCGACGGCCTGGCGACAGGCTTTGCCGAAGGCGAGGGCTATTCGATCGTGGCGTCGGCCGAGCGCAACGGCCGCCGCCTGTTCATGACGCTTGGCGGTATTGCATCCGACAAGGAGCGGACCGAGGAAGCCAAGCGCGTGCTCGAATGGGGCCTCAGCGCCTTCGAAATCCGCCAGCTTTTCGCGGAAAACGAGGTCATCGGCACCGCGAGCGTTTACGGCGGTGCATCGCGCAGCGTCGAGCTCGTCGCCAAAAGCCCGATCAGCGTCTACATCCCCGTCAACAATCCCGACCGGCTTGCCGCCCGCATCGTCTATCACTGGCCGCTACCGGCGCCGGTCGAAGCGGACCGCGAAGTCGGCACGCTGCGACTTTTCGCCGGCAGCAGGCTGCTGCGCGAAGTGCCGCTCTACACAAAGGCGGCGGTCGAGGAGGGCACTCTCAGCAGCCGCGCGGTCGATGCCGTGCTGGAACTCGGCGAAACGCTGCTGTTTTCCTGGCTCTGGGATAAGCCCGCCGAGCCCACATGATCGCCATAGTCGCGTTTCACCTTGTGACAAAGCCGAGAGATCGACGCGAAGCGGTTCCGCTCGCCGTCATCTTCGGCTAGATGTACGGACGAGGTGCCGCTGGCGCCGATAGAGTGCAGGCCAAGATCGCAGGAACATATTGTTGTCATCCGCTACCGGATTGTTCGTTACGTTTGAAGGCGGTGAGGGCGCTGGTAAGTCCACCCAGATCCGTCGGCTGGCCGATGCCTTGCGCGCCAGGGGCCATGAGGTCGTGGTCACGCGCGAGCCGGGCGGTTCGCCGGGTGCGGAAGCCGTGCGCCATGTGCTGCTGTCAGGTGCTGCCGAATCCTTTGGAACGCGCATGGAAGCGATTCTCTTCGCCGCCGCTCGCAACGACCATGTCGAGGAGATCATTCGTCCGGCGCTTGGTCAGGGCAAGGTCGTGCTCTGCGATCGCTTCATGGATTCCTCGCGCGTCTACCAGGGCGTGACGGGCAATCTGGAGCCCGATTTCATCGAGACGCTGCAACGCGTCGCGATCAACGGCGTCGTTCCCGACTGCACGCTGATGCTCGATCTGCCGGCCAAGGCGGGTCTCGAGCGCGCCAAGCGCCGGGGCGCTGCCGGCGATGTCGCGCCCGATCGCTTCGAGAAGGAAGAGATCGAAACCCACGAGAAGCGCCGCGAAGCCTTCCTCGACATAGCCTCGCGCGAGCCCGAGCGCTGCCACGTCGTCAATGCCATGCAGAGCGAGGAGGCGATCGCCGCCGAAATCGTCTCGATCGTCGGCCAGTTGCTGGCGCCTGCACACGCGCCGAAGGTCGCCGAGCCAGCGATGAGTGCGACCGATGAGTGACGAGCACCCAAGCCTTCTCGACGGCGCCATCTGGCCGCCCGAAAACACCAGGCTCTTCGGTCATGAAGACGCCGAGGCCTTCCTCGCGCAGTCCTACCGTTCCGGCAAAGGTCACCACGCCCTGCTGATGGAAGGACCGTCGGGGATCGGCAAGGCGACGCTTGCCTTCCGTTTCGCCAATCACGTCCTGTCGCATCCGGACCCGGAGAGCGCGCCTGACGTCCTCGCCGATCCCGATCCGAATTCCTCTGTCAGCCGTCAGATCAACTCGGGCGCCTCGCACAACCTGCTGCATCTCGCCCGCCCGGTGGACGAGAAGACCGGCAAGGTGAAATCGGCGATCACCGTCGACGAGGTGCGCCGCGCCGGCCGCTTCTTCTCCCAGACATCGGGCACCGGCAACTGGCGTATCGTCATCATCGATCCCGCCGACGACATGAACCGGAGTGCCGCTAACGCCATTCTGAAGATCCTCGAGGAGCCGCCGAAGCGCGCGCTGTTCCTGTTGATCTCGCATGCGCCGGGCAAGCTGCTCCCCACCATCCGCTCCCGCTGCCTGCCGCTCAAGCTGTCGCCGCTCGGGGACAACGCGCTGCGCTCGGCTCTGGGACATCTCGGCGTGGACGCGAACGACCCGTCGCTGCTGGCGTCTGCCAATGGCAGCGTCGGTGAAGCGCTGAAGCTGGTGAACTACGGCGGCGGCGAGATCATTTCCGCCTACAACGAGGTGCTGACCCTGCAGGGGCCATCGGCGCGCAAGGCCATGCACCGTCTGGCCGACGCGTTGTCTGGCAAGGAAAGCGACACGATCTTCGAGTTCTTCGCTGGTCATCTCGGTGACGACCTGATGGGCAAGGCGAAGGCCGCGGCCATGGCGGGGCAGGTGGCCCAGGCCGAACGCCTGTCGCGTCTACACAGCGATATCATCGAACGCCTGACGGTTTCCGACGCCTACAATCTCGACCGCAAGCAGACGATCCTGAGCATTCTCGGCGATATCAAGCAGCCCGGACCTTGATCCGGTAAGTCCCTGATCAGGAAGTCAGAAGCTTGTAAGCGACGATCGCGAGTGTCCCTGCCAGCACAAGGCGGATGGTCCGCTCATGCAGCTTCGGCGCCAGCAGGCTTCCCGCGATGATCCCGGGGATCGAGCCGACCAGCAGCGCCGCAAGCATGACCCAGTCGATCTCGCCGATCATCCAGTATCCCATGCCGCCAATCAGCGTCAGCGGCACAGCGTGGACGATGTCGGAGCCGACGATCTCCCGCACATCGAGCCTGGGATAAAGCACGAGCAGGATGGTCACGCCCAGCGCGCCTGCGCCGACTGACGTCAACGTGACGAGGATGCCGAGCGCCAGCCCGAGCACGACAGTGAGAATGCCAAGCGTTGCAGGCCGCAGCGTCCGTCGCTCGCCTGTGGAGCGCTGCGCGAAGGCCAGCACCTGTTTGCGAAACACCAGCATGAAGGCCGTCATGACGAGCAACCAGCCAAGCGCCGTCGTGATCGTATGCGCGACTTCTATGCTCTTGCGATCGACGCCCGACAGCAGCCAGAGCATGATCAGTGCTGCCGGCACGCTGCCGGCGGCAAGACAGCCGACGATCCGCCAGTTGATGCGCCCATGCATGCCGTGAACGGCGGTGCCGGCGCTCTTGGTGACGGCCGCGTAGAGCAGGTCGGTCCCGACGGCGGTCGCCGGATGGACACCGAATAGCAGAACCAGCAACGGCGTCATCAGCGATCCACCGCCGACACCGGTGATGCCGACAAGCGCGCCGACGAAGAAACCCGAAAGCGAATAAAGCGGATCGAAATGGGAGAGCATCAAATCGCAGGCCCTAGCCCTGCGTGCAATAAGCCTACTTGGAAGCGGTAGGCGCGGGGGACGGCTGATGTCACGTTTGCGGAACCCTGTTCGATGGTCCCCTTGGGTAGAATGTGGAAAAAAACGAGTCAAGCACGCGGCGGTCACGAAGATTGGACTGCTATGTGTTGGAGGCGTCGCTTTCCAAACTTACTGTTTCGCTTCGCCGCCACATGCGCTAAGGAGCGGCGTATAGATTTCAAAGAATAAGCCGCACGAGAATGGCCGCCATGACAGACAAGACACCCTTCTACATCACCACCGCGATTTCCTACCCGAACGGCAAGCCACATATCGGCCATGCCTACGAGCTGATCGCGACGGATGCCATGGCGCGCTACCAGCGCCTCGACGGCAAGGACGTGTTCTTCCTGACCGGCACCGACGAGCATGGCCAGAAGATGCAGCAGACGGCCCGCGCCGAAGGCATCACCGCGCAGGAACTCGCCGACCGCAATTCCGGCGAATTCCAGGCGATGGCCAAGCTCCTCAACGCCTCGAACGACGACTTCATCCGCACCACGCAGGATCGTCACCACGAGACGTCGAAGAATATCTGGAACCTGATGGCCGACGCCGGCGACATCTACAAGGACAGCTATGCCGGCTGGTACTCGGTGCGCGACGAGGCCTATTACCAGGAAAACGAGACCGAGCTGCGCGCCGACGGCGTGCGCTACGGACCGCAGGGCACGCCCGTCGAGTGGGTGGAAGAGGCAAGCTACTTCTTCAAGCTCTCCGAATACCAGGACAAGCTGCTGGCGCTCTACGAAGCCGAGCCCGATTTCATCGGCCCGGCCGAGCGTCGCAACGAGGTGATCTCCTTCGTCAAGTCGGGGCTCAAGGACCTGTCGATCTCGCGCACCACGTTCGACTGGGGCATCAAGGTACCCAACGATCCGGAACACGTCATGTACGTCTGGGTCGACGCGTTGACCAACTATCTGACTGCTACCGGCTACCTTGAGGACAAGAACGGCCCGCGTGCCAAGTATTGGCCGGCCGATGTCCACATCATCGGCAAGGACATCATCCGCTTCCACGCCGTTTACTGGCCCGCCTTCCTGATGTCGGCCAAGCTGCCGCTGCCCAAGCGCGTCTTCGCGCATGGCTTCGTGCTGGCCAAGGGCGGCGAGAAGATGTCGAAGTCGCTCGGCAACGTGCTCGATCCGTTCGAGTTGATCGAGCATTTCGGCCTCGACGCGATCCGCTACTTCCTGATGCGCGAAATCTCCTTCGGCCATGACGGCAACTGCAGCGAAGAGGCGATCGGCACACGCATCAACGCCGATCTCGCCAACGGCATCGGCAACCTCGCAAGCCGCTCGCTGTCGATGATCGTCAAGAACTGCGACGGCAAGATCCCGGTCTGCGGTCCGCTGACCGACGAGGACAAGGCGATGCTGGCCGCCGCCGACGCGCTGCTCGCCTCGACCCGCGAGGACATGGAAAAGCAGCTCATCCATCGCGCGCTGACGTCGATCATCGCAGTCGTGTCCGAGACCGACCGCTATTTCGCCGGCCAGCAGCCCTGGGCGCTGAAGAAGACCGATCCGGCTCGCATGGAAACCGTGCTTTACGTCACGGCCGAAGTCGTGCGCCAGATCGCCATCCTGCTGCAGCCATTCGTTCCGGGCTCCGCCGAAAAGATGCTCGATCTCGTGGGTGCAGCCGCCGACCAGCGCGACTTCACGGCTCTCGGTGAAGCCGGTCGCCTGGTTTCAGGCACGCCGCTGGAAGCGCCGACGCCGGTCTTCCCGCGCTATGTCGCGCCGCAGGCGTGAGGCTGAGATGCTGATCGATACCCATTGCCACCTGGATTTCGCCGACTTCGAGGAGGAGCGCGACGAGATCGTCAAGCGTGCTCACGACAGTGGCGTCAAGCAGATGGTGACGATCTCCACGCGCGTCCGCAAACTGGACGGGTTGCTCGCGATCACCGAGAAGTATCCATCCGTCTTCTGCTCCGTCGGCACGCATCCAAACAGTGCCGACGAAGAGCTGGACATTCAGGCTGAAGACCTGATCCGTCTGGCGAATGCGCATGAGAAGGTGGTCGCAATCGGCGAGGCGGGTCTCGACTATTTCTACGACACGCAGAAGCCCGAGGACCAGAAGACCGGTTTTCTGCGCCACATCGAAGCCGCCCGGCAAACCAAGCTGCCGCTGGTCATTCACAGCCGCAGCGCCGACGAGGACATGGCCGCGATCCTGACTGAGGAAACGGGGAAGGGCGCCTTCCCCTTCATCCTGCACTGCTTCTCGGCGGGTGCCGATCTTGCGCGCGTTGGCGTCGAGCTCGGCGGCTACATCTCGTTTTCCGGCATTCTGACCTTCCCAAAGTCGCAGGAGCTGCGCGACATTGCCGCAACCATCCCGCATGATCGCCTGCTGGTCGAGACCGACGCGCCTTATCTCGCGCCGAAGCGCTGGCGCGGCAAGCGCAACGAGCCGTCCTATGTCGTCAACACGGCCGAAGTCTTGGCGGAGACGCTTGGGTTGAGCTACGCCGAAATGGCCGCGATCACGACGGACAACGCTTTCCGCTGCTTCTCCAAGATGCCGAGGATCTGACACGGTGGGCTACAGACGGCGGTTCACCATTCTCGGCTGCTCGTCGTCACCAGGCGTTCCGCGCATCACCGGCGACTGGGGCGCCTGCAATCCCGACAACCCGAAGAACCGGCGCACCCGCGCCTCGTTCATGATCCAGCAATATGACGCCAATTGCGGCGTCACCACCGTGGTCATCGACACCGGACCGGATTTTCGCGAGCAGATGATCGCTGCGAAGGTCGGGCATATCGACGCCGTGATGTACACGCATCCGCACGCCGATCATATCCACGGCCTGGACGATCTGCGCGGCTACTATTTCGGCGCGCAGCAGCGCGTGCCGATCTATGCTGACGAAGCGACCATGGACCGCATCCGCCAAGGCTTCGGCTACTGCCTGGAAACACCACCCGGCAGCAACTATCCGCCGATCGTCGAGGCAAGGGTGATCCATGATCTCGACAAGCCTGTTCATATCACCGGCGCGGGCGGCGCGATCTCCTTGCGTCCGCATGTTCAGCAGCACGGTGACATCACCTCGCTCGGTTTCCGCATCGGCGATGTTGCTTATTGCAGCGATATCAGTGACTTCCCGCCGGAAACCGTACCGAAGCTGCAAGGCCTCGACGTTCTCATCATCGACGCGCTTCAATACCGCTACCACCCGAGCCATCTGTCGCTGGAGCAATCGCTGGAATGGATCGGCCGCCTGCAGCCGAAACGCGCCATCCTGACCCACATGCACACGCCGCTCGACTACGACACCGTCATGGCCGAGACGCCTGATCATGTCGTTCCGGCCTACGACCAGATGAGCTTCGAGATCGAGCTGGAAAGCCTGGAGCGCGGCGCTTAAGCCCACGCGCTTCAACGTGCGACGTGCGACGGGCAAACCTAGCGCACGTCTGGCTCCGTTCTGTCGCGCAATTCCGCGGATAGGAGTGATGCGCCATAAGGATCTGCAAAACATGGGTTTTTATGCTGTGCAATGGCGATCAGGCGTAGCCATCGAAGGGGGTGTCGGCAAAGCGAAACTCGATTCATAGATACGGAATTGTTCCATAATCTATCTTATCCGATATTTGTTTGTAGCCGCAAAGTTAGAATGTCCTACTTTAGCAAAGTTAGAGTGTCACACTCCCCGCGTTTAATAACGCGGAGACAAGCAGATGGGATTGATAGCGATGAGCGAGCGTGATCTGCAGCGGATCGARGTTTTGTCGAAGGTAGCGGCTGAGCGTATGACGATGGTTTCGGCGGCCCATGTGCTCGACTTGAGCACGCGCCAGGTGCGCCGRCTGTTGCAGCGGATGGGTATTGGTGGTGCGGCATCGATCCGGCACAAGGC
>NZ_JBFTQT010000008.1:0-254406 GCF_056399145.1 Rhizobium sp. 01N48
TCGCTGACCTGGTGGTTATGGCGGGGCGGCTGCACCCGTTCCCATTCCGAACACGGCCGTGAAACGCCCCTGCGCCTATGGTACTTCGTCTTAAGACGCGGGAGAGTCGGTCGCTGCCAGGTCTGCTAAACGCAACATAAAATCTTCTCATCATGAAACTTCGGCCCAGCCGAAAACATCGGGCCGCGCAAGCGGCCTTTTGCTTTTGAGGGCCAATTGAAATTTAAGGGACTAAACGCCAAATATATGGTGCGTCCCTTACAGGAACAAAACCCATTGGGTTTTGCTCCGGCAGTAGCGTAAACCGCTTCGCGGTTTACGCACCGTGACAAAACCCAAAGGGTTTTGCACTTGGCGCGGGGTGGAGCAGCCCGGTAGCTCGTCAGGCTCATAACCTGAAGGCCGCAGGTTCAAATCCTGCCCCCGCAACCAAATTCTTCTTTCCCAAAACACAATAAAACGAGCGCTGTCGGCTCGTGGACTTATCCTGTAGTAAGATCTGCATGAGCGCGTCCTTCCTGTTCTCCGGTCCTGACAACGCACCCGTGACGATCCTTCTCGCGCATGGTGCCGGCGGTGCCATGGATTCGGCGGGCATGGAGCGGTTTTCCGAGGCTCTGGCTGCGGCTGGAATGCGGGTGGTTCGGTTCGAGTTCGGTTATATGGCCGAGCGGCGGCTGTCCGATCGGCGTCCGCCGCCGCCCAAGGCGGAGACGTTGATCCCTGAACATCTGGCGGCGGTGGGTGACCTCCACGCCAGCGGTCCGCTTGTCATCGGCGGCAAGTCGATGGGTGGGCGGATTGCCAGTATGGTTGCGGATGATCTCTATCGCTCGGGCCAAATCGCCGGATTGCTTTGCCTCGGCTATCCGTTTCATCCGATGGGAAAGCCGACGCAATTGCGCACGGCGCATCTGAGCGCGATCGAAACGCCGACGCTGATCTGCCAGGGGACGCGGGATGCGTTCGGGACACGCGAGGAGGTCGCGGGCTATTCGCTTTCGCCTGAGATCGATATCTTCTGGCTCGAGGATGGCGATCATGATCTAAAGCCGCGCAAGTCGCTCTCCGGCTTCTCGGCGGCGGATCATATGCAGGCGATGGCATCGCGCGTCGGTGCCTGGGCGGCTGGCCTTGGGCGTTGATCCGGCTTTTCTAAAACACTCTACGCTTGACTAACCGCGCCCGCTTCTGCATCCTTGCGTTGAAATATCAGCATGCGATCCGATCAGTGTCTGCCGAGGGGGAACATTGTGAGAGATGGTGCCGGTTGCGGCGTGTTCGTCGTTTCATTGTCCGCATTGTTCTCCGTCTTGGGGGCTGGGACGCCCGTCCTTGCGGATGACCTCAAGATCGCCATGCCGAACTGGCCGTCCGGTCAGGCAACGGCCTTTATTCTCAAGGTCGCGATCGAGAAAGAATTCAAACAGCCCGCTCTCGTCCAGGAAATGGGCACGCTCAACGCCTTCGCCGGGCTGGAGAAGGGGAGCGTCGATATCCACCCGGAGGTCTGGCAACCCAATCTCGCCGATGTCATCGAAAAATTCGTGACCGAGAAGGGCGTGGTCGTTCTGGCCAAGCACAGGGTTCCGGCATGGCAGGGCATCTGCGCGACGCCCGCGGCGGCCGAGAAGGGGATCACTGATATCGCCGATCTCAGCGACCCCGAAAAGACCAGTCTTCTCGATACGGATGGCGACGGCAAGGGGGAGATGTGGATCGGCGCGCCGACATGGTCCTCGACGGGGATCGAGCGCGTGCGGGCCAACAGCTATGGTTATGCCAAGACGATGACGCTCGTGGAGGCCGAGGAGGAGGTGGCGATGGCCGGCATCGATGCCGCGGTCGCGACCGGCCAGCCGGTGGTGTTCGCATGCTATGCGCCGCATTTCGTCTTCGATCTGCACAAGATTGTCCGGCTTGAAGAGCCAAAGCATGATGCGGCCAAATGGTCGTTGGTGAGTGCGACCGATCCGCTCTGGATCAAGAAGTCGTCGGCCTCGACGGCCTGGGACACGGCAACCTTCCGTATTGCCTATTCAACAGCGCTTGCCAGCAAGCACCCCGAGATCGCGGCGTTCCTTGAAAAGGTTGAACTGACGCCGGAGGAGGCGACGGCGATAAGCTATGCGCTCGAGGTGGAGCGGCAGGCGCCGCTTGGCTATGCCAAGGCGTGGGTGGAGCGCAACGCGGCGCGGATCGATGGGTGGGCGAAGCCATGAGGGGTCGGTCTTCTTCTCTGGCAAAATGCGGTACGGCGTTTGGTTGGGTAATCCGGCGCTTGCGCAAGGGGGTGCCGTTTGCGGCCGCCGCGTTGCTGCTTGCGCCTGTTATCGTGCTGGCGCAGACGCAGATCTATGACGCGAAGACGCGGACATGGGTCGATTATGACAGCAAGAAGGCCCGGCAATATTACGCGCGCAACAAGCAATCGCCGGAGGCCTTTCGCAGGCAGATCGTGACGTTCCGGACCGCGGAGCCGCCGGGGACTATCATCATCGACGGCAACCAGCACTTTCTCTACCTCGTGCAGCCGGGCGGGCAGGCGATCCGCTACGGCATCGGTGTCGGCCGCGATGGGTTCGGCTGGGCGGGGATCGTGCGGGTCGGGCGGACGGCCGAATGGCCGGTATGGACGCCGCCCGCCGAAATGGTGGCGCGTGATGCCAACGCGGCCAAATGGGCGGCCGGCATGCCGGGTGGACCGGACAACCCG
This sequence comes from Rhizobium sp. 01N48, assembly GCF_056399145.1. Lineage (NCBI taxonomy): Bacteria > Pseudomonadati > Pseudomonadota > Alphaproteobacteria > Hyphomicrobiales > Rhizobiaceae > Rhizobium > Rhizobium sp. 01N48. Next base: position 2,717 of record NZ_JBFTQT010000008.1, read on the forward strand.
CTCGGGGCGCGCGCGCTTTATCTCTACGCCGGCGACCAGGATACGATCTACCGCATTCACGGCACGGCCGAGCCATGGACGATCGGCCTCGACGTGTCATCCGGGTGCATCAGGCTGAACAATGACGACGTGACGGACCTGCATTCGCGGGTGCAGATCGGCGCAAAGGTCATCGTGCTCATGCAGGGTGCCGCGCTCTACAAGGGTATCTGATCGATAGCGCCGACATTGGCCGGGAATTGATCAGGCCTGATATCATCAACGTCTGGAGGGGACAGATGTCGAGAGAAGAGTTGAAGCGAGGCGGTCGGGCTCTTCTGGCCCTGGCCGGACTGTTGTCGTTGGGCGCCTGTACGCCCGCGCCGCCGCCACCAGAAGCCATGGCGCGCACAACACTGATGACGGCGCCGGCCGATCTGCAATTGCTTTGCGCCAATGCGGTGACGAGCAGCGCCGGAGCCGGTGTCAAGGTCTTGCCGACAGGCTCGCGGCTGCAGCCGGATGGGACATTCGCCGTGGATCTGGATGCAGGGGGCAAGAAATTCTCCTGCATCGTCGACAACAACGGCAGTGTTCGCTCGGTCGCTCCAGTCTGAGCGTCGTAGGGAACGCATCGAGCCTTGGCCTGTGAAGACCAAGGCTTTGGCCGCCGTCAGACGGCGGCGAGTGTCAGCGTGACTTTACCGAAGCGGGGGCAGGTGGCCTCCAGCGTGATCTCACCCGTGAGGCCCGTGGTCTCGATCCAGAGACCGGCCGTGCCGCCCTGGAGCGGTATGGTGCTGGGGCCGACGATCTTTGCCGGGCCGGTGAGAGATATCGTCACCACTTCGTTCAGGAAGGGCAGGCGCTGGCCCTGTTGGTCGAGTGCGCGCAACACGACACGGGTGGTGTCGCGTTCGCGTGCCTTCAGCCGGGTGCTGTCGGCCACCACCTGCAGCGTCGTCGGCAGCGGATCGGCGACCAGCGTCAGCTGCGCCACAGGCGCGCCGTCGACATAGCCGATGAAGCTGCCGTCGATCCACTTCTCACCCCAGATGCCGAGTTCGTCGGCCGTGAAGTGGCGATGGTCGAAGACGACGGGCGGATGCGGCAGGTGCGGGAAGTTCTCGTAGTCGGGGCCGACGCGCTTGGTCACCGAGCCATAAGTCAGTTCGACCTCGTCGCAATTCGTCAGCACGATCAGCGGGAGCACGCCGCCGATGTTGCGCTCGCCGCGCGCCCAGAATGTCACCGGCTTCATGATCACCTCATCGGAGGGTTCGCACTGGCTGGCATAGGCGTAAGCGGCGAATTTCGGTTCGCGGAACATGTCCATGACGCCGTGGTAGCAGATGCGGTCGCCGGAGCCGAAATCCTTGTGGGTGTTATAGTCGAACATGCACCAGCCGATGGCGCCCGCTATGTCGGGATCGCCATAGGCGGCGTTCAGCACTTCGAGGTGGCGGCGGACATGCTCGGCCTGGCGGGTTTCCTGATCGTAGATCTTGGTCGGGTACATGTGACCGCCGAATTCGGTGATCATGTAAGGCACCTTGTAGGAGAGGCCGGTGTTCTCCTGCTGCGGGCGTAGCGGCGTGCGCGGGCGGTTGGCGCCTGGCAGTTCCTCGTTGCCGAGGATGAAGTCGTTCATCGTGTAGACGTCCTCGAGCAGTTCGCTATCGGTGATGTAGCGAACGCCGCCGGTCGGGCGGGTGGGGTCGAGCTCGCGGGCCAGCCGGTTGGTCTCGGCGTAGAAATGGTGGCTGTCCTGGCTCTCGTTGATGCGCACGCCCCAGATCACGATCGAGGGGTGGTTCCAGTCGCGCTCGATCATCCGGCGGACGTTGCGAATGGATTCATGCTGCCATTCCTGGTCGCCGATATGCTGCCAGCCGGGGATCTCCTCGAACACGAGCAGGCCGATCTTGTCGCAGCGGTCGAGAAACCACTTCGATTGCGGATAGTGCGAGGTGCGGACCATGTTGCACTTCAACACGGATTTCATGATGTCGGCGTCGCGTTCCTGGGCGGAGCGCCCGGCGGCGTAGCCGACATAGGGGAAGGATTGGTGGCGGTTTAGGCCGCGCAGCTTCAGCGGTCGGCCGTTCAGCCGGAAGCCCTCAGGGGTGAATTCGGCAGTGCGGAAACCGAAGCTGGTCGTCAGCCTGTCTGAACCGTGGCTGGTCTTCAGCTCCACCGTCATCTGGTAGAGTTCGGGATTGTCGATATCCCAAAGCGCGATACCGGTCAGGCCGCTGAAATCAAGCGTGGTGTCGCCGCCGGTCGTGTCCGCTGACGCGGTGGCGAGCACGTTACCATCGATATCGGCGAGCGAGGCCGTCAGCGTTGCCAGGAAGTGCACGTTGCGGGGATTGGCGAGATGGACGCGGATGGAGGCGGACTTTTCTTCCGAGAGCACATCAGTGGTCTCGATCTTGACGTTTTGGATCGAGACGGGATCGGTGACCTTCAGCCAGACTTCGCGATAGATGCCCGCGTAAGTCAGGTAGTCGATCGCGCCGCCGAAGGGCGGGATGGCGGGGTTCTCGCTGCCGTCGATCGTGACTGATATCAGGTTGTCGCCGCGTTGCAGGCCGTTGGTGAGGCGCGCCTCGAAGGGGGTATAGCCATCCTTGTGGGCGATGATTTCCTCGCCGTTCAGATAGACCACGGCGTCGGCCATGGCGGCGTCGAACACCAGCGAGACCTCGCGGCCCTCGAATTCGGGCATCCAGCGCAGCAGTTTCTGATAGGTGAAAGCGCGCTGGTAGCTCGCTTCATCGAAATAGTTGAACGGGAGTTCGACCGCCGTATGCGGCAGGTTGACGATGAAGCGGCCGTCGAAATCGCGCAGCAGATGATGGCCGGCACCCTCATGGAAAGCCCAGGATTCGTTATAGGGAACGATGGAACGCATGTCAGTTTCTCACGGCAGTAACGGTATCGGGGAGGGAGGCGCAACGGGACGCAGCAAGTGGCCCGGCGCGCTTTCAATGTCAGTTTTGGCTTACGGGTACTGGGCGCCGTTGGTCGTCGTGTAAATGGCGTAGACCGATTGCGTCGCGGTTATGAACAGGCGGTTCTTCTTCTGGCCACCGAAGGTGATATTGGAGACCGTCTGCGGAACCTTGATCTTTCCGAGCAGCGTGCCGTCTGGCGCGAAGCAGTGAACGCCGTCGGCGGCACTGCTCCAGAGGTTGCCGGCAACGTCGAAACGGAAGCCATCGGGCACGCCGTTGTCGATCGAGCAGAAGTAGCGGCTGTTGGTCAGCTTGCGGTCGTCGACCACGTCGAAGACGCGGATATGGCGGGGCACCTCGTGGTTCGAGGAGCCAGAATCCGCGATATAGAGCTGCTTTTCATCCGGCGAGAAGGCGAGGCCGTTGGGCTGGATGAAGTCGGTCGCGACCGCTTCGATTTCGCCGGTTCCGGCATCGATGCGGTAGACGTTTCTGGTTTCCTGCTCGGGCTCGGCCTTGTGGCCTTCATAATCGGACATGATGCCGTAGCTCGGATCGGTGAACCAGATGGAGCCGTCGGAGCGGACGACGACGTCGTTGGGCGAATTCAGCCGCTTGCCCTTGTAGCGATCGGCGAGCACGGTGATGCGGCCGTCAGGTTCCGTGCGGGTCACGCGGCGGCCGCCATGTTCGCAGGATACCAGCCGGCCCTGGCGATCGCGGGTGTTGCCGTTGACGTAGTTGGATGGCGAGCGGAAGACCGAGGCGCCGCCATCGGGCACCCAGCGCATGATGCGCTCGTTGGGAATGTCGCTCCAGAGAAGGCAGTTGAGATCGGAGAACCAGACGGGACCTTCGGCCCAGCGGCAACCGGAATAGAGTTCTTCCAGCTTGGCGCTGCCCGCGATCAGGCGATTGAAACGATCRTCACGGATGTCATAAAGCGCATCTTGCGACACAGGCTGCTCCTCCCAAAGCGATTTGATCTCCTTCGTAAACGTAAACGAAGCGGCGTGCCAGAGCCCGGCCGTGCAAAAGGCCGGGCTTGAGGATTTTTCAGAGTGGGGCCTGCGGGTGCGGTGAGCCGTCGTAGGCACCCCAGATCGACTGGTCGAAACAGATCATCGAGCCGGTCATCAGGCCGGATTCGGATGAGGAGAGATAGGCGCAGGCGCGGGCCACTTCCGCGGGATCGACGAGGCGGCCGAAGGGCTGGGCGGCGGCGGCTTCGTCCAGCCAGTTGGCGGCGGCGCCGTGGAACTCGCGTTGAATGCGGTCCTCGCCTTCCGAGGCCATCCAGCCGATGTTCAATCCGTTGACGCGGATGCGGTTGCGCAGCAGCGCATAGGCGGTGTTCTTGGTCAGCGTTTCGAGCGCGCCCTTGGAGGCGCAATAGGCGGCGATGAAGGGCTGGCCGGCCTTGGCCGACATAGAGCCGATGTTGACGATGGTGCCTTCGGTTTTTTCGCGGCGCATGATTTTCACGCTTTCCTGGATCAGGAAGAACGGCGCGCGCACGTTGATCGCGAACATGGCGTCGAAGAGCTCGGGGCTGGTGTCGAGAATGGTGCCGCGATCGGTGGTGGCGGCGGCGTTGACCAGCGCATCGACGCGGCCGAAAGCCCTGTCGCAGGCCTGGACGACCTTGCTGGCATCCTCCACCTTGGAAAGATCGGCCTGGACATAGACCACCTCGGCGCCGGTCGCGCTTGAGATCTCCTCGGCTTTCGCGCGGCCTTTCTCGGCGTTGCGACCGCAGATGACGATGCCCTTGGCACCGCGCTCGGCAAAGAGCCGGGCGATGGTGGCGCCGAGGCCCTGCGTGCCGCCGGTGACGATGGCGATCTTGCCGTCGAGGCGGCTGTGGTCTGTGCTCATATATGTTCCTCCCAATGATATCTGACTGATGATGCGCGAATGGCCCCTCGCGATGCGAGAGGCCTTTTTCGTTTTTACTATTGAGTGCCGTGCTGCGTGCTCAGCTCAGCTTCTTCTCCGCCTGTTTCGCAAGCGCCTCGGCAAACATCTCGTCGCTCCAGCCAGCAGCCAATGCCTCGTGCATCAGCTGCGCCTGCGTCTTCGGCGCGAGGCCGCCGACCGGCGGGTCGCGGTCGAGATTGGTGGGGAAGGAATAGCCCTCGGCGCAAGCTGCCACCGCATTGGCGATTTCGGCTTTCGAGAGCGTGTCGGACAGCCGCTTCAGCGCCGGGAAGAGGGTGGCGCTCATGCGCTGGCGATCGACCGTTTCCATGGCGCGGCCGAAGGTGGAGGAGACCTGCAGCAGGTTGGCGACGCGCTTGATGTCGGCCGAGCGGTTGGTGCCGGCGGCATGGAAGAGCGCCGGGTTGAAGAAGACGACATCGCCCTTCTTGAGCGGCAGCTGCACGTGGTTTTTCTCGAAGTAGTCGCGGAATTCCTGGCGCTTGAGGGCGAGATATCCCGGCACATAGGTCTGGCTGTTCGGCAGGAAGAGCGTCGGCCCGCTTTCGAGCGGCATGTCGCAATGGGCGACTGCGCCCTGCAGCGTCAGCACCGGCGAGAGCCTGTGGACGTGGACGGGAAACTGCTCGATCACCTGAGAGGACTGGAAGCCGAGGTGATAATCACGGTGCGCGGATTGGGCGGCGCCACCGGGGTTCACGCGGTTGACCTGCGCGGTCATCTGGTAGCTCGGGCCGAGCCATGCCTGGCTTGCCAGCGCCACGATCGGGTTGGCGTAGTATTCGGCGAAATTGTCGGGGTCGGCGAGGCAGTGCTTTTCGAGCGAGTTCCAGATGCGGTCGTTGGCGCCGGCCTTGGCGAAGTGATCGCCGCCGCTGGTCGAGGTGCGGTGCTGCTCGGTGATGATGTCGTCGAAGATCTTGCTGGCGCGGTCGATGACGCCGGTGTCCTCGTAGGCGCCGGTGAAGACGACGACGCCGGGGCCTTCGGCGAAGGCTTCGCAAATCTCGGCCAACAGCGCGCGCTTGCCCTCGGGATCCGCGATGACGGCCCTGACATTGCGGCTGTCGTAGATCAGCACGTTTTTCTCGACCGCTGCGGCGTTCGGATAATCGGCGAGCGATGTCGTCTTTTCGGCCAGCGCCCGGAAGTCGTCGAGATCGCAGGCATCCTCGGTGAGCCAGACGCGGTCGGCGCGCAGCTTCTGCAGATTGTCGGTTTTCATCAGATGCTCCTCCATTCCTGATGAAGGCACTATACGGCGCGGCGAGGGCCGTGATAGATCAGGAATCCATCAAAAATACATCAGACTGGATCGGAAATTCACGGCATGGCGCATGTCTTTCTCGTCAAGGATATCGCCTTTCAGGCGGGCTTGAGCACGGCGACCGTGGATCGGGTGCTGAACGGCCGGCCGGGTGTGCGGCGGCAGACGGAACTGCGGGTACGGGCGGCGATCGCGGAGCTCGAGAAGCAGCAGACGGAGGTCGCGGCAGGCGGGCGGACGATCGCGATCGATATCGTCATGGAAACGCCGGAGCGCTTCAGCACGACGGTCCGCGCGGCCTTCGAAGCCGAAGTCGCGACCTTTCTGCCGACGGTGTTTCGCTGCCGCTTTCACTTCGCCGAGGTGATGAAGCCGGCGGAAATCGTCCAGCTTCTCGACCGGATACGGCTGCGCGGCACCAAGGCGGTCGTGCTGAAGGCGCCCGATGTGCCGGAGATCGACGCCGCCGTGTCGCGGCTGGAGGAGGCGGGCATCCCCGTGGTGACGCTGGTGACCGACCTGCCCAATTCGGCGCGGATCGCCTATGCGGGAGCGGATAACCGGGCAGCCGGCGAGACCGCCGCCTATCTGATCGGCGAGCGGTTTGCCGGCGCGCCCGGGCGGGTGCTGGTGACGCTCTCGAGCGGGCGGTTCCGTGGCGAGGAGGAGCGTGAGATCGGATTTCGCCGGGTCATCCGCGAGCGATACCGCGAGATCGGCATTACCGAGATCAGCGAAGGGCATGGAACGGATGCGGCAACCGGTATTCTGGCGGCGCGGGCGATCGCGGCCGACGAGACGATCGACGCGGTCTATTCGATCGGCGGCGGAAATCGCGCGGTGCTGGCGGCTTTCGAGGCGGCGGGGCGGCCGATCCGGGCGTTCGTCGCGCATGATCTCGACGCCGATAACCGCGCGCTCTTGAAAGCCGGCAAGATCGGCTTTGTGCTGCATCATGACCTGCGCTCCGATGCGCGCACGGCGTTCCGGGCGGTGATGAGCCGTGGTTTTTCCGGACGTATCGCGCCGGCATCCTTGTCGGCGGTGGAAATCATCACACCTTACAATATGCCGGTATGAGATTGCGGCGGGACATGACGTTTGTCAGCTTTGCCGTTCCGCTGGCCGTCAAATCACGGTAAGGCTTGCGTATCAGACAAGGTGACTATGGCATGGAATACAGTGATATCGGTACGGTTGCGACGTGGCTGACGGAGCAGGGGCTGAATGGCGCGACTGAAACCGAGTTGCTGACCGGCTTCTGCGATACCTGCCGCAGGCTTGGCCTTCCGCTCGACCGCAGCCTGGCGCTGATGGATACGCTGCACCCGGTGCATGAGGGGCGCGCTTTTCGCTGGGATAGCGAACAGGATGTCGAGCCCGAGTTCGCCTATGGCCCGATGGGCGGCGATGGGAACTCGCTGGAAAACTGGCAGCGCTCGGCCTTCTACCATCTCTGGACGGGCACAGAGAACGAGGTTCGCCGGCGGCTGGCGTTCGGTGATCCGGCTGATTTCTACATGCTGGATACGATGCAGGCGGAAGGGCATACCGATTTCGTCGCGATGGTGCGCAAGTTCGACAAGGCCGGCACGATCGGCGAGATGGATTGCTTCTTCGTGCATTTTGCTACACGCCATCAGGAAGGGTTTTCCGATCATCACATGATGGTCCTGCGCAAGCTGGCGCCGGTGCTGGCGCTGGCGATCAAGTGTATCGGGCTCGGGCGTATCGCCCGCACGATCGCCGAGGTCTATCTCGGCGAGGATGCGGCGCGCCAGGTGCTGGATGGCAAGATCAGCCGGGGCAAGTCGGAGCGGATTTCGGCGGTGCTCTGGTTCTCGGATCTGGTGAACTACACGAAGATCTCCGACAGCGCCTCGCCCGAGGAAATCCTGCCGATGCTGAACGCCTATAGCGATCTCGTCATCACGGCGGTGCATGAGGCCGGCGGCAACGTGCTGAAGCTGATCGGCGACGGGGTGCTGGCGATCTTCAAGGCCGACGCGCCAGCGGACGCCTGTTCGGCGGCGCTGAAGGCCGAGCGGGTCTTGCACGAGAGACTGGTGACGCTGAACAACGAGCGCGCCTTCGAGGAGCGGCCGACCACCGACGTCTATATCGGCCTGCACATCGGCGACGTTTTCTATGGCAATATCGGCAGCCAGGAGCGGCTCGACTTCACGGTCATCGGCCCCGCCGTCAACGAGGTCAGCCGCATCGCCTCGCTTTGCCGGTCGGTCGATTTCAACGTGCTGATGTCGTCCGATTTCGCCGCCGCCGTTCCCGAGGCCGAGCGCGGGGCGTTGGCCTGCGTCGGGCGCTACGCGCTGCGCGGTGTGCAGCGGCCGCAGGAGCTCTTCACGCTGGAGACGGCGGGCACCATCCGCTGATCAGTGCAGCGCGCTAGCAATCAAATTTTACAAGACTGTCGCCTTCCTGGATTAGAGACTTATATGCTCGGGCGAAGGGGTTTTCGCGCCTCTTGACCGGATGACGCGGCGGGTCGCTGCGTTGGAAAACACTCAGTCCAACAGGAGAACGGCATGCAGATCAATCGCACAGGTTCCGCACAGTGGTCGGGCGGCATCAAGGACGGCAAGGGTCAGATTTCGACGCAGAGCGGCGCGCTCAAATCCTACCCTTATGGCTTTGCCAGCCGCTTCGAGGGCCTCCCGGGCACCAATCCCGAAGAACTGATCGGCGCCGCCCATGCCGGCTGCTTCACCATGGCGCTGTCGCTCATCCTCGGCGAGGCCGGCTTTACCGCAACCAGCATGGAAACGACGGCGAAGGTGACGCTCGAGAGCGTCGAGGGTGGCTTTGCGATCAGCGCCATCCTCTTGACGCTGCGCGGCACGGTTCCGAATTGCGACGAGAAGACTTTCATCGAGCTTGCCGGCAAGGCCAAGGCCGGTTGCCCGGTTTCCAAGGCGCTGGCCGCGGTGCCGATCACGCTGGATGCGCAGCTGGCGTAAGCGACTAATTTATCGATGGTTTGAGATGCCGCGGTGCCTTGCGCCGCGGCATTTTTTGTTTGTGGGTGTGGCGAAGACCCCTCCCCAACCCCTCCCCACAAGGGGGAGGGGCTTGCTGGGCGCTATGTTTTACCCAGAACCGCAAACTCTCAAGATTTGTTGGCAGGAGAATGGGGCAGGCGGCATGCCACGAGTAAGCCCCTCCCCCTTGTGGGGAGGGGTTGGGGAGGGGACTTTCTTGATCAGAGGGACTTCTCCATTCCACTCAATCCCGCAACGCAAAAGATTGACTTTCGCCTCCTGATGTCTTACGACTGACGAAAATCGAAATTCGTCAGTCGTAAATCAACACGGCAGAAGTCATGAGCGACACCGCTGAAAGCATTCTCGAAGCGACAAGACAGGAGAATGCGACGCGCATTCTCGATGCGGCCGAGCGGCTGTTTCGTCACTATGGCTACGCCAAGACAACCGTCGCCGATATCGCCCGCGATCTCGGCATGTCGCCGGCCAATGTCTATCGCTTCTTCTCCTCGAAAATAGAAATCCACCAGGCGATCTGCGGGCGCATGTTGGCTGCGAGCTACCAGCAGGCCTATGAAATCTGCCATCTGCCGCTCAGCGCTTCCGAGCGGCTCAGCCGCTTCGTGCGCGGGCAATACCAGATGACGGTCGAGACCATGCTCGACCAGGAAAAGGTGCATGAGATGGTGGTCGTCGCCATCGAGCGCGACTGGCATGTCATCGAGAGGCATGTCGACAGCATTCACGATCTGCTGGCCGAGGTGATCCGCGAGGGTATCGAGGCCGGCGAGTTCGTCGATCAGGATCCTGCCGTTGCGTCGCGCTGCTTTGGCGCTGCCACCGTGACGCTCTGCCACCCGATCATGGTGGCGCAATGTCTTGCCAAGACCAACCGAGCGACGGTGGACGAGCTGATCGACTTCTCCATCAGGGCTTTGAAGAGATAATCGGGCGGCACGGCCGCCAACAATTCAACACACAAACATACCGGGAGTGCGAAAGATGATTTCGCTGAAGACAGTCAAGTTGCCGTCCGTTGCCAGTTTCGCGCTCCTTGGCGCCGTTTCGCTCGCGCTTTCGGGCTGCAGCGAGGAGAAGAAGGCGGAGACCAAGGAGATCCTGCGGCCGGTGAAGGTCGTGGAAATCGCCAAGGCCGGCGACACCCGAGCACTTGATTATTCCGGTGCGGTGAAGGCGCGTGTCGAGATGAACCTCGGCTTCCGCGTTGCCGGCAAGATGACCGAGCGACGCGTGAATATCGGCGACCGTGTCCAGCCGGGTGATGTGATCGCGCGCATCGACGCGACCGATTACGAGCTCGCGACGAAGACGGCGGAAGCCAATCTTGCGGCGGCCGAAAAGGGCGTCGGCACGGCGGATCTCGCCAACAAGCGTGCCCAGCAGCTGTTCGACAAGAGCGTGACGGCGAAGTCGCAGCTCGAGCAGGCGTCGCTCAGCTACGATCAGGCAGTCTCCACGCGCGACGCGGCTCGCTCCTCTCTCGATCAGGCGAAAAACCAGGTGAGCTATGCCGAGCTGAAGGCCGACCAGAGTGGCATCGTGACAGCGATCAGTGCCGACACCGGCACGGTCGTTGCCGCCGGCACGCCTGTTGCGACTGTCGCGCTCGACGGCGAAAAGGAAGTGCAGATCGCGGTGCCTGAGAACGACATCGCCGAGTTCAAGCCGGGCAAGACGGTCAAGGCGAGCTTCTGGTCTTCGGCCAAGCTGGTGCTCGACGGCAAGGTGCGTGAGGTCTCCGGCAGCGCGGATGCGCAGTCGCGCACGTTTGCCGTTCGTGTGAGCCTGCCGCATGACGACCGCGTCCTGCTCGGCATGACGGCGACGATCGAGGCCAGCGTCAGCAATGCCAACACCCACGTCTCCATCCCGCTCGCGGCGCTTGCCGAGAAGGACGGCAAGAAGATCGTCTGGGTGGTCGATCGCGACCAACAGACCGTGCATGCCCGCGACGTCACGATCGCCGATTTCACCGGCGACGGCGTCAATATCGCCGACGGGTTGAAGACCGGCGATCTCGTGGTTGCCGCCGGCACGCAGTTCATGACCGACAATCTCAAGGTCAAGCTGCCGGGCCAGCAGTCGGCATCCACTGAGACTGCGGCCGAGACCGGCGACGTCGTTCGCTAAGCGGTCAGGAGAGGGAACGGGACAATGGACAACTCCACCACCGAGAAGAAGCCCTTCAACCTGTCGCGCTGGGCAATCGGCCATCCGAGCATCGCGCGCTTCCTGTTCGGCCTGATCCTCATCACCGGCGTGCTCGGGCTGATGCGGATGGGACAGAAGGAAGACCCCGATTTCACCTTCCGCGTCATGGTCGTGCAGGCCGTGTGGCCGGGCGCCTCGATCCAGGAGATGCAGGACCAGGTGGTCAACAAGATCGAGCGCAAGCTGCAGGAAACCCCGCATATCGACTGGGTGAAATCCTATACGCGCGCCGGTTCGGCCGTCATCACGCTGCAGATCAAGGGCGATACCAACGGGGCTGACGTCGCCGACGCCTTCTACCAGGTGCGCAAGAAGGTCGGTGATATCTCCAACGAGCTGCCATCCGGCCTGCTCGGTCCCTATTTCAACGACGAATTCGGCGATACCTTCATCACGCTGCAATCGATCAGCGGTAATGGCTACAGCTATCCGGAGCTGAAGAAGTTCGCGATCCAGGCGCGCGACATGCTGTTGACGACGCCGGGTGTCGAGAAGGCCGTGATCATCGGCGATCAGCCGGAGAAGATCTTCATCGACGTGTCCTCGCAGGCGCTGGCCGAACGCGGCCTGACGATCGTCGACCTGCAGAACGCCATCAAGGGCCAGAACAGTGTCGATCCAGCCGGCTCCGTCGATACCGGCACGCGCTCGGTGCGCATTGYCGTCGAGGGCGACGTGACCAAGGCCGCCGATATCCGCGAGCTCCGGCTCAAGGCCGGCAATCAGGTGACGCGTCTCGGCGATATCGCCACCGTCTATTCCGGGCTCGAAGATCCCTATCAGCGCAAATACCGCTTCAATGGTCATGAGAGCGTCCAGGTCGGCGTCGTCATGGCCAAGGGCTACAAGGTCACCGATGTCGGCAAGGATGTCGAAGCGACCTACAAGCGCTTCGAGGAATCGCTGCCTTACGGTGTTTCGGTCGACCAGATCTCCAACCAGCCGGATGTCGTCACCGATGCGGTCAGCGAGTTCATGCATGCGCTGGGTGAAGCGCTGGCCATCGTTCTCGTCGTCTCATTCCTGTCGATCGGCTGGCGTTCGGGCCTCGTCATCGCCATCGCCATTCCGCTTGTGCTGGCCGCGACCTTCGCCATCATGTACGAGCTTGGCATCGACCTGCAGCGCATTTCGCTGGGCGCGTTGATCATCGCGCTCGGGCTGCTTGTCGACGACGCGATGATCGTGGTCGAGTTGATGGAGCGAAAGCTCGAGGAAGGGCTCGTGAAGATCGAGGCGGCGAGTTTCGCCTATTCGTCCACCGCCTTCCCGATGCTGACGGGCACGCTGATCACCACGGCCGGGTTCATTCCGGTCGGCTTCGCGGCGTCCACGGCCGGGGAATACGTGCGCACGCTGTTCTACGTCGTCGGTATCGCGCTCGTGGTCTCGTGGTTCGTCGCGGTCTATTTCACGCCGTGGCTCGGCTACATGATCCTGAAGCAGCGCAAGCATGCGGGCGGCGCACATCATGATGCCTTCGACACCAGCTTCTATCGCCGGCTGCGGTCGACGGTCGGCTGGGCGGTGCGTCATCGCATCATCGTCGTTGCCATGACGCTGGTGACCTTTGCCACCAGCCTCTGGGCCTTCCAGTTCATTCCACAGAACTTCTTCCCGCAGTCCTCGCGTCCCGAAATCCTCGTCGATCTCTGGCTGCCCGAGGGTACCAGCATCAAGGAAGTGGAGACGCAGTCGAAGGCGCTCGAAGCCAAGATCATGGACGACAAGGACAAGAAGTTCGTCGCCACCTATATCGGCGAGGGCGCGCCGCGCTTCTTCCTGCCGCTCGACCAGCAGCTTCCGAACCCGAACTTCGCGCAGCTTCTGATCATGGCCAATGACGAGCCGGCCCGCGAACGGCTGATCGTCAAGCTCAGGACCATTCTAGCCGAAGACTTCCCCGATATCCGCGGCAAGGTCGACCGCCTCTTCCTTGGTCCGCCGACCGGCTGGCCGGTGCAGATGCGCGTCATGGGTCCGGATCGCCAGGAAGTCCGCAAGATCGCCGACCAGGTGAAGGCGAAGTTCCAGGAAAACCCGCTGCTCGGCGCCATCCACGACGATTGGCTGGAGCAGGTGCCGGCGATGAAGCTGGTGATCGACCAGGACCGCGCCCGTGCGCTCGGCGTCACCTCGCAACGCGTCCGCCAGATGCTGCAGACGGCGATGTCCGGGGCTCCGCTCGACGATTTCCGCGATGGCGAGGAAACTGTGTCGATCGTCGCCCGCGAGCCGGAAGCCAATCGTTCGCTGCTGTCGGCCGTCAACTCGGTCTACGTGCCGACGGATTTCGGCGGCTTCGTGCCGGTCTCGCAGATCGCCAAGGTGGTGCCGGTGCTCGAGCAGGGCATCGAATGGCGGCGCGACCGCCTGCCGACGATCAGCGTGCGCGCAACGCTGCCTGACGACGTGCAGTCGAACGACGTGGTCATGAAGATGTATGCCGATCTGCAGCCGCTGCGCGACAGCCTGCCTGCCGGCTACAAGGTCGAGATCCAGGGCGGTGCGGAGGATTCCGCCGAAAGCCAGGCCTCGATCGCCGCCAAGGCGCCGATCATGCTTGTCGTCATCGTGCTTCTCCTGATGGCGCAGCTGCAGCATTTCGGCAAGGCGATGCTGGTGTTGGCGACTGGTCCGCTCGGGATCATCGGTGCCGCAGCAGCCCTCCTGATCTCCGGCGCGCCCTTCGGCTTCGTCGCGATCCTTGGCGTGATCGCGCTGCTCGGCATCATCATCCGCAACTCGATCATCCTGATCGACCAGATCGACCAGGACATCAAGGCGGGGATGCACCGGCAGGAAGCGATCGTCGGCGCGGCCGTGCGCCGTTTCCGTCCGATCATGCTGACGGCTTTGACGGCTGTCCTCGCGCTGATCCCGATCTCGCGCGGTGTCTTCTGGGGTCCGCTCGCCTACGCCATGATGGGCGGCATCCTGGTCGCCACCGTGCTGACCATCCTGGTGCTGCCTGCGGCCTATGCTCTGTTCTTCGACAAGGAGCCGAAGGGCAAGGAGGATGAGGCTGTCTCGTCCGGTGAGGATGACGCGGTGGATCACCGGCATCCGCCGGCGATTGCGGCGGAGTGAACATGCAGACGGCGCGGTGAGAGCCGCGTCGTTTTTGTATAGGGTTATTAATTGAGAAGTGAGGGTGAGGCCCCCTCATCCGCCTGCCGGCACCTTCTCCCCGTTGGGGAGAAGAGACCTGTGGCAGGCCGCTCGCTCCGATCTCACCTTCTCCCCAGCGGGGAGAAGGTGGCCCGAAGGGTCGGATGAGGGGCCTCACCCGCTGACCTATCGATAGCCGTGCCCTAGCAGCCGTCAAGCGTGCGCCGACTCCCAGCCCAGCATCGCACGCTTGCGCGTCAGCCCCCAGTGATAGCCCGTCAGCGCGCCGCTCTTGCCGAGCGCCCGATGACACGGCACCACGAAGGAGATCGGGTTGGCACCCACCGCTGCCCCCACCGCCCGCATCGCCGTCGGGCGACCGATATCGCTGGCGATGTCGCTATAGGTGACGGCCTTGCCGAAGGGGATCTTCAGCAGGCTCTCCCAGACCTGGACCTGGAAATCGGTACCAATAAGCACCACGCGCAACGGCTGCTCCGACGTCCAGCGGCCCGGCTCGAATATGCGCGCGGCGTAACCGACCGTCGCCTCGCGGTCCTCGACATACTCGGCGTTCGGCCAGCGGCAGGTCATGTCCTCCAGACAGGCGGCCTCGCCGCCGATGTCGGCGAAGGCAAGGCCGGCCAGGCCGCGGTCGGTCGCCATGACCAGCGCGATGCCGAAGGGCGACGGGTGGAAGCCGTAGCGGATCGTCAGCCCGCCGCCGCGTGCCTTCCATTCGCCGGGAGACATCGCCTCATGCGTGACGAAGAGATCGTGCAGCCGGCCGGGGCCTGATAGACCGACCTCGAAGGAGGTCTCCAGCAAGGGGAGCTCCTCCTTGCGCAGCAGCCGCTTGGCATGATCGAGCGTCACCGCCTGCAGGAAGGCCTTGGGCGAAAGGCCGGCCCAGCGGGTGAAGGTCTTTTGCAGCTGCGTCGGCGATTGATTGAGACGCATGGCGATCGCTTCCAGCGACGGCTGCTCACGGTAATCCTCGGTGATCAGCTCGATCACCTGGCGGACGGTCTCGTAGTCGGGACCATCGGGCGTGATGTCTTGGTTCAGCTTGGCTACCATGTTCATGATCTTTCTCCTTGTCACAAGGAGATAGTCAAGCGGCATCGCTCAAGCCACCCGATTCTTGCGCCAGAATTAGATGATTATCAGATACGCTGCTTGACTGTCGCCAGCGCCCGCTTGAACGCCTTGGCGAAGCTCTCGCGGTCATCGGGATTGAGAAAGCCTCCGATATCCGTCGCCCGCCCTTGTCCGTAGATATGCATGGAGAGGATGCCGATCTCGTCGTGGCGGCGCACCGAAAAGCGCGTCCAGAACGGATTGAAGTGATGCTCGACCATACGCCCCGAAGGCGCGATCTTGCGGACCGCGATATCGGTGCGCGACACCGTCACCATCTCGCGTGCCCTGGCCGAGCGGTAGTTCAGCCGGAAGGCGCCGTAGAGCAGCAGGAAATCGAGGCCGAAGAAGAAGCCGATCGGCCAGGCGCCGGTAGCGATGAAGAACAGGCCGTAAAGCAGGCAAACGCCGCCCGACAGCAGCAGGAGCACCCTGAACCCCTTGCGGCCGAGAGACCGGTGGGGAAAGAGCTCGGCTGAAAATACGGGCTGGTCCAAAACCGCCTGCTGACCACCGCTGTCGGCGTTGCTTTCCATCATGGCTGCCGAGTATAGATTGTCCATGTCCAGTCCGAAACTCAAATCCTCCGCCACATCGTCGCAGCCCGAAAAAACCGTCGTTCGCCGCAAGAAGAAGGCGAGCGTCCGCTCCGTCTATAGCGAGGCCGAGCGCGAGGAGATGTTCCGCCGCTTCTCCGTGCAGCGGCCGGAGCCGAAGGGCGAGCTGGAGCACTCCAATCCGTTCACGCTCGTCGTCGCCGTGGCGCTCTCGGCGCAGGCGACCGATGCCGGGGTCAACAAGGCGACGCGCGCGCTCTTCAAGGTCGCCGATACGCCCCAGAAGATGCTCGATCTCGGCGAGGAGAAGGTGCGCGATTACATCAAGACGATCGGGCTCTACCGCAACAAGGCGAAGAACGTGATCGCGCTGTCGCGCATGCTGGTCGATGTCTTCGGCGGCGTGGTGCCTCAGACGCGCGACGAGCTGGTGATGCTGCCGGGTGTCGGCCGCAAGACCGCCAATGTCGTGCTCTCCATGGCCTTCGGCCAGGCGACCATGGCTGTTGATACCCATATCTTCCGCATCGCCAACCGCATCAGGCTGGCGCCGGGCAAGACGCCCGACGAGGTGGAGGAGCGCCTGATGAAGGTGGTGCCGAAGCACTACCTCTACCACGCCCATCACTGGCTGATCCTGCACGGCCGCTACACCTGCAAGGCCCGCCGCGCCGAATGCGAACACTGCGTCATCGCCGATCTCTGTCGCTCGCCCGAAAAGAGCTGCGACATCCCGGCGCCGCTGGTCGAGCTGCCGCCGCAGGTGATCGGCGAAGTCGTTGACTAAGGACTAGACCCGAACGCCGAGTTCCTTGCGCGAGAGCAGCTTGTGCAGATGCACCATCATGCCCGCGGCAAACAGCGGCGTCAGCAGGTTGACGATCGGGATGGCCAGGAAGGCGGTGATCACCAGACCGGCGAGAAACACCGTCGGCGCATGTTTCTGGCGGAAGAGCCGCGCTTCGGCCGGTGGCCTGAAGCGCATGGCGGCGAACTCGAAGAATTCCCGGCCGAGCAGATAGCCGTTGACCAGRAAGAACGCGACGAGATTGACGCCGGGGATGAACAGCAGGAACAGCGCCACGATATTGCCGACGATGACGACGCCGAGGAACTTGATCGAGCTCAGCATGGCCGGGCCAAGCGGCATGGCGGTGCCCGGCACGTCTTCAGGATAATCGCGCTTTTCCACGACGTCGGCCACATCGTCGAGAAACAAGCCGGCGATCAGCGCGGTGACCGGCGACAGCAGAAGTGCCAGCCCCAACGCCAGCCCGATCCCCGCCATGATGGCGAAGACGAAGCCGAGCCAGCCAGCCCAATCGGGCATCGCGGGAAAGAAGCTGGCGATCCAGGGAAAGACGAAAGCCATGAAGGCGCTGCGCAGCGCCATCCACAGGCCGATCAGCGCGAGCACGGTCAGCCCGAGCACTTTCCAGAACACCGATCGCGTTTCCGGGGCGAAAAGATTGGTGATGGAAAGGCGCGCCGCTTCGAGGATCATGGTGACGTCTCCGGTTGTGGCGATGATGTAGGAATCTGATCTTTGAACGGCAAGGCTGAAATTATTTCGCCGGATTGAGGGAATTGTTGTTCAAAAGCCTTTCATAATATATATTTAAATCAGCATCTAAGATTACTTGCAGGGCGCTCCGAATATTTGCGGACGCAAGGATTTGTTTCAAGCAGACAGGAAACATCACCCAAAATCGGGACAGCTGCCGTGGAAGACTTTGTTCAGAAGCTCCGCCAATACGCGAAATCCGGCACGCCCGCCGAACGTCGCATCGCGAAATATTTCACCGAACACTTGAGTGATCTTCCGTTCGAAACGGCAGCCTCGGTGGCCGACCGGCTGGACCTGAGCCCGATGACCGTCGGCCGCTTCCTGCGGGCGCTGGGCTATCAGGGGCTCGATAGCGTCAAGGTGCAGATCCGCGACGTCGCCGGTGTCTCGGCCACGCAGATGCAGGCCTCGATGTCGGAACTGCAGGTCGATGCCGCCGATGGCAAGCCGCTCGCCGTGCTGGTCGCCGAGCAGATCCAGGCGCTCCATCACATCTATCATCTCACCGGACAGCAGCACTGGAGCGACGCCGTGGCGATGATCCGCGCGGCAAGCGAGGTGTTCATCGCCACCCATGTCTCGCAGGCGAGCTTCGCCACGCATTTCAGCCAGCGCCTAACGCAAGCACGCGATGGCGTGCATGCGCTCGACGGCAGCGGAAACCGGTTCGCCGAGCTCTTCGCGCGCGTCAGCGGCGAAGGCGCGCTGCTTGTGATCATCGATAGCCAGCGCTTCAAGAAGGCCCGCCTGCTTGCTCGCATTGCCCGGCGCTATGGATACAAGGTCGTGCTCATCAGCGCCCAGAGCGCCAATTGGGTGCTCGACCAGGCCAATCTCATCCTGCCGCTCCCCCCGACCCGGCCGGGAGAACAGGACAACCTGCCGCCGGTGATCGCGCTTCTCGATTGTCTGTCGTCGGCGGTTGTCAGCGCCGTCGGTGACGAGGCCGTCGCGCGTGCGAGCCGCATGACCGAGTTCAGCGTCATGCTGGGCGAAGAGCCCAACCGGTAGCGATCTGGAAGCTATTCCATTGCCTCGAGCTCGGCGCGATGGCGATACATGGCGAGCAGCCGGCGATAATCGCGATCGTAAAGCGCGCGCTTGCTCTCGTCGGGAACATGCACGTCGCCGCCGGGATACATGGCCGAACCCGCCGTGGCGAGATCAGTATGCAGGCCGCAGGCGACTGAGGCCGCCATCGCGGTGCCGAGAAGTACCGCCTCGTTCATCTTCGGCACCACGACCTTGCAGCCGGTCGCATCCGAGTAGAGTTCCATCAGCACAGGGTTCTTCACATGCCCGCCCGCCACATGCAGCGTGTCGGGCGCGTAGCCATATTCCTTCATCCGCTCGAGGATATGGCGGATGCCGAGCGCGATCGCCACGCCGGTGCGCCAGTAGAGCGCGCAGAGCCCGTCGAACGATGTGTCGAGCGTCAGCCCGCTGACAGTGCCGACCGCGTGCGGGTCGGCAAGCGGCGATCGGTTGCCGTGGAAATCGGGCAGCACGAAAATCCTGGCGCCGAAGGCATCGCCCTCTTCCGCACGCAGCTGCGATATCCGCGACACGATCTTCTGATGCAACGCTGCCGTCGGCTCGCCACCGGCCGCATGCATCCGGACGACATGGTCGAGCAGAGCCCCCGTCGCCGACTGCCCGGCCTCGACAAGCCAGGTGCCGGGGAAAACGGCTTCGTAATAGGGGCCCCACATGCCGTGGCTCGGGCGTCGCTTGCGCGAAAACGAGACGATGCAGCTCGATGTGCCGGCGATCAGCGCCAGCTGCCGTTCCAGCCGTTCCGGATCATGCGCGTCGCCGCCGAGCGTTCCGAGCGCGCCGGCATAAGCGTCGATCATGCCGGCGGAGACGTGACAGGCCGTGGTGAGACCGAGCGCCGAGGCCGCCTCCTTCGTCAGCGTGCCGACGCTGCCGCCGACAGCAACGGTGTCGTCAGGCAGCCGCCCGCGCGCCTGCAGGTCATCGAGGCCGATCTGCTCGAGAAAATCCTTGCGCCAGCCATCCTTGAGATGGGCCAGATAGTTCCACTTGGACGTCAGCGTGCAGCGTGACCGCGCAAGCGAGCCGGTGGATTTCCAGGTCATGAAATCGGCGAGGTCGAAGAGATAGCCGGTATTCGCCCATGTGCCGGGCAGCTTCTTCTTCAGCCACATCAGCTTCGGCATTTCCATCTCGGGCGACATGAAATGCCCGGAATGCTCCAGCACCTCGTGGCCGGTCGCCGTGCAGAAATCCGCTTCCTTCAGCGCCCGGTGATCGAGCCAGACGATGGTGTCGAACCGGCGCTCGCCGCCCGTCGACACGCTGATCTGCCCGCCATCGATATCCCGAACCACAAGCGAGCAGGTGCCGTCGAAACCGATCGCGCCGACGCTCTCGGGTGCGGCGCCCGATTGCTCCATCGCACGGCGCACGGCGATGCACACCGCCGACCATATATCCTCGGAATCGTGCTCGGCGTGGTTTTCGCGGGGCCGGTTCATGATGATCGGATGATCGGCCTTGCCCAGCAGCTGGCCGTGCGCATCGAAGACGCCGGCGCGTGCGCTGCCCGTGCCGATATCAACAGCAACCACATGCTGAGGCATTAAAGGTCGTTCCCGTCCCGCTGATGTTTTTTGATAAGGTGGATCAAATCCGGCATGACGTCAAACGTAGCGTCGGGGGAAAGGCGGTCAAGCTCGTCGCGATAGCCGGCGAAATTGGCATGTGAGCCGCCGGTGAAGGCAAACACGGTCATGCCCGCGGCCTTTGCGGCCTCGATGCCGGCGGGGCTGTCCTCGATCACCACGCAGTTAGCGGGATCGACCTGCATCTGGCTTGCCGCATGCAGAAACAGATCCGGCGCCGGCTTGCCGTTCTTCACCATCGAGGCGCTGAAGATATTGGGCAGCCGGTCGATCAGCCCGGTGACGGTGAGTGACAGGCGGATGCGTTCGACCTGGCTCGACGAGGCGACGCAGCAGGGGATGTCGAGCGCGTCGATCGTATCCGCGATGCCTGCGATCGGCTTCAGCTCGGTGCGGAAGCGCGCGTAGAGATCGGTGCGGATCTGCTCCAGAAAGGCTTCGCCGGGATGGACGTTATATTCCGTCTTCATCGTCTCGATCACGGTCGCGAGGCTGCGCCCGAGAAAGCGGCCATACACCTCGTCCTCGGTGATCGGCACGTTGAGATCGTTCATGGCCTTGACGAGAACGGTGACGGAGATCGGCTCGCTGTCGACGAGGACACCGTCGCAGTCGAAGATCACAAGCCGTGTTTCAGCATCAGCCATGACACATCCAATCAGGGTTCAAGACATTGCAGGCAGAGGTGGGTGGATAGCGGCGGGGAACGCCCGCCGCCTGATGCTTATGCCGCGAGCTTGTTGTCGAGGTAAAGCTGCAGCGTCTCGCGCGTGCCCTTTTCCCACAGCGTCTTCAGCGCGTGCGCGAAGCGCTTGCGGAAGAGCTCCGACTTGGCGACCTCGCCGAAGATGTCGTCCAAGGCAAGGAACGCCATCGGGTCGTCCTTGGCCTTGATCGCGGCGGCATGCAACCGATCGGCGCTGGCATCGTTGAAAACGATGTCCTGGCCGGTATCTGTCTTGCCGGCGAAGTAGCGGCACCACAAAGCCGACACGAGCGACAGGCCGATCACGTCGCGGCCCTGGTTCAGGTTGTCGAGCGTGGACGGCAGGATGAACTTCGGCTGGCGGTTAGAGCCGTCCTGCGCCAGGCGCG
Source organism: Rhizobium sp. 01N48 (assembly GCF_056399145.1). Lineage (NCBI taxonomy): Bacteria > Pseudomonadati > Pseudomonadota > Alphaproteobacteria > Hyphomicrobiales > Rhizobiaceae > Rhizobium > Rhizobium sp. 01N48. Next base: position 24,216 of record NZ_JBFTQT010000008.1, read on the forward strand.
GGATGGTGTCGGCGATCTTCGGGTTGAGCAGGCGGTGCTCGATCAGCGCGAAGTAATCCGTCAGCGAAGTGTTCGGCACCGGCGGCACGATCGGGATGATCTCGTCCTTCTCGAGCTTGGCGAGGAAGGCGCGGATCAGCGGATCTTCCATCGAGTCGTGCACGAAGTGGATGTCCATCAGCGCCGCCGGGTAAGCGATCGCCGCATGGCCGCCGTTGAGGATGCGGATCTTCATGTGCTCGTAGGGCGTGACATCGGACACGAAGGTGACGCCGACATTCTCCAGCGCCGGACGACCGGCGGTGAACTTGTCTTCCAGCACCCACTGCTTGAACTCTTCGCAATAGACGGGCCAGTTGTCCTCGATATCGAAGACGTCCTTCAGAAGATCGATCTCGCGCTGGCCGGTGGCCGGCGTGATGCGGTCCACCATGGCGTTCGGGAAGGCGACATTGGCCTTGATCCACTCGGCGAAGACGGAATCCGAAAGCGCCGCGGTGCCGACCACGGCGTTGCGGGTGACGACGCCGTTGTGCGGAATGTTATCGCACGACATGACGGTGAACGGCACGAGGCCCTTGTCCTTGCGCGCCTTGAGACCGGCGACGATCAGGCCGAAGACGGTCTTCGGATCAGCGGGGTTCTTGCCGTCAGCGGCGATTGCCGGATGCGCGGGATTGAACTTGCCGGATGCGTCGATGAAGTAGCCGCCCTCGGTGATTGTCATCGAGACGATGCGGATCTCGGGATCCGCGAGCTTGGCGATGATGGTCTTGGCATCGCCAACCGGCAGGATATCGATCATCGGCGCGGTGACACGCGCCGAGGTCTTGTTGTTGTCCTGCTCGACGACGGTGGTCAGGAAGTCCTGGGCGGCGAGCTTGTCACGCATGGCGGCATCGGACGGCAGGATGCCGGCGCCGATGATTGCCCAGTCGTGAGCCTCGCCCTTGTTGAACAGGTCGTCGAGATAGATTGCCTGGTGGGCGCGGTGGAAGTTGCCGACGCCGAAGTGCACGATGCCCGCCTTCAGCGACGCCCGCTCATAGGCCGGTACAGCGGCTGTCTTTGCCGCGTCGGAAAGCGTTGCCAGCGATAGTTTGCACGTCATGTCTCAGTCCTCTTGAAGGTCTTCAGGGTCTGACGACCCCGGTACTGGCGCGCCGGGCACCTCGTCCGGCACGCGCGCTCTTCCCCACCCCGGATGCCTCGTTAGATGGCGAGGCCCTGCTCATTGAACTTGTGAATGCGGGTCTTGTCTGGTGTCAGGTAGACGGTGTCGCCGGCCTTGGCCGGGAAGTTGCCATCACCGCGCGCCGTCATCTGGCCGATGCCCTCGACGTCGACATGCAGGAAGGTGTCGGAGCCGAGATGTTCGGCGACCACGACCCTGCCCTTCCACTCGCCGCTCTCCATCGAGAGCTGGACATGCTCCGGGCGCACGCCGAGCGTCTGCGAGCCCTGCGGCACGAAGTTCATCTTCGGCGAGCCGATGAAGCCGGCGACGAAGAGGTTGCGCGGCTTGGAGTAGAGCTCCATCGGCGAGCCGACCTGCTCGATGTTGCCGCGGTTCAGCACCACGATCTTGTCGGCCATGGTCATGGCTTCGACCTGGTCGTGGGTGACGTAGATCATCGTCGTCTTCAGCTGCTGGTGCAGTTCGCTGATCTCGAGGCGCATGTTGACGCGCAACGCCGCATCGAGGTTCGACAAAGGTTCGTCAAACAGGAAGGCCGAGGGCTGACGCACGATGGCGCGGCCGATCGCGACACGCTGGCGCTGGCCGCCCGAGAGCGCACGCGGCTTGCGGTCGAGATAGTCGGTGAGGTTGAGGACGCGGGCTGCGTCCGCCACCTTCTTGTCGATCTCGGGCTTGGCCATGCCCGCCATCTTCAGCGGGAAGGCGATGTTGCTGCGCACGCTCATATGCGGGTAGAGCGCGTAGGACTGGAACACCATGGCGAGCCGGCGTTCGGACGGCGCGCTCTCGGTGGCGTCCTTGCCGTCGATGACGATCTTGCCGCCGCTGACATCCTCAAGGCCTGCGATCAGACGCAGCAGCGTGGACTTGCCGCAGCCCGACGGGCCGACGAAGACGACGAACTCGCCGTCCTTGATTTCGAGATCGATCGAAGGGATGACCTTGGCTTCGCCGAAGACCTTCGAAACTTTCTGAAGGGTAATGCTGCCCATGTTTCTCTCCCTTGTTTCTTATTTCACCGCGCCGAACGTCAGGCCGCGGACGAGTTGTTTCTGGCTGAACCAGCCGAGGATCAGGATCGGGGCGATTGCCATGGTCGATGCTGCCGAAAGCTTGGCGTAGAAAAGTCCTTCCGGGCTGGAATAGGAAGCGATGAACGTCGTCAGCGGCGCAGCCTTGGAGGCCGTGAGGTTGAGCGTCCAGAAGGCTTCGTTCCAGGACAGGATGATGTTGAGAAGAAGCGTCGAGGCGATACCTGGCACCGCCATCGGCGTCAGCACGTAGATGATTTCCTTGCTGAGCGAGGCGCCATCCATGCGCGCCGCCTCAAGGATCTCGCCGGGGATTTCCTTGAAGTAGGTGTAGAGCATCCAAATGATGATCGGCAGGTTGATCAGCATCAGCACCACGACGAGGCCGATGCGGCTGTCGAGCAGGCCGGTGTTGCGGAACAACAGATAGATCGGGATCAACGCGCCGACTGCCGGCATCATCTTCGTCGACAGCATCCACATCAACACGTCCTTGGTCCGCTTGGTCGGCGAAAACGCCATCGCCCAGGCGGACGGGACCGCGATGATCAGGCCGAGCAGCGTCGAACCGAAGGAGATGATCACCGAGTTCAGGAAGTGGCTGAAGTAGTTCGATCGGCTCTGCACCTCCAGATAGTTCTCCGTCGTCCAGTGGAAGAAGAGGAACTGCGGCGGCGATGCGATGGCGTCGGCTTCCGACTTGAAGCTCGTCAGAAAGGTCCACAGGATCGGGAAGAAGAGCACGATGCCGATGGTCCAGGCGACCGCCGTGACGATCACCTTGCGCTGGGTTGTGATGCGTCTGGCCATCTCAAGTCTCCAGGTTCTTGCCGACGATGCGGACGAGGAAGATAGCAACGATATTGGCGAGGATGACAGCGATGATACCGCCCGCCGAAGCGCCGCCGATGTCGAACTGCAGGAGTGCCCTGTTATAGACGAGGTAGGTCAGGTTCGTGCTGCTCGTGCCGGGGCCGCCATTGGTGGTGACGAGGATTTCGGCGAAGACCGACAGAAGGAAGATCGTCTCGATCAGGATGACGACGGTGATCGCGCGCGCCATGTGCGGCAGGATGATGTAGACGAACTGCGAGAAGAAGCCCGCGCCATCCATCTCGGCCGCTTCCTTCTGCTCTTCCGACAGCGACTGCAGCGCGGTCAAGAGGATCAGCGTGGCGAAGGGAAGCCACTGCCAGGCGACGATCAGGATGATCGAAAACAGCGGCATGTTGGCGAGCCAATCGACCGGCTGCGCGCCGAACAGGCGCCAGATATAGGCGAACAACCCGTTGACCGGGTTCATGAACATGTTCTTCCACACCAGCGCGGCAACGGTCGGCATGATGAAGAACGGCGCGATCACGAGAATGCGCACGATCCCCTGACCGAACATCGGCTGGTCGAGCAGAAGCGCCAGCGCGATGCCGCCGACGATGGTGATGACGAGGACGCTCAAGACCAGCACGAGCGTATTGATCAACGCGTCGAAGAAGGCCGGGTCCGTCAGGAAGAATTCGTAATTGAGGAAGCCGAGGAAGCGATTGTCGCTCGGCATCAACAGATTGTAGTCGATGAACGAGAAGTAGATCGTCATCACGAGCGGGACGATCATCCACGCAAAGAGCAGGAGCACCGAAGGTGCCATCATCATGCGCGCCGCGGAGCGGGTGTGTAACGTTGCCATGGTTCACCGTCTTTTCTGAAAGCGGATGGCTGCAAGGCCCAGGGACAAAAAGTGACAAAAAGGGCCGCCGATGCAGTTCGGGCAATTCGGCGGCCTAGGGGTGCGGCGTGCAAGTGCACGCCGCATGTCTCGGGAGGCTTACTTGGGGTAACCAGCCTTCGTCATTTCGCGGGTCGTCAGCTGCTGAGCGCTCTGCAGGGCCTGATCGACGGAGATCTGACCGGCGACAGCTGCCGAGAACTGCTGGCCGACGGCCGTACCGATGCCCTGGAACTCAGGGATCGCGACGAACTGTCCACCGGTGTAAGGCACCGGCTTGACGGTGGGCTTCTGCGTGTCGGCTGCCTTCATCGCATCAAGCGTCTTGGCGGCGAACGGAGCGGCCTTCTGGTAGTCGGCGTTTTCGTAGAGCGAGGTGCGCGTGCCCGGAGGAACGTTTGCCCAGCCTTCCTTGCTTGCGACCAGTTCGCCGTAAGCCTTGTCGGTCGCCCAGGCGACGAACTTCTGCGCGGCTTCAGCCTTGGTGGACGTCGCCGGGATTGCGAGGTTCCAGGACCACAGCCAGTTGCCGTGGTTCTTCATCTCGCCCTTGGTCGGGAACAGAGCGTAACCGACCTTGTCGGCAACCTTCGATTCCTTCGGGTTGGAGACGAACGAAGCGGCGACCGTCGCGTCGATCCACATGCCGCACTTGCCGGTCTGGAAGAGCGCCAGGTTCTCGTTGAAGCCGTTCGAGGATGCACCGGGAGGGCCGGCTTCCTTCATCAGGTTGACGTAGAAGCCAAGTGCTTCCTTCCATTCCGGGCTGTCGAACTGGGGCTTCCAGTTTTCGTCGAACCAGCGGCCGCCGAAGGAGTTGTCGAGTGCGGTGACGAACGCCATGTTCTCACCCCAGCCGGCCTTGCCGCGAAGGCACATGCCGTAGACTTCCTTGTCCTTGTCGGTGATCTTCTTCGCCGCATCGGCGATGAAGTCCCAGGTCGGCGCGTCGGGCATCTTCAGGCCGGCCTTTTCGAAGAGGTCGGTGCGGTACATGATCATCGCGCTTTCGCCGTAGAACGGCACGGCGTAGAGCTTGTTGTCGACGGTCAGCGCTGCGCTGATCGCGGGCAGCAGATCCTTGGCGTCATACTTGTCGCCGAGGTTGTCGAGCGGCAGAAGCCAGCCCTGCTTGGCCCAGATCGGAACTTCGTAGTTGCCGATCGTCAGAACGTCGTACTGGCCGCCCTTGGTCGCGATATCGGTCGTGACCTTCTGGCGCAGCACGTTTTCTTCGAGCGTTACCCACTCGAGGTCGATGCCGGGGTTCTTTGCCTTGAAGTCATCCGTGAGCTTCTGCATGCGGACCATGTCGCCGTTGTTGACGGTCGCGATCGTCAGCGTTTCAGCCGAAGCCATGCCCGCGAACGCCAGGACGGAGCAGGCGCCGAGCAGAAAAGTTTTAAATGTCATGATCTTCCTCCCAGAAGATGTTAGCGAGCATTCGCTTTGCTCATGGGCAATTACTCAATGGCAGGCGACAAATGTCAAGCTCCAATCGTTGCTGCAGCCGCGAAACGATGATCTATCCTACTGATTAAAAAGGAAATAAATTTTTGCCCACTATGTGAGCAAATACTCGGCGACCTCTTCGTCGGTGATCAAACCGTTGATCTGATGACCGGTCACGGCCGCCTTGATGGCCTTCATCTTGCGCTTGCCCTTGCCTATGCCAATGACCACCGAGGTCTCGCGTGAGGGGATGGGAGCGGATGCGACGCGCTCGTTGATCGGGTTGTCGAGCAGTCTGCCTTCGCTGTCGAAAATCCATCCGCAGATCTCGCCGACGGCGCCATTGTCCATCAACTCCATCATCTCGCCCTTCTCGAGGAAGCCGTCGACGCAGAGCGGTCCGTCGATGCCGAGTTCGCCGATGCCGACAAAGGTCACGTCGGCCTGCGCGCTCATGTCGAGCGTCGAGCGCACCAGCTGCTGGGCATGCAATGTTTCGCGCTCTTCGGCAGAGGTGACGAGAACCGGCAGCGGCATCGGGAAATGCCGCGCCTTGACGGCATCGGCCATGCTGAAGATGACGTTGTAATAGGCGGCCGAACCATCAGGCGCGATGTTGCCGGTGAGCGAGACGATGCGGTGGTTGATGCATTCGATCGCCGGCAGCTGATCGACCGCGGCCTTCAGCGTTCGCCCGGTTCCGACGGCGAGCACGATCGGGTCGGCCTTCTTCAGCCAGCGCTCGATTTCGGCCGCCGCCGCCTCGGCGATACCGACGGTCGCGGCACCCGCGCCCGGATCGCTCGGCACGATATCCACCTGCCGCAGCCCGTATTTGTTGCGCACGGCGTTGGCGAGTTCCAGACAGGCGGCGATCGGGTGGTCGAGCCGCACCTTGATCAGCCGCTCGGCCACGGCAAGCGACACCAGCCGCTGCGCCGATTGTCGCGAAATCCCCATGGACGAAGCGATCTCGTCCTGCGTGCGCCCGGCCACATAATAGAGCCAGCCGGCGCGCGCCGCGTCATCGAGACGACCAGAAGTTTCGGACTTTTTCACCATCGACTATCCATTGCGCGCGACTGCGCCGGCTTTCGCCGGCAAAGCATGTGGTTGAAGCTATGTTCGCGCCAGATCAAAACAAAATTCGGGCAAATGTCGAGTGCATTGAGAAATTGCACAATCTATTTTAGCCTCAACGCAAGCAGTGGATGGTGCTCAGCCCCGCCATTGCCGCGCCATCTTTGCCCGCGAAGCCATGCTTGACCTGACATCAAACGGCACGCTAACTATGCGCCAGAGGGAAAAATCGTGCGAATTCTGCTGGTTGAGGACGACAAGATGATTGGCGAGGCGGTGCGCGATCACGTCGCCGCGTCCTTCCATGCCGTCGATTGGGTGAAGAACCTCGCCGATGCGGAAGCAGCCACGGGTCCGGTCGAATATGGATTGGTGCTGCTCGACCTCAATCTTCCCGATGGCAGCGGCGTCGATTTCCTGCGCAAGCTGCGCAGCCGCGACATTCGCGCGCCCGTCATCATCCTCACCGCGCGCGACCAGATTTCCGACCGCATCGAGGGACTGAACGCCGGCGCCGACGACTATCTCGTCAAGCCGTTCAACCTGGGCGAGCTGGAAGCCCGGATCATGGCGGTCGCCCGCCGCTACGACGCCAACCCTCATCCGGTGGTGCAGATCGGCGATATCGAAATCAACCGGCCGCAGCACAAGCTCTCCGTCGACGGCGCCTCCGTCATTCTCACCAGCCGCGAGTGGGCGGTGCTTGACCTCCTGACCGCGCGGCCCGGCGCGATCGTCTCCAAGGACCGCATCGAGGAGGCGCTCTATGCCTTCGGCTCGGAAATCGAGAGCAATACGGTCGAAGTCTATGTCAGCCGCCTGCGCAAGAAGATCGGCAAGGATCGCATCCGCACGGCGCGCGGCATCGGCTACACACTCGGATCACAATGAAGCGCGAACGCAGCATCACCCGCCCGCTCATCACCGCGTTGACCACGGTGATGGTCGTTTTCTGGCTCATCGCCATCGGCCTCAGCATCCGCGTGATGCAGCACGAGTTCGACGAGATCTTCGACAGCGCCCAGCAGGAAACCACCGAACGCCTGCTGGCGCTGATCCTCGACGATATGGACCAGCGCGGCATCAGCGACCCGCATGGCATCGCCATGCTGAATACGGCCGCCAACCGGGAATATCTGACCTATCAGGTTCGTGATGCATCCGGAAAGATCGTGCTGCGCTCCAACGATGCCCTGTCCGAACCCTTCCCGGCGCCGCTTGAGCCGGGCTTCTACGACAGCGACACGGCACGCATCTATACGGAGAAGACCTCGGACGGCACGCTCTTCCTGCAGGTCGCCGACCGCTTCAAGAACCGGCGCGAGGCCGTGCGCGAAAGCGCGGTCACGCTGCTCATTCCGCTGATCGCACTCATCCCGGCCAGTATCTTCGCGATCTGGTTCATCGTCGGTCGCGCGCTGAAGCCGCTGGATACGCTGCGCCAGGATATCGGCACCAAGGACGGCGGCAACCTGGCGGCCTTGGAGAGCACCGGCCTGCCGAAAGAACTGAAGCCGATCGCTCGCTCCGTCAACCTGCTCCTGGGACGCCTGCGTTCGGCGCTTGAGGCCGAGCGCGAGTTCACCGCCAACAGCGCCCATGAGCTCAGAACGCCGATCGCCGGCGCGCTGGCGCAGACGCAGCGTCTTGCCGAGGAGCTGCCGCCAGGACCAACCAAGGCCCGCGCCCATCAGGTCGAGAGCTCACTGGTCAATCTCGGGCGTCTCGCCGAAAAGCTGCTACAGCTCGCCCGCGCCGAAGCCGGCATCGGCGGCAGCGCCACGGCCACGGATCTTCGCCCGGTGCTCGACATGATCTTCACCGATTACGAACGCGACAGCCGCTCGCAGGGTCGTCTGCGCTACACTGCCGCGCCTGCGACAAAGCTGGTCCGCAACGCCGATATGGACGCCTTCGGCATCATCTTGCGCAACCTCATCGAGAACGCCCTGGTTCACGGTGATCCGGAGCTGCCGGTCGATGTCAGCCTTGATGAGAAGGGCGTCGTCCGTGTCGTCAATGGCGGACCCTTGGTAGCGGAGAGCGATATCGCGACGCTGAAGAAGCGCTTCCGGCGCGGCAGTACCAGCGCGTCCGGATCCGGCCTTGGCCTGGCGATCGCTGACCGCATCGTCTCGCAAATGGGTGGAACGCTCGACCTGATGTCTCCCGTCAGCGGTCAAAATTCAGGCTTCGAGGCCCGCATCACGCTGCCTGCCTGATCAGGGTTTGGGCTTGCAAATCGCACCGAACGATGCGAGCAGATTCTAACCGTTTGGAACAAGCAGAATACGAATGATCATCTCCTTCGACATCGGCGGCTCGGCGATCAAGGGCGGCGTTGCCCTTTCCGAAACCGAGATCACGCCGCTCGGCCGCCGCCCGACCCCCCTTGATGATTTCGGCGCCTTCGTCGATACGCTCAGAACCTTCATCGCGGAAGCCGGCGGTACGCCGACGCTGCTGTCGATCTCGATCGCCGGTGTTGTCGATCCCGATACGCAGCTTCTCACTTGCGCCAACATTCCCTGCATCCACCAGCGCACCATCGCGGCCGACCTTCAGGCCGAGCTCGGCGTGCCGGTGCTGGTCGCCAACGACGCCGACTGCTTCGCCATGGCCGAAGCCGGCCTCGGCGCCGGCCGCGGCCACCGCATCGTGCTCGGCGTCATCCTCGGCACCGGCGTCGGCGGCGGCGTGATAGCCAACGGTCGGTTGATAAACGAGGCGGGCGGCTTTGCCGGCGAATGGGGACACGGCCCGATCGCGGCACTGCGCGCCGGCCACCCGCCGGTCGAGATCCCGCATTTTGCCTGCGGCTGCGGCCAGAGCGGCTGCGTCGATTCCGTCGGCGGCGCGCGCGGCATGGAACGCCTGCACAAGACGCTGCACGGCCTCGACTTCACCAGCGAGGAGATCATCGGCCAGTGGCTGGGCGGCGAGGAAAAGGCGACGCGCACGATCGATGTCTACATCGATCTCCTCGCTTCTCCTCTGGCGCTGACCGTCAACATCACCGGCGCCACCATCGTCCCCGTCGCCGGCGGGCTCTCCAATGTGGAACCGCTGCTGGATGAGCTCGACAAGGCCGTGCGCCAGCGCATCCTCCGCAAATTCGACCGACCGCTCGTCGTGCGCAGCGAATGCCGCGTCGAGCCGGGGCTGATTGGGGCGGCGTTGCTGGGTTTGAAGGCGGAAGCGGAGATGTTGGGGTAGGAGTCCGCCCGGCGCTTTATCTCAAAGCGACGATTGCTGAGCAGGAAAATGCGCGTAATGGTGGTTCATCTGTAGTCGAAAGTTAATTCTGACACTCTACCATCTTGGCGATGGAGCGTGTTTGGGAGCGGCGCATGACTGCTGATGACTTGAATTCCAGGTTGGTGCGCGGCGAGCGGGTGCTATGGCGCGGCGTGCCGGCGCAGGGACTGATGTTTACCAGCCGTGACGCGCTGATGATCCCGTTTAGCGCGGTGTGGCTCTCTTTCGCGGTCTTCTGGCTTGTCATGGTTACGCGGACGGGTGCGCCGGTGTTCTTTTATCTATGGGGCGCAATGTTTGTCGGCATCGGGATTTTCTTTGCCGTTGGCCGCTTTTTCGTCGATGCCTGGCTGCGTAGCCGCACCCTCTATGCCGTGACCGACCAGCGGGTACTCATTTTGCGGTCCTCCCCTTTTGCACGCTTTACGTCGCTCGAGTTGGATCGTCTGCCGGAACTCAATCTGGTTGGTGACGGCAACACAAAGGGTGATATCCGCTTCGGGCCATCTGTTTCTCTGTTCGGCAATCGGTCGATGGCAGTCTGGATGCCATCCCTCGACTCGACGCCACAACTACTCGGCCTAGCCAAGCCTAAGGCGGTCTTCGATCTGATCCGCGATGCTGGGCAGAAGGCGCGGGCACGCGCCTAGATGGGCTGCCTATGATGGAGCCGGCGGATGAGAGCCTCACCCGCCGACATCTCTAGCCAATCAATACTTCGACGGAACGTACAACTCCGGTGGCAGGACCTTGCGCTCGTAATCCGGGTTGAACACGCGCTCGGGCAAGGCGATCTCCTCGTGCGGCACGTCTTCGTAGGGGAACTGCGACAGGAGATGGTCGATGCAGTTCAGGCGGGCGCGCTTCTTGTCGTTGCCCTCGACGATGTGCCACGGAGCTTCCGGGATGTTGGTGCGGGCGAAGGTTTCTTCCTTGGCCTTGGTGTAGGCTTCCCAGCGGATGCGCGACTGCAGGTCCATCGGCGACAGCTTCCACTGCTTCAGCGGATCGTGGATGCGCACGAGGAAGCGCAACTGCTGTTCTTCGTCGGTGATCGAGAACCAGTATTTGACGAGGCGGATGCCGGAACGGACCAGCATGCGTTCGAATTCGGGTACGTCGTTGAAGAACTGCTCGACCTGATCCTCGTCGGCAAAGCCCATGACGCGCTCGACGCCGGAGCGGTTATACCAGGAGCGGTCGAAGAGCACGATCTCGCCGCCAGCAGGCAGATGCGGCACGTAGCGCTGGAAGTACCACTGCGACTTTTCGCGGTCCGACGGAGCCGGAAGCGCCACGACGCGGGCGACGCGCGGGTTGAGGCGCTGGGTGATGCGCTTGATGACGCCGCCCTTGCCGGCGGAATCGCGACCTTCGAAGATCACGACCACCTTTTCCTTGTGATAGGTGACCCAATCCTGCAAGCGGATCAGCTCGGACTGCAGTGCGATCAGCGAACGAAAGTATTCGATGCGCGGCATCGATGGCGGATGCGCCTTGCGGTAGATCTTGCGGATTTCCTCGGACAGCGCCGGCTCGGAGAGCTCGAGCTCATAGTCTTCATCCAGCGTATCGGCCAGTTCGGCCTCGAGCCAGTCGGTTGAAGGCGTGCCTCTCATGGTGGTCATCTCGATCCCTGTTCAGATTTGTCGCTTCGGACGCTTGCGGAACTGCCTAGCTTTGCGCCGCATGACGATATCATGAAAGCACGCACGGCAAGGCCACTCATGGCGCCAAATAAGCAGCGTGTCATGAAGGATATATGACGCTTCGGCCGGACGCGGAAATGCGTGCGGAAAGAGATCGGCAGGCGAGCGTGCTGCCGGCCCTTCGGATCAGCTCAGCGCGTCGGGGCGGTTGGCCTCTTTGACATGGTCGTCGCTGTGTTTGCTGCGAATGCGGCGCACGGTGAGCCACACGCCGAGAACCACGAAGGGCACAGCGGCGCCGGTCAGCGTCTCCGGCGCGATCTCGACGCCGACGCCATGCAGAAGCTTGGCGAGGTAGCCGACGAGGCCGATGACGTAATAGGAGATGGCAGCGACCGACAGGCCTTCGACCGTCTGCTGCAGGCGCAGCTGCAGATGGGCGCGCTTGTCCATCGAGGCCAGGATCTCGGTGTTGAACTTTTCCAATTCGACGTCGATCCAGCTGCGCAGAAGGGCGGTTGCGCGGGCGAGCTTGCGCGACAGGTCCGCCTGCCGCTCCTCGACCGACTGGCAGGTGCGCATGGCGGGCGCGAGGCGACGCTGCAGGAAGGCGCCGAGGGTTTCGTTGCCGGGGAGCGCCTTCTCGGCCAGCATGGCGACGCGCTCGAGCACGATGTTGTAATAGGCGCGGCTGGCGCCGAAGCGGTAGAGGCTGAGGGCAGCATTGGCCTCGAGTTCGGCTGCGAGGCGGGTGATCTCCGACAGCGTGGCGTCGGCTTCAGCGCGCGCATGCTGCTTCATGCCCTGCGTGATGGCGGTGAAGCTCGTCTCGATCTGGCGGATCTCGGGCGACAGCGTCTGCGCCAACGGCAGGCCCATCATCGCAAGCGTCCTATAGGTCTCGATATCGAGCAGGCGCTGGGCGAGCATGCCGCGGGCGCCATCCGTCATGCCGTGGTCGAGCACCAGGAACTTGGTCAGCCCGTCGCCGTCCTGGCGGAAATCGGTAATCACCGTTGCCTGGCTGTCGGCCACCATGCTCTGGCAGAGGCTGGTCGGATCGAAATTGGCGATGACGTCGGCGACATCCTCGCTGTCAGGGCGAATCTCGATACGAACGCCCGAGATGAAGGGGCCGGGTGCCGCGAAGCTGGCGCCGAAAGGATTGACCGGGATCTCCGCGCCGAATTCCGCCGGTGCCGGCGTGTCCCAGAAATAGGTCGAGAATTCCGTGTGGCGCTCCCAGCGCAGCGTGCCGCTGCCCCAGCTCATCGTGTGGTGGCTGGTGTCTGCGGCGGGTGCCGGAATACCCTGGGCGAGCGAGAGCGCCTTCAGGATCGCCTGGTCGGCGGCGAAGTTGGCCTCGGTGAGAAAAGCGACCTGGAAGATGACGCGGGAGACGGGGATGAGCGTATAGGGGCGCGAATGGATTTCGCCGAGCGCGCGGGCCCGGACATCGGCTACGGGAAACGAAAAGCTACGCTTCGACAAATCTTGCCTCCTGACTGTGCCCCCACGGCCAGTTCTCCCCTTGGCTATTATCAAATGGCCAGGCGCGTACGACGTGGCGGTTTGACGCAGAACGATCATGCGCCGTCCAGTCGCGGCGTGTCGAGCCGTTTCAGTTCCGTCGGCTGGCCCGAGGTCAGTGCGACGCCGGCAATGGCCAGCGCGTCACCTTGCCGGCAAACAGCGCCCACCAGACGATGACTGGCTGCAGGGCGAGGCGCGGCAGATGATACCACCAGCCCAAGGTGGCCGTGGTCGAGCCGAGATCGTCAATTGCGTGCTTGATGTTGGCCGGGAAGACACAGACGGCATAAAGCGCCAGACAGATGCCGGCCTGATGGCGTAACCGTTCAGTTGTCAGGCCGATCGCGCCGGCAATCTCGCACAGGCCGGTGAGCGCGATCACCTCGGCCGGGAAGGGAACCCAATCCGGGGTGATCGACAGGAACGCGGCTGGGAAGAGCAGGTGCGCGCAGCCGGCGATCATGTAGAGGCCGGCCAGGATAAATCTGCCGGTTGGGCTTTCCGTGTGGTCGGTGGAGGCATCGTCTGCGGCTTTGGTCATGCAGCGTTTACGCAAATGACCGGCGTCTGGATGATGCGACATATGTCGCCGATGCGCCCGGTGCGTCAGGCGGCGTCGGCGAGCTCGATCAGGGCGCGGGCGGCGCTCTCGTCTGTGATCAGCGTGTTGCAGCCGATCCGCTTGATGGTGGCGCTGATGGCAACCGCCCGGTGGGCGCCGCCGGAGGAGAGCACGATGTGCTTGGCCTTCTTCAGCGTATCGAGATCGACGGACATCACCCGGCTGTTGATCGAGTGATCGACCGTGTTGCCGTCCTTGTCGAGAAAATTGAACATGGTGTCGCAGACGCAGCCGGCATCGATCAGCTCCTGCAATTCGCCCTTGGAGATCCACCCCTCCGAAAGCGAGGTCGAATGCGGGCCGATATCGCCGCAGCTGACGATGGCGAGATCAAGCGTTTCGGCGAGCCGGTAGATGGTGTCGAGGCCGCACTTTTCGATGAGATTGCGCTTGGTCTCAGTGGAATCGACCAGAAGCGGCGCAAGGAACATGTAGCACTCGGCGCCGAGCTGGCTTGCCAGCCGCCAGGTGTAGTCGATCGGGTTGGTCTGGTGGACGGCGACGATGCCGCCGAGCAGCGAGACGACCTTGCAATTGTCTCGGCGCGGCGGGCGGAAGCTCGACAGCGAGGCCGTCATGGTGCGGCCCCAGCCGACGCCGATCGTGTAGTTGTCGGGGATCGCTTCGGAGAGAAACTGGCCGAGCGCCAGGCCGACGCTCTTGGCCAGCGCATTCGGATCGGAGGTGACGGGTGCCGGCACCACGATCGCCTCGTCCAGGCCATAGGCGCGCTCCAGCTTCACCGATAGCTCGACGCAATCGCCGATCGAATCGTTGATCCAGATCTGCACTTCGCTGCGCTTCATCGCCTCGTCGAGCAGCCGGATGACGGTCGTGCGGCTGATGCCGAGCTGCTCGGCGACATCTTTTTGCGTCAATCCCTGGTTATAATAGAGCCAGGCAGCGCGCAGTCTGAGCGAGGAGGCTTCCGAATAGGCGGTGTGCGTGCCGCGTTTTAGCTTGACCACATCTCCTCCAAAAGCAAAGGCGCCCTAGATCCTGCTCAAGACAGGGCATGGTTTGTCGCCGCGATAATGACCGGTGTGACACTTATGTCAATTGAAATGCACAAATGTCCTTGACATTATGGCCCTGGAATAGCGATAGTCTTGGTAACTGGTCGTTCCGTCCATTGTAGGAGGCACTGTGCGGGCATATGGCAAATCGCAGCGGTCTTGCGCCGGGGCTCGATTGCCCTTGGACGTCGTCGTTGCGGCAGCCCGAGACGGGAACGATGGGGTACTCGCCGACGTTTATGATGTAAGCCAAACGCGCGGGCACGGTTTCACAGACAGCGACTTCAAAGACAGTACGGGCAATCCGTAGATCACCTCATTCGCCGGACCTCAAGTGCTCCGGCTCGCAGCTCAAGTCAAAAGGACACGCGACCATGACATCCAAGCTTGACCAACTCCGCGAGATCACCACCGTCGTCGCCGACACCGGTGACATCGAAGCCGTTGCCCGCCTGAAGCCGGTCGATTGCACGACCAACCCGAGCATCGTTTTGAAGGCGCTCGGCACGCCGATGTTCGCCGACGCGATCAAGGAAGCCGTTTCCTGGGGCAAGAAGCAGGGCGGCAATTCCGAAGCCGTTGCTTCCGCCGTTGCCGACCGTCTCGCCGTTTCCGTCGGTGCAGCGCTCTCCAAGCTCGTTCCCGGCCGCGTCTCGACCGAAGTCGACGCCGACCTCTCCTTCGACACCAAGGCGTCGGTTGAAAAGGCTCACGGCATCATCGCCGGCTACAAGGAACGCGGCATCGAGAAGGATCGCATCCTGATCAAGCTCGCTTCCACCTGGGAAGGCATTCGCGCCGCCGAAATCCTGCAGAAGGAAGGCATCGACTGCAACCTGACGCTCCTGTTCTCGCAGGCCCAGGCGATCGCTTGCGCCGACGCCAAGGCGTTCCTCATCTCGCCCTTCGTCGGCCGTATCCTCGACTGGTACAAGAAGTCCACGGGCAAGGACTTCACGCCTGAGGAAGATCCGGGCGTACTCTCCGTTCGCGAGATCTACAACTACTACAAGGCCAACGACATCAAGACGATCGTCATGGGCGCCTCGTTCCGCAGCGCCGGCGAGATCGAAGCACTGGCCGGTTGCGACCGCCTGACGATCGCCCCGAACCTGCTCGACGAACTGTCGAACGACCAGGGCAAGCTCGAGCGCAAGCTGTCGCCTGAAGGTGCCAAGCCGATCTCCAAGATCGCCGTCGACGAAAAGACCTTCCGCTGGATGATGAACGAAGACGCCATGGCGACCGAAAAGCTCGCCGAAGGCATCCGCGCCTTCGCCAAGGACCTCGGCACGCTGCGCGCCATGGTCACCAAGGAACTGCAGCTCGCAGCCGCCTAAGGGCTTTACGTGTACTTGAATGAAGAAGGGCGGTGCCGGTGGCGCCGCCCTTTTTTGTTTGGGCCTTTTCTTGGCGGGCGGCCAATTGGATGCTCGTAGCCGAAATATCCTCCACCCTCATTCTCGCCTTTGTGGCGGGAATCCAGCCGACGCGCGTCTGCGCGGCGAAAAGACTCTTTTCTGCCACGCCTACCGTAAGAGGTCATTCACGGCGCGGACGCGCCGTGGCTGGATTCCCGCCACAAGGGCGAGAATGAGGGAGGGTAGGGTGGCGCTTGCCGTATCGAGGCGGGCGTCGCGGGGGCGGGGATGGTGTCGCCCACCTCCGCTACGCCACCGCCCAAATCCGCTTCGCATTCCCCTGATACAGCTTGTCCCGCTCCTCGGCGCTGCAACCCGATGTCAGCGCGTGCGTCGCCGCGACCCAGGGCGTCAATCCGCCGCCGAGCGTGCAGACAGGCCAGTCGCTGCCCCAGACGACGCGGTCCCAGCCGAAGCTTTCGATCGTGTGCTCGACATAGGGGCGCAGGCTCTCGACGGACCAGCGTTCGAGATCGCCATAGGCGATGACGCCGGAGATCTTGGCGGTGACGTTGGGGCGGCGGGAGAATTCGGTGATGCCGCGATGCCAGACGGCGCTCATGCCTGATTTGATCGGCGGATTGGCGCAGTGATCGAGGATGAAGCGGACATCCGGGTTGAGGTCGACAAGATCGAGAATGCGTTCGAACTGATGCGGGAAGACGCAGAGATCGAAGGTTAGCCGGGTATTGGAGAGCCGCGCGACGTTCTCGCGAAACAGCGGCCGCTCGGAGGTGTCGTCGGGCGCCACATGCAGCACGCGGCGGAAGCCCTTGATGAAGGGGTCGGCGAGGCAGCGTTCGAGATAGGCAGCAAAGCCATCTTCCTCTGGCCGGCAGGCGGCGATGGCGCCGCGCACGAGGCTTTTGGGTCTCTCGGCGATCTCCTTGATGAAGGTCGTTTCCTGTTCGATCGCATCACGTGACACATCGACTTCCATGTGCAGCACATTGGTGATGCCGCAGCGAAGCGCGTCGCGGGCATAGTGCTCATAGAGGCTGTCGCGGTCGAGATCCGGCACGTCGGGGAGCCAAGGATAGTGCAGGCGATTGCGGTCGATGACGTGCAGATGTGTGTCGAAGAGCATGCGGTTCCTCCCCCTTCATGCAGGCTTTCCTGTCGTCCTCTCGTCTTTTGCCGGAATTTTCGATGCGTGACACAGGCCTCCCACCCGTGTCAGCGTCCGGCGTCGGACAATGTCATTGACGACATAATGAATATAATGTTTGCATATGAATGAATGCGCCGCAAGCGCCACGCATAACGGGAGGAATTATGAGCCACGGTCTGGAAGGCAAGAAGGTCGTCGTCACGGCGGCCGGTCAGGGGATCGGTCGCGCCAGCGCGGAGCGGTTCATTTCGCTCGGCGCGCATGTCTACGCCACCGACATCAACCAGGCGTCGCTTTCGACGCTCGCGGGGGCGACGACCACGGTTCTCGACGTGCTCGACGGGAACGCGGTGCGCGCCTTCGCAGACGAGATCGGGCCGATCGACGTGCTCTTCAACTGCGCCGGTTTCGTGCATGCCGGCTCGATCCTCGATTGCGAGGAAAAGGACTGGGACTTCTCCTTCAACCTCAACGCCAAGGCGATGTATACGACCTGCCGCACCTTCCTTCCCGGCATGCTCGACAAGGGCAAGGGCTCGATCGTCAACATGGCGTCGGTGGCATCAAGCGTGAAGGGCGTGCCGAACCGCTTTGCCTATAGCGCATCGAAAGCGGCCGTGATCGGGCTCACCAAGTCGATCGCTTCCGACTTCGTCGCCAAGGGCATCCGCGCCAACGCCATCTGCCCGGGCACCGTCGACAGCCCCTCGCTGCACGAGCGCCTGCGCGCCACCGGCGATTACGACAAGGCGCTCAGCGACTTCATCGCCCGCCAGCCGATGGGCCGTATCGCCACCGCCGAGGAGATCGCGGCGCTGGTCACCTATCTCGCCGGGGACGAGGCCGGGTTCACGACAGGCCAGATCCATGTGGTCGATGGCGGCTGGACCGGCTGAGGCCATATTGCTCTTGCCGGTATCAAGCTGATATCGTTGGTGATCTCGCAGCGGCGGAGCATTTGATGGCAGAGGTTACGTCTGGCGGCAGCGGCCGTCCCCTTCGGTTGCTGCGCAAGCACGCGATCTTCGTGATCGCGGTGCTCGTCGGCCTCGCGGTCTTCCTGCTTCTGACGACGCGCGAGGTGACGGCGCGAAATCTTCTGGCCGGCTGGAATGTGGCCGCGGTGATGTTCATCGTCGCCACATGGCGGCGGATGCTGAAGGCGAGCGTGGCGACCATCCGCAAGCGCTCGGCCGATCTTGATTTCTCGGATTCGCTTCTGATGTTCCTGTCGATCTCGGCAGCCCTTGCCAGCATCGCCGGCATCGGGCTCGAACTGCATCAGGTCAAGGAGGCGGCGCCCAGCGTCGCGCTCGGCCGCGCGCTGGCGGCCGTCGTCACCATTCTGATCTCCTGGGTCTTCCTGCACACGCTGTTTACCGTGCACTACGCGCACCGCTTCTATGGCGGCGACGATGATGGCGACGGCGTCAAGGGAGATGGGCTGAAGTTTCCCGAAGGACTGGACGAGCCCGTCTACTGGGACTTTCTCTACTACTCCTTCACGATCGGCGTCGCCTCGCAGACGGCGGATGTGGCGACGAGCTCGACTGTCATGCGCAAGCTGACGCTGCTGCATTCCGTGCTGTCGTTTCTCTTCAACACGACCATCCTGGCGCTCGCCATCAATGTCGGCGCAAGCCTCCTTTAGAGGTAGGCGCGCGCGATAGAGCCGCTTGGCGATCTGGTGTAAGAGAGGTTTTCTTCACCTGAGGTTGTTTTGGGGGCTTCATGGGGTCGTTGTCGCGCGAGAGATTGGCGGCGCTTGCCGGTTGCGATGCGGAGCAGCTGGATGCCGTGGCGCGGCTTCAGATTATCGAGGCCGGGCCGGAGGGCTATGCGGCGAGCGATGTCAGCCGGCTGCGGCTGGTGCTGGCGCTGAATGCTGCAGGCATCGCGCTCGAGACGCTCGCCACCGGCCTCAGACAACAGATCGTCTCGCTCGATTTCGCCAGCCAGCTGATGTTCGAGCCGGTCACCATGTCGGACAAGTCGCTTGCGGACGCGCTCGTCGATGCGTCGCTCGATCTCGGCCGCGTCAACGCGCTGCATTCCAGCGCCGGGCTTTCGCCGCTGTCGCCGAAGCGGGCGCTGCGGGAGGATGACGAGGAGTTCATCCGGCTGATCACCGAATGCACCGGGCTCGGCGCTTCCGACGAGGGCATGCAGCGGGTGCTGAGGGTCTTCGGCCAGTCGATGCGACGCTGCGTGGATACGATGCGCGATCTCTTCCGCGCCGAGGTGGAAGAGCCGATGCTGGCCGCCGGCCTCAGCCATCGCGAGGTGCTTGCGGCGGGCGCGGCCACCCGGCTGTCGCTACAGCGAATCGGTATCCGCATGCTTTTCCTGCTGCAGCGGCGGATGCTCGAGGAGGCGGTGTTCGACAATGTGGTCGGGCGGCTGCAGGATGCCTTGCGCGGGCTTGGTGCCGAGGCAGAAAGTGATCAGGCGCTGCCGGCGGTGGCCTTCGCCGATCTCACCGGCTTCACCGCGCTGACGCGCGATATCGGCGATGTCAGGGCGGCCGAGAAGGCGGCGAGCTTCGAGGCGCTGGCGCAGCGTCTCGCCAATCTGGCCGGCGGGCGGATCGTCAAGCCGCTGGGCGATGGAGTGATGATGCTGTTTCCGGATGCGGAGGCGGCACTGAAGGCGTCACTGTCGCTCGTCGCCGAGAGTGCGGCGCATCAGTTGCCGGAGGTGAGGGTGGGCGTTGCGACCGGTCAGGTGGTGCCGCGCGACGGCGACATTTTCGGCCATACGGTCAACCTGGCGGCGCGGATCGCTTCGGTCGCCGCACCTTCGCAGGTGCTTGTCTGCGGCGGCACGCATGATGCCGCCACAGACGAGAGGTCGGAGATGGATTTCGAAGCGCTGGAACCGGTATCGCTCAAGGGCGTCGCCGATCCCGTATCGCTGTTTTCGGTCAAGACCGGGCTATAGAATAGCTTGGCCAGCCATCAGCGCCAGGATCAGGAAGATCACGAAGATGATGAGCGCGATACCGAAGAGAACGCGCGCGATCGTCGCCGTCGCCGCGGAAATTCCGGAAAAGCCGAAGAAGCCCGCAATCAGCGAAATCACGAAAAAGATAAGAGCCCATTTCAGCATGGAGGCGTTCCTTCTAGTTAATGCGGTAGAAGACGCGCCAGAGCGAAAAAGGTTCCATATCCAATGAGATAGCGGTTCGATTTATCCGCTTCGCACAAAATGACGCCGGCACAATTGCTCGCGCCGGCGTTGCTCTCGAAAACCGGGTCGCGCTTATCCGTGGTTGATCATCACGTGGCGGACGGCGGTGTAGTCTTCCAGTGCGTAGACGGACATGTCCTTGCCGTAGCCCGATTGCTTCAGGCCGCCATGCGGCATCTCGTTGGTCAGCATGAAGTGGGTGTTGATCCAGGTGCAGCCATATTGCAGGCGGGCGGCTGTCTTCATGCCGCGGCTGATGTCCTTGGTCCAAACCGACGAAGCCAGGCCATAGTCGCTGTCGTTGGCCCAGATGACGGCATCCTCGACATCGGTGAAGCGGGTGACAGAAACGACCGGGCCGAAGACCTCGCGGCGGACGATCTCGTCTTCCTGCGTAGCGCCGGCAACCACCGTCGGCGTGTAGAAAAAGCCCTTGTCGCCCGATGTCTTGCCGCCTGTCGTGATCTCCATGTGCTTGTGCTCGCCGGCACGCGCCACGAAGCTTTCGACGCGGTCGCGCTGGCGCTTGGAGATCAGCGGGCCGATCTCGTTTTCGGCGTCGTCGGCAAGGTTGAACTTGATCGAGGAGACCGCCGAGGAGAGGTCGGCGACGAACTTGTCGTAGACCTTGGCGTCGGCGTAGATGCGGCAGGCGGCGGTGCAGTCCTGGCCGGCATTGTAGTAGCCGAAGGTGCGGATGCCTGATACGACCGCGTCGATATCGGCATCGTCGAAGACGATCACAGGGGCCTTGCCGCCGAGCTCCAGATGGGTGCGCTTAACTGTTTTGGCGGCCGCCTGCAGCACCTTCTTGCCGGTCGCGACATCGCCTGTTATCGACAGCATCGAGATCTTCGGGTGGTTGATCAGCGCGTTTCCGACGCTTTCGCCGCGGCCGAGAATGACGTTGACCACGCCCTCAGGCAGGATGTCGGAGAGGAGCTTCGCCATCTTCAGCGCCGTCAGCGGCGTCTGTTCGGAGGGCTTGAAGACGACGGTGTTGCCGCCGGCAATCGCCGGTGCCAGCTTCCAGGCCATCATCATCAGCGGGTAGTTCCACGGCGCGATCGAGCCGACGATGCCGACAGCGTCGCGGCGGATCATCGAGGTGTGGCCGGGCAGATATTCACCGGCGACCGGGCCGTGCAGGTTGCGCACCGCGCCGGCGAAGAAGCGGTAGCAATCGACGATGGCGGGGATCTCGTCGTTCAGCACCGCGTTGATCGGCTTGCCGCAATTCAGCGCTTCCAGCGTCGCGAAACCTTGGGCGTCCTTCTCGATCGCGTCGGCGATCTTGAGCAGATAGCCGGCGCGCTCGCCTGGTGTCGTCTGCGACCATGCCGAGAAGGCCTTCTCGGCGGCGTCGACGGCGGCGTCGATCTGGCCGAGCGAGGCCTCGGCAAGGCTCAGCACGGTTTCGCCGGTTTTCGGGTTCAGGATGTTTTCTTCGATCTCGGTGCCCGCTTCGAAGCGGGATCCAATCAGCATCGCGGTGTCCATGATGTTCTCCCTTGTTATCGATGGGGCGGGATGGGGGTATCCCGCGCTCCGGTTATTTTCCAGCTCCGGCGACCTGATCGCCGTCGCGCGTGAGGTAGTAGGCTGCCAGGATCGGCAGGAAGGTGACGAGCACGACGACCATGGCGACCACGTTGGTGACGGGGCGCTGGCGCGGACGGATCAGTTCTTCCAGCATCCAGATCGGCAGCGTCGATTGCTGGCCGCCGGTGAAGGTGGTGACGATGACCTCGTCGAAGGAAAGCGCGAAGGCAAGCATGCCGCCGGCCAGAAGCGCCGTGCCGATATTCGGCAGGATGACGTGGCGGAAGGTCTGGAAGCCATCGGCGCCGAGGTCCATCGAAGCCTCGATCAGCGAGCCCTGCGTGCGGCGGAAGCGTGCGACGGCGTTGTTGTAGACCACCACGACGCAGAAGGTGGCGTGGCCGAGCACGATCGTCCAGACCGAAAAAGGTACGTCGAACAGGCTGAAGGCCGAGCGCAGCGCGATGCCGGTGATGATGCCAGGCAGCGCGATCGGCAGGATGACGAGCAGCGAGATCGCCTCGCGGCCGAAGAACTTCGTCTGGCTGACGGCGGCGGCGCAGAGCGTGCCGAGCACCAGCGCGATCGCGGTGGCGATGCAGGCGACCTGCACGGAAAGCCCAAGGGCGGCCCACACATCCGGCCGGTTCCAGGCGATGCCGAACCATTGCAGCGTCAGCCCCGGCGGCGGCCACTGGTAGCTCTTTTCCTCCGTCGTGAAGGCGTAGACGAAGATCAGCAGGATCGGCAGGTGCAGGAAGAGCAGCCCGCCGGCGGCGGCGACTTTAAGCGCGATCGGCGCGCGTTGGCCACGGTCAGAGCGCATCGAAGGCTCCCTGTTTCTTGGCCAGCCACAGATAGACGGCCATGATGACGATGGGGACGACGGAGAAGGCGGCGGCCAGCGGCACGTTGCCGGCCGTTCCCTGCTGCGCATAGACCGCCTGACCGATGAAGAGGCGCGAGGAGCCGATGATCTGCGGGATGATATAATCGCCCAGCGTCAGCGAGAAGGTGAAGATCGAGCCGGCGACGATGCCGGGCAGAGCCAACGGAAAGAGCACGGTGCGGAAGGTCTGGCCCGGCGTGGCGCCGAGATCGGACGACGCCTCGATCAGGTTGCCCTGCACACGCTCGAGGGCTGCCTGCGTCGGCAAGATCATGTAGGGCAGCCACACATAGACGAAGACGAGGAAGGTGCCGATATAGCTCACCGACAGCGAGTTGCCACCGATGACGGGCAGAGCGAGCACGCCATCGAGCAGCCAGGCCAAATGCAGTTTGGCGAAGAACCAGGTGAGGATGCCTTCCTTGGCAAGGATCAGCTTCCAGGCGTAGATCTTGACCAGATAACTCGACCAGAGCGGCAGCATGACGCCGAGATAGAAGAGCGCCTTCCATTTCCCCTTGGCGTAGCGGGCGGCGTAATAGGCGATCGGGAAGGCGACGACGGCGGAAGCCAGCGTCACCAGTGCCGCCATCAGCACCGTTCTGACGATGATGTCGAAATTGGTGGGCGACAGCAGCTGCGCATAGGTTGCCAGGGTGAATTCGTAATTCACCATGCCGGAGAAATCGTCGATCGAAAAGAAGCTCTGCAGCAGAAGTGCCAGCAGCGAGCCGATATAGATGATGCCGAGCCAGAGCAGAGGCGGCGTCAGCATCAGGAAGAGCAGCAGCTTGGGGCGGCGCCAGAACATATCCGATAGCCGACCGAAGAAGCCGCCGCGTCCGGGCAGGATCGAGGTCGCCGCCTCGTCGTGGGTGAGCGCGATCGCGGTCATGCGGCGTCGTCCATGTAGTGCACGTCGACGGGCTGCCACGACAGGCGGACATCGGCGCCGACTTCGGGCACCGCGGCGCCGGCGGGCAGCATGACATGCAGGCGCGTGCCTCTGGCCGCAACCGTGAGCCGCGTGGCGGCGCCGAGGAAGCTGGCGTTTTCGACACGGGATTCGACGCCGTCGCCGGTGAGGCGGATCGCCTCGGGGCGCAGGCTCGCCCAGCGCTTCTCGCCGCCAAGCGCGGTCATCAGCTCGGGAGCGATCACATTGGAGGAGCCGACGAAATCGGCGACGAAGCGGGTTTTCGGGCGGTTGTAGATATCCTGCGGCGTGCCCTCCTGGACGATGCCGCCATCGTTGAAGACGGCGACGCGGTCGGCCATGGAGAGCGCTTCGCCCTGATCGTGGGTGACGAAGACGAAGGTGATGCCGAGCGCGCGCTGCAGGCCCTTCAGTTCCTCCTGCATCTGCTCGCGCAGCTTCAGGTCCAGCGCGCCAAGCGGCTCGTCTAGCAGCAGCACGCGCGGCTTGTTGACCAGCGCGCGGGCGAGCGCCACGCGCTGCCTCTGGCCGCCGGAGAGCTGGCCAGGTTTGCGGGCGCCGTAGCCGGGGAGTTTCACCAGTTCCAGCGCCTGTTCGGCGGCCTTGGCGCGCTCCGCCTTGCCGACGCCCTTGACCATCAGCCCGTAGGCGACGTTGTCGAGGATGTTGAGGTGCGGGAAGAGCGCATAGTCCTGGAAGACGGTGTTGACGTTGCGCCTGTAGGGCGGCACGCCCTCTGCGGTCTCGCCGAAAATCTCGATATGCCCCGCCGTCGGCTGCTCGAAGCCGGCGATCAGGCGCAAGCAGGTGGTCTTGCCCGAACCCGACGGCCCCAACATGGCGAAGAACTCGCCCGGCGCGATCTCGAGATCGACGCCATCGACGGCACGAACGGCGCCGAAATGGCGGGAGACCTTCTGGAAACGGACGGCGGGGGTCATGTTTGGGGGCTCCGATCTGATGTGCTCTGGGTGTGCGGCGGGGAATTAAGACCCCGCCCCAAACCCCTCCCCACAAGGGGGAGGGGCTTAACTTGTTGCGCCCTCTGCGGCCATTCGAAGTCTAAAGGGCTGGGCGAGGCGTTGCCGCTCTAGCCCCTCCCCCTTGTGGGGAGGGGTTGGGGAGGGGACTTGCCACAAGCACTGAGGCCGAGACCAGCTCTTACCGCCCCCCAATCACGCCAATATAATCCGACACCCAGCGGTGATAGGGCACGCATTCGCCCTGTTCACACTTGGCGGTGGGGGTGCGCCAGAACTTGATCTTGTCGAAGTGATCATAGCCGTTGGTGGCGCAACCGGTGTCGGTCATCAGCTCGTTGCCCTTGCAGGCTGATGGAACCGAGGGGACGGCGCCGAACCAGGCGGCGGCGTCGCCCTGGACCTTGGCGGACAGCGAATGCTCCATCCACATGTAGGCGCAGTTCGGGTGCTCGCTGTCGGCATGCAGCATGGTCGTGTCAGCCCAGCCGGTGACGCCCTCTTCGGGGAAGGTGGAGGCGATCTTCTGCTTGTCCGCCTGCATCAGGTTGACCTGGAAGGGCCAGGAGCCGGAGGCGACGACGCCTTCGTTCTTGAAGTCGTCGATCTGGATCATCGCGTCGTGCCAGTAGCGCGAGACGAGCTTGCGCTGGCCGCGGAGCAGATCGAGCGCTGCCTTGTATTGGTCTTCGTTGAGCTCGTAGGGGTTCTTGATGTTGAGCTCCGGCTTGTGGGCCATGAGATAGAGGGCGGCGTCGGCGATGTAGATCGGGCCGTCATAGGCCTGGACGCGGCCCTTGTTGGACTTGCCGTCGGGAAGCGTTTCTTCCTCGAAGACCACCTTCCAGCTCTTCGGCGCCTCGCCCTTGAAGGCGTCGGTGTTGTACATCAGGACGTTCGGTCCCCAGAGATAGGGAACGCCGTAGTGGACGCCGCCAACCGTGTACCAAGGCGCGTCCTGCAGGCGCTTGTCGACGTTCTTGAAGCTCGGGATGAGATCGGTGTTGATCGGCTGAACGCGCTTGCCGGCCACGAGGCGGAGCGACGCGTCGCCGGAGGCGGTGACGAGGTCGAAGCCGCCTTCGTTCATCAGCGACACCATTTCATCGGAGGTGGCGGCAGTCTTGACCGAGACCTTGCAGCCGGTCTCCTTTTCGAAGCTGGTGACCCAGTCGTAATTCTTGTCGCTTTCGCCGCGCTCGATATAGCCGGCCCAGGCGACGATGCTGACCGCGCCTTCGCCCTTGCCCAATTCCTTCAGTGGCTCGGCCGCCACGACCTGTGTGACGAAGCTCAGGGTCGCAAGCGCAGCCGTGCACGATTTCAGAAGATATTTCATCTGATGTCTCCCGGTTTTGGTGCCACTTCGTGGCGTTTTGTTCCCGCCGGAAAAGGTGACGCGAAAAAGCCGCTTTCGCAAATTCATTTATCAGAATGGCGTTATCGGAATTTCCGATAACGATCGCTCGGGCTCATGCTTAGCGCGGCCGCCCGCTTCTCATAGCCTCTGCGATGCCCACAAAGTCCCTTGCGGCCTGCGGCAGGCTGGAACCCTTGCGCCAGACCATGCCGACCTGAACGACCGGAAGCGAGCCCGACACATCGCGGCTTTCGATGCGGTCGCCTTCCAGCGACCATGGGCGGTAGACGAGATCGGGGAGCAGCGCCACGCCGGCGCCGGTCGCGACCAGGCTGCGCACCGCTTCGACGGAGCGGGTGCGGAAGGCAACGTGGGGGCGGGCGCCGAGTGCCGACAGGAGCTTGCCGGTGTTTTCCTCGATTTCATCGACGGTCAGCATGATCAGCGGTTCGCGGGCGATATCGGCGATCGAGATAATGTCGGCGGAAACAAGCGGATGGCCCATGGGCAACCAGAGGCGATAGGGAGAGGTTTCCAGGATCTCGGCCTGCAGCGCCATGCGGTCGCGCAGGTTGGAGATGACCATCACGGCGACATCGAGCTCGCCGCCGACAAGCAGATGTTCCAGATAGCCGCCATTGTCCTCGATCGCCGAGACCTCGACGCCGGGGCAGGCGCGGCGATAGCGGGCGAGCAGGTCGGAGAGCACGTAGCCGGCGACCAGCGAGGTGACGCCGATGTTGAGCGTGCCGGAGGGCTGGTTGCTGGTGCCTGAGAAGCTGGCGCGGGCATCGGAAACGCTGGCCAGAATCTTGGTGGCATGGCGCAGGAACTGGTGGCCGTTATGGGTGATCGTCAGCCCGCGCGGATGACGGTCGAAGAGCTCGACGCCGAGGTCGGTCTCCAACTCCTTCAGCGCTTCCGTAACCGAGGATTGCGAGATCG
This sequence comes from Rhizobium sp. 01N48, assembly GCF_056399145.1. Taxonomy (NCBI): domain Bacteria; kingdom Pseudomonadati; phylum Pseudomonadota; class Alphaproteobacteria; order Hyphomicrobiales; family Rhizobiaceae; genus Rhizobium; species Rhizobium sp. 01N48. Next base: position 51,155 of record NZ_JBFTQT010000008.1, read on the forward strand.
ACAGGTTCTGCGCGGCCCGCGTGATCGAGCCCTGCTCGGCCACTGCAATGAAGTATTGAATCTGGCGAAGCGTGAAAGCCATGGCATGTTAGAGCATGGCGCCCGAGGCCATTGCAAGCGTGCACCATGCTGGACCTTTTTTGGGATAAGTCTCTTTGTGGCACAAACTTCTTGCCCGCATTTAAGTATTCCGAAACGTCATTTCTCTAGCGTCCAGACCAGTTTATTGCGTTGGAGTGACTTGATGGCGGAGCAGTTGGCGTGAAGGCCTTACTGCGCATCTTCCGGCCTTCCCGGAAATTGGTGCTGATCATCGGCGGAATTGCCCTTCTCGGGGGCGTTTCCGGCGGCGCAGCGCTGTTTATCGGCAAGGACACCCTGCTCGGTCCTCCCGCGGAGACCGTGAACGGTGCCGCGTGCACCGACGTCAATCTGGTCACCATCAAGAAGCAGAAGCGGGTCTGGATCCGCAAGTATATCAAGACCGAACCGACCGACGGCATGACCCGCGTCAAGACGGCGCTGAGAGTAGCCAAGGCCGTCTACGAGGCGCAGAAGCCGGATCTGGTGCAGGTCGTGGTTCTCGACGCCAACGGTCCGACACTACGCTCGGATATCCGTGGCAGGGCGATCGGCGCCGACGTCGTCTATATCCCGCATCCCGATCCGATCGTTGAAAGCATCGACGGCAACAAGGTCTTCACCGCGCGCTACTACGACGGCACGGCGGCGGCCAACGGCCTGTTCTTCGGCGAGCGCGTCGACTTGCCCGAGGACGAGATCACCACGCTCAATGCGTCGTTCAAGGACGTATCCGATTGCATCGACCCGATCGCGGTGGCCGCGACCGAGGGCGGTGAGGGCAAGCCGGCTGCCAAGGGCGAAGACGCGAAGCCGGCCGAGGGTGGGCACGGCGCTGCGCCGGCCGAAGGTGAGGCAGCCCCGGCGGCGGCGCCTTCAGGCGGGCATTGATTGGTTGGTTGGCCGGCGGGGTTTTCCCGTCCGACAACAGCGAGCGATGCGTCGGTATTCGTTAGCGGAAACGCAAACAAAAAAGGCGGCCAACCCTTTCGGGTTGCCGCCTTTTGCATGTCCGTAACCGGCCTTAGTCAGCCTTGGCCTTGCGGGCCGGGAAGAGGATGACGTCGCGGATCGAGGGGGCGTTGGTAAGGAGCATGGTCAGGCGGTCGACGCCGATGCCCAGACCACCTGCGGGCGGCATGCCCTGGTCGATGGCGTCGAGGAATTCGTCGTCCAGCTGCTTGTCCTTCTCGCCGCGGGCATGGGCCTGCTCGAGCTGCTCGACCATGCGGCGGCGCTGCTCTTCCGGATCGTTGAGTTCGGAGAAGGCGTTGCCCAGTTCCCAGGCGTTGCAATAGGTCTCGAAACGCTCGACGAGGCGCGGCTCGCCCGGCACTTCCTTGGCGAAGGGCGAGATGTCCTTCGGGAAGTGGGTGACGTGGCTCGGCTGGATCAGCGTGCCCTCGACCTTCTCCTCGAAGATGAAGGCGAGGCATTCGCCCCAGGTCCAGTCCTTCTCGACCTCGAAGCCGGCGGCCTTGGCGGCGGCGCGGGCTTCCTCGTCGGTCTTCATGGCGAGGAAGTCGATACCGGTCGCTTCCTTGACGGCGTCAGGCATGGGGACGCGCTTGAACGGACCCTTGAAGGAAATCTCTTTGTCGCCGAAGGGGAATTCCGTCGTGCCGTGAACCTGCAGCGCCAGCTTCTCGAACAGGCGCTCGACGAGGTCCATGATGTCCTCGTAGTCGGCATAGGCCCAGTAGCACTCCATCATGGTGAACTCGGGATTGTGCCTTGTGGAGACGCCTTCATTGCGGAAGTTGCGGTTGATCTCGAAGACCTTGTCGGTGAGGCCCGAGACCAGCGTGCGCTTCAGGAAGAGTTCCGGCGCGATGCGCAGGTACATGTCCTGCTTCAGCGTGTTGTGGTGTGTCTTGAACGGATCGGCCGTGGCGCCGCCATAGACCGAATGCAGCATCGGCGTCTCGACTTCCATGAAGCCGTCGTCTTCCATGAAGCGGCGGATGCCTGAGAGGATCTTCGAGCGCTGCTGGAAGCGGAGCTTGGATTCGTCGTTGCTCATGATGTCGAGGTGGCGCTTGCGATAGCGGATCTCGATATCGGCGATGCCGTTCCACTTCTCCGGCATGGGGAGAAGCGACTTGGTGAGCATGGTGATCTCTTGCGCGTTGATCGACAGCTCGCCGCGCTTGGTGCGGCGCACGGTGCCGGTGACGCCGATGATGTCGCCGATGTCGATCATGGCGAGCATCTCGCGGGCGGCCTCGGGCGTCACGTCCTTGTGGCTGAAGATCTGGATCTTGCCGCCGGCGTCATGGATATCCATGAACATGCCGGAGTTGCGCGAGGAGTAAACACGGCCGGCAACGGTGACGACGTCAGTCGTCTCGATGTCGGATTCCAGATCCTTGTACTTCTCGGCCAGCTCGGCATTGGTGATGGTGCGGTGGAAATGCGCCGGATAGACGTCACCGATCTTTTCGCGCAGCAGCTTCAGCTTCTGGGCGCGAACCTCAGTCGCGTCGGAGGAGAGGGTGGCGGTTTCGGTCTTGTTCTCGGACATATGTTCGACCTCTTTGGCGGCACTGCCGCAGATATAATTCTTAACTCGGAGCCTGTGGCCCCCTCATCCGCCTGCCGGCACCTTCTCCCCGCTGGGGAGAAGAGACTCGGAGCTGGCGGCTCGCTCCCCCTCTCCCCTCGGGGAGAGGGTAGGGTGAGGGGGCTCCGCGCCCTTGGCTTACTATTTCGGTCCCACCAGCGAGGCCACGGCCTGGGCGGCCAGTTTCAGGCGCTGGCGGACGACCGAGCGGCCGAGGATGGCCATTGAGTCAAACAGCGGCAGCGAGCGCGACGAGCCGGAGACGGCGACGAAGAGCGGGGCGACGATGACCTTGAGCTTCTTGCCCATGCGGTCGCCGATGGCGCGCAGTTCGGCTTCGATGGATTCGACGTTCCACTCGAGGATCTTTTCCAGATCCGGCTGCACCGTGTTCAGGATCTCGAGGATCTCTTCCGGCGGCGACTTGATCTTGGCGAAGGCGGACGGATCGAGGTTGAGGTCCGATTTCAGGAGGAAGCCCATCAGCTCCGGCAGTTCGCCGAGCTTGGAAATGCGCGACTGCGACAGCGCCATGCCGGCCTTCAGGCGATCGTTTTCCATCGCCCAGGTGAGAACGCGGCTCTGGAACTCTTCTTCCGACATTTTTTCGCGGATCCACCGGCCGTTCAGCCAGTCGAGCTTCTGGATGTCGAAGATGGCGCCGGCCTTGGAGAGGTTTTCCGGATCGAACTTGCCGGCCAGTTCCTCGATGTCGAGCAGTTCCTCGCCTTCGGCGATCTGCACGAAGAACAGGCCGAGGAAGTTCATCAGCGCTTCGGGGATATAGCCGAGCGCGGAGTAATAGGAGATCGAGGTCGGGTTCTTGCGCTTCGACAGCTTCGACTTGTCGGCATTGCGCATCAGCGAGAGATGCATGAACACCGGCTGTTCCCACTCGAAATAGCGGTAGAGCAGGATGTGCTTCGGCACGGATGCCAGCCACTCCTCGCCGCGGGCGACGTGGGTGATCTTCATCAGATGGTCGTCGATGACGTTTGCCATGTGATAGGTCGGCATGCCGTCGCCCTTGATCAGGACCTGCATGTCGACCGAATCCCACGGGATCGAGACGTCGCCGTAAACGCCGTCGGTGAAGTCGCAGGAGCCCTCGGTCGGGATCTTCATGCGGATGACGGAGCTTTCGCCCGACGCCAACTTGGCGGAGACTTCCTCGGCGGAATACTTCAGGCAGAGACCATCATATTTCGGCGGCTTGCCGGAGGCGCGCTGGGCCTCGCGCATTTCGGTCAGGCGCTCGGGCGTGCAGAAGCAGCGGAAGGCGTGGCCCTTGTCCAGCAGCTCCTGGGCGTAGGGCTGGTACACCTCCTTGCGGTCGGACTGGCGGTAGGGGCCGTAGGGGCCGCCGATATCGGGGCCTTCCGACCATTCCAGGCCGCACCACTTCAGCGCGTCGAGCACCTTGGTTTCGAATTCGGGCGTCGAGCGCGTGGCATCGGTGTCTTCGATACGCAGGATGAACTCGCCGCCGTGCTTCTTGGCGAAGAGATAGTTGAAGAGTGCGATGTATGCGGTGCCGACATGCGGCTCGCCGGTTGGCGAGGGAGCAATGCGGACGCGGACGCCGGAAGCTGTCATTTTATGTGCCCGTCAAATAAATGCCGGACGGCTTCCTGAGGGAAAGCAACGCTCGGCCTGAAGAATGCAGATAACTGGATCAGGAAACCGGCCGGAAAAGGGCATTTCGCCCGCTTGTCCGGACAATTGTCCGTTTGGCTGGCTTTAAGGCCATATTCGGCTGCACACGTCAAGGAAAATGCCGCCCGCGCCGTCGGTTGCGCCAGTTCGGCACGCCCATCCGGTCACGTGTCAGGTAACCGGCCAGACCCAGAGCAGCAGCGGCACGCTGACGAGGATGATCAGGAAGGAGAGCGGCAGGCCGAGGCGGGGGTAATCGCTGAAGCGATAGCCGCCCGGGCCGAAGACCAGCGTGTTGCACTGGTGGCCGATCGGGGTCAGGAAATCGCAGCCGGCGCCGATCGCGACTGCCATCAGGAAGGCATCGGGCTTGTAGCCCAGCGTCTGGGCGAAGCTCGCGGCAATGGGCGCCATGACGAGAACGGTGGCGGCGTTGTTGAGGAAGGGCGTCACGGCCATGGCGGTGATCAGGATCAGCGCCAGCGCGCCGTAATGCGGCATCTGGGCCGCGAGATGGCCGAGCCAGCCGGCAATCAGCTCGCTTCCTCCTGTGGTCCTCAATGTGTCCGAGACCGGGATCAGCGTTGCGAGCATGATCAGGATCGGGGCGTCGAGCGCCTTGTAGACATCGACCAGCGGGATGACGCGGAAGACGACCATGGCGAGCGCGGCGCAGAAGAAAGACGTCGCGACGGGGACGACGCCGGTCGCGGTCGCGGCCATGGCGGCGAGGAGGATCAAGAGCGGCAGATAGGCGCGGCGCGAGGTGCCGAGCATGATGTCGCGCTGGGCAAGCGGCAGGCAGGCGAATTCCTGCAGGAAGGCGGGCAGGTTGCGGCGGCTGCCTTGCAGCACCAGCACGTCGCCGGCACGCAGCCTCACCTCACTCAGCCGCTCGTTCAGCCGATGGCCCTTGCGGGAGACGGCGAGCAGGTTGACGCTGCGGCGGTTCGACAGCGACAGCTGCCGCGCCGACCAGCCGACCAGCTGCGATTCCGAGGCGACGATCGCCTCGATCGAGATGAGGTCGTTGCGCTCGGCGGGATCGGCGATCGGCTTGCCTGAGAGTTTCAGCTTGGCGTTAGAGACGATGCGGTCGAGCGCGTCAGGGCTCCCCTCCAGCAGCAACGTGTCGCCGTTCCTGAGTTCGACATCGGGGAAGGGCGAGAGGCGGGTGTGGCCGCGCAGGATCGCGGTCGCCACGGCGTCGCCGTCGCCGAGCTTAATGAGATCGCTGAGCGGCTTGCCCTCGACGGTCGATTCCTCTGCGACGGTGGCTTCGGAGAAGTAGGCCTTGGCGTCGAGTGCTTCTTCGAGCGACGGGTTTTCGTTCTTTCTTTCAGGCACCAGCCAGTGGAAGAAGATCAGGAAGACGACGCCAACCAGCGCCAGCGTGGCGCCGACGGGGGTGAAGTCGAACATGGTGAAGGGCGTGCCGGTGATCTCGCCGCGCAGGCGCGAAACGACGATGTTGGGCGAGGTGCCGATTTGCGTCATGAGGCCGCCGAGAAGGGCCGCGAAACTCATCGGCATCAGATAGAGAGAAGGCGACTTGCCGCTCTTGCGGGCGAACTGGAAGGCGACGGGGATCATGATCGCCAGCGCGCCGATATTCTTGATGAAGGCGGAGAGGACGGCGACGACGATCAGCAGCAGCGCGAGCTGGGTGTGCAGCGTGTCGAGATTTGGAAAGAAGCGCTTGATTGCGGTATCGACGATGCCGGAGCGGGCGACGCCGGCGCTGACGACGAGCGCGCTGCCGACGATGATGACGATATCGTCGCTGAAGCCGGAGAAGGCCTTGTCGAAAGGCACGAGGCCGACGGCGATCGCCAGCACCAGCGCGCAGCAGGCGACGAGATCGTAGCGAAAGCGGTCCCAGATGAAGACCGCCATCATCAGGCCAATGACGCCGAAGGCGAGAATCTGCTGTGTTGTCATGCGTTTCCGGGAACTGGATCGGATGCCGGGAGATTTCCCGGCCTTCGCGGATAACTGTGCCGCGCGCGATGTACTTCAATGGCTTAGGGCGTGCAAAATTCGTGAGGGCATGCAGCGCCTGGGGGAGTTCGCATTGAGATTTCGGTCGCGGCCGGTATATGGACGCTGATGGGCGGTTGGCGCCGCCGAGGAGTGAGCATGGGCAATGAGACGCGCAAGGGCGCAGCTAGCAGCAAGCGTCCGGATGAGAAGGCGCCCGATACGCTCGCGCTATTGAAAGCGATCGCGGATAGCCCGCGGCGCGACAACTCCAGCTATCACGATGCCATGGCGCAGGCGCGCCAGGCATTCGAGGCGGCGGAGGCGGCCATTGGTGGTCCCGTCAGGGTCAAGACGAAGATCAAGACCAAGCGCAACGGCGATTATGTCGTGAAGTGGACCTTCAAGCCGGCTAAATGATCGCCGTCAGGCGGAGCCGGGCGTGAAGCCGAAATAATAGACCATGGCCATGACCACGGCGACGGTGAAGATGATGGCGACGAACCGCGTCATGCCGCGGCGGGCTTTCTTTTCTGTGCTCTTCATACGGACCAAACCGATCGAGTGCCGATATGGTTCCGCATCTGGTTGTCGTCAGCGCTGAAGTTCGGCCAGCGCGCGGCGCAGCGGCAGGTCGGAGATCTGGATGAGGCCGTTGAAGGGGATGTCCATGTCGAGCACCAGATAGATCGAGGCCGAGATCAGGAAGGCTGCGATGACGAACATCGAGACAACGATGATGTTTTTCGGCGCGCGATAGCCGAAGCTCGCGAAGATCAGGATCAGCCATGTCGCCAGCATGGCGATCAGCGGCCTCGGGATAACGCCTTCGGATTGCTCGACGAGAACCCAGCGCTGCTCGACGATGCGCTGGTATTGCTGGCGCGCATTGTTCAAGAGCGCGATATGGCCGGGATCATCAGGGGTGAGAAGGGCAAGGCTGTTTCCGACCTCGTTCAAAGCGAACTCGGCCGCCGGGTCGCCTTTCACCAACGGGTCGCTGGATGGCGGAACGTTGCCGAGTGCAATCTCCACATAGGTGGAAAGTCGCGCCTTGGTCGGGTTGGCTTCCAGCCCGTAGGTTCGAAGCGTCTGGTCGAAGAGGATGATCTCGGTGGCGAAGCTGTGGACATTGCTGTCGATGCCCTCGAAGGTGTTCTTCGCCGAGTTGATCATCAGACTGAAGACCAGCGAGGTCATGACCACGAAGATGTTGGCGACCAGTCGCACGACGGCATTGGTCTCTTCCTGCCGGTGGTGGCTTGGCAGCTTGTGATAGCTGAGCATGGTGCCGATCGAGGCTGCGATCAGGCAGGCGCAGATGAAGGCTGCCAAAAACACTTCCCGAGACATCCAGATCCTCCCGCCCGATCCTACGCATGGGGCCGCGCCTTTCCGTCCAGACTAGATGGTTTGGACGATTTTGCCAGCGGGCGATTTCGGCGCTGGACAAACGAGCGCGCGGGTATAGCTTCCGCGTCGGTATTTCATGTTGGAGATTGATTATGACCGATATCTTGAGCGTGCCGGTAAAGCTCGCCGATGGCCGCGAGACCACGCTGAACGAATACAAGGGCAAGGTCGTGCTTGTCGTCAACGTTGCCTCGAAATGCGGGCTGACGGCGCAGTATGAAGGGCTGGAGAAGCTCTACGAAGACAAGCGCGAACGCGGCTTCGTGATCGCCGCCTTCCCGGCCAACAATTTCAAGGGCCAGGAGCCGGGCACCGACGCCGAGATCGTCGAGTTCTGCACGCTGACCTACGACGTGAAGTTCCCGATCTTCTCGAAGATCTCGGTGAAGGGCGATGACCAGCATCCGCTCTACAAGCTGCTGACGGGCATGGACCTGCCGGCAACGGGCGAGGGCCCGATGCGCGAGAAGCTGGTCGATCGCGGTCTTGCCGAAGCCGGCGACAAGGGCGTTCTCTGGAACTTCGAGAAGTTCCTGGTCGGCCGCGACGGCAAGGTCGTCGCCCGCTTCGCACCCGATGTGACCGCCGATGACCAGCGGCTGGTGCAGGCGATCGACAAGGAACTGGCGGCCGGTTGATCTGATCAGGCGCGACGGTGCCGGCGACGAAATTCGCTCGGCGAGCACCGTTCGCGATCCTGGAACAGCCGTGAGAAATAAAAGGCGTCGTCGAGGCCGATCGCGCGCGCAATCGCCTCGATCGCAAGGTCCGACGTCGTCAGCAGCTGCTTGGCATGATCAATGCGCAGGCGCAGCTGGAAGGCCTTGGGCGAGAGCCCGGTCGCGGCCGCGAAGCGGCGCCGCAGCGTCGCCGGCGACAGGCCGAATTCTGCTGCGAGGGCGGCCATGTCGACCGGCTCGAACGCCCGCTCTTCCAGCGCTTCCACCACCCTCTCAATCGTCGTATCTGTCTTGGCGCTCGCTGTCGCGCGGGCTGCCTGTCGCGCGGCTTCGACGACGATCCGATAGAGCGTCGCGGCCGATGCGGCGAGGCCGAGCGGATTGTCTTCGGCGAACTCGTCCTGCAGCGTGGTGAAGAGATGCCGCATCTCGCGCGGGTTTTCGAGCGGCACCATTGGTGCGGCCTCGTCGATCAGGCGCTGGCGGAGCCATTCGTCGGCGAGGGTGCCTGAAAACAGTGCCCAGCGTTCGTCCCAGCTTTCGCCCGGATCGGGGCCGTAGCCGTGTATCTTACCGACTGGAAGCCAGAAGAGCGCCGGGCCGGATATCTCGATCGTCCCCGCCTTGTCGCAGTGTAGCCAACCGTGCCCGCGCTCCACCATCACGACGCCATGTGTCGGTAGCCTGCGGTTCTTGAGCCGGCTGGTGACGCGCTGGCGGCCGAAGCCTGTGACGGCCAAGCTCGTGGCGCCTGATGGAGGAGAGCGATAGAGCGCAATCGTGGCGTCGCTCATGAGCGAAAAGTCCAGCCTGTTTTTCCGTCCATGGTCTTCCTCCCCGGTACAGGCGATAAAGCGTCGGACTATTCGCTTGGGAGGTGATCGAAATGTCAAGTCTTGCTGTTCAATCCCGTGACGCACCCGCGATCGAGCTGTTCGCCGACGGCAAGCGCCTGTCGACCGCGCCGAACCGTATGGGGCGGCTGGAGGCGACGGATCCGGATGTCGGGCTTGAGGCGATCCGCGCGCGCTATGAGCGGGACGGCTATGTCTGGCTTAAAGGGTTCCTGAAGCGGGATGACGTGCTGGCGTTTCGCGGATGGGTGTTCTCTCACCTCGCGCGTTCCGGGCTGATCGAGGCGGGGTCCGACCCGACGCTCGGGCTGGCGTCAAGCGTCGAGCCGGACAAGCAACTGGCCGATCGCATCCTGATGGCGCTGGTGCGCTCGGCGGCCTATGAGGGGTTTTGCGCGCAGCCTCGGCTGACCCGCTTCATGGACCAGTTCCTTGCCGGCATCTCTTATCTCCACAAGCGCAAGATCATGCGATTCACCCGCCCCGGCACGCCGACGGCGACGCCGGCGCATTACGATCTCGTCTATCTGCGCGGCGGAACGAGCCGGATCGTCACGGCCTGGATTCCGCTTGGCGATACGCCGGTCGATATGGGCGGACTGGTCTATCTCGAAGGCTCACACGCGATCGGCAAAAGGATGGAGGCGGATTTTGCGGAGAAGAGCGCCGCGCTCACGCCGGAAGAGCGGATCAGCGCCTATAACAGGAACATGAGCGAGGGCGGCTGGGTGTCGAAGGATCTGCCTGATATGGCCGAGCGCTTCGATACGCGCTGGCTGATTGCCGATTACGAGGCGGGCGATGTGGTTCTGCACAGCCCCTACATGATCCACGCGGCGACCACCAATCGCAGCGCTGAACATCTGATCCGGCTTTCGACCGATATCCGCTTTCAAAATGTCGAGGACGAGATCGATGCGCGCTGGGCGAACCATTGGACGCTCGGCGACATGCTCTGAACGATGGCTTGATGCGAAACGGGCGCGGCCTGATGGTCGCGCCCGTTTTGCTTTTTAGTGCAGGGTGTTCTGCTTGTTCGCCTCGCGCTTTCGCTTCTTGGCGTTGCGGGCCAGCATGTTGAGCACCTCGACGAGCGCCGAGAACGCCATGGCGGCGTAGACGTAGCCCTTGGGGACGTGGAAGCCCATGCCTTCGGCGATCAGCGTCGTGCCGATCATCATCAGGAAGCCGAGCGCCAGCATGACGATGGTCGGGTTCTTCTCGATGAAGTTGGCAAGCGGGGTCGCGGCAACCAGCATGACGGTGACGGCGGCGACAACCGCGATCACCATGATCGGGAGGTGCGGCGTCATGCCGACGGCGGTGATGATGCTGTCGACGGAGAAGACCAGGTCGAGCACCAGGATCTGGCCGATGACGGCGGTGAAGCTGGCGACGACAGCAGCGGATGCCGCATCGTTCTCATGGTCGACAGGGTCCACGGTGTGGTGGATTTCCTTGGTCGCCTTCCAGAGGAGGAAGAGACCACCGGCGATCAGGATCATGTCCTTCCATGAGAAGCCGTGGCCGAAGACTTCGAAGACCGGCGTCGTCAGCTTGACGATCCAGGCGACGGTGCCGAGCAGCGCCAGGCGCATGATCAGGGCCAGGCCGATGCCGAGCTTGCGGGCCTTTTCGCGGGTTTCAGGTGGAAGCTTGTTGGTGAGAATGGAAATGAAGATGAGATTGTCGATCCCGAGGACCACTTCCATCACCACCAGGGTGACGAGGGCCACCCAGGCGGCCGGGTCCTGCACGAGCATCATGATGTCTTGCATCTATGTATATCCCTTTGCGCCACATTAGCGGTCGCTCGAATGTAACCGCGCGCCTCTGCTTGGCAAGCATGTCTTGGAAAGCGCGCAAGGGAGTATACGAAAGTCGGGGAGGTTTTATTCCATGGCCTAGGTCGCTTAAGCCGGACCGCTCCTGTGCCGGAACGGTCCTGATACGGGATATGAACCGCAGGTCAGTTCTTGTTCGCAACCCCATAGGTCGCCATGAACATGCGCACGGCGCCATTGATGACGCGCTCGGCTTCCTGTTTCGATGGCGGCTTTTCCATGCTGCCAAACAGGCGGAACTTGAAGAAGCTGCCGCTGGAGAGATCGAGGAACTGGGCGGCCGCAAGTTCGATGTCGCCGATATTGAGCTGGCCGGCCTCGACATAGCGAATGAGATAGTCGCGCAGGATGGTGCGCAGGTTTTCCGGGCCGTTGAAGAAGCGCTGACAGAGCGCCGGCATGCGGTCGCGCACACCGAGTACGGTGCGCATGGCGCTGATGACCTTCTCATCAGTCATATGGGCTATGAAATCCATGCCGAAATCATGGAGGCCGGTTTCCACGTCCTCGCGCTCGGCAAGCGTGGTGCGCATCGCGGCGACGAAGGCAGCGCGTTCGCTTTCGATCATCGCGGCGAACAGCTCTTCCTTGTTGGCGAAGTATACGTAGAGCGTACCCTTCGAAACGCCGGCCTCGCGCGTGATGTCGTTCATGCTGGCGGCGTCGAAGCCGTACTTCATGAACGCGCGGCGGGCACCGTCGAGAATTTGTTTGCGTTTTGCGGGATCTTCACCCGCTGCCCATCTGCCTCCTGCAGATGTCGATTCCTCCACGGAAACGTCGGAAAAGTCTGTCATAGCTCCTTAACCATATTCGCACATGCGAATGTTTCGTTAACAAAATCGAACCGGGTGGTTCGATACATCTTGATATGAACGTAAAAAGGCTCTATGTCAACTAAACCGAACCGTTCAGTTCGATCAGTTTTACTCGATTTACCGGTATTCTCTCATGTCGTCCAGCCAGAACGCCAATGTCACCAGGATTGTCAGCAAGCCTGCGGAAGATGAGGCTCAAGAAGCAGCCGTAACCGCTGAAGCGCCGCGTACGCCGCAGACCGTGGCCGCCCCGGTCGAGACAGCGCCTGAGCAGAAGAAAAAGAAGCGCAGCCCCGTGCTGCCGATCCTTGGGCTCGCCCTTCTCGCCGGCGCTGCCTATTTCGGCTACCAGTGGTTCACGGTCGGCCGTTTCATGATCTCGACCGATGACGCCTATATCGAAGGCGATATCGCCACGATCTCTCCGAAGGTCACCGGCTATGTCGCCAAGGTGAACGTCGTCGCCAACCAGCAGGTCAAGGTCGGCGATACGCTGGCAACGCTCGACGACGGCGACTACAAGCTGGCGCTGGAGCAGGCGCAGGCCTCGCTCGACACCGAGAAGCTGTCGCTGCAGCGCATCGACGCGCAGATCGCCGGCGGCGAGGCGAGCCTCGACCAGGCCAAGGCGCAGAAGGTTGCGCTCGAAGCCACCGTTCGCGGTGCCCAGATCACCCAGACCCGCGCCAGCGAACTGCAGGCGAAGTCGGTCGGCACCACCGCATCGCTCGATACCGCCAACATCGCGCTCGACCAGGCGAAGGCCAATCTCGTCGGTGGCGACGCCGCGATCGCATCGGCGGAAGCCAATGTGACGCTGCTGCACGCGCAGCGCCGCGAAGCCGAAGGCACGATCCGCCAGCTTGAGCTTGCCCGCGACAAGGCCGCCCGCGACCTGTCCTTCACGGTTTTGAAGGCGCCTTATGATGGCGTCGTCGGCAACCGCTCGGTTCAGGAAGGCGATCTGGTTTCGCCCGGCCAGCGTCTGATGGCGCTCGTTCCGGTCCGCCAGCTCTACATCGACGCGAATTTCAAGGAAACGCAGATCCAGCATCTGGTTCCGGGCTCCAAGGTCAATGTCCATGTCGACGCCTATGACGATCATGCGATCGTCGGCACGGTGGAATCGATCTCGCCGGCATCGGGCTCGGTGTTCTCGCTGCTGCCGCCTGAAAACGCGACGGGCAACTTCACCAAGATCATCCAGCGCGTACCGGTTCGCATCGCCCTGCCGCAGGACGCGCTCGACACGGGTCGCCTGCGCGCCGGCCTCAGCGTCGTTGTCGACGTCGACACGCGCACGGCGCCGGATGCCGCCAAGTAAGGCGCTTCGCGCTTAACTTGGCCCGTAATATCGTCTGACGAGGTAGGCCGATGGCCGCGAGCACAACAGCAGGATCGATGCCGGCCGCGCCGGCAGCCGATGCCATGGACCCCCGCAAACTCATCGCGTTCTTCGCGATGGTGGTGGGCATGTTCATGTCCATCCTGGACATTCAGATCGTGTCGGCGTCGCTGGCCGAAATCCAGGCCGGCCTCAGCGCCGGCACGGATGAAATCGGTTGGGTCCAGACGTCATACCTGATCGCGGAAGTCATCATGATTCCGCTGTCGGGCACGTTGGCACGCATCATCTCGACGCGCTATCTGTTCGCCTTTTCGGCGGCCGGCTTCACCGCGGCCAGCGCGCTCTGCGCGACCGCCACGAATATCGACCAGATGATCGTCTATCGTGCGATCCAGGGCTTCATCGGCGGCGGCATGATCCCGTCGGTGTTTGCGGCTGCGTTCACCATCTTCCCGCCCTCCAAGCGCAGCATCGTCTCGCCGATCATCGGCCTGATCGCGACGCTGGCGCCGACCATCGGCCCGACGGTCGGCGGCTACCTGAGCCATGCCTTCTCCTGGCACTGGCTGTTCCTCGTCAACATCATTCCCGGTATCATCGTCACGATCGTGACCTGGAATTTCATCGATTTCGACAAGCCGGAATTCTCGCTGTTCAAGAAGTTCGACTGGTGGGGCCTGGTCTCCATGGGCGTCTTCCTCGGTGCGCTGGAATATGTGCTCGAAGAAGGCAACTCGAACGACTGGTTCAATGACCGCAACATCGTTCTTGGCGCCATCGCCTCGGCGATCGGCTGCGTGGTCTTCTTCTACCGCGCCTTCAAGGTGGACTTCCCCGTCGTCGATCTCAGGGCCTTCAGCAACCGAAACTTCGCGGTCGGCTCGTTGTTCTCCTTCGTCATGGGTATCGGCCTCTACGGCCTGACCTATATCTACCCGCTCTATCTCGGGCGCATCCGCGGTTACGATTCTCTGATGATCGGCGAGACCATGTTCGTTTCCGGTCTCGCCATGTTCTTCACCGCGCCGATCGCCGGCAAGCTGTCGGCGAAGATGGATCTACGCCTGATGATGGTGCTCGGCTTCGCGAGCTTCGCCGCCGGCACCTGGATCATGACCGGCGTGACCACGGATTGGGATTTCTACGAGCTCTTCATCCCGCAGATACTGCGCGGCTTCGGCCTGATGATGTGCATGGTGCCGATCAACAATATCGCGCTCGGCACGATGCCGCCGGCGCGCATGCGCGGCGCTTCGGGCCTCTTTAACCTGACGCGTAACCTCGGCGGCGCCGTCGGTCTTGCGGTCATCAATACCGTGCTGACGAACCGCCAGGATGTGCACTACCAGCGCATCCGCGAGCATCTGGACTGGGGCAACCCTGTCGCGAGCGATCAGATCAACAACATGGCGTCGAAGTTCGACACCTATGGCATGGATGGCGCTGCCGTCGCGATCAAGCAGATGGTCGGCATGGTGACCAAGCAGGCGATGGTAATGTCGTTCAGCGATATCTTCGTCATCCTCACCGGACTTTTCGTGGCGATGATCCTCGGCATCGTGCTGATCGACAAGCCGGCGCCGCCGCAAGGCGGTGGCGGGGGTGGCGGCGGCCACTGACGGTTCACGACAGCTTCGACGAATTCTGGCGCCGGCTTGGGAAACCAAAGCTGGCGTTTTCGCGTATGTACAGTGATATCATCGGGATCGACCGCGCTTCATGTTCAAAGCTTCCGCCAGGTTCGCTGCACTTCTCACCCTTATGCTGTCCGTTGCCGTGAACCATGTGTTCGCCACCAGTCCGTCCGCCGACGAGACGCGTATCGATGTCGGCGGCTACAGGATGAACAGCCTCTATCTCAAGGCGCGGCGTCCGGATCTGCCGCCGATCGTGTTCATCCACGGCGCCAGCGCCAATCTGCACGATCCGGTGTTTTCGTTTCGCGACCGGCTGGAGGGGCGTGCCGATCTCCTCTTCGTCGATCGCCCCGGCCACGGGCGCTCGGATCGCGGCGATCAGGAGAATGCATTTCCAGACGGGCAGGCCGATGCCATCGCTGATGTCATGGCGAAACGCGGCATCAGGAAGGCGATCATCGTCAGCCATTCGTTCGGGGGCGCGGTGGCGGCGAGCTTCGCGCTCAGGCATCCCGACCGGGTGCTCGGCCTCGTTTTCCTGTCGCCTGCGGTCTACCCCTGGCCGGGTGGTATCGCCTGGTATTACGATGCCGCGAAGGTGCCGGTGACTGGCGCGCTGTTCAGCACCATCGTCGTGCCGCCTGTGGGGCTCGCGATGATCGACAGCGCCACCCGCTCGGTGTTCGCGCCCAATCCTCGGCCGCCCGGCTATATCAAGGAAACACAGGCGCTGCAGGCGCTTGGGCCGAAGGCTTTCCGCGACAACGCCATCGATGTCGCCAATCTCCTGGAATGGACGAAGCGCAATTCACCGCACTATGGCCGCATCCATGCGCCGACGGTGATCATCTCGGGCGACACCGACAGCGTCGTCTCGCCCGATATCCACGCACGCCATCTTGCCCGCGCCATCAAGGGTGCGAGGCTGCTGATGATCCACAACATGGGCCACAAGTCGGATTACGTCGCGCGTGATCTGGCCGTCGCGGCGATCGAAAGCGTCGCCGACAGGCCGCGTGATCTGAAGCGTGCGGCAGCCAGGCTCGAATCCGAAATCGCGAGGGGTCACGAAAAATAGCGGTCATCTCGACACGGAAGACACGTCGTCGAAAAATTTGATTTACGTACATCAAAAATGGCGTTAAAGGTCTCGTCAGGAGGAGCGATGAGACCTACGGTTCACGATATTGCCGCAGCTGCAGGCGTCAGCCTTGCGACTGTCGATCGGGTGCTGAACCAGCGCCCGGGCGTCCGGCACGTGACGCGGGAGAAGGTCGAAACCGCCATTCGCGAGATCGGTTATGTGCGCGACGTCGCCGCCGCCAATCTCGCGAAGGGGCGGACCTATTCGTTCGTGTTCATCGTTCCCGCCAGCGACAATTCCTTCATGCACGGGCTGAACGCCGAGGTTATGGCCGCCGTTGCGCGCTCGCCGGTGGAGCGCACCGATATCCGCACCTTGGAGGTTCCGGCCTTCGATCCGACAGCCCTTGCCGCGGCACTCGATACGCTACGCATCGAGCGTCCCGCCGGCGTAGCCTTGGTCGCGACCGATGCGCCCGAGGTTCGCGATGCCGTCGACCGGCTGGTGCAGGATGGCATTCCCGTCGTCACCGTCGTGTCCGATCTCACCGGCTCGCAGCGCCATCATTATGCCGGCGTCGACAATATCGCGGCCGGCCGCACGGCGGCGCGGCTGCTCGGCCGTTTTCTCGGCGGTGCCAAGGGCGATGTCGCGGTTCTCGCCGGCTCAATGCTGGTGCGCGACCATCGCGAGCGGCTGGAGGGTTTTGCCGCCGTCATGGCCGAGGAATTTCCCGGTCTCTCCATCCTGCCTGTCATCGAGGGCCGCGACGATCCCGACATGGCGCATATGCTGGTTTCGGATGCGCTCTCCAAGCGCGACGGCATCATCGGCGTCTACAGCCTCGGCGCCGGCAATCGCGGCCTGATCCGGGCGCTGAAGGAGAAAGCCGTCGACCGGGCGCTCACCGTCATCGCGCACGAACTGACTGATCATACGCGCACGGCACTGCTCGACGGTACGATCGACGCAATCTTGAACCAGGATGCGGGCCACGAGGTGCGCAGCGCCATCCGCGTGTTGAAGGCCAAGGCCGACGGGCTTTCGGTCATCGACGCGCAGGAGCGCATCCGTCTCGATATCTTTCTGAAAGACAATCTGCCGTAACGGCAAAGGGAGAAACACATGTATCTGGGTCTCGATCTCGGAACCTCCGGCGTCAAAGCGATGCTGATCGATGGCGATCAGAAGATCATCGGCTCGGCCAATGGTTCGCTCGACGTGTCGCGTCCGCATCACGGATGGTCGGAGCAGGAGCCTTCGCACTGGGTGCGGGCGACCGAGGAGGCGATTGCCGGTCTGAAGGCGAAGCACCCGAAGGAGCTTGCCGCCGTTAGGGGCATTGGCCTTTCCGGCCAGATGCACGGCGCGACGCTGCTCGATGCCGACGACAAGGTGCTGCGGCCCTGCATTCTCTGGAACGACACGCGCAGCTATCTCGAGGCGGCAGCGCTCGATGCCGATCCGAAATTCCGCAAGCTCACCGGCAATATCGTTTTCCCGGGCTTCACCGCGCCGAAGCTCGCCTGGGTCGCCAAGCACGAGCCTGAGATTTTCGCCAAGGTCGCCAAGGTGCTCTTGCCGAAGGATTATCTTCGCCTGTGGCTGACCGGCGAGCACATTTCCGAAATGTCGGATTCCGCCGGCACCTCCTGGCTCGATACCGGCAAGCGCAAGTGGTCGTCCGAGCTCCTGGCCGCGACCGGCCTCGATGAAAAACACATGCCAACGCTGGTCGAAGGCACGGAAGAGGGCGGCAAGCTGCGTGGTGAGCTCGCCTCGCAATGGGGCATCACGGGTTCCGTCGTCGTTGCCGGCGGGGCGGGCGATAACGCCGCGTCCGCCTGCGGCATGGGCACCGTCAGCCATGGCGCGGCCTTCGTCTCGCTCGGCACGTCGGGCGTGCTCTTTGCGGCCAACGGTTCCTATCTGCCGAAGCCGGAGAGCGCCGTTCACGCCTTCTGCCACGCGCTGCCCAACACCTGGCACCAGATGGGTGTCATTCTCTCGGCCACCGATGCGCTGAACTGGCACTCGCATGTGACGTCCAAGTCGGCGGCGGAGCTGACCGCCGAACTCGGCGAAACGCTGAAGGCGCCATCGGGCGTGACCTTCCTTCCCTATCTCTCCGGCGAGCGCACGCCGCACAACGACGCCGTCATCCGCGGCGCCTTCATCGGGCTCGAGCATGAGAGCAGCCGCGTGGTGCTGACCCAGGCGGTGCTCGAAGGCGTGTCGTTTGCGATCCGCGACAATCTCGAGGCGCTGCGCTCAGCCGGCACCGACATTGCCCGCGTCACCGCCATCGGCGGCGGCTCGCGCTCGCGCTACTGGCTGGCCTCGATCGCCACAGCACTCGGCGTTCCCGTCGACCTGCCCGCCGACGGCGACTTCGGCGCCGCCTTCGGGGCCGCGCGTCTTGGTCTGATCGCGGCCACGGGCGCTGATCCGGTCGCGGTCTGCACGCCGCCTGAGACGGATGGGACGATCGAGCCGGATACGGCGCTGAGCGGGGCGTATGAGGAGGCTTATGGCCGCTATCGTGCGCTTTATCCGGCGATCAAGGCTTTGGCGCATTGAGGAAAATTCACTGGGAGGTGTCGTAAGACCCCTCCCCAACCCCTCCCCACAAGGGGGAGGGGCTTCGTGCCCCGCGCGCCCGCCTTCCGAGGTGAGGGGCGGTGCCACCAGCTTTCTCCCCCCTTGTGGGGGAGATGCCGGCAGGCAGAAGGGGTCTTGAGCCGCAGGCCACACGGAACACCATCACTTTTTAAACCACCCAAGGAGGAGTACCCCATGAGCACCGGATTTTTCGGCGATATCCAGAAGATCAAGTATGAAGGCCCTGATAGCACCAATCCGCTGGCCTTCCGCTATTACCAGCCGGACGAGATCGTTCTCGGCAAGCGGATGGAAGACCATCTGCGTTTCGCGGTCGCCTACTGGCACACGTTCACATGGCCGGGCGGCGATCCCTTTGGTGGGCAGACGTTCCTGCGTCCGTGGTTCGAAGACACGATGAAGGCTGCGAAGCTGAAGGCCGACGTCGCTTTCGAATTCTTCTCGCTGCTCGGCGCGCCCTATTATTGCTTCCACGACGCCGACGTGCGCCCCGAGGGCAAGAACTTCGCCGAAAACACCAAGAACCTGAACGAGATCGTCGATTACTTCGCCGAGAAGCAGGCCGCGACGGGCACCAAGCTGCTCTGGGGCACGGCGAACCTCTTCTCCAACCGCCGCTTCATGTCGGGTGCCGCAACCAATCCCGATCCCGATGTCTTCGCCTTCTCCGCCGCGACCGTAAAGACCTGCATGGACGCGACGATGAAGCTCGGCGGCGAGAACTACGTGCTGTGGGGCGGTCGCGAAGGCTATGAGACGCTGCTCAACACCGACCTCAAGCGCGAGCTCGACCAGATGGGCCGCTTCCTCAACCTCGTGGTCGAGTACAAGCACAAGATCGGCTTCAAGGGCCAGATCCTGATCGAGCCGAAGCCGCAGGAGCCGACCAAGCACCAGTACGATTACGACGTCGCGACCGTCTACGGCTTCCTGAAGAAGAACGGCCTCGAAAACGAAGTGAAGCTCAACATCGAGCAGGGCCACGCGATCCTTGCCGGCCATTCCTTCGAGCACGAGCTGGCGCTCGCAAACGCGCTCGGCATCTTCGGCTCGATCGACATGAACCGCAACGACTACCAGTCCGGCTGGGATACCGACCAGTTCCCGAACAACGTTCCTGAGATGGCGCTGGCTTACTACCAGGTTCTGGCAGGCGGCGGGTTCACCTCCGGCGGCACCAACTTCGACGCCAAGCTGCGCCGCCAGTCACTCGATCCGGCCGACCTGCTGATCGGTCACATCGGCGGCATGGATTGCTGCGCCCGTGGTCTGAAGGCTGCCGCCAAGATGATCGAGGACAAAGCGCTGTCGCAGCCGCTCGCCAACCGCTATGCCGGCTGGGATTCGGCCGAAAGCCAGAAGATGCTGCGCGGCGAATATTCGCTAGAGCAGATCACGGCGCGCGTCGAGAGCCAGGACATCAACCCGCAGCCGAAGTCCGGCCAGCAGGAACTGCTCGAAAACGTCGTCAACCGCTACGTCTGATCGGTAGCGGATTGTTGAAACAAAGAAGCCGGGGAGCATTCGCTTCCCGGCTTTTTCAATTGCGCTATCGGCTCACGCCTCAGAACACCTGACGCAGGATGATGAAGAGCACGAAGGCGATGGCGATGGACGCGGGCAGCGTCAGGACCCAGGCCATCAACATGTTGCGCACCGTCGACCATTGCAGGCCGGAACCGTTCGCCGCCATTGTGCCGGCGACGCCCGACGAGAGCACGTGGGTAGTCGAAACAGGCAGGCCGAGATGGTCGGCGGCGCCGATGGTGACCATGGCGACGACTTCGGCGGCTGCCCCCTGGCCGTAGGTCAGGTGGGTCTTGCCGATCTTCTCGCCGACGGTGATGACGATGCGCTTCCAGCCGACCATGGTGCCGAGGCCGAGCGCGATGGCGACGGCGATCTTGACCCATAGCGGGATGAACTTGGTCGCGTTGTCGACCGCCTTGTGATAGGCGCTCACCGCCTGCAGGTCGGCCGGCTCCATAGTAAGCAGCTTCTGCTTGTCGATCAGCTTCAGGGCCTCGCCGATCAGGTAGATGTCGTTGCGGACGTTGCTGACCAGATGCGTGGGCACGGCCTCCAGCGTCGGGAAGGCGGCGACTTCGGCGCTCGTGGCGTGGATGAACTGCTGAAGCGCCGGTGTCGTTGCGTCCGTCCAGACCTTGTTCTTCACGGCATTGCTGACCTCGACGCGGAAATCGCCGGCGGCAGCACCAGGCTTCACATATTTGCCGAGCGCGGTTTCCACTTGGGCCGACGCGCTCTTGTAGGCTTCGAGGTAGTTGACGTCGGGGGTGCGGTTGAGCGCGAAGGCGGTGGGGACGAGGCCGATCAGGATCAGCATGATCAGGCCCATGCCCTTCTGGCCGTCGTTCGATCCGTGGGCGAAGCTGACGCCGGTGCAGGTGAAGATCAGCAGGCCACGGATCCAGAGCGGCGGCGGGTTGTTGCCCTTCGGCTCCTCGTAGAGCGCCTTGTTACGCACGAGCACCTTCATGACCAGAAGCAGGACGGCGGAGAGGCCGAAGCCGATCAGCGGCGAGATCAGCAGCGACAGGCCGATATTGGTCGCCTGCGACCAGTCGACGCCGCTGGTGGCGCTTCCCGCCGGCGCCAGGAACTGGTTGGCGAGGCCGACGCCGATGATCGAGCCGACCAGCGTGTGCGAGCTCGAGGACGGCAGGCCGAGATACCAGGTGCCGAGGTTCCAGAGGATGGCGGCGATCAAGAGCGCGAAGACCATGGCGAGGCCGGAACCGGAGCCGACCTGCAGGATGAGCTCGACCGGAAGCAGCGCCAGGATGCCGAAGGCGACCGCGCCGCTCGACATCATGACGCCGAGGAAATTGAAGAAGCCCGACCAGATGACGGCAAGTTCAGCCGGCATGGAGCGGGTGTAGATGACTGTCGCGACGGCGTTGGCGGTGTCGTGGAAACCGTTGACGAACTCGAAGCCGAGCGCGATGAGCAACGCCAGGCCGAGCATGATCCAGGGAACGGCGGCAACGCTGGTGAGGTCGCGCCCGAGCGCGTAACCGACATAGCCGAGACCGGCGACAAGCAGGATGATGATGACGGGAAGGAACCACTTTTTCGAAGCCGACCCGTGCAGCGGATGGTTTTCGTGATCCCGGTGAATAGTCTCGTTGGTGATGTCAGCCATCTCAGTTCCTCTCTCAGAAGCCGTCCCTTCGAGTTATGCCTGCTGCGTGAACCTCTCATGACAATCGTCAATTCCATGTGCCGGCATGGCACGCGATGTCGCATTGCGGCTGACCGCGATCTCGGCTCTATTGCGAACAGACATCAGCATGCATGATCGGGAGGATCACATGAGCTTGCCTTTCCAACTTGCCGCCTGCGCCGAGATGATCTGGCGCGACCGACCGATCGAATGGCGGGCTTCCAGGCTGAAGGAAATGGGCTTCGGCGTCGGGCTGTGGAACTGGCCGGAGCATCATCTCGGCAAGCTCGAGGCGACGGGCGCCACCTTCACCATCATGAACGGCTATCTCACCGGCCGGCTGACGGATGACGAGGGGGCGGCGGAGCTTTTGAAGACGGCGCGCGAGACAGCCAAGGTCGGCAAGCGGCTCGGCGTGCAGCGTCTCAACCTGCACGGAACCGGGCTGGGCGAAGGCGGCCTGCCGGTGCAGCCGATCGAGGTGGTGACAGGTCAGATGTGGTTGAAGGCGCGCGACACGCTCGCCCGCATCGTCGACATGGCGGAGGAGGAGGACGTGGTCTTCACTCTCGAAAACCTCAACCTTGATGTCGATCACCCGGGCGTGCCCTTCGGCCGCGCCGAGGACACGCTGGCGCTGGTCTCGAGCATCGACCACCCGCGCCTGCGGCTCAATCTCGACCTCTATCACGCGCAGATCGGCGAGGGGAACTTGATCGAGCTCTGCCGCAAGAGCCTGCCATGGATCGGCGAAATCCAGGTCGCCGACGTCCCCGGCCGCATGGAGCCGGGAACCGGCGAGGTGAACTGGAAAGGTATCGCGCGGGCCTTGAAGGCGATGGGCTATGCCGGGCCCGTCGGTATGGAGGCGTTTGCGTCGGGTGACCCCGAAGCGGCGCTTGTGGCGTTCCGCGAGGCGTTTACGGTTTAGCGGCGGCTTTTGCCTCTCGATCGGTGTGCGCCGGCACTTTTGCCGTCAGGCCGATACCGAGCGCCTTCATGACGGATAGCGTCGTCTTCAGCGTCGGGTTGCCCTCGGCGCTGAAGGAACGATAGAGCTGCTCCCGGGAAAGCCCCGTCTCACTGGCAATCTGGGTCATGCCCTTGGCGCGCGCAATGACGCCCAGCGCATGGGCGATATAGCCGGCGTCCTCGGTCTCGAACGCTTCCTCGATGAAGACGGCAATTGCTTCGTCCGATGTCAGGTCATCGGCCGGATCGTAGTGGGTGAATTTCTCAGCCATTGTTTTCATTCCATTCGCTGAACAGCCGTTTTGCCTCTGCGATATCACGCTTCTGGCTGAAGCCAGAACATGACGGATTGTCGTTTTAAAACGACAATCCGTCAATGATCCGCGTTTGGCGAAGGCGAAGCTTAAGGAACCAACCGGTCGGCCCGCAGTTGCTTGAACAGGTCGAAGAACGCGTCGTCGGTGGGCTGATAGTCGAGGAAGCCCATGCGGCGGCTTTTCGACATGTCGGTGACCACCTCGATCGGCCGGCCGAGATCGGCGTCGGTGTGCCAGGGTGAGGACAGGCGGTTGAGATCAGGCTCGGCGAGGCCGTGGCGCGTGGCGATTTCGCGCCAGAGGTCGGCGTCGTCGGCCATCTGCTGTTCTAGCGGGCGGACCACGCCGTCGAAGGCGACCGGTTCGATGCCGAACCACGCGGCGATCCGACCCCACATCCAGCTCCAGCGGAAGACGTCGCCGTTGACGACGTTGAAGCCGTGGTTGGCGGCGGCTGGTGTCGTCGATGCCCATTCGATGTGGCGCGCCAGCAGGCGTGCGTCGGTCATGTCGGTGAGGCTCTCCCACTGCGCGGCAACGCCGGGGAAGCGGAAGGGGCGGCCGGTTTCCTTGCAGATGCTGGCGTAGACGGCGAGCGTCGTGCCCATGTTCATGGCGTTGCCCACTGCCTTGCCGACGATGGTGTGCGGACGGTGGACGCTCCAGGTGAAGCCGTCGCGGGCAGCGGCGGCGAAGACTTCGTCTTCCTGCGCGTAATAGAAATTATCGATGTCGAGACGGCCCTGCTCCTCGCGGAACGGCGTCTGCGGCAGGCTGCCCTTGCCATAGGCTTCGAAGGGGCCGAGATAATGCTTAAGGCCGGTGACGAGCGCGACGTGGCGCACCGAGCCCGAGAGCCTGACGGCATCGAGCAGATTGCGGACCATGGCCGAGTTCACGCGGATGTTCTCCGCTTCCGTCGGCTGCCGCAGCCAGGTGGAAATGACGATGTGCGTGGGGGCGACATCGGCAAGCGCCGATTTGAGCGATGCGGGATCGAGCAGGTCGGCGGCAAGCGGCTGCACGCCCGGCGCCTGTTGCGGCTTGCGCGCGAGGCCGAAGACCTGCCAGCCCTTGCCGCTCAAGAGTTCCGCCGTGGCGCTGCCGACGATGCCGCTTGCGCCTGCGATCAATGCCTTGTTCAAATGCTTGTCTCCTGATGTTTTCGGGCTGTTTTTCCGCATGTAGCCATTTCGATCGTTTGCCGCTAGAAGGCACCCATTCGAGACATAGACACCCTGAGGTAACCACATGCGAGCCGGCTCACCCGATCACGAATGGCGCGAGGATTGCGCGCCGCGCCGCGTGCTGGAGATCTTTTCCAGCAAGTGGACGAGCATGATCCTGCATGTGCTGGACACGCGGCTTGACGGCTGCGCGCGCACCGGCGTGCTGCAGCGAAGCCTTCCCGGCATATCGAAGAAGATGCTGACGCAGACGCTGCGCGACATGGAGGCGGACGGGCTGGTGACGCGCCGTGTTTATGGAACGGTGCCGCCCGCCGTGGACTATACGCTGACGCCGCTTGGCAAGCGGTTCGTGGAGCCGATCGAGTTGCTCTACGGCTGGGGGCGGGCCAATGCGGATGCGCTCGACAGCCTGGCCGAACGGCGGGCGGAGAAGGACTGAACCTGTCGTTGCCGCGCATGGGCGCGTCCGTGCTCTATACCAACATATAGGCCATTTCATACGTCGGTTGCCTGTCGGTCCGTTGGGGCCCGCGCTAGCTCTCAGGATGAGCATTCGCGCTCTCCTGCAACCGACAATCGAGAGGCCCCCATGTCCGATGATACCAATCACCAACGCCGCCGCTTCCTTGGCGCCGCGGCCTTCGCTGCCGCCGCTGTCGGCATCGCCGGCACTGTGCGTGCGCAGACTGCGGGAGCGGGAAGTGGCGCGCTTGCGTCGGTCAAGCCGGGCACGAATACGTCCTTTCCGGCGCTGAAGCAGGTCAACACGGGTGTGCTCGATATCGGCTACGCGGAGCTCGGTCCGGCCAATGGACCCGCCGTGCTGTTGCTGCATGGTTGGCCCTACGACATCTACAGCTTTGTCGATGTCGCGCCGGTTCTTGCCGATGCCGGCTATCGCGTGCTCATTCCCTATCTGCGCGGCTACGGGACGACGCGGTTCCTGTCTTCGAAGACAATGCGCAATGGACAGCAGGCGGCGATTGCCGTCGACATGATCGACTTCATGGATGCGCTGAAGATCGAGCGTGCGGTTATCGGCGGTTATGATTGGGGCGGGCGGACAGCGAATATCATGGCGGCGCTCTGGCCGGAGCGGTGCAAGGCCATGGTCTCCGTCAGCGGTTACCTGATCGGCAGCCAAGCGATCAACGAAAAGCCGCTGCCGCCGAAGGCGGAACTCTCCTGGTGGTATCAGTTCTATTTCGCCACCGAACGCGGGCGTGCGGGCTATGATGCCAACAGGCACGATTTCGCCGAGCTCATCTGGACGCTTGCCTCGCCGCAATGGCACTTTGACGACGCCACTTTCGATCGCACGGCGAAAGCTTTCGAAAATCCGGATCATGTCGCGATCACCATCCATAATTATCGCTGGCGGCTCGATCTCGCCAAGGGCGAGAAGAAATACGATGCGCTGGAGCGCAAGCTCGCGAAGCTGCCCGATATCGGCGTGCCTGCTATCACCATGGAAGGCGATGCCAACGGCGCGCCGCATCCGGAGCCTGCCTCCTACGCCAAGAAGTTCACCGGCAAATACGAGCATCGGACGATTACCGGCGGCATCGGTCACAATCTGCCGCAAGAAGCACCCGCGGCCTTCGCACAGGCGATCATCGATGCCGATAAGCTTGCGTGAGTGGCTGCCATGACAGGGAAAATCATGCTGCTTGCCGCCGCCACCGCTGTCGGCGGCACCGTCTTTGCGATCGGCTCGCTCGCCGGCGAGACGCCTGCCGCCAAGCCGGTCTCGCCGATCTACGGCGTCGCCCTTCCTGACGGCTACCGGCAGTGGGAGTTGATCGCGCCGGCGCTCGAGGATGCGCCTTTGAACGAGCTGCGCGTGGTCGTCGGCAACAATATCGCCGTCAAGGCCTATCGCGATGGCACGCTTCCGTTTCCTGATGGCAGCGTGCTCGTCAAGCTCGCCTGGAAGCGCACGCCATCGGCCGAGTTCGCGCCTGCCTCGGTCCCCGGTCCGGCAACAACGGTGCAGGTCATGGTCAAGGATGCGAAGAAATACGCCGCGTCCGGCGGTTGGGGATTTGGAAGGTTCATCAACGGCGTTCCAGCCGACCAGGCTCAGCACGAGACCTGTTTTGCCTGTCACGAGGCGCGCGTGAACAATCACGACTATGTCTTTACGCGCTATGCGCCGTAGCCGATATCGCGTTTTGCGCTAGCGCTTCGACCACTGCTTCGACGGTGCCGACACGGAATTGCGGACGACGAGATCCGGCTGCAGCAGGATCTCGGTTTCCGCCGGATGGCCGTCGCCGAGAAATTCCAGCAGCAGGGCCATGGCCTGCTTGCCGATCGCGGTGCGCGGCTGGCGCACCGTCGTCAGCGGCGGCGACATGAAGACGGCCTGGGGGACGTCGTCGAAGCCGGTGACGGAGAAGTCGCGGGGGATGTCGTAGCCGCGGGCGTTGAGGCCGATCATCACGCCGATCGCCGTCTGGTCGTTGACGCACATGAAGGCTGTCGGCAGCGTGTCGCGCATGAAAAGCTGCTCCACGGCGTGGCGGCCGCTTTCGAGCGTGCCGTCGCCTTCGAGAATGATGCGCTGGCCCTTCGCGACGCCGGCTGCGTCCAGTCCCTCATCATAGCCCTGGCGGCGTCTGGAATAGGCGAGCCTCGTCTTGCTGTCACCGATGAAGGCGATCTTTCGGTGACCCTCGGCAAGCAGCAGGTCGACCGCCTTGCGCGCGCCCTCGATATCGTCGACGCCGACATAGGGAATGCCGCCGTTGAAGACCGGCTCGAAGACGCCGACGCTGGGCGGGAGCCGCGCCGTCATCGTCTGGTGGCCGAAGGGCAGGATACCGGTGAAGAGAATCAATCCGGCGGCTTGGTTTGAATTCAGGAATTTGAGATATTCGAGGCCGCGCTGGGCGTCGTTCTGCGTATGGCCGATGAGAATGCCGTAGCCATGGGCGCGGGCCTCGTTCTCCAGGCCGATCAGAATGTTGGAAAAGTTGGGGTCGCCGATGTCGGGAGCCACGACCAGGATCATGTTGGAACGGCCGAGACGCAGGCTGCGGGCCATGGCGTTCGTCGTGTATCCCGTGATCGCAATCGCCTGGTTCACCTTCAGCCGCGTCGAGTTGGCGACCTTCTCCGGCGTGTGGATCGCCCGCGACACGGTCGCGATCGAAACCTCGGCGATCCGGGCGACATCCTCGATGGTTGCGGGCGTGGAATTCGACACTGCGTCCTGCCTTGGGGCTCAATTGGCGGCGACACTACACAGACTGCGACATACGTCAAAGGGCGAAGCCCAGAGAACTTCGTGATACGATGATGTAAACCTTTACATCGCACATGTAAAGGTTTACACAAGGGTCAAGCGGGTGGGAGTCCGCAGGGGAGGACATCATGAGTTTGGAGACTGTCGAGGCGGCGCCGGTGGTGTTGTCGGCCCGGCGCATATGCAAATCCTTCAATGGGGTGCAGGTCCTCTTCAGCGTCAATTTCGAGCTGCGCGCTGGCGAAATCCATGCGCTGATGGGCGAAAACGGTGCCGGAAAGTCGACGCTCGTCAAGGTGATGTCCGGCTTCGAACAGCCGACCTCGGGCGAGATCATTCTCGATGGCCAGCCGGTCGTATTGCCGCCGAACGGCGCGGCCGAAGCGCTCGGTATCGTCATCATTCACCAGGAATTCAATCTCGCCGATCATCTCACCGTTGCCGAAAGCCTGTTCCTCGGCCGCGAGGTCACCCGCTTCGGCGTGCTCGATCGCAAGTTCATGCGGGCCGAGACCCGCAAGGCGCTCGACCTGCTCGGCTCGCATGTCGACGAGAACGCGCTGATCAGCACGCTTTCGATCGCCGACAAGCAGATGGTGGAGATCGCCAAGGCGATCAGTCGTGATGCGCGCGTGGTGTTCATGGATGAGCCGACGGCGGTGCTGTCGCGCGAGGAGACCAATTTCCTGTTCAAGCAGGTGCGCAAGCTGCGCGACAAGGGCACCAGCTTCGTCTTCGTCTCGCACAAGCTCGACGAGGTCATGGAACTGACCGACCGGGTGACGGTGTTGCGCGACGGGCAGTGGGTGAAGACGGCGCCGACGGCGATGCTCGACGGTGAATCGATCGCCCAGTTGATGGTCGGGCGCGAACTTTCCAGCCTCTATCCGACCAAGAACGAGCCCGATGTCGACGAAGAGATCGTGCTGAAGGTCGAGGGTATCTCGACCGGCTATGTGCAGGATGCGAGCTTCGAGGTGCGCAAGGGCGAGATCATCGGCTTTTCCGGCATGATCGGCTCTGGCCGTACGGAGCTGATGGAGGCGATCGCCGGCCTGCGCGGCCGTACCGCCGGCGAGGTCGTGATCCGCGGCGAGAGTGTTCAGTCGGGCGACGTGCACGCGGCCAATCGCGCCGGGCTCGCCTACATGACCAAGGATCGCAAGCACAAGGGCCTACTGCTCGGCTCCAACATGCTGGCAAACCTGACGCTGCAGTCGCTGGGTCAGCATTCGCGCCACGGCTATCTCAGCCCCAGCAGCGAGGCGGCGGCGCTGGCGAAAGCGCGGCGGCGCTTCGATATCCGCGTGCGCGACGCCAATATCGTGGCCGGGCGCATGTCCGGCGGCAACCAGCAAAAGCTGTTGCTCGCCAAGGTCATGGAGACCGACCCGGAGATCATCATCATCGACGAGCCGACGCGCGGCATCGATGTCGGCACCAAGCAGCAGATCTATCATTTCATCTCCGCACTAGCGCGCGACGGGCGCTCGATCATCGTCGTCTCCTCGGAGATGCCCGAGGTGATCGGGCTGTGCACCCGGGTGGCCGTGATGCGCGAGGGGCGGATCGTCGGCGTGCTCGAGGGCGACGAGATCTCCGAGCAGGAGATCATGCGCTATGCGGCGGGCCTGAAGAAGAAGGCCGCCTGAGGCGGTCGCAAGAGACAAACCGCCGTTACGGCGGATTATCAGACAAAATGCCTGGAGGATGGCTTTGGATATGAGTGCGAACGACGAGACCAGTCAGATCAGACGGCGCTCCTGGCGGGATATCGATCTCAGGGCGGTCGCGCCGTTCGCGGCGCTGGCGCTGCTGCTTGTCGTCGGCGCGCTGGTCAATCCGAATTTCATCGGCATCACCAATCTCGCCAATGTCGCGACGCGCAGCGCCTTCATCGCCATCATCGCCGTCGGTGCCACCTTCGTCATCTCGTCGGGGGATCTCGATCTCTCCGTGGGATCGATGGTCGCCTTCGTCGCCAGCCTGATGATCCTGTTGATGAATTCCGGCCTAATTGCCGATCCGGCCCTGATGCTGGCGGTTGCCGTCGTCTTCACCATCGTTGCCGGTGCGCTCTGCGGTTTGGCGAACGGGCTGATCACCACGGTCGGCAAGATCGAACCGTTCATCGCCACGCTCGGCACCATGGGCATCTATCGCGGCCTGACGACATGGCTCTCACAGGGCGGCGCGATCACGCTGCGCTCTGCCGAGCAGCAGTCGCTCTATCGCCCGGTCTATTTCGGCTCGATCGCCGGCGTGCCGGTGCCGATCATCGTCATCCTCGCGGTCACCGCGGTCGCCGCCTTCATCCTCTACCGCACGCGCTATGGCCGCCATGTCACGGCCGTCGGCTCGAACCGCGACGTGGCACGCTATTCCGGCATCGCCGTCAACAAGGTGCGCACCATCGCCTTCGTCATTCAGGGGCTCTGCGTGGCGATCGCCGTGCTGCTCTACGTGCCGCGTCTCGGCTCGACATCGGCGACAACCGGCATCCTGTGGGAACTGCAGGCGATCACCGCCGTCGTCGTCGGCGGCACGGCGCTGAAGGGCGGGGCAGGGCGCGTCTGGGGCACGATCTGCGGCGCCTTCATTCTGGAGCTCGTCGGCAACATCATGCTGCTCTCGAACTTCATCTCGGAATATCTGATCGGCGCCATCCAGGGCTCGATCATCATCATTGCCATGCTCGTGCAGCGGTCGCTGGCGCGCAGGTAGCAAGGGATTGGCCGGGTCGGCGGGGCGCCCGGTCTCAAGGTTCGCAAGCCCTGGGGTTTAATGGGAGGAAAACAGACATGCGTAAGACACTATTCAGCTTGGCGGTCGTGACGGCGGCGCTGCTCGCCGGCGTCGCCCACTCGGCGGACAAGAAGACCATCGGCGTATCGATCCCGGCGGCCGACCACGGCTGGACCTCCGGCGTGGTGTTCCATGCCGAGCGCGTCGCCAAGCTTCTGATGGCCGAGCACCCTGACCTCACCGTCATCGTCAAGACCTCGCCGGATGCCGCAAGCCAGGCAAACGCCGTGCAGGATCTGGCAACGCAGGGCATGGACGCGCTGGTCATCCTGCCGTCCGATCCGGATCCGCTTGTCAACGCCATCAAGGAAGTCAAGGACAAGGGCACCTTCGTGGCGCTGGTCGACCGTGCGCCGAGCACCAACGACGACAGCGTGCGTGACATCTACATCGCCGGCAACAACCCGGCGCTTGGCGAAGTCGCCGGCAAGTACATCAAGGAAACCACGCCGGACGCACAGGTCGTCGTCATCCGCGGCCTGCCGATCCCGATCGACCAGCAGCGCCAGGACGGCTTCGACAAGGGCATCGCCGGCTCGAACGTCAAGGTTCTCGACCGCCAGTTCGGCAACTGGAACCGCGACGACGCGTTCAAGGTGATGCAGGATTACTTGACCAAGTATCCGAAGATCGACGTGGTCTGGTGCCAGGACGACGACATGGCTGTCGGCGTGCTGCAGGCGATCGAGCAGGCCAAGCGCACCGACATCCAGTATGTCGTGGCCGGCGCCGGCTCCAAGGACATGGTCAAGAAGGTCATGGACGGCGACAAGCTGATCCCGGTCGACGTTCTCTATCCGCCGGCAATGGTTGGCACCGCGATGGAACTGACGGCCGCGTCGCTCTATGACCAGGTCCCGGTTCGCGGCACCTACATCCTCGACGCCACGCTGGTGACGAAGGACAACGCCAAGGACTTCTACTTCCCGGATTCGCCGTTCTGACCTTGTGAATACGAGGCGCCCGCTCGAAAGGACGGGCGTCTTTCATTGTGGCGGCAGGCCTGCCTTGGCGAGGTCGCCGACAAAGCGCTCGATGAAGGTTTCGCTCATCGCCGGCTTGAGGCCGAAATAGAATTCACGCCTGGCATCATCAAGCGTCATGCCCGGTCGAAAATTGTAGAGCTCGGCGATCGTCCGGCGTGCCTCCTCGATCTTGCCTTGCCGCCCCTGGATCGCCACCAGCGCCATCGCCGGCCAGAAGGTGACGTTCGGTGAGCGCATCGATGCGCGGGCGGCGTCGGCCGCCTCGTCGAGCTTGTCCATCTGGTAGTTCGCGAAGGCCATCA
The DNA here is from genome assembly GCF_056399145.1 of Rhizobium sp. 01N48. Classification (NCBI taxonomy): domain Bacteria; kingdom Pseudomonadati; phylum Pseudomonadota; class Alphaproteobacteria; order Hyphomicrobiales; family Rhizobiaceae; genus Rhizobium; species Rhizobium sp. 01N48. Next base: position 82,744 of record NZ_JBFTQT010000008.1, read on the forward strand.
TGCTGTGAAAGGTCCAGAGATGCGGGTCGCGCGGACTGAGACGAAAGGCTTCGCTGAATTCGGGCATGCCCTCCTGCGGCCGATCGGCGTAGCAGAGCGCCTGGCCGAGCGCGAAATGCGCCTGGGCAAAGCTGTGGTCCAGTTTCACCGCATGACGAAGATGGGCGATCCCTGCCTCCGTGGCGCCGTCGAGCGCCAGCGCCCGGCCGAGCGCGAGATGGGCCGCGGGCTCCTTCTGATCAAGCGTGATTGCCCGTTCGGCAAGCTCGATCGCCTCGCATATGCGCCCGGAACGCTCCTCGAGCGAGCCGTACCAGCCGAGCTGGATATGGACGTAAGCGAGCCGCGCCTGGGCCTGCGCGAAGCTCGGATCGATGGCGATCGCCTGTTCGAACAGCTGCTTTGCGGTGTTCAACTCGTCGATGGTGAAGCGGTAGAGATGCCAGAGGCCCTTCAGATAGATTTCCCAGGCGGTCATGTCGACGATCGAGCGGCCGCGCAACGCCGCGAACTCGATGGCGCTCAATTCGGGCTCGATGGTTCCGGTGATCTCGGAGGCGATCTCGTCCTGGAGGTCGAAGATATCGGCCAGCATGCGGTCATAGCGCTCGGCCCAGAGCAGCGTGCCCTCGCTTCCATCCAGGAGCTGCGCGGTGATGCGGATGCGGGTGTCGGAGCGGCGGACGCTGCCTTCGAGCACGTATTTGACACCGAGATCCTCGGCGACGCGGCGGGCATCGACGGCGCGGCCCTTGAAGCTGAAGGAGGAATTGCGGGCGGCGACCAGCAGCCAGCGACAGCGCGCCAGGGTGGCGATCAGCTCGTCGGTGAAGCCGTCGGAAAAATGCTCCTGCCCCTCGATGCTCGACATGTTGGCAAAGGGAAGCACGGCGATCGACGGACGCTTGCGCTCAGGCGGCTGGCTTGGGATCGCCCGCTCCGGGATCTCCTCGTCGAGGCCATCCGTCTGGGTGCCCGGCGGAAACCAGCGCCACACCCTGACGGTCTGCTCGATGTTCTTCAGTTTGCGATTGCCGAAGTCGGTGGCCTCGAAATCCAGCGCCGTGCCGATCTGGTCGCGCACCTGCTGCGACAGGCAGATGCCGCCGGCCGGCGCCAGCGCCTGCAGCCGCGCGGCGATGTTGACGCTCTCGCCGAAGATATCGCCATCCTCTGTCAGGACGTCGCCGACATGGATGCCGATGCGCCAGATCATCCGGCGGTCGGGCACGACATCGTGATTGCCGGCGAGAATGGCCTCTTGGATCTCCATCGCGCAGCGCAACGCGTCGACCACGCTGGAAAATTCCGCCAGCGTGCCGTCTCCGACGAACTTCACGACATGTCCGCGATGCCTGGTGATGGTGGGGACGATGGTCTCGGTGTTGTGGCGTTTCAGCGCCGCAAACGTCCCCGCTTCGTCGAGGCCCATCAGCCGGGAGAAGCCGACAACATCCGCATCCAAGATTGCCGCCAGCCGCCTCGTCATGGACCACCCTCCTGGTCGACCAAGAGTAGCACGCGGTGGCGGGAAGTCCACAAAGATGCGCTGCCGCAGAAGCGCCCGCAGAGCGGTGATCAAGAAATGCGGTACGTACGTCTTGCGACTAGGTGCCCGACATGGTTTAGTCGCGACCATCAAATCTGGCCCGGGAGGGGGAGATTTGCATTCTCGCCAAAATCGGCTTGCAGAGTGCAAATCAAGTGCTAGAACTGAACCAGAAACGTTTACGGTCATTATTCAGGGAGGAATTGACATGAAAACGATCAAGGGCCCAGGCTTGTTCCTCGGGCAGTTCGCGGGCGATGCCGCACCTTTCAACTCGTGGGATTCGATCACCAAGTGGGCCGCCGATATCGGCTACAAGGGCGTGCAGGTTCCGACCTGGGCGGGACAGCTGATCGACCTCAAAAAGGCTGCATCATCCAAGGATTATTGCGACGAGTTCGCCGGCGTGGCGCGCCAGAACGGCGTCGAGATCACCGAACTCTCCACCCACTTGCAGGGCCAGCTGGTTGCCGTGCATCCTGCCTATGACGAAGCCTTCGACGGCTTCGCGGCACCCGAAGTGCGCGGTAATCCGAAGGCTCGCCAGGAATGGGCCGTCGAGCAGGTGAAGATGGCGCTGACCGCCTCCAAGCATCTCGGCATCAAGGCGCATGCGACCTTCTCCGGCGCGCTTGCCTGGCCTTACATCTATCCCTGGCCGCAGCGCCCGGCCGGTCTCGTCGAGACCGCTTTCGACGAACTTGCCAAGCGCTGGACGCCGATCCTCAATCATGCCGACGAAAACGGCGTCGACGTCTGCTACGAGATCCATCCCGGCGAAGACCTGCATGACGGTGTCACCTTCGAGATGTTCCTCGAGCGCGTGAAGAACCATCCGCGCGCCAACATGCTCTACGACCCCTCGCACTACGTGCTGCAGTGCCTGGATTACCTCGACAACATCGACATCTACAAAGACCGGATCAAGATGTTCCACGTCAAGGATGCCGAGTTCAACCCGACGGGTCGCCAGGGTGTCTATGGCGGTTACCAGGGCTGGGTCGAACGCGCCGGCCGCTTCCGCTCGCTGGGCGATGGTCAGGTCGATTTCGGCGCGGTGTTCTCGAAGATGACGGCGAACAACTTCGATGGCTGGGCCGTGGTCGAATGGGAGTGCGCGCTGAAGCATCCGGAAGACGGCGCCCGCGAGGGTGCCGAGTTCGTCAAGTCGCACATCATCCGCGTGACGGAACACGCCTTCGACGACTTCGCGGGTAGTGGTACGGACCAGGCGGCCAATCGGCGGATGCTGGGGATTTAAGCTGGGGTTTGAGGATGTGGGGTAGGCGGCGTTGTGCCTGCGGCCCCCTCATCCGCCTGCCGGCACCTTCTCCCCGTTGGGGAGAAGAGACTTGGGGCGGGCCGCTCGCTTCCTCTTCCCTTCTCCCCAACGGGGAGAAGGTGGCCCGAAGGGTTCAGGTGCAACAAGTTGCACCGGGGATGAGGGGCCACACGGCACAGCGTTAAATCCACCTCACGCAAATACAGCACAAATTTGGAGGAACACATGGCAATCGAAGCATCAACGGAACACACGCGCGAACCGCGCATCCGTCTCGGCATGGTCGGCGGTGGCGCCGGCGCTTTCATTGGCGCGGTGCATCGCATCGCGGCGCGCATCGACGATCAGTATGAGCTGATCGCGGGCGCTCTGTCGTCGACGCCGGAAAAGGCGAAGGCGTCTGGCGCCGATCTCGGGCTCGATCCGACCCGCACCTATTCCAGCTATCGCGAGATGGCGATCCGCGAGGCGAAGCTGAAGAACGGCATCGAGGCGGTATCGATCGTCACGCCGAACCACGTACACTATGACGCCGCCAAGGAGTTTCTCCGCCGCGGCATCCACGTCATCTGCGACAAGCCGCTGACCTCGAACCTCGCCGACGCCAAGAAGCTGAAGAAGGTGGCCGACGAGAGCGGCGCTCTCTTCATCCTCACGCACAACTACACCGGCTACCCGATGGTGCGCCAGGCGCGCGAGATGATCGCCAATGGCGAACTCGGCGATATTCGCCTGGTGCAGGCCGAATATCCGCAGGACTGGCTGACGGAAGCCGTCGAGCAGCAGGGCGCCAAGCAGGCCGTGTGGCGCACCGACCCGGCGCAATCGGGTGCCGGCGGTTCCACCGGCGATATCGGCACGCATGCCTATAACCTCGCCACCTTCGTTTCCGGCCTCGAGCTCGACAGCCTTGCCGCCGATCTCGACAGCTTCGTCGAAGGCCGCCGTCTCGACGACAACGCCCATGTGATGCTGCGCTTCAAGGCCAAGGGCTCGGAAAAGCCTGCCAAGGGCATGCTCTGGTGCAGCCAGGTGGCGCCCGGCCACGAGAACGGTCTCAAGGTCCGCGTCTACGGCACCAAGGGTGGTCTGGAATGGGTGCAGGCCGATCCGAACTATCTCTGGTTCACGCCGTTCGGCGAGCCGAAGCGCCTGATCACCCGCAACGGCGCCGGCTCCGGTGCAGCGGCAGCGCGCGTCTCACGCATTCCATCGGGTCACCCGGAAGGTTATCTCGAGGCGTTCGCGACGATCTACACGGAAGCGGCGCATGCCATCAACGCGCACAAGAAGGGTAAGGCGGTCGACAAGGCTGTGGTTTATCCGACGGTTGACGATGGCGTGAAGGGCGTTGCCTTCGTGGATGCTTGCGTGGCGTCGTCGAAGCGCAATGGTGCTTGGGTTAAGGTGTAAGATAAGCTCGGCCGGAGCCAGTCGCCCCCCTCATCCGCCTGCCGGCACCTTCTCCCCGCGGGGGAGAAGAGACTCGTTGCAGGCGGCTCCCTACCTCTCTTTCTCCAGAGAGAGTGGTGCGAGTAAAAGAGGACGGTTCGGCAAGTCCCTTCGCCCCAACGGGGAGAAGGTGCCGGCAGGCGGATGAGGGGGCGGCAGACGCTGTCGCCCGCTTCTCATCAACCAATCAAGCCGCAACCACACCCTGCTTGCGCTTCATCATCGCATCGACGCTGAACGGACCAGCACCGGCGGCGACGATGTAGAGGAAGACGAAGCAGAAGAGGATGGCGGCGACGCCGCCGTTTTGGGCGGGGAAAAAGCTCTTCGACGCGTGGCCGATGAAATAGGCGAAGGCCATCAGGCCGGAGAGGACGAAGGCGGCGGTGCGGGTCTGAAAGCCGATCAGCACCAGGAAGCCGAGCGTCAGTTCAAGCAGGCCGGCAATCCAGGACATCGACCCGACATCGGGCACGCGCTCGGCAGCAGGGAAGTGCAGAATCTTCTGCGTGCCGTAGCTGAAGAGCACGAGCGCGGAGACGATGCGCAGCAGGCTGAGCAGGGCCGGCTGCAGGAGGTGGATCGAAGCGAACATGGATGACCTTTCTCGTGAGGGAAGACTGTTTCCAGCCTTTAGCCACGGTCCCGGCAATGACAATTCACGAGTTTTGACATCAGCGTTATCGGCTGGCTGCCGGCCTTCGGCGGCTCAGATGTAGAGTGGGGCCATCTTGCGCCAGGCGCTGGCGCGATGGGCGCGGCCGTCCCAGACATGCAGCTGGTGGCGCACCTGCTTGTCCGACAGAAGCCGGCTCAGATAGTGGTTGTTGTCGAGAAAGGGATCGGCATTGCCGATCGTCATGACGATCTCGACCTCGCGCAGCTTCTCCAGCTGCCAGCCGTGATGGAGCCCCGGCAGGAAGTGCGTCGGGGTGTGGAAATAGACGGCGCTGTCGTAATATCCTTCGAAGAGGTCGCCGAAGGCTTCGACGCTCAGCGTCAGGTCGTAGCGTCCCGAGAAAGCGACGAGCTTGCGAAACAGATGCGGGTGGCGGAAGACGAGGCTCGCCGCCTGGAAGGCGCCGAGGCTGCAGCCGTGCACGATGGTGCAGTCGTGCCCGTTTCTTGCGGCCATCAGCGGCAGGACTTCGTGGAGAATGTAGTCCTCGAAGGCCTGATGGCGGTGGATGCGGTCGGCTGGGTGGCGGTCGAAGCCGTAGAAGGTCTCCGTGGCGAGGCCCTCGATGCAATAGAGCTGCAACTGGCCGGCTTCGAGCTTGTGGGCGAGGCTGGCGACAAGGCCGATCCGTTCATATTCCCAGAAACGGCCGTCGCGCGTCGGAAACATCAACACCTTGGCGCCGGCATGGCCGAACACCAACAGCTCCATCTCGCGATGCAGGCGCGGGCTATGCCAGCGCAGATATTCCCGGTTCATGAACCTTCAAAAAACCTCGCAGCTTTTCGCGCAGCGCAAAATTCTGTTCCGTCATTCCAGGATAGTCGAAATGTCCGGCGTCGAGGATGAAGATTTCATTATATTTTGACGGCGGTACCGCGTTGGCCACGGCGAACTGGCAGGGCGGGGCGACGGCCGGATCGAACAGGGCTGCGGCCACCAGCATCGGCACCTTGATGCGGGTCGCAGCGGTCGCGGCATCGAAGAGGCGCAGATGATCGAGCACGTCGGGATGGGTCTTCTGGTAGGTCTGCACGGAATCGGCGCTGCCGACCGTTGGTAGCGTGAGCCACTGCTTACGGTCGCCGAAGGTGGGAACGATCAGGTGGCCGCGATCGATGCGATTGTCGAAGGGGATCGCCAGCGCGCCCAGACCGCCGCCGAAGCTGCCGCCGATATAGCCGATGCGGTTTGCGAGCCATGGATAAAGTGCCTGCAGCGTCGAGACGGCGATCCAGAGATCCTCAACGCAGCCGCCGATGACGTAGTCGTCGGGGCTGTCGATATTGTGGAGCACATGGCCGGGCGCTTCCGGCGGGATCGGCGCCTGGGCGCTCCGTGACATGCCGCGGGCGCAGGGAAAGAGGATGGCGGTCTGTTCCACAGGCAGATCGAAATCCGGCGCATCGCGACCGCCATAGCCGTGACCGACCACCAGCCCTCGCCGCACCGGCGCATCGCGCGGCAGAAGCAGCCAGCCGCCGATCGTGACGTTATCCGTCGAGGCGTAGGTGATATCGAGCACCTGCCATGCGGGGTGGGTGAGGCTGCTCTTTCTCAGCGTCGGCTGCGGGTCGATGGTGAGCGCCCGTTTGTACCGCTTCTGCCAGAAGGCGTCGAAGCCTGGTGGAGCCTCGGGCGGGACGATGGCGCGCAGCGTGTCGAGCGTCATGCCGTAGGTGGGGTCGAAGGGGAAGGGGTGCGTCTTGGGGATGGTCATGAGGGAGTTGTTTCGTGGAAATGGGGGGATTGCAAGGCGGGGTGAGCTTTTGTGTTGGCGGAAAAGTCCTCTCCGCATCCTGCCAAAAGTCCCCTCCCCAACCCCTCCCCACAAGGGGGAGGGGCTTGCTGGGCGCACTCGCTTCGCCAAATCGAAGCCTCTCAACAAGCCTCTGTTTAAAAGAGGAAGCGCAAAGGAAGCCACAGGTTAGCCCCTCCCCCTTGTGGGGAGGGGTTGGGGAGGGGACTTTCCATGAGGGGTTGGGGGAGGGAATTTTTATGAAAGGCCGGGGAGGGGCTTTACACCCCACCCCGCCTTGATTTCACCGCACCACCTGCCTAGATTGCAGCCATCCGCAATACCAACAGGACGGTGCACCATGGATTTCAACCCGATCGCAATGCCGCTTTGCCTTGCCATACGGGAAACCCATGTCCATGCCTGCATCCATTACCCTTTCCAATCTTTCGTGGTCCACGCCTGACGGGCGGCCGCTTTTTTCCAATCTCGATCTGAGCTTCGGGGCCGAACGCGCCGGGCTGGTCGGCCGCAATGGCGTCGGCAAGACGACGCTTTTGAAGCTGATCACTGGTGAGCTCGCTCCGCAATCCGGCAGCGTCGCCGTCAGTGGGCGGCTCGGTGTTCTGCGCCAGGCGGTGCAGGTCGATGCCGATGCCACGGTTGCCGATCTCTTCGGTGTGCGCGAAGCACTCGATATCGTCGCGCGCGCGGTTCTCGGCGCGGCGTCGGCCGAGGAGGTCGCCTCCGCCGACTGGACGCTTGAGACCCGGCTTGCCGATGCGCTCGATCGCATGGGCTTCTCAGCCGAGCCCGATACGCTGCTCACCTCGCTCTCGGGCGGCCAGCGCACGCGGGTCGGGCTGGCGGCGTTGATCTTCAGCGAACCCGATTTCCTCATCCTCGATGAGCCGACGAACAATCTCGATCGCGATGGCCGCGAGGCGGTGATCGCTCTGCTTCAGAGCTGGCGGGGCGGGGCGCTTGTCGTCAGCCACGATCGCGCGCTGCTCGAACGGATGGATGCGATCGTCGAGCTGACGACGCTGGGCGCCAAGCGCTATGGCGGCAATTGGAGCGCGTTTCAGGCGCGCAAGGCGGTCGAGCTTGCGGCGGCCGAACATGATCTGGCGGACGCGGAAAAACGCGTGGCGGATGTCGCCCGCAGCGCCCAGCTTTCCGCCGAGCGGCAGGCGCGCAGCGACAAAGTCGGCGCCAAGAAAGCGGCGCGGGGCGATATGCCCCGCATCGTCGCCGGCGGCCTGAAGCGGGCGGCGGAGAACACGAAAGGAGACAAGGTCCGGCTCGGCGAGAAGCGGCGCGAGGAGGCGATGGAGGACGCGAGTGCGGCGCGCGAGCGCATCGAGATCCTGCAGCCGTTTTCCGCGAAGCTCGCCTCGACTCACCTGCCCGCGTCGCGGGTGGTGCTACGGCTCGATGGCGTGACGGTCGGGTATGAGCCGGATCGGCCCTTGATCACTGACCTCTCCTTCGCCATGACGGGGCCGGAGCGGGTGGCGGTCGAGGGGCCGAATGGTTCGGGCAAGACGACGCTCTTGTCGCTCGTCACCGGGCAAATTGCGCCCTGGGCGGGAACGGTCTCGGTACCCGTGCGCCTTGCCGTCTTCGACCAGAGCGTCAGCCTGCTCGACCGGTCGCTGTCGATTGCCGAGAATTTCCGCAGTCTCAATCCCGGTGCGAACGAGAATGCCTGTCGCGCGGCGCTGGCGCGGTTCATGTTCCGGGCCGATGCCGCCCTTCAGCAGGTTTCGACGCTTAGCGGCGGGCAGTTGCTGCGCGCCGGTTTGGCTTGCGTGCTCGGAGGAGCGGAGCCGCCGCCGCTGCTGGTGCTCGATGAGCCGACCAACCATCTCGACATCGATTCCATCGCCGCCGTCGAGGCGGGGCTTGCCGCCTATGACGGGGCGTTGCTCGTCGTCAGCCACGATGCGGTGTTTCTCGAGCGGATCGGCATCACGCGGCGGCTGTTGCTGCCATCGGGGGAGGATGTGCTCTGAGCGCGCGCGTTCCTATCTGCAACGTTACAGATTTGACATTTCAAACCTATACGTAGAGTAGAGAGCAGCCCGAAGCGCGACGCAGCCGCCGGCCGAGTTTGGAGGATTTCAGTTTGACGATTGATGCAAAGAGGCTTGATGCCAAGGCCCTAGCCGCCCGCTTTCCCGGCGATTTCACCTTTGGTGTGGCGACGGCCGCCTTCCAGATCGAAGGCGCTTCGAAGGCCGATGGGCGCAAGCCGTCGATCTGGGATGCCTTCTGCAACATGCCGGGCCGGGTCTTCAATCGCGACAATGGCGACGTCGCCTGCGATCATTACAACCGCCTCGACGAGGATCTCGATCTCATCAAGTCGCTCGGCGTCGAAGCCTATCGCTTCTCCATCGCCTGGCCGCGCATTATCCCTGATGGCACTGGGCCGGTGAACGAGAAGGGGCTCGATTTCTACGACCGCCTCGTCGATGGCTGCAAGGCGCGAGGTATCAAGACCTTCGCGACGCTCTACCACTGGGACCTGCCGCTGCTGCTCGCCGGCGATGGCGGCTGGACCGCGCGGTCGACGGCCTATGCCTATCAGCGCTACGCCAAGACGGTGATGGCGCGCCTCGGCGATCGTCTGGATAGCGTCGCGACTTTCAACGAGCCGTGGTGCATCGTCTGGCTGAGCCACCTCTACGGCATCCATGCGCCGGGCGAGCGCAACATGCAGGCGGCACTCCACGCCATGCACCACATGAACCTCGCCCACGGCCTCGGCGTCGAGGCGATCCGCTCGGAAGCGCCGAACGTGCCTGTCGGTCTGGTGCTCAACGCCATGTCGGTCATCCCGGGTTCCGACAGTGCTAGCGACCAGGCCGCCGGCGAGCGGGCGCATCAGTTCCACAATGGCGCCTTCTTCGATCCTGTCTTCAAGGGCGAATATCCGAAGGAGTTCCTGGAGGCGCTCGGTGATCGCATGCCTGTCGTCGAGGAGGGGGATCTTGCTGTTATCAGCCAGAAGCTCGACTGGTGGGGGCTCAACTATTACACGCCGCTGCGCGTGGCCGACGATCCCAAGAAGAGCGGCGACTTCCCCTGGACGGTCGAGGCGCCGCGTGTCAGCGACGTCAAGACCGATATCGGCTGGGAGGTCTATGCGCCGGCGCTGAAGCATGTGGTGGAGGATCTCTACCGCCGCTACGACCTGCCGGAGTGCTACATCACCGAGAACGGCGCTTGCGACAACACCGGCATCGAAGCGGGCGTGGTCGAGGACGGGATGCGGCTCGATTACTATATCCAGCATCTCGATGTCGTCGCCGATCTCATCAAGGACGGCTATCCGATGCGCGGCTATTTTGCCTGGAGCCTGATGGACAATTTCGAATGGGCGGAGGGCTATCGCATGCGCTTCGGCCTGGTGCATGTCGATTACGACACCCAGGTCCGCACGGTGAAAACGAGCGGCAAGTGGTATTCGGAGCTCGCCGCGCAGTTTCCAAAGGGCAATCACAAGAGCGCCTGATCGCTCTCAGTCGAATTGTCTATGCGGCAGGTAGATTTTTTCCTGCCGCATCGCACAAATAAAAAAACATCCCTGTCCGGTTTCAACCACTGGCGGCATAAGTTGCAGCAACAGGAAAGGCGAAACGTCTTTCTTTCCCGCCCGCAACGAAAGCCGTGTCCATGCCTCGCACCCGTGATTGTCTTCGAATGTGCCGCCCGATTGGCTAATCGGCGCGATAGCGGTTATAGAACCGCCAATTCTTGAAGACGAACATTTGGCGAGCATTAAATGACACTCCAACACCAGGCCCAACAAGACGCTGCCCAGGGCGCGTCCGGCGGCCATTCCGGGCGAGAGCCAGAGGGCGCTGCGGGGGCGATCCCGATGGTCGCCTTTGAAGGCGCCGGCAAGCGCTACGGGCCATCAGGCGAGGGCGGTTTCACCGCGGTCGAAAAGGTCGATCTCACCGTGGCGCGTGGCGCCATCACCGGCATCATCGGCCGCTCCGGCGCCGGCAAGTCGACGCTGATCCGCATGGTCAACGGGCTGGAGACGGCAACCTCCGGCAAGGTGCTCGTTGATGGCGTCGATGTCGGCGGGCTCAGCGAAGACGGGCTTCGCGGCCTGCGCCGCCAGGTCGGCATGATCTTCCAGCACTTCAACCTTCTGTCCTCGCGCACCGCCTTCGACAATGTGGCGCTGCCGCTGGAGATCGCGGGTGTCGACAAGCAGACGATCCGCGCCAAGGTCGGGCCGCTGCTCGATCTCGTCGGTCTCGGCGACAAGGCAGGCAATTATCCCTCGGAGCTGTCGGGCGGCCAGAAGCAGCGCGTCGGCATYGCCCGCGCGCTGGCGACCGATCCGAAGCTGCTGCTCTCCGACGAGGCGACCTCGGCGCTCGATCCGGAGACGACGCAGTCGATCCTCGAGCTTCTGAAGCGCATCAATGCCGAACTCGGGCTTACCGTTCTTCTCATCACCCACGAGATGGAGGTGGTGAAGACCATCGCCAGCCACGTCGCGGTGATCGATGCCGGCCATATCGTCGAGGCCGGTCGCACCTTCGACGTCTACACCAATCCGCAGCACCAGACGACGCGCACGCTGCTTGCCTCGGCGCTGAAGCTGCCGGAATGGCTGCGTTCGGGCATCAAGGCGCAGCCCTCAGTGGGCGATCGGGCGTTGGTGCGGCTGGTGTTCTTCGGCGAAACCGCCTTCAAGCCACTGACCGGGCAGCTGGTCGCGGAGCTTGGCTCCGACGTCAATATTCTTGCCGGTGCGATCGAGGAGATCGGCGGAGAGCCCTTCGGTTCGCTGGTTGTGTCCTATTCGGCCGATCCTGATGTGATCGCGCGCGCCGACCGCTTCTATGCGGAAACCGGTCTCAAGACGGAGGTGCTCGGTTATGTCGCCTGATATGATCTACAACCTTCTCTCCAAGGCGCTGATGCAGACGCTGCAGATGGTGTTCGTGGCCGGTATCGTCGGCTCGATCATCGGCCTGCCGATCGGCGTATTTCTCGCCACATCGGGCAAGGGCGAACTGTTTCCGGCGCCGAAGACCAACCGCGTGCTCGGGCTGATCGTCAACGCCGCGCGCTCGACGCCGTTCATCATCCTCGTCGTTGCCATCGTGCCCCTGACGCGCCTTTTGACGGGCACGTCGATCGGCACCTGGGCGGCGATCGTGCCGCTTACCATCGCCACCATCCCCTTCTTCGCCCGCCTGGTCGAATCCGCCATTCGCGAGATCGACAAGGGGCTGATCGAGGCTGCCCGCGCCATGGGCGCCACGCCGTTCCAGATCGTCTTCAAGGTGCTTTTGCCGGAGGCCCGGCCGAGCATCCTGATGGCCTTGACGATGACCATCGTCAGCCTGATCGGCTACTCGGCCATGGTCGGCGCTGTCGGCGGCGGCGGGCTGGGCGATCTCGGCATCCGCTATGGCTACCAGCGCTTCAATCCCGAGATGATGGTGATTGTCGTAATCGTGCTGATCGTTCTCGTGCAGCTCGTCCAGAGTGCCGGCGATGGGCTTGCCCGCCGCTTCGACAAGCGCAACCGGAAAAACTGACCCTTTAACAACAAACCATAATTCAACACAGGAGACACCCATGAAGAAGTTCATCATCGCAGCCGCGCTCGCTGCCTTCGCAGCCGGCTCGGCACTCGCCGAAGACATCAAGGTCGGCGTCACGCCGGGCGAGCACGCGCAGATCATGGAAAAGGTCGCTGAGATCGCCAAGACCAAGGGTCTCAACATCGAGATCGTCGAGTTCTCCGACTATGTCGTGCCGAACCAGGCGCTCAACGATGGCGACATCCAGGCCAACTCGTTCCAGCACCAGCCCTACCTCGACAACCAGATCGCCGATCGCAAGTTCGATCTCGTCAGCATCGGCACGACGATCACCACCCCGATGGGCGTCTATTCCAAGAAGGTGAAGAGCCTCGACGAGCTGAAGGAAGGCGCAACCGTCGCCATCCCGAACGACCCGACCAATGGCGGCCGCGCTCTGCTCGTTCTCGCCTCCAAGGGCCTGATCAAGTTCAAGGACAATCCTGGCGTCAAGGTCACCGTTGCCGACATCATCGAGAACCCGAAGAAGATCGACTTCGCCGAAATCGACGCCGCGCAGCTGCCGCGTTCGCTCGACGACGTCGACGCCGCCGTCATCAACACCAACTACGCCATGGAAGCCGGCCTGCATCCGAAGACCGACGCCATCGCCATCGAGAGCGAAAAGTCGCCCTACGCCAACGTGATCGTTGTCCGCACCGCCGACAAGGACGCACCGTGGGCCAAGACGCTGGTCGAATCCTACCACGACGAGAGCATCCGCAAGTTCATCAACGAACAGTTCAAGGGCGCCCTGATCGCGTCCTGGTAAGAGCTGGTCTTATCCTTATACGGCATGAAGCGGTCCGGCCTTGCCGGGCCGCTTTTTCGTTGGGGCGAATCGTCGGATGCCGTAGACCAGTGGGATGGATGCCAAGCCGCTCTTTCTCTATGCGCTCTGCGGCAGCCAGCGGAAGGTCTCGACCAATCGCCGGCTGCTCACGACCTTGCGCGATCACGCGCCTGATGGCGTGACGATCGAGATCTGCGATCTCATCGGCGATCTGCCGATCTTCAATCCCGATCGCGAGGGCGAAAACACACCCGAGATCGTCGAGCGGCTGGGCGCGAAGATGCGCGCGGCCGATGGCGTTATCGTCGCCTGTCCCGAATATGCGCACGGGCTGCCGGGCGGGCTGAAGAACGCGCTGGACTGGCTGGTGTCGCGCGACGAGGTGCCGTTCAAGCCTGTCATGATCGCGCATGCATCGCATCGCGGCGACTGCGCGCTGGGGCAGTTGACCGAGGTCTTGAAGACCATGTCGTTCGATATCGTCGAGGAGGCGCATCTGCGGATCGGGCTGCTTGGGAAGGACGATGCGGCGCAGGTGGCGGTTCTCGATGCGGCTGTGCGAGACGGCGTTATTTTGAACGCGCTTGCAATATTCTGCACGCGTGTTCGTGAGAATGAGCTTTATAAGTAGATTTGAATAATTTTATCCGATTGAAATACAAGGATTTTTGTCGCTCTTGCGTTCGTGCCGCAGATGCGAAAATGCTTAATCGTTCAATCGTGTTTTAACCGTTTTTTGAAGGCTTCCCGGCAGTATTCGCCCACAGGGAGAATGCATGTCGTCGATCTTCAGCAAACGAAGCGCGATTCTGGGAGCTGGTCGCCACACAACCGTGGCCGGCGTGCTGTTTTCGTTTGCCGTCGTCGTCGCTGTCGTCACGATGATGGTGCTGAACGCGCTCGATCACGTGGCGCAGAAATCCAACGTGCTCGATGACGAGCGCTCGCGCGAGACCGTCTCCGGCGCACTGCAGAATTTCGTAGCCCAACTCGGCGCCACCCTCAACGACTATGCCGCATGGGACGATGCTGCGACCAATGTCTATGCCACCGATGGCATGGACTGGACCGTGTCGAACTATGGCGAGATGTCGGTCAACAGCGCGTTGTTCGACATGGCTGTTGTCATCGACGACGACAAGACGCCGATCCTGGTCTATCGCGACGGCAAGCCGATGGCCGACAGCTTGCAGGATTTCTTCTCGCCGGCGCTCTGGGCGCTGTTCGACAAGGTAAAGGCCGCAGGCGCGCAAGAGCTGCCCGAGGCGTCCGGCTTCATCAGCACGAAGTCCGGCATCGCCGTCGGCGGCGTGGCGCTGGTACGCGAAAAGTCCGGTGCGCTCGCAGCCGCTCCAGGCAAGCATCGCTATCTCATTTTCATCCGCCATCTCGACGCCGCCAAGATCGACGATATCGGCAAGACCTATGTCATCGGCGGGCTGCAACTCGTCCCTGGCGATCAGGCCGCCACCTATTCCGTGCCGATCGTGGATGCGCTTGGCGCGTCGCTCGGCAAGCTGATCTGGACCTCGCGGGCGCCTGGCGATGTCGGCTATGCCGATGTGCGCAGCCAGGTGGTGCGGGCAATCTGCCTTGTCGGCCTGTTCTTCGTCGTGCTGCTGATCATCGGCTGGCTGGCCGGGCGCAGGCTGAAGAGCGAGGAGATCATCGCGCGCGAGGATGCGCTGCGCGATCGGCTGAGCGGACTTCTGAACCGCGACGGCCTGCGCGTCTCCGTCGATGAGATGGTGACGCTCGCCAGGCAGTCTCAGGATAATGTCCAGCTACTCTATCTCGACCTCGATGGTTTCAAGGAGGTCAACGATTCCTACGGTCACGGCACCGGCGACCAGCTGATCCGCGCGGTCGCGGCCGGGCTGAAGGTGCTGATCCCCGATGGCGCCGTGCTTGCCCGCATCGGCGGCGACGAGTTCGCCATCGTCTTCGCCTCGCCGCAGGCGGATGCGGCTGCATTGCAGCTCTCCGAGCATATTCTCGATTTCCTGGCCGAACCGCTGGAAATCGGCCGTCGCGTGGTCGTCATCGGTGCCAGCATCGGCATCGCGGTCTCGCCCGCGGGCAGCGTCGATCGCGAGGAGCTGGTGCGGCGTGCAGATCTTGCCATGTACAAGGCCAAGGAAGCCGGCCGCGCGCGGATGACGCTCTACGATCCCGCCATGGATGCCGATCGCGAGGAGCGCAACGCGCTGGAGCTCGATCTGCGCCAGGCGATCGAAGGCGGCGATCTGACGCTTGCCTACCAGCCGCTGATCGGCGCCGACAGCAATGAGATGGTCGGCGTGGAAGCTCTTGTGCGCTGGAACCGCCCGGGCCACGGGCCGGTGTCGCCCGATGTGTTTATCCCTGTTGCGGAGACCAGCGGTCTCATCGAGGCGCTCGGCCTGTTCGTGCTGCGCAAGGCCTGCGAGACGGCCAAGCAATGGCCGGAGCTCAGGATCGCGGTCAACGTTTCGCCCGGCCAGTTCCGCAATCCCGCCTTTACCGATTACGTGCGCTACGTCCTGCGCCAGACGGAGATCGAGGCCAAGCGGGTGACGCTCGAGGTGACCGAGGGTTACATGATCCAGAACCCGAAGCGGACGCGCCAGGCGATCGAGCAGCTGAAGACGCTTGGCGTGAAGATCGCGCTCGACGACTTCGGCTCGGGCTTCTCGTCGATCGGTTATCTCCGGCAGTTCGGCTTCGACCGCATCAAGATCGACCGTTCGCTGATCATGGATATCGAGCACAGCGAGAGCCAGCGCGAGATGCTGAAGGCGACCGTGGCGCTTGCCAGCTCGCTCGATATTCCCGTGACCGCCGAGGGCATCGAGACGCCGGAGCAGGCCGATATCGCCTCGCAGTTCGGTTGCGATACGCTGCAGGGCTTCTACTTCAGCAAGCCCGTCTCCGCCGAGGATATCACCGAGCGGCTGATGGAAGCACGCGCCCGCAAGACCAGCGGACGGCGCGTCAGCGCCGCCTGATCAAGTCCTTATCCAGGCTCTAAGTGATCCCGTCAGGTGCCGATGTGCTTCTGGCCGCGCTTCTTGGCGAGCGCGATCTGTAGCTGGCGCTGGCGATAGCGCAGCCGGTCTTCCTCGCTGCGGCTGTCGTAGCAATGGCTGCAGGACACGCCTTCCTCGTATTTCTCCGAGGTGATCTCTTCCGCGGTGATCGGATTGCGGCAGGCGTGGCAGAGCTTGTGGTCGCCCTCCTTCAACCCATGCTCGACCGAGACGCGCTCGTCGAACACGAAGCAGGCGCCTTCCCACAGGCTCTCTTCCTGCGGCACTTCCTCGAGATATTTCAGGATGCCGCCCTTGAGGTGGTAGACCTCGTCGAAGCCCTGCTCCTTCATGAAGGCGGTGGCCTTCTCGCAGCGTATGCCGCCGGTGCAGTACATGGCGATCTTCGGCTTGTTGTGCAGGCCGGTGTTGTTCTTCACCCAGTCCGGAAACTCGCGGAAGGTCTTGGTGTTCGGGTCGACGGCGCCCTTGAAGATGCCGATCGCCGTTTCGTAATCGTTACGGGTGTCGATGACGATCGTATCGGGATCGGAGATCAGCGCGTTCCAATCCTGCGGCGCGACATAGGTGCCGACGATCTTGTTGGGGTCGATGTTTTCGACGCCCATCGTCACGATCTCTTTCTTCAGCTTCACCTTCATGCGCACGAAGGGCATTTTCGAGGCGCGACTTTCCTTGTGCTCCAGGCGAGCGAATTCCGGCATGGCGCGCAGATAGGCAAGCACCGTCGCGATCCCCGCATCCGGCCCGGCGATCGTGCCGTTGATGCCCTCATGGGCGAGCAGCAGCGTGCCCTTGACGCCATTATCTTCGCAAAGCTGCTGCAACGGCGCGCGCAGGCTTTCGAAGTGCGGCACGGAAACGAAATGATAAAGGGCCGCGACGAGGAAAGGGCTCGTCGCCTGTTGGGTCGATGTGTCGGTCATGCGGCTGGAAATACAGCTTTCAGAGCCTTAGCGCAATCGCCCGCAGATGCGGCTAATATTCAGCCGCCAAAGGCGATCCAGAGCATCTCGATACGCATCGCCTCGTCATCCGCATCCGGGCCGAAGATGTTCTCGGCGCGATCCAGCGCATCGTGGCGACCCTGCTGCTGGTGGAAGATGATCGCATAGAGCAGGTGCGCGAGGTCGTCGGCATTCTCGAAATGATGATGCTCGGTCTCGACCAGCTCGCACAGCAGCTCGAGATCGTTGATGCGCCCGAGCAGGTCGACCAGCGTGCTCGCCGCATCGTACTTGGCGTTCATGGCGGTCGGCCAGAGCGGATTGAGCAGCTTGTGATAGGCGCGGTAATCCTGCGTGCGCTTGCGCAGCGTATGAAAGGCTTCGGCCGAGACATGCCCTTCGCAGGCGGCGAGCGCCTTGCGCGCCTTGCGCACCGTGGTGTCCCACCCATGCGCCAGAAGCCGCCCATGCCGGCGGTGCCCACCCTTGAGGTTGATGTCCTGAACGGCCGCGACCGCCCGCTTCAGCGCCGAGATGGTGTCGGAGACGACCTTTTCGGGATCACGCCTTGCAGCGATCAGCCGGTCACGCCGGGCGGTGAGCGCCACGACGATGCGGCCGAGCGCCTCGGCCTCGTCGCTGTCGCGGGCGCGTTCGTGGAGATAGGTGGCGGTCTCCACCAGCGCCGCCGCATCGCGCAGGGAGGACAGCGAGCGGGCGATGCCGCGCAGCCTTATGTTCTCACGGGCGGAGAATTTCGGCACGGCGCTGGCGACGAGACGGTAGAGCGAGCGCACCCGCTTCAGCCGCTTGCGCGCCTCATGGATCGCGTGGTCGGTGCCCTGTGGCCGCGTTTCGAGCACATCGATCGCATGGCGCAGCTGGCGTCGCGCGAGCTTGTGAAACTGTGATTTGAAGGACCGGTCAGGCCGTATGCTGAAGGGCATGCCGGTCGTGCTCAAATTCGGTTGCCAATGCCTGATTTGAGTATCTGAAATCGCCGGTGACCTCGCGGCCGAGCCAGGCGGGAAGCGCCGGCCGTTCGGCTTCCGACCCCATCTCGACCTCGGCGATGACGAGGCCGCGGTGCTGGCCGGCGAAAACGTCGACCTCCCAGACGTAGCCCTCATAGGGCACGCGGTAGCGGGTCTTTTCGATGACGATGCCGATCGCCGCACCAAGCAGTTCTTCGGCGTCGGTGACCGGGATTTCGTATTCGAATTCGTCGCGGGTCATCTTGCTGCGACCGATCTTGGTGGTCAGCCGCGCGCTCTTCCTGTCGATGATGCGCACACGTACCGAACGATCGTCCATAGACGCGATATAGCCCTGTCTGAGGACAGACTTCGTTTCCGCGCCGGAGCGCCAGCCATCGCTGCGTACCAGGAACTTCCGCTCGATCTCTTTTGCCATGACCGATGAACCTCTTTGACGACGGCGGGTACGCTAGCGCAAATTGGCTGAGGTTGATACCCATTCCGTTCCAAAGATGGTTGCGGTCTCGACAAACTTTAGCGGTAGGTCTATTCCGTTGCCGGAATTAAATCGTTTCAAAGGAACCACGGCCATGGGCGAAAAGACAGAGAAACTCCTTTCCATCCTGAAACTGCAGCCCGTCGTGCCGGTTCTGATCGTCGACGACGTCAAGTCGGGCGTTTCGCTGGCACGGGCGCTGGTCGCGGGCGGTCTGAAGGCGATCGAAATCACCATGCGCACGCCTGCCGCGCTCGACACGGTTCGCGCCGTGGCCGACGAAGTCGAGGGTGCCGAGGTCGGCGCCGGAACCATTCTCAATGCCAAGCATTGGGAAGCAGCCGTTGCCGCCGGCTCCAAGTTCATCGTCAGCCCGGGCACCACGCAGGAGCTGCTCGACGCCGCCCGCGATTCTTCCGTGCCGCTTCTGCCAGGTGCCGCGACCGCCAGCGAGGTCATGGCGCTGCGCGAAGAAGGCTATCAGGTGCTGAAGTTCTTCCCGGCCGAGCAGGCCGGTGGCGCGGCCATGCTGAAGGCGTTTTCCTCGCCGCTCGTCGGCACGTTGTTTTGCCCGACCGGAGGCATCTCGCTGAAGAACGCCATGGATTACCTGTCGCTGCCCAACGTCATCTGCGTCGGCGGCTCCTGGGTCGCGCCGAAGGAACTGATCGCATCAGGCGACTGGGCCGGCATCACCAAGCTCGCCGCTGAGGCGGCCGCGCTGAAGGGCTGAGGCGGCTTCGGGGCTCTCGCTTCGTTGCGAAAGCCCTTTGCTTCTTGGCGAAGACCCCTCCCCAACCCCTCCCCACAAGGGGGAGGGGCTTAATCGTGGCGCCGCCACGAGTCTCCTTCCCCCTTGTGGGGAAGGTGGCCGGCAGGCCGGAAGGGGTCTTTGCCACACGCACTGTTGCCGTGTGGGTCCTAACGCACCCGTTATTTGCAATCCCTCATTGCCGCTCCTATCTCCCCAACATCAGCAAAAGGGAGACAATCAAGTATGTTCGACGCGAAAAAGCTTCTTGAGCAGTTTCTGGGATCGCAGATTCCAGGTGTCGGCGGCAGCGTTCGCGATCGGGCGGGAGGGGCGATCGAGATGGCCAAGAACAATCCGTGGAAGGCAGGGGCGCTTGCGACCGCCGTGCTCGGCACCAAGACCGGCCGCAACATCGCCGGCAATGTCGCGACGATCGGCGGGCTCGCGGCCGTCGCCGGGCTCGGTTATCTCGCCTACAAGAATTATCAGTCGGGCAAGTCGCCTGAGGCAGCGCCGCAACCTGCCGCCACGACCGGCCAGCCGATCGCGCTGCCGCCGCCGGAGTCGGCCTTCAGCCTGGAAGGGCCGCAGCTCTCCAATGATTTCGCCCTGACGCTGATCCGCGCGATGATCGCCGCCGCCAAGGCCGACGGCCATATCGACGATGCCGAGCGCGCCAACATCATGGAGAAGGTGCGCGAAGTCGATCTTGGTTCTGAAGCCGAAGCCTTCCTGCGCAACGAACTCGCCAACCCCGTCGATATCGACGATCTCGTGGCCGCCGCGCGCACCGAGGAACAGAAGGTCGAGCTCTATACCGCAACGCGGCTGACCATCAATCCCGACACCCGCGCCGAACGCGGCTATCTCGACCTCCTTGCCGGCCGCCTCGGCCTGCCGGACGCGCTGCTCGACCATATCGACGCGACCGTATCGTCGGCCAAGGTCACGGCCTGAGCCGAAAAAGGCTTGCCGTTTGACGATCGGCAAGCCTGTGCTCGCGGCGAGTGGCACGGCCAGTTGCCTTTCGCCGGCGGCTGGCCTAAGCCCTTCTCCTCACCCGCAGGAGATTTTCGCATGGCCGACCACAGATCCGAACGCCGCTCGCCGGCGATTGCCGCTGCGATCATCCTCGTCTGCGCCGGGCTGGTCATCTATTTCCTGCCGTCGGTGGTGCTGTGGATCGGCAATTACTCGCCGACGCTGGCGATCATCGTCGGGGTTTGTCTGGTGATGGCGTTTTTCGCTGTGTTCTGGCTGCGGGCGCGGTATCAGCGCAGGCGGGGTGGGTGAGGTAGAGTTTAAGGTTTTACCGTCTGTGGTGAGGGTGTGCCGTGAGGCCCCCTCATCCGCCTGCCGGCACCTTCTCCCCGCGGGGGAGAAGAGACTCGTGGCCGGCCGCTCGCTCCATCTTCCCTTCGCCCCAGCGGGGAGAAGGTGGCCCGAAGGGTCGGATGAGGGGGCACGCGGCACGACCCTCAACAACCAAACCTACCCACCAAACCCCACACCCTGCAGCGAAGCGCCGAGCAACAACGCACCCATCACGATGACCAGCAGTGCACCGAGCAGCTCGATGCTGTTGCCCACCCAGGTCGAGACGCGCGAGCCGTGGCCGGCGAGGCGCATGGCGGTGCCTTTGGCGGTGACGGCGAGGGTTGCGAGGATGGCGACGGTGATGGCGGTGCCAAGCGACATGGCGAAGACCGAGAGAACGCCGCCGAGATAGAGGCCGTTCAGCAAGGAGAAAGTGAGGACCAGCAGCGCGCCGGAGCAGGGGCGCAGGCCGACGGCGATGATCGCCGACCAGGCCTCGCGGATGCTGAATTTTTCCGCGCCGAGCATCGCCGGGTCGGGCATGTGCGACTGGCCGCAGGTCTCGCAGGCCATGCCCGATATGAACTTGTGGCCGGCCTTGGCGGCCTGGGTTTCGCCGAAGGCGTAGTCGCTGCTTTCGCCGCGCTCGTCTGCGTCCTGCCAGTCGAGCATCATGCTGACGGGGCCGGATGCCAGCGCCTCCTGCCTCGGCTGGAAGGCCGGGATGATGGCGCGCAGTTTGCGCAGCAACAGCCACAGGCCGAAGAGGATGACCATGACGAAGCTTGCGATCTCCATCGCCTGCGTGGCCATGGTGAGCGTGATGCCCGAGCCGCGCAGCACCAGCCAGGCGCCGCCGACAAGCAGGATCGCCACCACTCCCTGGACGAAGGCCGAGACGAAGGAGATGGCGACGCCGCGCTTCAGCTCGATCTCGTTGGCGATCATGTAGGAAGAGATCACGGCCTTGCCGTGGCCGGGGCCGGCGGCGTGGAAGACGCCATACGCAAACGACAGGCCGACGAGCGTGCCGAGCTGCCAGGGATCCTCGCGCATGGCCTTCAGCGCGTTGGTCAGGGCGCGGTAGAAGGCCTGCTGCTCGTGATTGATGTAGAGAAACAGCGGCGCCAGCGGGCCGCCGGAGGGCTGGAAGCTCGGCTCCGCCGTGCCGATGCCGAGCGGCGATTGCGCATGCGCGACGGCAAGGCCGGTCATGAGAAGCAGGCCGGCGGCGTAGAGCAGCAGCGTGGGCTTGCGCCTCAGCATGTGACGTCCAGCTTGGTGGCGAAGAGCTTCGACATGTTGGTGCCGGTCGGATCGTTGAAGAAGGCGTCGGTCAGCGATTGCTTGTTCTGCGAGATCACCTGGTCGGCATCGGGCCGGACCACCTGGTGCTTGCAGGCCTTGAACGCGTCGCCGACGAGGATCATCTCCTTGTCGGTCGGAAAGTCGATCGAGGTGTAAAGGGTCGGATCGTAGACGCCGAAGGTGAGGTTGCCCTTGAGCGGCATCTTCTCGACCGGCTTGACGGCGAAGAACATCAGGAGCTGGCCGTCGCGGTAGTCGACATGGATGATGTCGGGCTTCTGAACGGTGATGTTCTTCCCGTTCATCGTCAGGTTCATGTAGTAATCGTAGTCGGCCAGTGAATCGCGGACCGTCTTGCCGACTTCGGCGAGTTCGTTCGGCTCCAGCTTCAGGTCGGTGTTCTTGTCGAAATCCATGACGACGGAGGAGGTGAAGACCTCGTCGAAGCGCCAGACGTTGCGGAACTCCGCGATATTGCCGTCATCGCCGGCGACCACCTCGAGGCGGGCCTCCACGAAGATATGCGGATGCGCGAAGGCTGCGGCGGGCACGAGCGTCAGAAAGCCGGCCGTCAGGAAAGTCGATATCTTCATGCGTCCGCTAACTTCATCTCTAGAGTTCGGGCCAGGTTCGGCTGCCGGAAAGGCGATAAATCCGGGTGGGGCGGCCCAAATCAGTTGCTGCGATCTTGCCGGAAAATGGGACCGAATTGGGACCGGATTTCCTTGGGTTCGGCTTAGGGGTGCTTCTTGAACCAATTGTGAAGATAGTCGACGAAAATGCGCACCTTGGCCGGCAGGTAGCGGCGGTGCGGATAGACCGCGTAGATGCCGCGATCGGTGGCGATATAGTCGTTGAAGAGCGTCACCAGCTCGCCGCTCTCGATCGGCTTGCGGGCGATGAAATCGGGAATGAAGGCGATGCCGATGCCTGACAGTGCGGCGCGCAGCGTCGCATGCGGGCTGTTCACCTCGATCGGGCCGGAGGCGGCAAYGGCAAACGAGGTGCCGTCGGGGTTCTGGAAGCGGATGCTGCCCTGGCTGCGCGAATTGGTGTCGATGATGAAGGGCACGTTGGAGAGATCGGCCGGGTTCTGCAGTTGCGGATGACGCTCCAGGAATTCCGGCGTGGCGCAGAGATGAATGCGGAAATCGGAGATCTTGCGGGCGATCATGCCGGAATCCTCGAGCTTCGTCACGCGGATCGCGACGTCGAAGCCCTCCTCGATCAGGTCGACGAAACGGTCGTCGGCGGAGATTTCAAGCTGGAGATCAGGGTTCTCGCGGGCGAAATCGATCAGCGACTGGCCGACGTCGGCATCGACATAGGTGCGCGGCACTGAGATCTTCAGCTTGCCCTTCAGCTGCGCGTTGTTCTCGCGCACGAGATCGGCAAGGTTGTCGATCTCCTTCAGGATGTCGGAAGCGGTGCGATAATAGGTGTGGCCGGCCTCGGTCATCGAGAACTGGCGGGTGGTGCGGTTCAGAAGCAGCGCGCCAAGCTCATCCTCGAGTTCGCGGACATATTTCGACAGCAGCGCCTTGGACCGGCCGGTCTTGCGGGCGGCAGCGGAAAAACCCTCGGCTTCGACGACGTCGATGAAGGCGCGGATGCGGGTGAGGGTGTCCATATTGGCTCCGGAAGGTCGTTAGTCTTGCAGACCGAGCGCAAAAACAAGCGCCTTGTCCAGCCTTTGGAGATCCGCTTCGTTCAGCCGACCAATCACCGAGCCGATTCGCCGGCGCGGGACCGAGATGGGTTTATCCGCCATGATATCCGAGCGCAATTTCAATCCGTTATGGGCGGTCGGTTCGATGGTAACCCGGAACAGCGCGAGATCGTTGATCGTCGATGTGAATTGACACAGCGCTATCGCGTCATGTCCGGCATCGAGAATAATATTAGAGGTGACCACAACAGCGGGGCGTGGTTTGCCGTAATCGCCAGCGATCGCAACGGTGACCATATCGCCACGCTTCATTCGACGTCGCTGTCTTCGTCATCGAGGGCCGTGACGGCTTCGATCCAGCGCATGGCTTCCTGTTCGTCTTCGGGGTCCAGCGCGGCGATGGCAGCCCTGGTTTGCGCGATCACGTCAGGATGGCGTGCGTCGGGAACAAGCAACCGAAGCTCGCGCATCGGCAGCCCGGTGCGCGTGTCTCTGACAGCGTCCTGCATCGACTTCTTCTTTCCTGCAGTCGACATAGCCAATCCCAAGAATATCCATTGTGGGCCGCGATTTAGATAATGTAATCGGTCAGCCTTCCTTATGCAAATTCGGCCTAGGGTTGCCGAACGCGTTTTTTTGGCGAGGGTCAAAAAAACTCTTGATTATGACCGCGAATATTCTTATTTCGACCTCAGCCCAAAGTCGCACGTGCCCATGGGTGTCCGCCGAACCCTCGAATTGGTGAGGAAATCGGTAAGGTACCTGGAATTAACCCCTCCAGTCGCTATTCCGGCCAACCGGAAAATGCGAGGACGCCTGAAGCAACGACGGTGCGGGCCTTTTTGTTCTCTCCCTGCTTTCCATCAGCGGGGGTTACTGAAGAGGCACACCTTCATTGCCGGAAGTGCGGTAGGGAACCCCCTCCAATCCATGGCAGACAAAGCCGGATCCATGTCGCTTTCGCGGCGTTGATTCATCATTCGCGCATTCGAGCGCTTGCTAAGGTTCCGGGGTCTCCACCGGCTGGTTCCTATGCGAGTGATCGGCTGCCCTTTGTCCTCCGGTTTTTCCGGAGCTCTGGAATTGAAAAGGGAATCGATATGACCACTCAGCGCATCCGCGACTTTCTCGCAACCCGACGTCCCGACGGTCCCTGCCTTGTGGTCGACCTCGACGTCGTGCGCGACAATTTCTCCGCTTTCCGTCATGCCATGCCTGACAGCGCCATCTACTATGCCGTCAAGGCAAACCCGGCTCCAGAAGTCCTGAAGCTGCTCGCCGACATGGGCTCCAACTTCGATTGCGCGTCCGTCGCCGAAATCGAAATGGCGCTCAACGCCGGTGCGACCGCTGCCCGTATCTCCTACGGCAACACGATCAAGAAGGAACGCGACGTTGCCCGCGCGCATGCGCTCGGCGTCAGCCTCTTTGCGGTCGACAGCCACGAGGAAGTCGAGAAGATCGCGCGTGCCGCTCCCGGCGCCCGCGTGTTCTGCCGCGTTCTGACCGATGGCGAAGGCGCCGAATGGCCGCTGTCGCGCAAGTTCGGCTGCGTGCCGCAGATGGCCGTCGACGTTCTCGTCTACGCGCATCAGC
Source organism: Rhizobium sp. 01N48 (assembly GCF_056399145.1). Lineage (NCBI taxonomy): Bacteria > Pseudomonadati > Pseudomonadota > Alphaproteobacteria > Hyphomicrobiales > Rhizobiaceae > Rhizobium > Rhizobium sp. 01N48. The sequence goes on from NZ_JBFTQT010000008.1 coordinate 107,954, forward strand.
TGGGCCTTGAGTCTTACGGTGTGTCGTTCCACGTCGGTTCGCAGATGACCAAGGTCGATGCCTGGGATTCGGCTCTTGCCGATGCCAAGCGCGTCTTCGTTCAGCTGGCCAAGCAGGGCATCCACCTGCAGATGGTCAACATGGGCGGCGGCTTCCCGACCAAGTACCTGCGCGACGTTCCGTCGGCGGAAGCTTACGGTCGTGCGATCTACCAGAGCCTTCGTGACCACTTCGGCAACAACCTGCCGAAGACGATCATCGAGCCGGGCCGCGGCATGGTCGGCAACGCCGGCGTCATCAAGACGGAAGTCGTGCTGATCTCGAAGAAGTCGGACAACGACGCCGCTCGCTGGGTGTTCCTCGACATCGGCAAGTTCGGCGGTCTGGCCGAAACGATGGACGAAGCCATTCGTTACCCGATCCGCACCGAGCGCGACGGCGACGAAATGGAGCCCTGCGTCATCGCCGGCCCGACCTGCGATTCCGCCGACGTGCTTTACGAGAAGAACCTCTACCCGCTGCCGCTCACTCTCTCGATCGGCGACGAGATCCTGATCGAAGGCACCGGCGCCTACACGACCACCTACTCGGCGGTCGCGTTCAACGGCTTCGAGCCGCTGAAGGCCTACATTATCTAGCACATGACCCTCGGATCGCAGATCCGAGAAAGGCTTATGTGCCAGTAAAGACCACGCTCGCCCCGTAGCCAGCCGGGGCGGCACCCTCACAATGATCTGACGATACCGTTTGAAACGGTTTTGAGTTCGGGAGGCCACGATGGCCGCTGTTCTTGATTCTGTCCGCGCATTCTTTGCGCATTCCATTTTCACCATCGACGCCGAAAATGCCGGCGATGTCGTTGCGCGCGAGAATTTGCTCGATCGCGCCATGGGCCCGAACCGTCGCCGCAAGTCGTCGGAAAAGATTCGCCGTGGCCGCGTTCCGGCCGAAGGCCTGGCGCTGGTTGCGCGTGATCGCGACGGTCACGTGATCGGCACCGTGCGCCTGTGGAACGTCGAAGCCGGCGTCAATGCCGATGGCACTGCCATCGACGCGCTGCTGCTCGGACCGCTGGCGGTCGATGCCAGCTTCGAGGGCAAGGGTGTCGGCTCGGCTCTGATGCGCGCTGCCATGCTGGAAGCCAAGACCCGTGGTCACGGCGCCATCCTGCTTGTGGGCGATGCCCCTTATTACGAGCGTTTCGGCTTCTTCGCCGCAAAGGCTCAGCATCTCGTCATGCCTGGTCCGTTCGAACGCTCGCGCTTTCTGGCGCTCGAGCTTGTCGAGGGCTGGCTTGACGGCGCGGCCGGCATGATCGTCCCGACGGGGCGGATGCTGGCCAGCGCGCCGATCCGCAGGGCGGCTTGACGCAAGCCTTGTCCGGGGCCTTATCCGGCAGAGCCTCTCCCCTAAAGGGAGGGGCTTTTTGTTTCATTTCCAGTTTCAGGAAATCAGTTTGAAGGGGCGCCGGAAGAGCCGGCGGACTATGTTCCCCTCTGTATTCGCTGCGCCAGTCGTTTGAGGGCGCTTACTTGACGACGCTGGCGTCAACCAACTGTGTCCCGGCAGTCTGAACGATATTGTCCGGTATGGCGGCGATGAAAAACATCGTGAAAGCATAGACCGCGAATATGGTCGCTGCGGCTGTGGCCTTAAGAATCATTCATGCACTCCTAGTTCTCTGGTATCTAATGTGAGCGCAAAAGTCGGCTTTCCCAAGAGTTTTCTGAACGCTAGATGAACAAAAAACTGTGACGGTAAATTTTAACGATATTTTAGCAACACTGCAGCTTCGCCTTTATGGGGAAGAAATTCCCTTTTCGTTCTAATAAAATGCAGAAAAAACAATCATATGGATGAAAATATGGGCGAGAATCATCCCCATGGCGTAGGGTCGGCGCATCATGAACGCGTCATCGAGCAGGGAGCCGGGTTCATGAACCGGTTCGGTCTCCGTTCATAATTCGGCGCTTGATGACGGTCGCGAAAGGTCGACTCGGATGCCGTCAAGGCAGATGATTCGTCCGGGGCCGCCAGATCGAGAGACGCTCCTGTCGGTCTGATGAAGCCGGAAAGCCTGAAACGATCGGGCAGGCGGACCAGCCTGACACCTCCTACTCAATACCTCGACCGCCTGCCTTCTCCCCTTTTTTGCCGCCGCGGACAGATCGCGCGCGGATATTCGTGCTGCCCGCCGATCGGATGACTTGCCGCCGGCGCGATTCCGTAGGAATGTATTTTAGTAATCACTAAAACGTGAGGGCGAGCATATGATACGGTCTCTGCTTCTTTCCCTTTCCTGCGCGTGCCTGCTGTCGCTTGCGGGCGCGTCCGTTTCCATGGCGGCAACGCAGACAGTGACGACGAAGCCGACGCTCGAAAGTCTGCCACCCGGCAAGTCCGTCTATTTCGACGACAAGAAATGCGGTGCCGGCATGATCGCCAAATACTCGAAGCCGCAGCGGCGAAATCAGCTGAAGCGCGAGTGCGTGAAGCCGTAATCGTCAACTGAGCGCGATCATAAGGTTTCACATCCATGTGAGTTTGAAGGGACGGCCGGTGATTTGATCGGCCGCCCGTCATAGATAATGGCGCATGATCAAGCGCCTCGCACTTCTCTTCATCCTGTCGCTAACGCCAGCCGCCGCCTTCGCGCAGCAGCCCAACGCGGTTGCCACGTTGCTTGATGGCGGCTCGTCGCGCGAGGATCTGCGGCCACTGAAAGCTGTCATCGTCGCCAGGGATGGCGAGATCATTGCCGAGCATGGCTATCGCGGGCATTCGACCAAGGAATCTGTCAACATCAAGTCGGCCTCCAAGTCGATCATCTCGAGCCTCGTCGGCATCGCCATTGCGAAGGGCCTGCTGGAAGGGCCGGACCAGAAGATCGCACCGATCCTGAAGGCCGATCTGCCCGACAATCCGGATCCGAGGCTAGGCCAGATCACCATCGGCAACCTGCTCTCGATGCAGGCGGGGCTCGGCCGTCTCTCCGGTCCCGATTACGGGCGCTTCGTGTCGTCGCGCAACTGGGTGCGGTTCGCACTCGCGCAGCCGTTTGCCGATGCTCCGGGCGGGCAGATGCTCTATTCGACAGCCTCTACCCATCTGCTGTCAGCAATCCTGACCAAGGTCGGTGGGAAATCGACGCTCGCCCTGGCGCGGGAGTGGCTGGCGCCCGTCGATGGCTTTCGCATCGGCGCATGGGAGCGGGATCCGCAGGGGATCTATCTCGGCGGCAACCAGATGGCGATGACCGCCCGCTCGCTGCTTGCCTTCGGCGAGCTCTACCGCAATGGCGGCAAGGCTCCAGATGGCACGCAGGTCGTGCCCGCCGACTGGGTCGTCCGATCCTGGCAGCACCGCACCAATTCGCGCTTCTCGGGTGATGACTACGGTTACGGCTGGTTCTCGCGGCAGATCGGTGGCGAGCAAGTGCATTTCGGTTGGGGCTATGGCGGCCAGATGCTCTATATCGTGCCCTCGCTGAAGCTCACCGTCGTGATGACTTCTGACGAGAACGGCCCCTCGGCCAGGACCGGCTACCGCGATGCGCTGCACGGACTTCTCTCCGAGATCATCGCCGCCGCACGCCCTGTCTGAGCGGGGTTTTCAGCGCATTGGTTAAAATGCGACCAAGCGTTCCAATCAAAACGCAATAGCGATCTCGTAACGTGTCCGCGCCGGTGGATTGGAGGCGCGTACATGATTTTGGATCTGCGGACGATCTATGTCGTCTCCGCCATGACGCTCCTGGTTCTCGGAAGCGCGCATTTGGTGAGTTATTGGACCGGGCGGTTCGGCCGTTGGCCGGCATGGTGGGGCGCCAGCTATCTGGTGCTTGGCGTCGGCACGCTGCTTGTCTGCCTGCGCAATTACATCCCCTATGTGCTGTCGATCCAGCTGGGCAATGTGCTGACGATCGCCGGCTACCTGCTGTCGTTCTTCGCCATCCGCGTGCTCGCCGGCCGGCCGGTGTCGATGCTTGCCTGCGCGCTGGCGCTCGTCTGCATCAGCCTCCCGGTCGCGGCTCTACCATCAGGCGACATGGCCGTGTCGACGCGGCTGTTCTATGTCTCGGCCATCTGCTGCCTGTGCGATCTGGCGGTGCTGCGCGAGGGGATCGGCATCTACAGGCGCGAGAAGCTTTTCTCTGCTGGCCTGCTCGCATGGCTCTATCTACCTACGGCGGCGATTTTCCTGGTGCGGAGCGTCATGGCGGCAACGGGGGAGATTGCGGGCCCGGATCCCTACGGCGCAACCGTCGCCCATAGCTGGATGGCATCGACGGCGGTCATCTTCCTGGCGCTGCGCAGCATGCTGATCGTGCTGATGGCGGCCGAGCGCAACAGGAGCGAACTGATCGCGCTGGCGCATCATGATCCGCTGACGGGAGCGCTCAACCGCGGCGGCCTGGCGCAACGGCTGCCGGTGCGCGACGCCCACGCCTTGGCGCTTCTGGTGGTCGATATCGATCACTTCAAGCAGTTGAACGACCAGCATGGCCATCCCGTCGGAGACGATGTGCTCCGGCTGTTTTCAAGTGCGGCGCGGAGCGTGCTGCGGCCAGATGATCTCCTGTCTCGCCACGGCGGCGACGAGTTTCTCGTGGTGCTGAAGAATACCGCCGAAGACGGGGCGATCGCGGTCGCCGAGCGGATGCGGCTGGCGTTTTCGGAGGAGGTTTCGGCGATGGCGGTCTTCGCGTCGCTTCCGACGCTGAGCATCGGCGTCGCTGCCTGCAGCGGCCCGGATGTCGATTTCAAGAAGCTCCTGGAGCGGGCCGATACCGCGCTCTACGCTTCCAAGCGGCGGGGCCGCGACCGGGTCGAGGCGTCGCCGGCGCAGGAGCAGGCCGCCTAGCCCGCTTACGCTCAGATATTCTGATCCATGCTCTCGGCGGGGATTTCGCTGGCCGAATGGATGCGCACCACCGCTGCCGGGACGCCCGCCACCGTGCAATGCGCCGGAACCGGCTTCACCACCACGCTGCCGGCCGCCACCTTGCTAAAGGCGCCGATCTCGATATTGCCGAGGATCTTGGCGCCTGCGCCGATCATCACGCCGCGGCGGATCTTCGGGTGACGGTCGCCGGTTTCCTTGCCGGTGCCGCCGAGCGTAACGCCCTGAAGGATGGAGACCTCGTCCTCGATGACAGCAGTCTCGCCGATGACGATCCCGGAGCCGTGGTCGAGCATGATGCCGGAGCCGATCCTCGCGGCCGGATGGATATCCGGGCCGAAGACCAGTGAGGCGAGATTAGCAAGCCAGCTGGCGACCTCGACGCGGCCGTCGTTCCACAATTTATGAGCGGCGCGGTGGATCTGCAGGGCGTGGAAGCCCTTCAGATTGAGCAGCGCATGCAGATAGGTTGTGCAGGCGGGATCGCGCTTGCGCACCGCCATAAGGTCGGCCTGGATCTCGGTCAGAATATCAGATGTCAGCGTTTCCTGGAGGAGCGTCGTCAGAGCCGCCGTATCGACATCGGCGCGCGAGAGGCGCGCGGCGAGCACGCGGGCAACGATCGTCGCGCTATCCGCAGCCTCGATCACCTGCGATGTCAGGAGAGGCCGCAACACCGGTTCGCGTTCGCAGAGCGCCAGGGCCTCGGCGCGGATCAACACCCATGCCGAGGCATCGTTGGCGGCTGCGGTTTCGGCGATGGCGGTTCTGGTCTGCGACATCTGGTTAGGCTCTCTGTTTCACGCCAATTGTTTTCAAGCGTGTCTTATCCTGAAATCGGTGGCCAGTCTCGGGATATGTGTCTTAAAGCGTGTCGCGATCCTTCGGATTCCCGCGTCACGCTTTAAGTTTTTGTTCTGTCGCATGTCGGTGCCGCAAAACCGCTGCACAGTTTTGCGCGACATGCTTTAGGCGGCGATATCGACCACGCCGCAATCGCCCGCTTCCGAGGCGAAGGCCAGCAGCTTGCCGTTCTTGCTCCAGCTCATGGCCGTGATCGCACCCTTGCCGGGGCGGCGGATCAGCGCTTCCTTGCTGTCGGCGAGGCGAACGGCGAGGATCATGCCGTCGATGAAGCCGATGGCGAGGATATCCTCGGCCGGATGGAACTTGACCGAGGTTGCCATGATGTTGGCGCGGGTGCCGAGTTCCAGCGGCGCCTTGCCCATCGGGCCATCCTTGCCGGAGAACGGCCAGACGATGGCAGCGGGAGCGCCCGAAGACGCCAACCACTTGCCCTTGACCGACCAGGAGAGCGATTTGACCTTGGCGGGGTAGCCGGTCATGCGCATGTGGCGGGCTTCGGAGCCGGGCTTGATGTCGAGCTTCCAGCCGTGCAGCGCGTTTTCCTGCATTGTCGTGACGAGGAAGTTGCCATCCGGCGAGAAGGTGACGCCGGTATGGGCGCCTTTCCATTCGAGATCGACGGGCTTGGCATCACCCGCCACCCAATGCAGCGATACGCCATTATAGCGAGCGGCGGCGACGCGCATGCCCTTGGGCGCGAAGGCAAGGCCTTCGACGGTGCGTTCCTCGGTGAATTCGCGGGTGGTGCCGTCAGAAAGGCGAACGATCGCGCTCTTGCCGTGGGAATAGGCGATGGCGCCCTGCGGGCCGGCGGCGAGCTGCGAAATCCACTTGCGCGGCGCATGCGCCAGCTCGGTGACGCTGCCATCGGCCGCAATCCGCAGCACCTTGCCGTCTTCGCCGCCCGAGATCAGGCTTTCGCTATAGGGATCGCGGATGCAGGTGAGCATGCCCTGATGGGCTTCGGTGACCTTCTCCGAGCCATCCAGCCGGTGAAACGTGCCGGTGGCGCTGGCGAAGAAGGGGGTATCACCTAAAAATTCGACGGCCAGGATATGGCCGTCGATATCAAACGGGGCAACAGTCGGCATCAGGCAGAGGCCTCGCACGCCTTGAAGGAAGCTTCGAGCTTTTCGCGGTCAAGCTCGCGGCCGATGAAGACGAGGCGGGTCTCGCGCTTCTCGCCGTCCTTCCAGGCGCGCTGATGGTCGCCTTCGATGATCATGTGCACGCCCTGAACGACATAGCGCTCCGCATCGTCCTTGAAGGCGATGATGCCCTTGAGGCGCAGGATGTTCGGGCCCTGCGTCTGGGTAATCTTCTGGATCCAGGGGAAGAAGCGGTCGGGGTTCATCTCGCCGCCGCGCAGCGAAACCGACTGCACCGTCACGTCATGGATCGGGGAGACGGCGCCATGGTGATGGTGGTCGTGCCCGTGATCGTGGTGGTGATGGTCATGCCCGTGGTCATGATCATGGTGGTGATGATCGTGATCATGATCGTGCGCATGGTGATGGTGGCCATGGTCGTGGCCGCAATCGGGACCGCAGACATGGTCGGGGTGATCGTGGTCGAGGAAGTGCGGGTCGTTTTCCAGCGCGCGTTCCAGGTTGAAGGCGCCCTGGTCGAGCACGCGGGCAAGATCGACGCCGGAGCGGCTGGTCTTGTAGACGCGGGCCGACGGGTTGATCGCGCGTACGACGTCTTCGATCTGCGCCAGCTCTTCCGGAGTGACGAGGTCGGTCTTGTTGATCAGGACGACGTCGGCAAAGGCGATCTGGTCTTCGGCCTCGCGGCTGTCCTTCAGGCGCAGCGGCAGGTGCTTGGCATCGACTAGGGCGACCACGGCATCGAGCTCAGTCTTGGCGCGGACGTCGTCATCCATGAAGAAGGTCTGTGCGACCGGTACCGGATCGGCAAGGCCCGTCGTCTCGACGATGATGCCGTCGAAACGGCCGGGGCGGCGCATCAGGCCTTCGACGACGCGGATCAAGTCGCCGCGCACCGTGCAGCAGACACAGCCATTGTTCATCTCGTAGATCTCTTCGTCGGATTCGACGATCAGATCATTGTCGATGCCGATCTCGCCGAACTCGTTGACGATGACGGCATACTTCTTGCCATGCGCTTCCGTCAGGATGCGGTTCAACAGCGTCGTCTTGCCGGCGCCGAGGTAGCCGGTGAGAACGGTGACGGGGATGGGCTTGGGTTGCGTCTGGAGAGCGTCGGTCATGAGAACCTCGATAGGTGGGGGCTTGCTCGGGTTTCTATCCCGGGCCTTTCAAATTCGTCGTCTCATATAAGGGGTGCGGCGCGGCAGTTCAAAGGGATTCGTATGTTATAAGATCACATTAGGATGTGGCGCGCGGAATCGCCGATTTCACGTCGGTCTTTGAGAAGTCGTTGCCGATGTAGAGCAGCGGGCAATCGAACTCCTTGGCGGTGGCATAAGAGAAGCAATCGCCGAAGTTAAGATAGGCTGGGTGAAAGCCTTTGCCCCACGAGCGATAGGCGTCCGCTGCAAGTTCGGCGCGGATTGATGTCAGCTCCACGATCTCAGTGACTGATGTCTCGATGATATAGCGCATATCGGCTGAGATGCCTCGCCCTTCAGCCACGATCAGCGCCTCCGTCACGGTTGCCGCTGACATCAGTATCTCCCGCTCTCGCTCCAGGATAGCCTGGCACTGTTCTGCGGCCGGCTCGCTCGCGATGAAGGCCATGAGTGCTGATGTGTCGACCACAATCACTTCGGCAGACCGTACTCGTCATACAGAAAGTCCTGGCTGTGAGCGGCGTCGGGACCCGGGGGAAGATCCATCTTTCTGACGCGCTCCCTGACCTCATTGAAGATTCGTGACTTCTCTTCTGCGCTAAGGGGCTTTTTCAACGGTGTTATACGCGCGCTAGGGCGACCATCCTGCGTCAACACAATCTCTTCGCCCTGATTGGCTAGGCGGACCAGTTCTGTCAGCTGTCCTTCAGCCTCTTTCACGGAAATACGCATGCGGGCCTCCTGTGTCAGCCACTGCGATTGCAATCAATATGATGAAAACATCGGGCCGATACAAGCGGCCCGCTATGTCAGCGTGTCCACGTCGAAGGCGTCCACATCCTCCAGCAATTCCACCAGGCCCTTCACCGCGTGGGCGATCAGCGCGTCGCCTTTTTCGGCCGTTGCCTTGGCGGAGTTGCCGGCGACGCCTTTATCGTTGAGGTCGGACATCTTCCAGCCGAAGGCGTGGGGGCCGTAGGCGCGCAGGTGCTTGTAGCGGGCGGCGAAGTCGGATTGGCGGGAGGGGAAGTTTTCGGCTTTCGACATGTCCACCTTGTCCGGGTGCAGCGCCAGCATCACCGAGGTCTCGATATCGCCGCCGTGGATGTCGATCGCCTTTTCTTCCGGCGAGATCACCCCAGCGGGCAGGCCAAAGCGGGTCCAGCTGGTGGCGACGGCGAGCATGTTGAAGCGCACGCGGGCTTCAGTCGCGACAACAGTCATCAGCGGGGAGTTGCCGCCATGAGCGTTGAGCATGACGAACTTGCGGATGCCCTGCCGCGACAGTTTCCCGGCGATGCCGAGCCAGCGCTCGATCGCCTCGCCGTAGGATAGCGTTTGCGTTCCTGTCACATCCATATGCTCGATTGAGTAGCCGACTGATTCCGTCGGCAGGAAGGTCACCGGAAGCTTTTTAGGAAGCGCGGTTTTGAGCCTGCTAACGATGCCGTTGGCGATCAGCGTATCCGTGTCGGAGGGAAGGTGGGGGCCGTGCTGTTCATGGGCGCCGAGCGGCAGGACAACGATGTGCCGGTCGCGCTCCGCACCAGAAAATTGCGGATCGTGGTCGTCGAACTCGGTCGCTGGCGCGTTCATCCGGCTAAGGCCTCTTGTTTATGACGAGATCATGCGCAATGTCATAACGCAACGATCTCAATGCTTAATGCATAAGCCTTTAAATCAAAATGGATTTGGAGGAAGGCTTAGGCGCCAAATGAAACTGTTGCCGTCCCTCACAACCTCAATTGGGTGCAGGGCGCGGCAAGATCAAAGGGACGGCAATGGGTAAGAAGCACAAGGACGGCAAGAAGCAGAAGTCGAAGAAGAAGGACCAGACCGAATATACGGTGGTCGATCTTTCGCCGGCTTTGACGCAGGCCGCCCGCTCCATGCGCACCGTGCTTTCCCGCAACCTTCTGGAGAGCGGGCTCTATGCCGGGCAGGATGGCGTCATCACGTCTCTCGCCGAAAGCGACGGCATGACGGCGGGCGCGCTGGCGCACAAGCTCGGCGTCAAGGCGCCGACCATGACGCGCACGATCGGCCGCATGGAGGCGCAGGGCTTTCTCGAGCGCAAGGCCGATGCCGACGACGCGCGCCTCACCAAGGTTTACCTCACCGATCTCGGCCGCGGCAGTGTTGCGGCCATCGAGCAGGCCGCGACAGCCTGCGACCGGCTGGCGACGCTCGATTTTTCCGAGAAGGAAATCCGCAATCTGGTGCGGCTCCTGAAGGCGATCGACGGCAATCTGCAGGCCGATGCCATCGTGCTCGACGAGCCGGATGAAATCTGACGGTTTTGTGAAATTAGAAATTGCCTGCTCCGGTTTAATCTTTTAATTAAACATTTTAAGGACGCTCGGCTCACAGCTGGCCGGGTGCATATGTTCATCGCGCGTCACAGTCCTTCCGCGCGATCCGGGAGGCACAGTGGCGCAGAAGATCAAGCTTTCGACGATCGCCGAAACGCTCGGCATTTCCACCGCAACCGTATCCCTTGCGCTTCGCGACAGCCCGCTGGTCGCCGGCGCCACCCGCGACAAGATCAAGGAACAGGCGCGCGCTCTCGGCTATATCTACAATCGCCGCGCCGCCAGCCTGCGCACCTCGCGCTCGGGCATCATCGGCGTCGTCGTGCATGACATCATGAACCCGTTCTACGGGGAAATCCTGAAGGCGATTGAAAGCGAGCTCGACCGCAGCCGGCACACTTTCATTCTCTCTAATCATTACGATTCCGTCGAAAAGCAGCGCACCTTCATCGAGACGCTGCTGCAGCTCGGCGGCGATGGCGTCATCATGTCGCCGGCGATCGGTACGCCGCCGGAGGACATGCAGCTTGCCGAGGATAACGGCATGCCGGCCATTCTCGTCGCCCGCTCCATGGACGGATCGGAGCTGCCGACCTATCGCGGCGACGACAGCTACGGCATCTCGCTTGCCACCAACCATCTGATCGGCCTCGGCCACCGCTCGATCGCCATGATCGGCGGCACCGACCAGACGTCCACCGGCCGCGACCGTTACCAGGGTTATGTCAACGCGCTGCGCAAGGCGGAGATCGAGGTCGATCCGGGCCTGCGCATTCCGGGCCCCCGCTCGATGCAGGGCGGCTTCGAGGCGGCGGTGCACTTCCTGTCGCTGCCGCAGAAACCGACTGCCGCCGTCTGCTGGAACGACCTGGTCGCCATCGGCCTGATGAACGGCATCGCCCGCGCCGGCCTGGTGCCAGGCACCGACATTTCCGTTACCGGCTATGACGATCTCGAGGAGGCGTCGATCTCGATGCCGGCGCTGACAACCGTGTGGAACGGCCAGGCGGAAGTCGGCCGGCTCGCCGCCCGCGCGCTGCTCGATCGCCTCGCCGGCAGCCACGAACCCGACGGCATCCATCTCATCAAGCCCGAGATGCGCATCCGCCAATCGACCAGCCCCTTCCGGCCCCGGTCATAATCCCCGCCCTTTATCCCAAGCTCCAAGGGCGCGCGACAAATCGAAGAGGAAAAGCAATGTCCCGTACCGCTGTTCTCGTTCCGGGGAAAATGCACGAGCGCGTTCTGGCACGCCTGAAGGAAGGCTTTGACGTCATCGAGGCTGACGCCAAGTCGCTCGACGCGCAGACCGCAGGCCGCATTCGCGGTGTCGCCGTATCCGGCACCTTCTCCGCCGCCGATATCGATGCGCTGCCCAATCTGGAGCTGATTTCCAGCTTCGGCGTCGGCTATGACAATGTCGATGCCAAGCATGCGGCGACCAAGGGCGTGGTGGTGACGAACACGCCTGACGTCCTCAACGACGAAGTGGCCGACACAGCGATCGGGCTGCTGCTCAACACCATCCGCGAATTTCCGCGCGCCGAAAACTGGCTGCGCGCCGGCAACTGGAAGCCGGGGCAGGGCTATCCGCTGTCGCGCTTCTCGCTGAAGGGCCGCCATGTCGGCTTCTACGGCCTTGGCCGCATCGGCCAGGAGATCGCCAAGCGGCTGGAGCCGTTCAAGGTGAAAATCAGCTACCACACGCGCTCGCGCAACGAGGCGCTGCCTTATGATCACTATCCGACGCTGGAAGGTCTCGCCGAAGCCGTCGATACGATGATCGCGATCGTCCCGAAGACACCGCAGACGCACAGAACCGTCAATGCCGATATCCTGAAGGCGCTCGGGCCGGATGGCGTATTCGTCAATGTCGGGCGCGGCTGGACCGTCGATGAGGATGCGCTTGTTGAGGCGCTGTCCTCCGGTGCCTTGGGTGCTGCGGGTCTCGATGTGTTCTACGACGAACCGAACGTTCCAGCGGCTCTGATGGCGCTCCCCAACGCCGTGCTCTTGCCGCATCTCGCCTCGGGCTCGGTTCCGACCCGCAATGCGATGGCTGATCTGGTGGTCGACAATCTGGTTGGGTGGTTCGATGCGCGCAAGCCGCTGACCCCCGTGGCCGAGACGCCTGTCAAGGGTTGATGGGTTTGGGGCGGTGCTTGCTACGAGCCCGCTCACCTCTCCGCCTTCATTCTCGCCCTTGTGGCGGGAATCCAGCCGACGCGCGTCCGCGCGGCGGGAGACTCTTTTTCTGACACGGCATGGGTTGGTTATTCACGGCGCAGACGCGCCGTGGCTGGATCCCCACCACAAGGGTGAGGATGAGGGCGTTTGGGGTTGCCGTTTGCGCACAACGCTCGCCTAAGCCGTTCACCAAGCGCACAAGAGTGGGCTCCGTGCGCGTTTGCCTCCGGCGCGCCGTGGTGTGTAAGATGCAGCGCCAGGATTCGACGCACGAAACCATGCGAGAGGGAGCCGAGGTGGCGGATAGTTCGGGTGAGACGCAGCGCAAGCTGACGACGATCTTTTCGGCGGATGTGCAGGACTATACGCGGCTGATGGGCGTCGACGAGGAGGGGACGCTCGATACGCTGAAGCGGTATCGCGACCGGATGTCCCGGCTGATTGAGGCGCATGGCGGACGGGTGGTCAATACCTGGGGCGATGGGCTGATCGCCGAGTTTCCGAGCGTGGTCGAGGCGGTGCGCGCCGCCGTCGACGTGCAGAACGAGCTCGCTGGGCTGAATGYCGCCCGGCCCACCGATGGCCGCATGCTGTTTCGCATCGGCATCAACCTTGGCGACGTGATCGTCGAGGGCAGCGATATCTATGGCGACGGCGTCAATATCGCCGCGCGGCTGCAGGCACAGGCGCCGGCCGGCGGCGTGGTGATTTCGAACACGGTTTACGACCAGGTGCGCAACAAGGTGGCGGTCGGGTTCGATTTCCTCGGGCCGCTTAACGTGAAGAACGTGGCCGAGGCGGTGCCGAGCTATGCCGTCAGGATCGGGGAAGGTGCTGGCGATGCGGCGGCGGGGCATGTGCGGGCCGTCGGGTCGCCTTCGGGTTCTGCGGCTCAATCGGCGGGGCCGGGGCCGTTGGCCGGTGATCGACCGGGTCCGTTGGCCGGCGTGTTGCCCGGTCAGCGCGGGGGGCAGAGCGTAGATCAACGGCGGAACCTTGCGGTGCTCGGCGTGATCGCGGCAGCACTCGTCGTCATCAACACGCTGACATGGCACGGTGTCTTCTGGGCCGCTTGGCCGCTCTTGGCGTTGGCCTATGTCGCGGCCATGCGCTGGGCGCATCTACAGGAGCGGTTCGATCCACGGCTTGTGTCGCTCGCCATCTCGGCGCTCGGGCTGATCGGCATCAACCTTCTCTCCTGGCACGGCAATTTCTGGGCAATCTGGCCGCTTCTTGCCATCGCCGTCGTGGCTGGTCTGCGCTGGGCGCGGCGGGGCTAAAGCATGTCGCGCAAAAGTGTGCAGCGTTTTTGCGGCGACGACATGCGATGAAAAAGACTTTTTCTCGGCCTACGCCACCACCTTCGCGGCCTTGGCCGGCAGCTTGGTCGCTGCATAGTCGCGGACGGCGTCCCCGAAGGCGGTGAAGAGCTGGTTGGAGGGCTTGTCGGTTTCGGCCCAGTATTCGGGATGCCATTGCACGCCGACGGCAAAGGCTTTTGCGTCGATGACGGAGACGGCTTCGACCGTGCCGTCTTCGGCGACCGCTTCCACGGCAAGGCGGGGCGCTGTCTCGGCGATCGCCTGGCGGTGTAGCGAGTTCACCTTGATCTCGCCCGATCCGACGATGCCAGCAATACAAGAGCCTTCGCGAACGATGACGTTCTGGCGGATGGCGTACATGCCGTCTCGGTCGACATTATCGGGCTTGCGGTGGTCCCAGATGCCGGGCTGGTCCTGGATTTCGCTGGCGAGCGTGCCGCCGAGCGCGACGTTCAATTCCTGGATGCCGCGGCAGATGGCGAGCAGCGGAATGGCGCGGTCGATGGCGCGGCGGATGAGCGGCAGCGAGGTGGCGTCGCGGGCCGGATCGAAGGGGCCGTCGGCTTCGGTCGCTTCCTTGCCGTAGCGCGCGGGGTGGACGTTGCTGGCCGAGCCGGAGACCAGCACGCCGTCGACGCGGTCGAGAATGGCGTCGATGTCGTAACCTTCCTCGAAGGCCGGGATGATGAAGGCCATGACGCCCGAGGCGTTGAGAGCCGCGCGGACATATTGGTGCTGCACGGCATGCCAGGTGGCGCCGTCAAAGCTGCGGATATCGGCGGGAACGGCGACGATAGGCTTGGTCATTGTCTATCCTGAGGGCGATCATCTCTTGCCAATGAGAGAAACCAGAACGGCTTTCCTGTCAACGTGTGCCTGATGTGCCCGGCCAAATTGCGGCAAGGCCGTGCGCCGGCCTCGCTCCATCCATGGCTAAGCGGCTGATTCCGATCGAAATGCTGTACTCGCCATATTGGTGTCGTGATCCCAAAGACTAATAGGCCGGCGCTTGAATCACCTGCGTCCGCATGCTTAGCTTCCCTCGTTCCGCGGGTGGGGAGAGTTTGGCCCCGCAGAACCAACAATGGGAGGTTTTTGATGGATCGTCGTTCATTCTTCAAGAAGGCAGGAACAGCGGGCGTCGGCGCCGTTGCTGCCTCGGCTCTGGCGGCCCCCGCCATCGCCCAGGAAAATCCGAAGATCGCCTGGCGCATGACGTCGTCGTTTCCGAAGAGCCTGGACACGATCTATGGCGCAGCCGACGATATCGCCAAGCATCTGGCCGCATCGACCGACGGCAACTTCACTATCCAGCCCTTTGCCGCCGGCGAGATCATTCCCGGCCTGCAGGCAGCCGATGCCGTCAGCGCCGGAACGGTAGAAGCGGCGCACACCTGCTCCTATTACTTCGTCGGCAAGGACCCGACCTACGCGATCGGGACCGCCATCCCCTTCGGGCTTAACGGGCGCCTCACCAATGCCTGGTTCTACGAGGGCAACGGCAACACGCTGATGAACGAATTCTACGCCACGCAGGGCATTTACGGCCTGCCGGCGGGCAATACCGGCGCCCAGATGGGCGGCTGGTTCCGCAAGGAAATCAATACGCTGGATGATCTGAAGGGCGTGAAGATGCGCATCGCCGGCCTCGCCGGCCAGGTGATCAGCAAGCTCGGCGTCATACCGCAGCAGATTGCCGGCGGCGATATCTATCCGGCGCTGGAAAAGGGCACGATCGACGCTTCCGAGTTCGTCGGCCCCTATGACGATCTGAAGCTCGGCCTGCACAAGGTCGCGAAGTATTACTACTATCCCGGCTGGTGGGAGGGTGGCCCGACCGTGCACGCCTTCTTCAACCTGGAAAAGTGGAACAGCCTGCCGAAGCACTATCAGGCAGCGCTCACTGACGCCTGCGCCTTCGCCAACACCAACATGATGGCGAAGTACGACATGAAGAACCCGCCGGCGCTGAAGCAGCTGGTCTCCGAGGGCGCGACGCTCAGGCCGTTCAGCCAGGAGATCATGGAAGCCTGCTTCCAGGCTTCGCTTGGGATCTACGCCGAGATTTCGGCGTCCAATCCCTACTTCAAGAAGATCTACGAGGACCAGACGGCGTTCAAGCGCGATGCGTATCYATGGATGCAGCTGTCGGAATATACGTTCGATACGTTCATGATGATCCAGCAGCGGGCTGGGAAGATTTAAGCTGAATTCCTGAAAAGTCCCCTCCCCAACCCCTCCCCACAAGGGGGAGGGGCTTAACTCGTTGCGCCCTCTTGCCCTACCATAAGCGCCCTTTTTGCGGAGACGTTGAATCTTGGTTAGCCCCTCCCCCTTGTGGGGAGGGGTTGGGGAGGGGACTTCTTGAAGGTTGGGGAGGGAACTTCTGTCAAATCCCTACTTGATCACCGGCGGCTGGCTCAAATCCGGCTGCGCAGGCTTCACCTGTGCCGGCGGTTGCCCCGGCAATCCATTCATCGGCGGCAGCGACAGGCCGGGCATGCCGGGTGGGGTGCCAAACCCGTTGCCGCCAAAACCGGGGACCTCGATCTTGATCGTGTTCAGATCCACCTCCGGCCCCTTCTTCAGCCAGTAGGTTACCGATTGCGGCCAGAAGATCACGATGGCGACGAGGATGAGCTGCATGCCGACCCAGGGCAGGGCGCCCATGTAGATGTCCGAGGTCTTGACGCTGCGGTCGGCGATCGAGCGCAGATAGAAGAGCGCGAAGCCGAAGGGCGGGTGCATGAAGCTCGTCTGCATGTTGACGCAGATGAGGACGCCGAACCAGATCAGGTCGATGCCGAGTGCGGAGGCAACCGGGGCCAGCATCGGGATGACGATGAAGGCGATCTCGAAGAAATCGAGGAAGAAGGCGAGCACGAAGATGAAGATGTTGACGAAGATCAGGAAGCCCACCGGGCCGCCAGGGATGCCAGACAGCATGTGCTCGATCCAGCGCGAGCCATCCATGCCCTGAAACACAAGGCTGAAGCAGGTGGAGCCGATCAGGATCATCACCACCATGGACGTGATGTGCATGGTGGAGCGCATCGCCTCCTGCATCAGCGGCCAGGTCAGGCGGCGGTGCATGGCGGCGAGTGCCATGGCGCCGACGACGCCGAGCGCGCCGGCTTCGGTCGGGGTCGCGAGACCCATGAAGATGGTGCCGAGGACGAGGAAGATCAGCACGATTGAGGGCACCATGCCCGACAGCACCTTGAAGAGCAGCGCCCAGGTGAAATCGCCGCGCACCTCCTTGGGAAGCGGCGGCACGGAGGCGGGTTTTACGATCGACAGGATCAGGATGTAGATCATGAAGATCGCCACCTGCAGGATCGAGGGGCCGATGGCGCCGAGATACATGTCGCCCACGGACTTGCCGAGCTGGTCGGCGAGAACGACGAGGACGAGCGAGGGCGGGATGACCTGGGTGATAGTGCCGGATGCGGCAATCACGCCGGTGGCGAGCCTCGGGCTATAGCCGTAGCGCAGCATGATGGGCAGCGAGATGACGCCCATGGTGATGACGGAGGCGGCGACCGTTCCGGTGATGGCGCCGAGCACCGCGCCGACGAGGATGACCGCATAGGCGAGGCCGCCGGGGATGCGGCCGAAGAGCTTGCCCATGCCCTCGAGCAGATCTTCCGCCAGGCCGCAACGCTCCAGGATCGCGCCCATGAAGGTGAAGAAGGGAATGGCGAGCAGGAGATCGTTGGAGACGATGCCGAAGAAGCGCAATGGGAGCGCCTGCAGGAAGGCTTCGCTGAAATGGCCGGTGGCGACGCCGATGATGCCGAAGAACAGGCCGACGGCGGCCAGCGAAAAGGCCACCGGGAAACCGTAGAGCATGAACAGGACCATGCCTACGAACATGGCCGGCGGAATGATGCCGAAATCGAACAATGGCTTTCCTCCCGGTCGCGGTTACTGCAGCGGCTTTTCGTACTTGGTCTCGACGACCAAATGACCCGTCAGCGCGGCGATGCGCTTGATCAGCTCGGAGAAGCCCTGCAGCGTCAAAAGGCCGAAGCCCGCGACAAGGATGAGCTTGACGGGCCAGCGGATCAGACCGCCGGCGTTAGAGGAGACCTCGTGCTGGACATAGGAGAGCCAGAAGAAGGGCCAGCAGAGCCATGTGAGGAAGATGCAGGCCGGAAGCAGGAAGACGATCAGCCCGATCGTATCGATCCACAGACGTGCCCGGTCGGACACCGAGCCGTAGATCAGGTCGACGCGGACATGTTCGTTCATTCTGAGCGTGTGGGCGGCACCGAGCACGACGACGAAGGCGAAGAGATACCACTGGATTTCAAGCCAGCCGTTGGAGCTGTAGTTGAAGGTGTAGCGGATCAGTGCGTTGGCGGCGCTGATCAGGCAACAGAACAGCACCATATATTCGGACAGCTTGCCCATGAACTGGCTGACAGCATCGATCAGCCGGCTGGCGGCTAGAAAAACCGGCATGCCTTTCCCCCTCCTATTTCATGGGTTTTACCCCATGCTCTCCCACCTCAAGTGGTAGATCAGGGACCCTGAAATTGAAAGCGGAAAGCCCGGATGTTGGATTATAGTCTTATATCGCGGGCGAACCGCCAGCCGCACTTGCTGGCTGCAAAGACGACAACCTGTGGATGGGCCGCCTCATTGTGAAACATCCCCGGGAAGCTGCAAAAACTGCCGATTCCCGCCCATGTTCTCGCTAAGATTGTAGAAAAATCAACAAAATGTGTGGGTGACCTGAAATCAATTTTTAAAGGGTTGGCGGTAGGGTGCTGCGGTACAGGGAAAATATTGGATGAAGCCAGATAGCCCGAGCAGGGTCCCTACGGATGTATATCTCTCGTTTGTGAGTTCCCTCTCGGGAAACCGCATGACGCTGCTCGCCGGTGTCATCGTTCACATCGCGACCTGCCTGGCCATTGCCTTCAAGACCGGCACCACCCTCTACCTCTGGCTTGCCGCGGGCTTTCTCCTCGTCTTCTGCGCACGCATGATCATTTTCCGCCAGTTCGACCGCGTCGACAAGCAGACGCTGACGCATGCCGGCATCGAGCATTGGGAGCGGATCCTGGTCGCCGGGGCTGCCTGCACGACGACGTTGCTCGGTATCTGCAGCGGCTATGCGATCTTCATGGTGCACGACAGCTTCTCGGAGCTCGCCAGCATCTCGGTGACGATGGCGACGATGGTCTCGGTCGTCGGGCGCAACTACGGGTCGCGCATGGCGGTCGACCTGCAGACCTTCTCCTGCTGCCTGCCGATGATCATCTGCAGCCTGATGGCGATGGATTTCTATCGCGGCATCCTGTCCATCTTCCTCGTTCCCTTCTGGCTGACCACCCGGGCAATGGCCAACGGCGTGCGCGAGTTCCTTTACGAGAACGTCATCGCGCGGCGCGAGATCACCTCGATCGCCGACCGGTTCGACACCGCGCTCAACAACATGCCGCACGGGCTTGTCATGGTGGACGCGGAAAACCGTATCCAGGTGGTGAACCGCAAGGCCTGCGAACTCCTGAAGATCGGTGCGCCGGACCGGTTGAAGGACCGCGATCTCGGCGCCGTGCTGCGCTATGGCGCACGCTACAATTTCATGGATTCCTCGCAGCCGGAGCTTATCCTGCGGCAGATGACGCATGTCGCCGAGGGCAAGCTGTCGCGCATGCTCATCCATTTTCCGGAAGACCTGTCGCTCGAGTTCTCCGCCAGCCGCCGCGCCGATGGCGGCGCCGTGCTGATCTTCGAGGACGTGTCGAGCCGCGTAAAGGCCGAGCAGAAAATCCTGCACATGGTGCGCTACGACGCGCTGACAGGCCTGCCGAACCGCGAATATTTCAGCCACCTCGTCCAGGATTACCTGAACAAGCATCCGAAGAAGCGCGGCCCGCTCGGCTTCATGGTTCTCGACATCGACGAGTTCAAGCATGTCAACGACATGCGCGGCCACATCACCGGCGACCGGCTGCTCTGCGCCATCGCCAACCGCATCGAGGAGCGCTCGCGCAAGGCGATCGTCGGCCGCCTGATGGGCGACCAGTTCATCCTGTTCTTCCCGCACGCCAAGGATGCGGAAGCGATGGATGCGGAGATCCGCCGCGTTCATGCCGAAATCCAGGGGAACTACGAGGCCGACGACGTCACCTTCCTGGTGTCGCTCTCGGCCGGCTTCGCCATCCTCGAAAGCGATGCCTTCGCGATGGACGAATGGAGCATCAAGGCGGATCTGGCGCTGTTCGAGAGCAAGTCCAAGGAGCGCGGCGGCATTTCCGGCTTCGAGCGCGAGATGGACGGCCGCTATATCGAAAAGCAGAAGCTGAAGGCGGACCTGCGCGAGGCTGTGGCTGCCGGCGGTCTCAACATCGCCTACCAGCCGATGTTCAAGGCCGATGGCTCGCGCATCGAATGCGCCGAGGCGCTGGCGCGCTGGGTGCATCCGGAGAAGGGGGCCATCCCGCCGGATGTGTTCATCCGTCTTGCCGAGGACATGGGCATCATCTCCGACATCACGCGCTTCATCCTCATGAAGGCCTGCATGGACTGCATGACGTGGCCGGATCACATCGCGGTTTCCGTCAACCTTTCGGCGCGCGACCTGCGCGACAACGATATTCTCGCCGTCGTCTCGCAAGCACTGAAGAATTCCGGCCTGAGCCCTGATCGGCTGCACCTCGAAATCACCGAGAGCTGCCTGATCGACGAGCCGGCAGCGGTGCGGGCGATCCTGGCGGAACTGCGCAACAGCGGTATCACCATCGCCATCGACGATTTCGGCACCGGCTTCTCCAGCCTCAGCTACCTCGACACGCTGCCGCTCGACATCATCAAGATCGACCGCTCGTTCCTGCGCAACATCGTGGAGGACGGCCGCCGTCTGAAGCTTCTGCGCGGGACGGTCAACCTTGCCCGCGAACTCGGGCTCAAGATCGTCACCGAAGGTGTCGAGACCACCGAGCAGCTGGCGTTGCTCAACAAGTACCGGGCGACCGATCTCGTCCAGGGCTACGTCTTCTCGCCGCCAGTGCCGTCGCAGAACATCGCGCTGCTGCAGGAGGCGATTGGCCGCCGTACGCCGGTGCCGCGCCGCCGCAACAACGTCGCCTGATCCTTCATCCCACCACTTCTGATAGCCGCTGACGCCGTCCGCTTTGCAACCGGGCGGCTTTTTAGTCATTCCTTAATGATTGCGGCACGTTAACCTTAACAACTTAAATACGATTAAATTTATCTTAAAATCTTGCGTTCCGGGCCGTAATCGTATGATTAATAAGCCGTTAACGAACGGACGGGCAAAATGTCAGGATCACATTCCAACGTAAGTGATTTCAGCCGCAAGATTCTTGAAGTTCTCGATAATGTCGAATACCGCCGCGTTGAAAGCAACGAGGACCTGGCACAGGTGGAACGCCTGCGCTACAAGGCCTACAAGGCGCACGACGTGCTGGCGCTGGCTCCCAAGGGCCTGCTCGACGACAGCGATTTCGACAGCCATGCCTATGTTTTCGGACTGTACTATTATGGGGAGATGGTGAGCACCGTCAGGATACATTATGTGACACCCGACCATCGGCTCAGCCAATCGGGCGGAGCATTCCCCTGGGCGATGGATGCGATGCTCGACGCCGGGCTGACGCTGATCGACCCGGCGCGCTTCGCCGCCGATCCCGAGATGACGGCGGATCTCTCCTGGATCCCCTATCTCACGCTGCGCCCCTCGATCGTTGCCGCGGCCTATTTCCGCGCCAGCCGGGTGCTGCAATTCTGCCGACCGCCGCATGCCGCCTTCTACAAGCGCGTCTTCTATGCCGACACCATCGTGCCCGGCCAGCTGGCGAAGAACTACGGCATCGACATGACGCTGATGGCAACGAACGTGATCGAGGTCGGGCGCAAGCTTTTGACGCGCTATCCGTTCTTCATCTCCAGCGCCAGCGAACAGCGGATGATGTTCTCGCGCAACCCGAACGACACGCTGCCGCCGCTGACCATCATTCCGACGGCGCGCTTCGTGCCCGCGGGCCAGTTCGGCACCGATCTGCCGCTCTGAGGCAATCCAACACGATGCATGGGAAAGCCGCGTGGCCGCGGCATTCTCATGCATTGCGCTTTTCCAGGCTTTGTGTAATTCCTCTAGCGGAACATTTGCGCGTGGGAGCGCGCGGATGAGAAAGTCATGCGGCCGCATCGTGATGCGGGCCGGGGTTTCAGGGAGATGACAAGCATGGCCGAGCACAATACCGGACCCGCAGAAGTCGGCGCGCCGATGGACTATCCAGCGCACGAGCAGACCTACAACATGTTCCTGGCGGCCGGGAAGTTCGGCACGCTGTTCCTCATTGCGCTGCTGCTCGGCATGACCGCCGGCTTCTTCGCCGGCGCCGGCCTGCTCGGCGGCATCGTGGTGCTGTTGATCGTGTTCATCGCCGGCCTCGTGCTGCTGCGCTAATCAGCCACCGACATCAGATCGACGTATCGAGAGCAAGGCGGGAATGCGTTTCCCGCCTTTGCGCGTGTATTCGCTTGCCAATTATTGCAACATGCGGTTTCATTCGTCATTGCGGCATCGTTCAAGTGCATTCCTTGCAAAGCAACTCGGTTTTGATGGGTGTCACAGATGGCTTTTACACATGGATCGTGAAGTCTCTATCTTCAGTGTCATTGCTGGGTGGGGCTTGAGCGCGCTTGTTTGCGTGGCGTTGCTTGCCGATGCCGGCATCAATCTGTTTGCGCCGCAGATGCTGGCGACCGACATGGCCGCATCAGGGTTCCCGCCCGAACTCGCGACCACGCTCGGGCTTATCATCCTCGTCTGCGTCGTGCTTTACGCCATTCCGGCAACGGCTGCGCTCGGCGCCGTCATGATAACGGGGTTTCTCGGCGGAGCGATCAGCATTCACTTCCGGCTCGGCGAAATCTTCTCGCCGCCGCAGCTGATATGTCTGATGCTTGGCGTGCTGGCGTGGGGTGGTCTCTATCTGCGTGATGCGCGGATCAGGAACATCATTCCTATCCGCCTTTGAGGCTGTGTACGATCGGGCTTCAGTCCCGCTGCAGCACGCGGCGCGGCGCCGTCAGTTCCCAGCGCAAGCCTTCTGGGCGGAAGTCGACATGGACGCTGCCGCTGAAGGCAGCGGCGGCATGGTTCTTGATGACTGTCGTGCCGAAGCCGGAGCGCTCGGGTGCTGTGACAGGCGGGCCATTTCGCTCGTCCCAGACGACGCGCAGCATCTCCTCGGTGTGCTCGTCTTCCTGGATGCTCTGCCAGTAGAGCCGGACACGGCCCTGAGGGACCGAGAGCGCACCGTACTTGATCGAGTTGGTGGCGAGCTCATGCAGGGTGAGGCCGAGGTTCTGCACGGCCTCGGGCTTCAGCATGAAATCGGTGCCGGTCACCTCGATCTGCTGCAAAGCGTGCGGGAAGGCTTCGAGGTGGATATCGATGACGCGGCGCAGCGACGCGCCTGCCCATTGCTCGCTGGTCAGAAGCTGGATGGAGCGCGCCAGCCCCTCAAGGCGATCGGCGACGGCTGCCTGATATTCCTCGACCGAGCTCGCCTGCCGGGCGATCTGGCGCATCATCGCCTGGGCGAGCGCAAGCAGGTTCTTGGTGCGGTGGACAAGCTCGTTCATGACGAAATGCAGCCGGTCTTCCGTCTGGCTGCGGTCGAAGGAGGCGTTGGAGAGCGCCACGGCCACGCGGTTGGCCTCGATCACGCTGGTTTCGATCGGGGCCACGATGTGGCCTTCGCCCATGCGGTTGGCCATATCGGCGATGGCGCGGATGGTGGTGCGCACCTGCCGGGCAACGATATAGGCGCCGAAGATGGCGACCAGAAGCAGGGCGATGCCGCCGATGATCAGGAAGCGCCATGTCGTGAGGATCGAGGCCTGAGCTGTGGCGACCGGTCCCCAGACCACGGCCTTCCACGACCAGCCGGGGATCTGCGCATAGCCGAGCAGAGCCTTCGGCATGACGACGCTGTCTTCGTAGACGCCGCTCGAATTGATCAGCTCAGGGAGGATGCGCGGGTCGAAAGGCTTGCCGAAGGCGAGATTGGTGGCGCCGGCCGAGGCGACCACATGGCCGCTCTGATCGAGGATCGCCGCCGACCAATCGGCCGCCAATCCTTCCGTCGAGACCAGCTTGGCGAGGTCCTTTGCATTCTGCGTGATGATCAGGGCGGCGACGTCGCCGACTTTGACGGGCATGGCGACGTTATAGACCCACTCGCTGCTGGTGCGGCCCATGAAGACGTCGGACGCCTCGATGCGGCCTGAGCGCATCACCGATTCGATAGATGGCATGTTGCCCACCTTGCCGAGCGGCGTGCCGTAATCGACGCGGGTGTTGAGGAGGAGCTGGCCAGATTTGTCCACCGCCAGCACATAGAGCGTATCGGCGCGCATCGCGGTTTCGGTGCGGTTGTGGAAGGCGGCGAAATCGTCGTGCTCGAGTTCGGGCGAGGTCGAGAGCAAGCGCAGCGTTGTCGCCATGTCCTGCAGCTGGCGGTCGACAGTGCGGGCAAGGGCGGTGGCGTCCTGCGCGGTCTCGCGCTTCAGGATCGAACGCTGGCTGTCTTCCAGCTGGCCGAGCAGCAGCGCCACCAGTGCGAAGATCGGCAGCGCCACGGCAACGGCCATCGCGATCAGGTATGTACCGATCGATGCCTTGGGGAAAAACCGCAGGCTACGCTTCATCGGCACCGGCATCGCTCGCAGGGCAAGCGGATGGCCGGGGACGCACGTTTCCAACCGGGAACAGCAAAGACTTCAATCACGACATCCGCCCTCAACGCGCCTTTTTACTCCCAATAGCCTGCTATCGACCCAGGGCATGTTAGGGGCAGGGGGAAATGGTTGCAACACACTAAAACATGCCAGAGGGCATTTGTCGGAAAGCGTGCTTTAGGGTGTCAGAGGAAGCGGGTGGGCCGGAAGGGCGTGAGCATCGGATCGTTCTCGCCCTGCAAAATCTCGCTGGAGGCGAGCAGGCCAGCCAGCGGCGCCAGTGTCACTCCTGAGTGCATGACGGCGATATAGAGGCCGTCGCAGGCGTCACCGATCACAGGAAAACCGTCCTTCGGTGTCGGGCGGTAGCCGACGGTGAAGAAGTCCATGGCGAGCGACTGGCTGTCGGCAAGTGCTGCCTTCACCTTGGCGAACAAGGCTCGCGCCGTCGCATGCTGGTCTTCGCCCGGCTGAGCACCGCCGAAATCGCTGCCGGCGATGATGCGGCCCTCAGCGGTCTGGCGCATGTGCAGTTCCGGCGCCATGACGAGGCCGTTCAGCCGTCTTGCATGCGGGCGGGAGTGGACGATGAGGCCGGCGGGCGTTTCGATCTGAAGCGTGATGCCGATGCTTGCGGTCAAGGGTGCTGTGCCGGCGCCGGATGCGAGGACGACATGATCGGCCTCCATCACGCCTGCCGACGTCACCACGCCGGAGATGCGCTCGCCGGTGCGCAACAGCCCGCGCACGGCGGCGTCGATGACGGTCGCGCCGCGCGTCTTGGCATCGGCGAGCATCATGCGGGCGGCGGCGACAGGCTCGACGGCGCCTTCCTCGGCAACGGCGACGGCATGGTCGGGATGATTGGCGAGATGAGGCTCGCGCTTACGGATCGCATCGCCATCGACGCGTTCGATGCCGTAGCCCCAGGCGCCATGCTCCGCGATGAAGGCTTCCAGCCGCTCCGGCGGCAGGTCCCAGGAGAGGCTGCCGCACCATTCGAGCGGCAGGCCGGGCAGTTCGCCGGCCAATCTCTTCCACTCGGCCATCGAGCGGCGGCGGAAGCGATAATAGAATTCGGGATTGCCCCAGCTGGCGTTGATCCAGGAGAAGGAGCAGGGGGTGGCGACGCCGCCATTGTCCTCGGCGACGACGGTGACCCTGGCGCCATCGCGGGCAAGATGCCAGGCGATGGAGGTGCCGATGATGCCGGCGCCGACGACGATCACATGCGGTTTGGCAGCCATCGTCGTCTTCATCCTTCGCTGATTAGGCTGGATCAGCCGGCGGCGCTGACGCGGG
Organism: Rhizobium sp. 01N48; assembly: GCF_056399145.1. Taxonomy (NCBI): domain Bacteria; kingdom Pseudomonadati; phylum Pseudomonadota; class Alphaproteobacteria; order Hyphomicrobiales; family Rhizobiaceae; genus Rhizobium; species Rhizobium sp. 01N48. The sequence continues at coordinate 133,849 of NZ_JBFTQT010000008.1, forward strand.
CGAGGCCGTCCTTGGCAGGCTGGTACTTCGGGCTGAGGCCGATGGCGTGGCGATAGGAGCGGGCGGCCTTCTGCTTGTCGCCGCGACGCTCATAAACCAGCGCCTGGTTGGCCCAGCTCTCGGCGATGTTGCCGTTCAGCTCGATCGCGTGGTTGAAGTCGGCGAAGGCGTTGTCGTCGTCATTGAGCGCGATGTAGGAGATGCCACGGCCGTTATAGGGCTCCGGCGAGTTCGGCGACAGCGAGATCGCCTTGGAGAAATCGTCGATCGCCTTGTCCTGCTGGTTGCGCTTCTGGAAGATCAGGCCGCGATTGTGGTAGGCGCGGCCGTCGGTGGTGCCGTTCTGGATCGCCTTGTTGAAATCGTTGAAGGCGGCGTCGTCCTGGCCGGCGGTGCGGTAGACGTTGCCGCGGCCGATCAGAGCCACGTCGTAGTTCGGGTTGATCTGCAGTGCCGCGTTGTAATCCTGGATCGCCTGCTGCTGCTGGCCCATGTTGCGGTAGACGAGCGCGCGGTTGGCGTAGGCCTGGTAGAACTTCGGATTGATCTGCAGGGCGGTGTTGAAATCGTTCAGCGCCGCGCGGAAATCGCCACCGCGACCATAGGCGGAACCGCGAACGTTGTAGCCCTCGGGGTCGCGCGGGTTGGCGTTGATGACCGAGGTCAGCGATGCGATGTTTTCCTGCGAGCCCTGGGCCTTGTCGATGCGGATGACGGCATCGGAGGTGCTGTTCGTGGTGCAGCCGGCGAGGCCGAGAGCGGCGACCAGCGCCAACACGGGCAGGGCGGTCATTTTCGTCGACGAACGCAAGGATCGGGCATTCAACATCGTATCAGCCATGCGGGCTCGTTTTCCCCATTACGGCCGGCCGGTCTTGAGACGGGCAGGCTAAGCAGCAAACAAAAAAGGCGGTGGCGACCAGATCGCCCCCGCCAACATGCATCTGAAAACGTCGAAATAACGACGGGAACGCCTTAGCGCGCGGAAGAAGCTCCACGCGACGGAGCAACGCCGCTTTCGCGCTGAAGGCGCTTGCGGGCCAGCTTGCGAACGCGACGAACAGCTTCGGCCTTTTCGCGAGCGCGCTTTTCCGAAGGCTTTTCGTAGTAGTCGCGCATCTTCATTTCGCGGAAAATGCCTTCGCGCTGCATTTTCTTCTTGAGAGCGCGGAGAGCCTGGTCAACATTGTTGTCGCGGACGAGTACCTGCACGAGAATCACGTTCCTTTGGTTCGGTTGATGCCTGGGTCATCCCAATGACAGAGGCAAAAAATGTTCATTCCGCGCGGCAGCGCCTCGCGATTGGTGTGCGGGATAGCAGATCACTTGGCCGAAGTCCATATGGATCAGCGGGTTTCAGCCGAAAAAACCCTGCAATCCAGGCTCGCATTGGCGCAAAAGGTATTTTCCCCCTCGCATCGCGCCACAAGCGGCCGATGCGACGCCCGAAAGCCCGTGACGGCAGGGGGTAGAGGCTAATTCCGGTTCGTTCCTTGCATCGGCTGCCGTTTGCACTATAATTGCGCCATCGACTATTGCTTGTGACCTTTGTCAAAGAGCCCAATCGCTCCGTCAGATCTCCTCTCAAAATCGATCATGCCCGGCACGCAATTGCTGGGAAATGCCTCGCATTGGAAGTGATCATTGGTATCGCTGCGAGGATCGGCTTTTTGCCGGTCGCCTCAGGATTTCGATCCTCCGGCGCAGCAGTACAGACCGTTTCGGGGCCCTGGGTCTCGATTGTTGAAATTGCCGGCGGCGATTTCGGCACCACTTAGCCGGCATCCTCGATGCCAGACACGAAACCGCGACGATTGCCGTCAAGACATCCCGGCCTCGCTTATGGCGCCAAGGGCGGGAAACAGTTTTCGGCTCGTCACAAACCGGCAATTCGTTGCCGCAAGAAAGGAATACAATTTGCAGGTTCTCGTCAGGGATAACAATGTCGACCAGGCGCTCCGCGTCCTGAAGAAGAAGATGCAGCGCGAAGGTCTCTTCCGCGAATTCAAGGCGCGCAGCGCCTATGAAAAGCCGTCGGAAAAGCGCGTGCGCGAAAAGGCCGAAGCCGTTCGCCGCCAGCGCAAGCTGACCCGCAAGAAGCTGCAGCGCGAAGGCCTGCTTCCTGCACCGAAGAAGGCCGTGCGTCCGGCCCGCTAAAGGCTGGCCCAACGCTTAGATGTAGAGAGCACAGATGACTTCAGACAATGAATTCTTCAACCAGGCCAAGCTCTCGTCTCGCGATAAGGCTGTCGTGACCGACACGACGGCCCGTGCGATCATTTCAGCCGAGGCCGCGGCTCGCGAATTGAAGACGGAGAAGCTCAAGGCTCTCCGCCTGCAACGCGCTGCCGAGGCCCCGCCTGAGGCCGAACCCGTCAAGAAAAAGCGGGCAACGTCCAAGACCGCGTCGTCCTGATCTCGGAGCCCCCGATCGGGCACGCGTCATTCCTCCCGACCATCGGTTGATTGTGCACATCGGCATCGGGCCCCTTTGGGTCTGTGTCGCCGATCTGCGTTTTATTCCTCTGTTCTAAAATGACCCGGACTTCTCGGTAGGCTTACCTCCGGTTAAGTGCGATTCAACGTGCGATGGCACTTTTGCGCCGCGTGCTCGTTTTTGAGCATGCTGTACGTTCAAGAGATAAAGCGTCTCCTGAGGCGCCGGGATGGAAACTTCGGCATCACCACCGCGCTCGTGCTGCCTATTCTCGTCGGTGTGGCGGGGCTGGCGGTCGATACCGCAAACCTTTCCCTGTCGCAGCGCCAGCTGCAGGAGGCGACGGATGCGTCGGCGTTGGCCGTCTCGACCGCGCTTGCAAAGGGAACTGCCGACGAGACCTCGGGCAAGACGCTGGGGCTCGATTTTCTCTCCGGTCAGGTGGCTAGTGTCGCCGGCAGTACGGCTGCGGCCGCCGCCAAGCAAGCGGCCACGGTGGCGATCACGACGACGACCACCGCAGCCGGCAAGAATTTCGTGGTGGCCGTGAATGCGTCGATGCCGGTGACCCTGTCGCCGCTGAGTGCGCTTATCGCCGGCAATACGAAGACCGTGTCCGCCGGCAGCAAGACCACCAGTGGCTCAGGCACAACGAAGAACGGCATCTCGATCGAGCTTTTGATCGACGCATCGACATCGATGGCCGACGATGTGAACGGTTTGAAGTGCACGCTCGGCCTGCTTGGCATCTGCCTCATCACCCCGCCTGGCTATTACGCCAAGATCGACGCGTTGAAGAGTGCCGCGGGCAAGCTGTTCGACTCGCTCGACAAGTACGATCCGACCCCTCGCTATGTGCGAAGCGGCGCGATCTCCTATACCAGCAGCATCAAGGGGCAATCGGCGATGGCCTGGGGCACGACAGACGCCCGCAACCACGTCAAGAACATCACAATCGTAGGAAATAGCGGCACCGACGCGACGGCGGCTGTGAAAACGGCGAATGCAAATATCGCCCAGAACTCATATGGCACGGACAAGGAAAGCGTCGAGCAGGCGAAGAAGCTCAATACGAGTTCAGACCGCATCATCGTGTTGATGACCGATGGCGACATGACCGGCGACAGCAGCACATGGAACAGCAATCTCGATCAATCCGTGCGCAATGAATGCACCAACGCCAAGGCGGCCGGCATCAAGATCTACACGGTGGCGTTCATGGCGCCGGACAAGGGCAAGGCGCTCTTGAAATTCTGCGCCTCCACCGAAGCAAACTATTACGAGCCGAACACGATGGATGCGCTGACGGCGGCGTTCAGTTCGATCGGCGAGGCGGCGACCAAGACGATGAGCCGGCTGACGAATTGAGAAACGGAAACGGCTCGCCGCTCAGTTTAAGAAGAGGCGAGCTGCGGCATCACAACATTGATATCGATCAGAATTCCTGGGCGGTCGGGCGCAGGACGATCTCGTTGATATCGACATCGTCGGGCTGTGAGATGGCATAGGCGATGGCGCGGGCGACGGCGCTTGCCGGAATGGCGATCTTGTAGAAGTCGAGCACGGTCGATTGCGCGGTACCCGTCGTGTTGTGCTTGAGCTCACTGTCGACGGCGCCGGGCTCAATCGAGGTGACGCGAACCTTGGAGCCGACTTCCTGGCGCAGACCATCAGAGATGGCGCGGACGGCGAACTTGGTGCCGGAATAGACGGTGCCACCCGGCGCGAAGACCTTGATGCCGGCAACCGAGCTCAGGTTGATGATGTGGCCGCGGCTCTTCTCGAGGAAGAAGGGCAGGGCGGCGGCGATGCCATAGAGCGTGCCCTTGATGTTGACGTCGATCATCGCGTCCCATTCCTCGGTGTTGACCTCGGCCATCGGACGGATCGGCATGATGCCGGCATTGTTGATCAGCACATCCAGCGTGCCGAAATCGGCGATCACGGCGTCGGTGACCTGCTTGACCTGGTTCTTGTCTACGACGTCGAGCTGGTAGGCGCGAGCTTCGCCGCCAGCCTTGGTGATTTCGGCGACAACGTCATCGAGCTTGTCCTTGCGGCGGGCGGCGATCGCGACGCGGGCGCCGTTGGCTGCCAGATGGCGCGCGGTTTCAGCGCCGAGGCCGGTGCTGCCACCGGTGATGAGTACGACTTTACCCTTGATGTTCTCGCTCATGATCGTTCTCCTTGTTTCGGCCAGACTGTGTCGGCCTTCGATGAGGGGATCATGCGCCTCGGATATCTATTTCAGAAATTTATTTGTTTGATCCTAGATATTCACCGTGCATTATAACTGCATGCGATACGACCTCAATCTGCTGCCCGTCTTCGTGACCCTGATGGAAGAGCGCAATGTCACGCGCGCCGCCGACCGCCTGGGGATCACCCAGCCGGCGCTCTCCAACGCGCTGGCGCGGCTGCGCGTCGTCATGCGCGATCCGCTGTTCGTGCGCGAGCGCTATGGGATGCAGCCGACGCAGATGGCGCTGGAGTTGGCGCCCGTCATCGCCACCGCGCTGGCGGCGATCGACGGGGCGGTGCTCGGGCAACAGGAGTTCGATCCCGCAGAGGCCGATCTCTCCTTCACCATCGCGCCCAACAGCTATGTCGAATATGTGCTGATGCCCGCCATCGTCGCCAGGCTGCGCGAGACGGCGCCGGGGATCAGGCTTCGGCTGACGCCCTATGGCAACGACCTCATCGAGACCGGTGTCATGTCGGGCACGACGGCCATGGTGCTCGGCCGCATCGTCGAGCCGCCGGACAATCTGGTGGTGCAGCATCTGATGGATGAGGGGCTCGCCTGCGTGATCAGGGCCGATCATCCGGAGGTCTCCGGTAGCCTGTCGAAGGAGCAGTACGAGCGTATGCGGCATGTGAATGTCGTGCCCCATGGCCGCTTGCGCGTCGGGTTGTTCCAGGCGCTGGAGCAGCGCGGGCTACGGCGTGAGGTGGCGGTGTCGGTGACGCATTTCCTGGCCGTGCCGGAGATGATCGCGGTCACCGACTATTGCGCGACGCTGCCGAGGCTGATCTGCCGGCACCTGGCGGCCGACCCCAGGCTGAAGATCGTGCCGGCGCCCGTCGATCTCGGCAGCTTCCCCGTCGATCTCGCCTGGCACGTCCGCCACCGCAACGACCCCGCCCACCGCTGGCTGCGCTCGCTGATTGCGGATGTGGCGCGCGAGGTCTCGGAGGTGCGGTGGACGCCGGGAGGGTGAGGGGAGCGGCCGGCTTGAGGCTGCGTGGGCGACGGCTCAAGCCGAGATCGGTGCCCTCAATCCAGTTCCTGGGCAAGACCGATCAATAGCCCTCCGGGACCCCTGATATAGCAGAGCCGATAGGCGTCCTTGTATTGCACCAGTTCGCCTTCAAGCCGGGCGCCGCGTTTGCCGAGGCGTTCGAGCGTGTCATCGATGTCATCGACGGCGAACATGACGCGGAGATAGCCGAGAGCGTTGACCGGGGCGTCGCGGTGATCGGCGATGATGTCAGGCGAGATGAAGCGGGAGAGTTCGAGGCGGCTGTGGCCATCCGGCGTGCGCATCATGGCGATCTCGACTTGCTGGTCGCCGAGCCCGGTGATGCGTCCGGCCCACTCGCCCTCGACCATGGTACGGCCCTCCAGCTCAAGGCCGAGTTCGCGGAAGAAATCGATCGTCTCGTCGAGGTCGTCGACGACAATGCCGACATTGTCCATGCGCTTGACCGCCATGCGTCAGGCCTCCTTCACGCGAAACGGAGTGCCGATTTCGCACGCGCCTTGGCGGCCACTTCCTCGCGGTCGCGGGGTGGCTGCGAGGTCTCCAGCGTGTCCAGCAGCTCACGGGCGCAGGCGGCGATCGACGCGACGGCGGCCTCGAAGGCTTCCTCGTTGCGTTTCGACGGCTTGTTGGTGCCGCTCAGCTTGCGCACGAACTGGAGTGCCGCATCATGGATTTCCGCGTCGGTTGCCGGCGGGTCGAAATTGAACAGGGGTTTGATATTCCGGCACATGCCTTGCCTCCCTTTTCTCGTCATGCCGCCCGGTTGGCTGCGGCGTGACCTATAAGGGAAGCTAGGCGAGGGGGCGGCGATTGCAACCGCAAGCGATGTCAGCCGCTTATGGATAAAGATAGTAGCGCGTCCAGTCCTTGCGGGCGATGATCGCGCCGCGCTTGAAGGCGAAGGCGACGATGGACAGGTGGTCGGGGCTTGTCGTGCAGGCATAGGACAGGCGGTACCAATCGCCGTTGCGGCGGAACACCGCGCCATCCGCATCGACATGCACCGCCGTGCGCTTGGGATGCGAGAAGGTGTAGGAGATGACCTTGTCGGCCTGCAGGCGATCCATCGCCTCGATGTCGCAACGCTGGTCGAGCTGATCTGCCGGGGTGACTTCTTGATCTGGGTGATCGTTCTGCCGTCGAGCGCGAGCGCGTTGGTCGAAAGGGCCGAGATCGCGAAAAGGGCGAGGCCCATCTGGGGGAGTAGCTTTGCCATGCGGCGCGACTAGCATGCGCTTCAAAGCCCGATCAAGGGCGGAGCCGGACGTTTGTGCCCAGATCACGACATTGCTATTTCGGTGTCATCTCGCTCGTCCGGTCGAGTTCATCCGTCGCATCCGCTGCAATCGCGCGCGTGTCAAAACAAAAGCGCATCGGCGTCGCAAAAGAAACGTTGTGCCGCATTTCGATTTGCGATTTGTATGGCCGACGACAGGGGATTTTCCCCGCAAGGAGATCAAGGCGGATGCGCAGATATTCGGTTTTTGCCGTGGCACGTGAGGCTCTGAGGGGCCACAAGGGCTGGGACAAGCAATGGACGTCGCCGGAGCCGCGCGCCGAATACGACGTCATCATCATCGGTGGCGGCGGACATGGCCTGGGCGCGGCCTATTATCTGGCCAAGGAGCATGGCATCACCAATGTCGCGGTGCTCGAAAAGGGCTGGCTCGGCGGCGGCAATACCGGCCGTAACACGACCATCATCCGCTCGAACTATCTCTATGAAGAGAGCATGCACATCTACGAGCATTCGATGAAGCTCTGGGAGAACCTCTCGCAGGATCTCAACTACAATGTCATGTACTCGCCGCGCGGCGTGATGATGCTGTCGCACAATGTGCACGACCAGCAATCCTTCAAGCGCCATATCCATGCCAATCGCCTCTACGGCATCGACAATGAATGGCTGACGCCGGAGCAGGCCAAGGCTTATTGTCCGCCGCTCGATATCTCCGCCAGTGCCCGCTATCCGATCAATGGTGCCGCCCTGCAGCGTCGCGGCGGCACGGCGCGCCACGATGCGGTTGCCTGGGGCTATGCGCGTGCTGCGTCCGATCGCGGCGTCCACATCATCCAGAATTGCGAAGTGACCGGCATCCGCCGTGGCCCCGACGGTCGCGTCACCGGTGTCGAGACGTCGCGCGGCTTCATCGGCGCCAAGAAGGTGGGCGTTTCGGCCGCCGGCCACACGACCACGGTCATGAATATGGCCGATGTGCGCGTGCCGCTGCAATCAAGCCCGCTGCAGGCGCTGGTATCGGAACCGCTGAAGCCGATCTTCCCCTGCGTGGTCATGTCCAACACGGTGCATGCCTATATCTCGCAGTCCGACAAGGGCGAGCTCGTCATCGGCGCCGGCACCGACCAGTACAATTCCTACAGCCAGACCGGCGGCCTGCAGATCATCACGCATACCCTCGATGCCATCTGCGAGCTCTTCCCGATGTTCCGCCGCGTCAAGATGATGCGCCAGTGGGGCGGTATCGTCGACAATACGCCTGATCGTTCGGCCATCCAGTCGAAGACGCCGGTTCCGGGGCTCTACGTCAACTGCGGCTGGGGCACCGGCGGCTTCAAGGCGACGCCCGGCTCGGCCAATCTCTTCGCGCACCTCATTGCCCGCGACGAGGCGCACAAGTTCAATGCCGGCCTGACGCTGGACCGCTTCCGCACCGGCCGTCTGATCGACGAAGCCGCCGCCGCAGCCGTCGCGCACTGACACGAGGACATCATGCTTCTTATCTATTGCCCATACTGTCAGGAAGAGCGCTCAGAGCTCGAATTCCGCGGCGCCGGCGATGCGCATATCGCCCGCCCGACCAATATCGCCGAGATCTCCGACGAACAGTTCGAGGAGTTCTTCTTCCTGCGCGACAACCCGAAGGGTCTGATCTTCGAACGCTGGCGCCACCAGCACGGATGCGGCCGCTTCTTCAACGCAGCGCGCGACACGATCAGCGACAAGTTCATCATGACGTACAAGGCCGGCGAGCCGAAGCCCGATATCGGTGCCGCGGCCGCGCCCCATGCTCCCGTCGAGACCTATGAGCAGCTCGAAGGAGAAGCGAAATGAGTGCTGCGAACCGCATATCAGGCAAGGGCCGCCTGACGCCCGCCAAGACCGCGCGCTTCACCTTCGACGGCAAGACCTATACCGCGCTCGAGGGCGACACTGTCGCCTCGGCGCTGATTGCCAACAACATCCATCTGGTCGGCCGCTCGTTCAAGTATCACCGCCCGCGCGGCATCTTGTCTGCCGGCGCCGAGGAGCCGAACGCGCTGATCGACGTGTCACGTGACGCCGCCCGCAAGCAGCCGAACGTGCGCGCCACGGTGCAGGAAGTGTTCGACGGCATGATCGTCGAATCGCAGAACCGCTTCCCGTCGCTCGCCTTCGATATCGGCGGCATCAACAACCTGCTCTCGCCGTTCTTTGCGGCCGGCTTCTACTACAAGACCTTCATGTGGCCGAAGGCCGCCTGGAAGAGCCTCTACGAGCCGATCATCCGCCGCGCGGCCGGCCTCGGCGTTGCGCCGAAGGAAGCCGACCCGGATCATTACGCCGGCCGTTACGCGCATTGCGACGTGCTTGTCGTCGGCGCCGGCGTGGCTGGCCTTTCGGCGGCATTGGCTGCGGCGCAGACCGGCGCAAAGGTCATCCTCTGCGACGAGCAGGCCGATGTCGGCGGCGCTCTGCGCTACGATAGCGGTGTCACGATCGACGGCCTTTCCGGCTACGAGTGGGCGCAGAAGACGGTTGCTGCTCTGAAGGCGATGGACAATGTGCAGGCGCTGACCCGCACCACCGCTTTCGGCTACTACAACCACAATTTCGTCGGCCTCGCCGAGCGCGTGACCGACCATGTCGCGAACCCGAGCCGCCATCTGCCGCGCGAGCGTCTGTGGCAGCTGCGCGCCAAGCGCGTCATCCTCGCCAACGGCGCCATCGAGCGCCACATGGTGTTCCCGAACAACGACCGTCCCGGCATCATGCTGGCATCCGCCGCGCGCATGTATCTCAACCAGTACGGCGTTGCCGTCGGCCAGAAGGTCGGTGTCTATACGGCGCATGACTCGGCCTATGAGGCAGCCTTCGATCTGAAGCGCGCGGGCGTCGAGATCGCGGCGATCGTTGATTGCCGGCAGACGCCGGGTGCGGCCGTGTTGGCCGAGGCCCGTTCGCTCGGCATCGATGTTCTGTCGGGCCAGTCGGTCGTCAACACATCCGGCAAGCTGCGCATCTCGTCGATGACGGTTGCCCGCAACGGCGGCGGCTCGCCACGCAAGATCGCGGTCGATGCTCTGCTGGTCTCCGCCGGCTGGACGCCTTCCGTGCACCTGTTCTCGCAGTCGCGCGGCAAGGTGAAGTTCGAGCCGGAAACGCAGCGCTTCCTGCCCGGCACCTATGCCCAGGATTGCCTCTCCGTCGGCGCCTGCAACGGCACCGACGACCTGCAGCGCACGATCGAGGAATCGCTGGCGGCAGGCGAGCTGATGGCGCAGGCCGCCGGCAAGACGTCCGCTGGCAAGATCAGCATCTCGGCCGAGCAGGCGCATCAATGGACCGGCGGCATGATCGGTGCGGCCGAAGGGGCGGGTCCGGAGACCAGCGCCAAGGCCTTCATCGATTTCCAGCACGACGTCTGCGCCAAGGATATCCGCCTTGCCGTGCGCGAGGGGATGCACTCGATCGAGCACATCAAGCGCTTCACGACCAACGGCATGGCCTCCGACCAGGGCAAGCTCTCCAACATGCACGGTCTGGCGATTGCCGCCGAGATGCTGGGCAAGGAGATCCCGCAGGTCGGTCTCACCACCTTCCGCGCGCCCTACACGCCTGTCACCTACGGCACGCTGATCGCGCATTCGCGTGGCGAGCTGTTCGACCCGACGCGCAAGACGCCGCTGCATCAGTGGGAAGAAGCCCAGGGGGCGGTGTTCGAGGATGTCGGCAACTGGAAGCGTGCGTGGTTCTACCCACGCGCCGGCGAAACCATGCACCAGGCGGTCGCGCGCGAATGCAAGACGGCGCGTGATGTTGCCGGCGTGTTCGATGCCTCGACGCTCGGCAAGATCGAGGTCGTCGGACCTGACGCGGCCGAGTTCATGAACCTGATGTATACCAACGCCTGGGACACGCTGAAGCCGGGCAAGTGCCGCTACGGCATCATGACCCGCGACGATGGCTTCGTTTATGACGACGGCGTCGTCGGGCGTCTGGCCGACGATCGCTTCCACGTGACGACGACGACGGGCGGCGCGCCGCGCGTGTTGAACCACATGGAAGACTATCTGCAGACCGAATTCCCGCATCTGAAGGTGTGGCTGACGTCTGTGACCGAGCAGTGGGCGGTCATCGCCGTGCAGGGTCCGAAGGCGCGCGAGATCATAGCTCCGCTGGTGGAAGGCGTCGATATCTCCAACGAGGCCTTCCCGCATATGAGCGTTGCCGAGTGCACGGTCATGGGCGTTCCGGCGCGTCTCTTCCGCGTGTCGTTCACCGGCGAGACCGGCTTTGAAATCAACGTGCCGGCCGATTACGGCCGGTCGGTTCTCGAAGCCGTCTGGGCCAATGCAGAGCCGCTAGGCGCCTGCGTCTACGGCACGGAGACGATGCACGTGCTTCGCGCCGAGAAGGGCTATATCATCGTCGGCCAGGACACGGATGGCACCGTGACGCCTGACGATGCCGGCCTCAACTGGGCGGTGTCGAAGAAGAAGACCGACTTCGTCGGCATTCGCGGCCTGAAGCGGCCGGATCTCGTCAAGGAAGGCCGCAAGCAGCTGGTCGGCCTCGTCACCAAGGACCCGACGCTGGTGCTCGAAGAGGGCGCGCAGGTCGTGGCCAACCCGAACGAGCCGAAGCCGATGACGATGCTCGGTCACGTCACCTCGTCCTACTGGTCGGAAAACCTTGGCAAGTCGATCGCCTTCGCGCTGGTCGCCGGTGGCCGCAAGCGGATGGGCGAGACGCTCTATGTGCCGATGCCGGACAAGACGATCGCGGTCGAGGTGACGGATATGGTGTTCTTTGACAAGGAAGGAGGCCGCATCAATGGCTGATACGGCAGTTCGCACATCCGTTCTCACGGGCAAGCAGGGCGGCTCCGCCAGCGTACGGCTGACGGCGGCGCCTCACGCCACGCGCGTTGCGCTTCGCGCACCGGCGGAATCGCTTTCGGCTATTTCGTCGGCGCTCGGCGTCACCATTCCCGACGCGCCGAAGACCTCGGGTCGCAAGGGCGGCCGCGCCGCTCTTTGGCTTGGGCCGGACGAATGGCTGGTCATCGACGAGAGCGGCGCCGACCTCATGGGCGCGCTGAAGGACGTGGGCGTCGTGCATTCGGCAACCGACGTCTCGCACCGCAACGTCGCGATCATCGTCTCCGGCCCCGGTGCCGAAACGACGATCTCCACCGGTTGCCCGCAGGATTTGTCGCTCGAAGCCTTCCCCGTCGGCGCCTGCTCGCGCACGCTGTTCGGCAAGGCCGAGATCGTGCTCTTCCGCACCGAGGAGGACACGTTCCGGGTGGAATGCTGGCGCTCCTTCGCGGACTTCGTGTTCGGCCTGCTCGCCGAGGGCGCTGAGGATGCGGGGCACTGAGCTTCGCCGTGTTGTGATTATGAGATCGGGGATGGTGCGAGGGCGCCGTCCCCGATTTGCTTCCCCTTGCGCGACGTCCTCCTCTGGCTTGTCCCGAGGATCTAAGCACGTCTCCGAGGGTTCAACGGTTATGGCTCAAGGCTGTGAGGGCCGCAGCCTCAGCCCGCCGTCGTGTAACGGCAATTCACGTCCAGTGCTGATTGACCCAAGGCAGATGCTCGGCACAAGACCGAGCATGACGTCGCGTGCGGGGCTGGCGTAGCCGACCTACTCGCCCGGCTGATCGCGATGCTTGCGCCACTCGCGTTCGTGCCAAAGAACAACGGCATAGGCGAGGATGCCGATAATAGCCGGTAGGCCGAATGATATGAACAGCAAGGCGCCAGTGTTCATGGCTTCAATCCCTTCAGCGTTCGTCTCGCCAGAGAATGTAGTATCGCAGCAATCAAAAGCCAACCTGCAAGATAGCAGACAAGCCACAGGCTGGGTGTCTGAATGAAATTGCCGATCCCGTAGAGCACGCCTGCGATCGGGGTGACGATGCCGACCGTGAAGCAGGCGGTGGATGCCCGGTCCAGCGCGTTGGCCAGGAGCTTGATCTGTTCATTCTCAACCAAGCTCATCGCCGCCCTCCGCGCGCTATATCCGTCCCGCCTAGTGGTCCTCCGGCCGATCCTTCGGGTCGAACTGGATGATCGTCGTCCAGCGGGCTGTCAGCGCCGGCTTGCGTTCGTTTTCGATCTCGATCGATACGTCGTAGGTGGTCATCAGCATGCCGCCGCCGCGGAAGCGGGCTTCGGCGAGGATGAAGTGGCCGCGGATGCGGGCGCCGGATTTGACCGGGGCGACGAAGCGGACGGTGTCGAAGCCATAGTTGATGCCCATGGTCTGTTCGCGCACCTTGGGCAGGCAGTCGTAGTTCATCGCCGACAAGAGCGAGAGCGTCAGGAAACCATGGGCGATCGTGCCGCCAAAGGGGCTGTCGGCGGCGCGGGCCGGATCGACATGGATGAACTGGTGGTCGTGGGTGGCGTCGGCGAAGGCATTGATCATCGTCTGATCGACGACGATCCAATCAGAAAGGCCGGCTTCCGTGCCGACCAGCCCGCGGACATCCGCGAGCGAGATTTCCTTGACCATCAATTCCTCTTGAAAAAAGCTGCTTCGAAAAGACTTACAATGGCTTCGTGACAATTACGACAAGGATATTAGTACAACTTACGGGCGCGTCAATTTCCTACAAGAAAAGAAACGGATCGGGCCGCCACGCGCGCCTGGTTCTGCGGCTCGGAGCCTTCCTCTTCTTCAGCCCGGCGCCATGTCGCATCGGCGGGCAGCGAAAACGTCTGTTGTGATTGGGCGCGGTTGAAGAGCACGGCCAGCCTGATTTGTTTGCCGGTGTGTACGTCCTCGGTTTGAACGATCATGCCGAGCGTGGCGAAATCTGGCGTTTCCCAATCCGACACGGCCATCGGCTGGCCTGAGGGCGCGATCCAGGTGACGTCGCCATCGCCCTTGAAGAAGGCGAACTGCGCGAAGACATCGAAGCGTTTGCGCAGTGCCGAGACGAAGGCGGTGTGGGCGATCAGATCTTCGTCGAGTGCTGCCCAGTCGACCCAGGTGATGGCGTTGTCCTGGCAATAGGCATTGTTGTTGCCGCGCTGGCTGCGGCCGCCTTCGTCGCCGGCCGTCAGCATCACCGTGCCGCGCGTCGTGAATAGCGTGGAAATGAGAGCTTTCAGGTCGGAGCGGCGGCGCGCGATGATTGCGGGATCGTCGGTCTCGCCTTCGATGCCGTTGTTCCAGGAGTGGTTCTCGTTGTGGCCGTCGCGGTTGTCCTCGCCGTTGGCCTCGTTGTGCTTGCCGGCGTAGGAGACGAGGTCGTTGAGCGTGAAGCCGTCATGGGCGGCGAGGAAGTTGACGCTGCGGGTGGCGGTGGCGCCGCCCCGGGCGAAGATGTCGGAGGAGCCTGACAGTGCCGAGGCCAGAGCGCCGGTCTTGTAGTGGTCGCCGCGCCAATAGCATCTGAGGTCGTCGCGGGCGCGGTCGTTCCATTCGAGGAAGGGGGCGGGGAAGTTGCCGAGCTGGTAGCCGCCGGGGCCGATGTCCCAGGGTTCGGCGATCATGATGCGGTCGCGCAGAACCTCGTCGTCGAGCATCGCCTTCAGCGTTTCGCCGTGGGCCTCGAAGCCTGATGCGGTGCGGCCGATGATCGGCGCGAGGTCGAAGCGGAAGCCGTCGATGCCGGCGTTAGCCACGAAATGGCGGAGCGTGTCGACGATCAGCTGGCGGACATAGGGGTGGTCGCAGGCCACCGTGTTGCCGGTGCCGGTGTCGTTGACCAGCGTGCCGGGTTGGCCGGGGACGTGGCGCAGCAGCGATCGGTTGTCGAGGCCGCGCATGGAGAGCGTCGGGCCGAAGCGGTCGCTTTCGCCGGTGTGGTTGAAGACGAGGTCGAGGATGACGCCGATGCCTGCCTCATGCAGCTTGGCGACGGTGTCGCGCAGCTCTGTCATGCCGCCCGGGGCGAGGCGCGGGTCGAGCGCCATGAAGGTGACGGGGTTGTAGCCCCAGCCGTTGGTGAGGCCGAGCGGGGGGAGGTGGCGCTCGTCGATCCAGGCGGTAATCGGCATCAGCTCGATGGCGTCGACGCCGATGCGCTTGAGGTGGGCGATGACCGAGGGGTGGGCAAGGGCCGCGATGGTGCCGCGCTGTGCCTCCGGCACGTCCGGGTGTTGCATGGTGAAGGGGCGGACGGCGACTTCGTAGATGAAGCCGCCGGGGCGGAAGATGGGGGCTGCGGGCTTGACGGCGGTGTCGCGGGTGACGATCGCGCGGGGGACGAGGTGTTGCGTGTCGGCGCCGAATTTCGAGAGCAGCGGGTCGTAGCGGAAGGGGCGGTCGACCTCCGTCGCGTAGGGGTCGACAAGGAGTTTGGCGGGGTCGAACCAAAGGCCGTCGTCGGGGGCGTAGGTGCCTTTGGCGCGGTAACCGTAGCGGGCGCCGGGGGCGATGCCCTCGACGAAGAGGTGGTGGAGGTCGTCTTCTCCTCGCGTCATCGGCAGGCGGTCGGTTTCGCGGCCGGTCTGGTCGAAGAGGCAGAGGTGGAGCTTCGTGGCCTCGCTGGAGCGCACGACGAAGATGGCGCCTGTGGCGGTGAGGGTTACGCCGGAAGCGAAGGGCATGGGGAGCTAGGTCCTTGTTCCGGGGGGATGGTTGATGGGGGTGGGTTTAATAAGGTTGACGTGGTGCCTGTGGCCCCCTCATCCGCCCTACGGGCACCTTCTCCCCGTTGGGGCGAAGGGAAGATGGAGCGAGCGGCCCGCTCCGGGTCTCTTCTCCCCAGCGGGGAGAAGGTGGCGGCAGCCGGATGAGGGGGCTGCACGGTAGGAGGTACGAGGTAAAAGTTAGCTAGGGTTGCGCTGTGTTTTTGGGCAAATAGGGAGGTCGGCATGTGGTGTTACCCCCCTCTGCCCTGCCGGGCATCTCCCCCACAAGGGGGGAGATCGCAAGCGGCTAGCGCTCGCCCAGCTTGAAAGGTTGCCTTGGCGGAAACGCTAAGTTCGAGGAAGGATACCGATCGGTGCTCCCAGCCGATCTCCCCCCTTGTGGGGGAGATGCCCGGCAGGGCAGAGGGGGGTAGAGGCATCCGCTGCTCCCGATCGGGCATTAGAGAGGCTATCTCAGGTGATCACCGAAGGGGCGTCGCGGCCGGTGCGGGACTTGATGTCAGCGATGGTTTCGGCGGCGGCGATGAGGTCGGCCAGCGCTTCCTGGGTCTCGATGTTGTGGCGGCTGGAATCGGGCTCGTAGCGCTCGATGTAGACGCGCAGCGTGGCGCCTGACGTGCCGGTGCCCGACAGGCGGAAGACCACGCGGGAGCCGCCTTCGAACATGATGCGGATACCCTGGTGTTCGCTCACCGACTTGTCGACCGGATCGTGATAGGCGAAATCGTCGGCCTTTTCGACCTTCAGCGGGCCGAAGGTCTTGCCGGGCAGGCTGGAAAGCTGGGCGCGGAGATTATCCACCAGGCCGTTGGCGGCTTCAGTGTCGACGCCTTCGTAGTCGTGGCGCGAATAGTAGTTGCGGCCGTAGGTCTGCCAGTGCTGGGTGACGATGTCCTGAACGCTCTCGCCGCGCACGGCCAGGATGTTCAGCCACATAAGGACCGCCCAAAGGCCGTCCTTTTCGCGCACGTGGTTGGAGCCGGTGCCGGCGCTCTCTTCGCCACAGATCGTCGCCATGTTGGCGTCGAGCAGGTTGCCGAAGAACTTCCAGCCGGTCGGCGTTTCATACATGCCGATGCCGCGCTTTTCGGCGACGCGGTCGGCTGCACCCGAGGTCGGCATGGAGCGCGCGATACCGGTGAGGCCGCCGGAATAGCCGGGGGCGAGGTTGGCGTTGGCGGCGATGATCGCCAGGCTGTCGGATGGGGTGACGAAGATGCCGCGGCCGATGATCAGGTTGCGGTCGCCGTCGCCGTCGGAAGCCGCGCCGAAATCAGGGGCGTCGTCGCCCATCATCTCGTCGTAGAGTTCCTTGCAGTGAACCGGGTTCGGGTCCGGATGGTGGCCGCCGAAATCGGGCAGCGGCATGAAGTTGCGGACCGAGCCGGACGGGGCGCCGAGGCGGTTTTCGAAGATTTCCTTGGCGTAGGGGCCGGTAACGGCGCTCATCGCATCAAACGCGATGCGGAAGCCGAGGCTTATCAGGTTGCGGATGGCGCCGAAGTCGAACAGCTCTTCCATCAGCGCCGTGTAGTCCTCGACGGAGTCCAGCACCGAAAGCAGCATGCCGCCGGGCAGCTCGTCCTTGCCGATACGGTCCAGATTGACGTCGGGGAAATCGGCGATCTTGTAGGTGTCGATCACCTTGGTGCGCGCATAGATCGCGTCGGTGATCTTTTCCGGCGCCGGGCCGCCATTGCTGATGTTGTACTTGATGCCGAAGTCTTCGGTCGGGCCGCCTGGGTTATGGCTGGCGGAGAGAATGATGCCGCCGAAGGCCTTGTATTTGCGGATCACGTGCGAGGCAGCCGGGGTCGAGAGGATGCCGCCCTTGCCGACGATGACCTTGCCGAAGCCATTGGCGGCGGCCATCTTGATCGCCTTCTGAATGACTTCCTTGTTGTAGTAGCGTCCGTCGCCGCCGATGACGAGGGTCTTGCCCTGAAACCCTTCCAGCGAATCAAAAATCGACTGGATGAAGTTTTCCGCATAGTTCGGCTGCTGGAATACCGGAACCTTCTTTCGGAGCCCCGAGGTGCCGGGCTTCTGATCCTGATAGGGGGTGGTGGATACGGACTTGTTCATTTTCTGTCACTTGCCTTTCGGGGCGAGGCTTGAATAGAGGGCAGCATAGCGCTCGGCGCTTTTCTCCCACGAAACATCCGATTTCATGCCCTGCTTTTGCAATTGGGTCCAGACCTTTTGATCGGTATAGAGATGTAGCGCACGGCGGATTGCCTGCAACAGACCGGAAGCGGTCACCGGAGAGAATTGTATCCCGGTTGCCACTTTGGCTGCAAGTGCGGCGTGATTGGCATCGATGACGGTATCGGCAAGGCCGCCCGTATGGGCGACGATCGGCACGCAACCATAGCGCAGGCCATAAAGCTGTGTGAGGCCGCAGGGCTCGAAGCGCGAGGGGATGATGATGGCGTCGGAGCCTGCCTGCATCAGGTGCGACATCGGCTCGTTGTAACCGATCGAAACGCCGATGCGGCCGGGATGGCGGGCGGAGGCGGCGAGCAGCGAGCCCTCAAGCGCCGGATCGCCGGAGCCCAGAATGGCGAGCTTGCCGCCCATGGCGACGATCTCGTCGGCGCAGGCGGCGATCAGGTCCATGCCCTTCTGCCAGGTCAGGCGGCTGATGATGCAGAAGATCGGCGCGTTGTCGTCGTGCAGGCCGAAGAATTCCTGTACGGCGGCGCGGTTGGCGGCGCGGTTCTTCAGCGTCGCGCCGGTGTAATGGGTCTGCAGCACGGCGTCGGTTGCGGGGTCCCAGACCTCGTGGTCGATGCCGTTGACGATGCCGTGCAACGCCTCGATGCGGCTGGCGATGACGCCTTCGAGGCCCATGCCGAATTCGGAGGTCAGGATCTCGCCGGCATAGGATGGGCTGACTGTGGTGATTGCGTGCGCGGTCTTCAGGCCACCCTTCAGGAAGCCGATATTGCCGTAATATTCCAGCGCTTCCACCGAGAAGGCCTGCGGGGGAAGGCGCAGGCCGGAGAAGATCTCGGCGCTGAACTGGCCCTGGAAGGCGATGTTGTGGATGGTAAGGATGCTGGGAAGTTCGGGCGTCGGGTAAAAACGCATGTAGACGGGCGTCATCGCCGCCTGCCAGTCATGCGCATGGACGACGTCCGGGCGCCAACCGGGCATCAGCCCGGCGGCGATCTCGGCGCCGGCAAGCGAGAGCGCGGCAAAGCGGCGCCAGTTGTCGTGGTAGTCCTTGCCTGTTGCGTCCAGATAGGGGCCGCCGGAGCGGTCGTAATAGGCGGGCGCGTCGAGGACGAGGATATCGAGCCCCTCGTGATTGACCTCCAGAACCGTTGCCGGTTCGCCGAGCAAATCGTCGAAGCGCATGCGCACGACGGGGTCGCGTATGACCTTCATCACCGCGGGATAGCCGGGCATCAGCGTCTTGGTTTCGATGCCGAAGCGCTTCAGCGCGATCGGCAGGGCGCCGGCCACATCGGCCAGGCCCCCTGTCTTTATCAATGGGAAGACTTCGGACGAAACCGAAAGAACTTTCATCGTTTACATATCCAGCTTGTCGATCATCGGCTGCGTGATGAGGCAAATCCCGCCTTCGGAGCGGCGGAAACGCTTGGCGTCCAGAACCGGGTCGTCACCAACAACAAGGCCTTCCGGAATGACGACGCCGTGGTCGATCACGACATTCGTCAGCTGCGCGTGGCGGCCGATCTTTACGCTCGGGAGCACGACGGCGCCCTCAAGCTTTGAGTAGGAGTTGGCGCGCACACCGGTAAAGAGCAGGCTGTTGTTCAGCGTGGCACCGGAGATGATGCAATCGCCGGCGATGACCGAGGAGGTCGCAGAGCCGCGGCGGTTTTCGTCGTCGTGGACGAACTTCGCCGGCGGCGAGATCTCGGCATAGGTCCAGATCGGCCAGGACTTGTCGTAGATGTCGAGTTCGGGAACGATCGCCGTCAGGTCGATATTGGCCTGCCAGTAGGCATCGATGGTTCCGACGTCGCGCCAGTAGGGCTCGCGCTCGAAATCGGAGCGCACGCAGGAATTGGCGAAGCGGTGGGCGACGGCCTTACCGTTCTTGACGATATAGGGAATGATGTCCTTGCCGAAGTCGCGGCTGGAATTCGGGTCGGCGGCGTCCCGGCGCAGTTCCTCGATCAGGAACTTGGTGCGGAAGACGTAGATGCCCATCGAGGCGAAGGCGCTGTCCGGCTTGCCGGGAATGGCCGGCGGATCGGCGGGCTTTTCGACGAAATCGATGATGCGGTCGGTCTCGTCGACATGCACGACACCGAAGCCCACGGCTTCCATGCGCGGCACTTCGAGGCAGCCGATGGTGACGTCGGCGCCGCTGTCGACATGCTGCTGCAGCATGTATTCGTAGTCCATCTTGTAGACATGGTCGCCGGCGAGGATGACCATGTATTCGACGCCGTAGTCCTGGATGATGTCGATGTTCTGGTAGACCGCGTCGGCCGTGCCTTCATACCACTGCGTCTCGGAGACGCGCTGGGAGGCCGGCAGGATGTCGAAGCTCTCGTTGCGCTCGGGGCGGAAGAAGTTCCAGCCGCGCTGCATGTGGCGGATCAGCGAGTGCGCCTTGTATTGCGTCGCGACGCCGATGCGACGGATACCGGAGTTCAGCGCGTTGGACAGCGCGAAATCGATGATGCGCGACTTGCCGCCGAAATAGACCGCGGGCTTGGCGCGTCGGTCGGTGAGTTCCTTCAGACGGCTCCCCCGGCCGCCGGCGAGAACATAGGCCATTGCATCGCGGGCAAGTGGCTGAATGCGTTTTTCTACCATTGTCTTCCTCCCACCAGTCTCAAGTCTCAGGTTCAAGCATGATAACCGCCAAAGGCGGCAAGGTCAGTGATGCGACGATGGTGCCGCCGGCGTTGACCGCCTGGACACGACCGCCATTGCCTTTGCCGCTGCCGCCATAGATGTCGGCATCGGTATTCAGGATCTCGCGCCAGCGGCCCTCGGTGGGCAGCCTGACGGCGTAGTTCTCGCGGTATACAGGCGTCATGTTGCAGATGACGGCGACCGGCTTTTCACCCGGCGACTTGCGCAGCCAGGCAAAGACCGAGTTCTCGTGGTCGTCGGCAACCAGCCATTCGAAGCCTTCACCCTCGCAGTCGCGGGCGTGCAGCGCCGGCTTGCTGCGGTAGGTGAAGTTGAGGTCGCGCACCAGGCGGCGCATGCCCTCGTGCATGCGGTACTGAAGCAGGTTCCAGTCGAGCGAGCCGGCCTCGTTCCATTCGCTCCACTGGGCGAATTCCTGGCCCATGAACAACAGCTTCTTGCCGGGATAGCCCCACATCAGCGCGTAGTAGGCGCGCAGATTGGCGAACTTCTGCCAGTCATCGCCGGGCATCTTGGCGATCAGCGAGCCTTTGCCGTGCACCACTTCATCGTGGGAGAGCGGCAGTACGAAGTTTTCCGAGTAGGCGTAGAGCAGGCCGAAGGTCAGCTCATTGTGGTGATGCTTGCGATGCACCGGCTCGCGGCTCATGTAGCTCAGCGTGTCGTGCATGAAGCCCATGTTCCACTTGAAGCCGAAGCCAAGGCCGCCTTCATGCACCGGCTGCGAGACCTTGGGCCATGACGTCGATTCCTCGGCGATGGTCATGACGCCGGGGTGCTCGGCATAGATGCGGGTGTTCATGTTCTGCAGGAAGCGGACGGCCTCGAGGTTCTCGTTGCCGCCATATTCGTTGGGGATCCACTCTCCGTGCTTGCGGGAGTAATCGAGGTAGAGCATCGAGGCGACGGCATCGACGCGCAGGCCGTCGAGATGGAATTTTTCCGACCAGTAGAGCGCGTTGTTGACGAGATAGGACACGACCTCGGTGCGGCCGAAATTGTAGATCGCCGTGTTCCAATCCGGGTGGAAGCCCTTGCGCGGGTCCTCGTGCTCGTAAAGCGCTGTGCCGTCGAACCAGCCCAGCCCATGCGCGTCGGTCGGGAAATGCGCCGGCACCCAGTCGAGGATGACGCCGATGCCGACCTTGTGGGCGCCGTTGACGAAGCGCGCGAAACCCTCCGGCTCGCCGAAGCGGGCGGTGGGGGCATAGAGGCCCGTCGTCTGGTAGCCCCAGGACGGATCGTAGGGGTGCTCGGTGATCGGCAGGAACTCAATATGGGTGAAGCCCATGTCGACACAGTAGGGGATCAGGCGGGCGGCGAGCTCGTCCCAGGAGAGGAACGTGCCATCGTCGCGGCGCTGCCAGGAGCCGGCATGCACCTCGTAGATGGAGATCGGCTGGCGGCGCTTGTCGATCTCGCTCCAGTGCTTGAGATGCGCTTCGTCCTCCCATTCCTGCAAAAGCTCAGGGGTGGTGACCGAGGCGTTCTTCGGGCGCAGCTCGCTGCGGCGGGCGAAGGGGTCCGCCTTGAGCGGCAGCAGCACGCCGTCCTGGCCACGGATCTCGAACTTGTAGGCCACGCCCGTCGGCACATCGGGGGCGAAGATTTCCCAGATGCCGGCGCCTGATCGAAGCCGCATGACATGGCGGCGGCCGTCCCAATTGTTGAAATCGCCGACGACGGAGACGCGCTGCGCATTCGGAGCCCAGACGGCGAAGTGGATTCCTTGAGCGCCCTCGTGCTTGATCCAGTGCGCGCCCATCTTGTCGAAGAGGCGCAGGTCGGAACCCTCGCGGGCGTAGTAATCGTCCATCGGCCCGAGAACGGGGCCGAAGCTATAAGGGTCGGTGACGGCCCATTCGGCGTCGCCACGGCGGGCGCGATAGCGCACCGGCACCTGCTTGTTGACCGAGATGGTGCCGGCGAAGAAGCCATCGGGATGCTGGAGCGACAGATCGCCGATCGCGGTGCCGTCGAGCGACATCGCGGTGACCTCTTCGGCGCCGGGAATGAAGCATCGGGCAACGTAAAAGCTGCCCGATTTGTGGACGCCCAGAACGGCAAACGGATTGGAATGCGCGCCGGCAAGGATCGCCGCTATTTCATCTGCCGAAATTTCCCAGGGAAGCTTGACTTCAGGGGTCGCCTTCGGCGTTTTCATCCGGCTCTCCAGATTTCCTTGGCATACTGCCGGATCGTGCGGTCCGACGAGAACCAGCCCATGCGGGCGGTGTTGCGGATGGTCTTTTCGCTCCAGGCGGCCTTGTCGTTCCAGAGGTCGTCGACTTCGCGCTGGGCCTGGGCGTAGGCATCGAAATCGGCGGCGACCATGAACCAGTCGTGCGAATAGATGCCGTCGATCAGCTCGGAATAGCGGTTGCGGTCATCCGGCGAGAAGACGCCGGAGCCGATGGCCGAGAGCGCCTGCGCGAGCTCATGCGAGCCTTCGATGATGGCGCGCGGGTTGTGGCCGTCAGTGCGCAGGTTGGCGACCTCATCGGCGCGAAGCCCGAAGATCTTGATGTTGTCCTCGCCGACATTGTCGCGCATTTCGACATTGGCGCCATCGAGCGTGCCGATGGTGAGCGCGCCGTTGAGGCCGAACTTCATGTTGCCGGTGCCCGACGCTTCCATGCCGGCGGTCGAGATCTGCTCGGAGAGGTCGGCGGCCGGAACCATGACCTCGGCCAGCGAGACGTTGTAGTTCGGCACGAAGACGACCTTGAGCAGGCCGCGCACGGCCGGGTCGTTGTTGATGGTGCGGGCAACGTCGTTGATCAGCTTGATGATCAGCTTGGCGTTGTGATAGCTCGGCGCCGCCTTGCCGGCGAAGAGTTTTACGCGCGGTACCCAGTCCAGCTCGGGACGCGAGCGGATCTGGTCGTAGAGCGCGACGGCCTCGATGACATTCAGGAGCTGGCGCTTGTATTCGTGGATGCGCTTGATCTGGATGTCGAACATCGCTGACGGATCGATCTTCACGCCCATGCGCGATGCAACCAGATTGGCGAGCGCCATCTTGTTGTTGCGCTTGACCGCCGCGAACTTCTCCTGGAAGGCGCTGTCGGTGGCGAATTTGTCGAGCGCGCGCAGCTTTTCGGCGTCGTCGAGGAAATCGTCGCCGATCGCCTCGCGGATCAGGCCCGTCAGACCCGGATTGCACTGCTGCAGCCAGCGGCGCGGGGTGATGCCGTTGGTCTTGTTGTTGATGCGGTCGGGATAGAGCTTGTGCAGGTCGGCGAAGACGGTGACCTTCATCAGGTCGGTGTGCAGCGCCGAGACGCCGTTGATCGAATGCGAGCCGACGAAGGCGAGGTTGCCCATGCGCACCCGGCGGCTGCCGCCTTCCTCGATCAGCGAGATCGAGCGGATTTCGGTGTCGGAGAAGTTCTTGGTCTTGCGGGCCTCGAGCAGAACCTTGGCGTTGATCGCGTAGATGATCTGCATGTGGCGCGGCAGGAGACGCTCGAACAGCGGCACCGGCCAGCTTTCCAGCGCTTCGGGCAGAAGCGTGTGGTTGGTGTAGGCGATGGTGCCGCGGGTGATGTCCCAGGCCTGGTCGAACTCCAGCCCGTGAACGTCGCAGAGCAGGCGCATCAGTTCGGCGATGGAGACAGCCGGGTGGGTGTCGTTCAGCTGGATCGCCACCTTGTCGGGCAGCGAGGTGAAATCGTCATACTGCTGCAGATGGCGGCGCAGGATGTCCTGCAGCGAGGCGGACGAGAAGAAGAACTCCTGGCGCAGGCGCAGCTCCTGGCCGGCGGGCGTCGCGTCTGCGGGATAGAGAACACGGGTCAGGCTTTCGGCCTTGTTGCTCTCGCGCAGCGCGCCGATATGGTCGCCGGCGTTGAAGGCATCGAGCAGGATCGGGTCGATCGGCTGGGCCGACCAGAGGCGCAGCGTGTTGACACGCTTGCCGCGCCAGCCGACGACCGGCGTGTCGAAGGCGGCGGCGATGACGCGCTCGGCCGGCTTCCAGACATAGCGCGGCTCGCCATCGGCGCCGTTGGCGACATCGACCGAGCCGCCGAAGCCGATTTCATAGGCGCTCTCGCGACGTTCGAATTCCCACGGGTTGCCGTGGGCGAGCCAGCTTTCCGGCAGCTCGACCTGCCAGCCATCGGCCATCTGCTGGCGGAACAGGCCGTGGACATAGCGAATGCCGTAGCCATAGGCGGGTACGTCGACGGTGGCCATGCTTTCCATGAAGCAGGCGGCGAGACGGCCGAGACCGCCATTGCCGAGCGCTGCATCCGGCTCGAGGCCTGCGATGACTGACACATCGACGCCGAGCGAAGCGAGCGCGTCACGTACCTCTTCCATCAGGCCGAGGTTGGACACGGCATCGCGCATCAGGCGGCCGATGAGGAATTCCAGGGATAGATAGTAAACGCGCTTGGCGCCGGTCGAATACACCTTGCGGGTCGAGTCCATCCACTTGTCGATGATGCGGTCGCGGATGACGAGGATGGTTGCCGTCAGCCAGTCATGCGGCTTGGCGACCTTGGCATCCTTGCCGATGCGGTAGGTCAGGCGCTCGATGATTTCTTCTGCGAGAATTTCCGGCTTGGAACTGCGCGGTGCGGGAGAGGGGATGGTGGGCTTCGAAACGGTGGTCATCGTCAGGGCTCGCCAATTCTGTTTTGGTTTCAGTAGGTTATACGTACTTCAATCGATTTACTCACGCACTAGCGATGCAGTTTATGCACCGTTACTACGCACTTGCAACAAGGGAAAACCAGCAAACGGAAAAATTGACGCGGGGCACCCGTGGACGACGGAAAGAACTTGATTTTTATCGGCTTTCTGATTTTGATAGACGCGATTGCACAACAACGAAAAGCCGCTCCGGTTTGTTCCGGAGCGGCTTTTTTGTTTTGCTGGGATCGGACCGGCTTACTGGGTCAGCAGGGTCTTGTCGGAGGCTGCGTCCTGACCGATCTTCTGGAACGCTGCGACCAGATCGCTCATACTCTCAGCCTGGAAGTAATAGCTGGGGCTCGATGCGCAGCTTCTCAGCAGCGCCTGCCCACGACCACCGGCAGGGGCCATGAAGGCAACCGAGTAGATCTTGATATTGTCGGTGTTCTTCGCAGTCGTGCATTCGTTGAGCGTGTTTGTGTCCGAGCTGGTGGCGTTGTTGTTACCATCCGTCATGAAGACGATGTATTTCGTCAATTTGGTGTTACCAGCCGCCGCCTGTACCTTGGCTTCAGAACCTGCTGGGCTATCCAGTAGGCCCGCGTGAGCCGCCTTCATCGGGGCGTAGGATTCTGTGCCGTTGCCGCCGGACAATCCATTGACCAAGGTGCGCGTATCTTTCGTGCCCCATACAAAATTACTGGAACTGCGAACAATGTTGTTCCAACCGATTGCGTTGGTGCGGCTATATTTGGCGGGCTTGGATGGATCAGCCTTTTCCAGTTCGTCCAACAGCAGATTGGCGGCGGTCTTCAGCGCGTCGATCTTCTTGATGTAGCACGGGCTGAACTCGGTAATGGTCGTCCAGCCGCTCCTCTCTGTGATCTGCGTGCCGGATTCGTCCCATTTGGCGCATTTGCTCTTGTTGGGATCCAGCGTCGAGGTGTCGGCCAGCATCGAGCCGGACTGATCGAGGATCATGGTCATGGAAACGGCGCTTCGCTGTTCGCTGATGCCGCTGGTGGAGGTGCTGTTGCTTGCAATGGCGACACTGTCCTGACCGAGGACCTTCATGAGCGGCGTCAGGCTCATGCTGTAGCCTGCGTTCACATTGACCTTGTAGCTCTTGCTGGTCGCGGTCGTCGTCGTCGTGATGGTGACGGTCGTGGAGTTTTTCAGTGCCGTCGTATCGGAGGCGCTGATAGAATTGGCCATTTGTCCGACAACGAAATCCTTTGCCAGTGCCTGAGCCTGTGCATCCGTGGTGACCTTGCCGTTGGCCAGCGCCGTCGCGGCTGCCAAGGCTGCCGAGTCAGCAGCGTCCTGAAGCTGACGCTTCTGCATGGTCATGTTCGAAAGGTCGATGGCAACACCTGCGCTGCCAATCAGTACCGGTAGTACAATGGCCGTGACCATCGCGAAATTTCCGTCCCGATTGGAGATCAATCGGGAAATGCCATTCATCATAAATAGCAAGGTGTTCATCATGCTCACCCAAATAGTTGCTTTTGACAATGTGGCAGTCATGCGCCCAATTCATTGAGCTTGTTTTTACGGGTTTGCTTCAATTTTAACGGAATGTCACTTTCCAACACGAATTCCGGCGGCGTCTGGCTTTCCGCTACATTGTGTCCGGCGCTGTTGCTTTCATGCATCATGATCGCGTCGCGCGACGTGGCCGTCCTCAGGTTTCACGACAGCAAAAAGCCGCCCCGGATCGGTTCGGGGCGGCTTTTCCGTTGCGATGAAATCGATGTTACTGCGTCAGGCGAACGTAAGTGGTGTCCGAGCCGCTGCAGTCGGCGCTGACGGTGTAGAAGAAGTCCTGGGTGGGGCCGCCGCCGCCGTCTTCCCAGGCGTGGCTCTGCTTGGATGCGCAACCGAAATAGGCTTCAAGCGGATAGGCCGTGCCCTTCTGGAGCTGCTTGCCATCGACATAGAGCGAGTCCATCTGGTTGGGGTTGTCCGTGCGCAAGGTGCTGTCATAGACCTGCTTCGATGACTGGTTGCTGGCCGTGCAAAGGACGGTTCGATTGGGGGCGACTTCCTTGCCGGAGTATCCGGTCGGGCAGTAGTCCTTCTTGATCTCCATCTTCAGGATCAGCTTGGTGTAGTTGTCAAGGTTGATGGTCCCCGTCGCCGGTAGCATCGTCATGGTGCCCTTGCCGTCGTCGTTTAGTGTGGTGGGCTGGTAGACGATGGTCGCCAAGGTCGTCTCGGCGGTGCTGCCGGGACGGACGACCATGACGGAGATCTTCTTGTACCAGAAGCCCTTTGCATAGGTCGGGTCGAACGTGATCTTCGTCGGCTTCACCGGGGCGATGGCGGCTGCGTTGACGCCAATCGGAATCGAGTTGTAGTTGGCGATCTTCATCAGCGAGGTATCGACCGTCGCATTCAGGGCAACCTTGAACGTCCGGCCATCGGCGGTCATGCTCGACGTGACATTGCTTGGCATCTGCGCGGAATAGCCCTTGAGGAAGGCCTGGGCCTTGGTGGTGGCTGCAGCAAGATTGGTGCCGTCGAAGACCTTGCCACCTTCCAGCGCGGTTGCGTCGGCAATTTCCTGCAGGTTCGTCCTTTGCGCTGACGCGTTGGAAAAGTCGATCGCGACGCCTGCCGCCAGCAGCAACGGGGTGGCGATCAACGCCGTCACCATGGCGAAGTTGCCGCCACGGTCGTTCGAGAAACGGGCGATCGTGGTCTTAAGCAGGGACAAGGCGCGCATCATGTTCACCGAGATGGTTTTCCAAAGTATGCGAATATCCTTGGACCATCTTTATTTAGGTCAGCTTTATGAGTCTGATCTAATTTTAGCGAATTGTCGCTTTATCGTGCGCTTCGGCTTGATGTCGGCCGCTGGACCTGTTTCGCCGGCCCTACTTCACCGGAATCACATCCACGGCCTGAACCGCCCGCTGGCCGCCGTAGCTCTTCAGCACGCCGATGACGGGGGCGACGTCGGAGTAGTCGCGGCCGTAGCCGACGACGATGTGGTCGGTGCCGGCGGGGATGTTGTTGGTGGGGTCGAGTTCCACCCAGCCGGTCGTCTCGCCGCACCAGACGCGCACCCAGGCATGCATGGCATCGGCGCCTTCCAGCCGCTCCTTGCCCGGTGGCGGGATTGTGCGCAGGAAGCCGGAGACGTAGCCTGCGGGAATGCCGAGGCTGCGCAGCGCCTGGATCATCACATGGCTGAAATCCTGGCAGACGCCGCGCTTCAGCCGGAAGGCCTCGATCGGCGTGGTGTCGACGTTGGTCGCCTCGGCGTCGTATGTGAAGTCCTTGTGGATCGCGGCGCAAAGGGCGGTCGCGATCTCCAGCACGGTCAGCCGGGGCTGGACGACGCTCTGTGCGTAATCCGAAATAACAGGGGTCTCGATCAGGCGCGGGCTGTTGCCGAGGAAATGATGCGGCGAGCCCGGCTTCAGCGACCAAACGCCTGCGATCTCTTCCGGCAGATCGGCGAGCACGGGCGAGAAATCAGCCGTGATCGAGTGGCTCTCGACCTGGACGCGGGCGTGCATGCGGATGTCGAGCTTCTCGTGCGGCGCGCGGACCATGAAGGAGGTCGCGGGATGCTCGAAGAAATCGACGAAATTCGACTGCTCGTCCGGCGTCGGCGATACCTTGATCGAGCCTGCGATCAGGCGCTGGCGATCGGGCAGCGACAGAGGTAGCAGGCGCATGATGTGGCGGGCGCCGGAGGCCGGCCAGTCGTAGCTATAGCCCATGTGCAGCGACAGATCGTAGAGCACAACATCACCCCAGATAGGTTTGCGCGAGGAGATCGGAGAGGTTTTCGAGCTCGCGTTCGAGGCTGCGATAGACGTCGTCGGTCATCGTCTCGGGCGTCATGACGGCGAGGCCGGAGCGCAGGCGCATGGATTCGCGGTAGAAGGGCGACATCTGGCCGTTGGTGAGCGCATTCGGCAGCTGCTCGACCTCGCGCAGGATCTCGTTCATCTGGAAGAGGATCGAGCGCGGGTTGAGCGGGTCGAGCGCCAGAAGGTCGGTGACGGTCAGCCGCGCGGTGTTGACGTTGTAGCGGCGGCGGTGGGTCATGACGCTGTCGCCGATTTCAAGCAGCATGTCGAGCGCGCCATCGGGCGCTTCGGGGCCGGACATGTGGCCGAGCAGGCGGGTCATGTGCAGGGCGCGCTCGATATGGCGGCCGAGCGAGAGGAAGCGCCAGCCGGTGAAGCGATACATGTTTTCATGCACGAGACCGGCGAAGCCCGCGAGCTTGCGCAACAGGATCGTCATCGCATGGCTGGCGTCGTCGCCCGGCGACACTGTCGCGTGGAAGCGGCGGGCGGTCTTGGCGAGGTCTGTCAGCGCCAGCCAGCCATCCGGCGAGAAGCGGTCGCGGATGTTGCTCGCCGAATAGACGGCGCTGTCGATGTTGCGCAGCAGCGTGTCTGGCACCGCGTCCTCGGTGTCGATATCGACGGCGTCGAGATAGGCGCTGACATCGGCCAGCAGCGGCTGGTTCGGATCGGCGGCCTCGGCGAAGCGGGCGTGCCAGGCGCGCAGGATGCGCAGCGCCCCTTCGGCGCGCTCGATGTAGCGGCCGAGCCAGAAGAGATTGTCGGCGGCGCGGCTGGGCAGGCTGCCCGGCATGTTGCGGGTGAAGCTAGCCTCTGTCGGCAGCAGCGTGTGGCGCTCGACGGGCTTGTCAGAAACGATCCAGACGTCGGCGGCCGCACCACCCGACTGCATGGCGATCGCCGCTACGTCGTCGCCGGCGCCGATGCGGGCGAAACCGCCGGGCATGATCTGCCAGCCGTTCTTTGTGCGGGCGGCGAAGACGCGCAGCGACATCGGCCGCGGCACCAGCTTGCCGTTCACCCAGCTTGGCGTGGTCGAGAGCGTCACGGCTTCCTGGCCGACGAGCTTGGGGCCATCGGTGTTCAGCCAGTCGCCGATGGAATCGCGGGCGGTGGCGCGCAGCGCCGAGCCGAGCACGGATTCACCATTGTCGTCGAAGAAGGGCGCGCGCGAATAGGCCGGGCCGATCACCATCTTCTCGATGTTCTGGGCGACATGATCGCGCTCGCTCTTCTGGCCGCACCACCAGGTGGCGATCGACGGCATCTTCAGCTCCTGGCCAAAGAGGCGGCGGCAGATGGTGGGCATGAAGGCGAGCAGCGCGCGCGTTTCGATGATGCCGCTTCCGAGCGCATTGACGATGGTGACGCTTTCGGCGCGCAGCGCTTCCACGAGGCCCGGCGTGCCGATGTGCGAGGTCTGGTTGAGCTCGAGCGGATCGGCATAGGCGGAATCGAGGCGGCGCCAGAGCACGGTGATCGGCTTCAGGCCGGAGACGGTGCGCACCATCACCTTGCCGTTGACAACAGTCAGGTCCTCGCCCTCGAGCAGCATGAAGCCGAGATAGCGGGCGATATAGGCGTGTTCGTAATAGGTCTCGTTGGCGGGGCCGGGGGTCAAGACGGCGATGCGGTCGTCGCCGCTGTGCTTCATGCCCTGCAGCGCATCGCGGAAGGCGCCGAAGAAGGAGGCGAGGCGGTGCACCGGGGTTTCCGCATAGATATCGGAAAAGGCGCGGGTGGTCGCCACCCGGTTTTCCAGCGCGAAGCCGGCGCCTGATGGGGCCTGGGTGCGGTCTGCCAGAACCCACCAGTTGCCGTCTGGGCCACGGCCGACCTCGAAGGCGCAGAAATGCAGATAGTGGCCGCCGGCCGGCTTGACGCCGACGAGCGGGCGCTGAAACTCCGGATTGGAGGCGATCAGCGCCGGCGGCAGCACGCCATCCTCGACCAGCCTGTTGTCGCCATAGATATCGGCGACGATCGCTTCGAGCAGATCGGCGCGCTGGACGAGGCCTTCCGACAGGCTCTCCCATTCGCGCTCGTCGATCAGCACCGGGATGGGGGATAGCGGCCAGGAACGCTCGGCGCTGCCGGTGCTGCCATAGGCGCGGTAGAAGACGCCGGCATCGCGCAGATAGCGGTCGGCGCGGGCGAAGCGCTCGGTCAGGTCCTTTTCCGGCATGCCGCTCAGATGCGCCATGAAGCGCTGCCAGACCGGGCGGATCGCGCCGTTCTGGTCGACCATCTCGTCGGCGACGCCAGGCGGCGGGCGATAGCCGAGCACCGCCTCGTTGCCGATGCGCTCGCTCTTCTGCTGCCGCAGCTCTCTTGCCGGTTTCTTGCCCATGAACCCCTAGTCTAATGCGTCTAAATGCCTGCCGGCCGTCTCAGGTCCAGCGTCAGCGGGAACTCCGGCGATCCGGTCTCGATCGCGGGGATATAGCCGCCCGATGTATGTCCCCATGGCTCGAATCGCGCCAGACGTCTGGCTTCGGCTTCGTTACCATTGACCGGGAAGGTGTCATAGTTACGCCCGCCCGGATGGGCAACATGATAGATGCAGCCGCCGATCGAACGCTTCGACCATGTATCATAAATGTCGAAGGTCAGCGGCGTGTTGACCGGCAGTAGCGGGTGCAATCCCGACGCCGGCTGCCATGCCTTGAAGCGGACACCGGCCACTGAGATGCCGGCGGTGCCCGTCGGCGTCAGCGGCACGGTGCGGCCGTTGCAGGTGACGGTGTAGCGGGAGGAATTGCTGGTTTCGAGCCTGACCTGCAGGCGCTCGACGGAGCTGTCGACATAGCGCACGGTGCCACCGATCGCGCCTTCCTCGCCCATGACGTTCCAGGGCTCCAGCGCCTGGCGCAGCTCCAGCTTCGAGCCCTCGTATTCGACCTCGCCGCAGAAGGGGAAGCGGAATTCGAGCTGGGCCTTGAACCATTCCGGGCTGAGGTCGAAGCCGTTCTGTTTGAGATCGGCGAGCACGTCCTGGAAATCCTGCCAGACGAAGTGCGGCAGCATGAAGCGGTCGTGCAGCGTGGTGCCCCAGCGCACGAAGCGGCCATCGGCGGGGTTCTGCCAGAAGCGGGCGATGAGGGCGCGGACCAGAAGCTGCTGGGCAAGCGACATGCGCGCGTTCGGCGGCATCTCGAAGCCGCGGAACTCCACGAGGCCGAGGCGGCCGGTCGGGCCGTCGGGCGAAAACAGCTTGTCGATGCAGATCTCGGCGCGGTGGGTGTTGCCGGTGACGTCGATCAGCAGGTTGCGGAACAGGCGGTCGGTGATCCAGGGCAGGGGCGTCGGTCCACGGCCGGGCGCGGGGATCTGGGCGAGTGCTGTTTCCAGCTCGTAGAGGCTGTCGTGTCGGGCCTCGTCGATGCGCGGCGCCTGGCTGGTCGGGCCGATGAACATGCCTGAAAACATATAGGAGAGCGAAGGATGGCGCTGCCAGTGCAGCACCAGGCTCTTCAGCAGATCCGGACGGCGCAGGAACGGGCTGTCGCCGGGATTGGCGCCGCCGACCACCACATGGTTGCCGCCGCCGGTGCCGGTGTGGCGGCCGTCGATCATGAACTTGTCGGCGCCGAGCCGCGACTGGCGGGCTTCCTCGTAGACGACGCTGGTGATCGCCACGCAGTCCTGCCAGTTCGACGCCGGGTGGATGTTGACCTCGATGACGCCGGGGTCCGGCGCGACGCGGATGACGTTGATGCGCTCGTCCTGCGGTGGCGAGTAGCCCTCGATATGGACGGGCAGGCCGAGCTCGGCGGCGGCGTTTTCGGCGGCCGCGATCAGCTCGAGATAGTCCTCGATGCGCTCGACCGGCGGCATGAAGACGCAAAGCCGGCCATCGCGCGGCTCCACCGAGATCGCGGTGCGCACGGCGCCGCCGATCTCGCCCAGCGTCTGCTCGACGCGGCTCTGGCCGGCCTCTTCGCTGTGGCGCGAGGCTTCCGGCATGGCGCGGCCCGAGGGTACGAAGACATCGGGCAGCGGCCTGCGGGGAATGGATGGGTCGGCGGGGTGGATATAGGGGAAGCGCGCGGGGGGGACGTAGGGCAGGGTTCCGAGCGGCAGGCGGTAGCCGACGGGGCTGTCGCCGGGCACGAGGAAGATCTTGCCGCGACGAGTCTTCCAGCGTTCGCTCATCCAGCGCTGGCCGGATGCCTGGGCGTTCCAGGCCTGGACGGGGAGGATGTAGCCTGTCGGCGTCGTCAGGCCGCGCTCGAAGACGCGGGCGATGCGGTTGCGTTCTTCCGGGTCCTTCAGCTTGGAATTCGAGGGATCGACATTGTCGGGGAGGCTGCCTTCCTTGAGGATCCATTCTGCCGGGTCCTCATAGGCCGGGAGCACCATGTCGGGTTCGATGGCGAGTTCGCGGGCGATGGCGCCGAGGAGGTTGGCGGCGTCGTCGGCCGCGACACCGGTGTCCTTGCCTTCGCCGGCGATGAGATCAGGATCGCGCCAGATCGGCTTGCCGTCCTTGCGCCAATAGAGCGAGAAGGTCCAGCGCGGCAGGCTTTCGCCGGGATACCACTTGCCCTGGCCATAATGCAGGAAGCCGCCGGGGGCGAAGCGCTCGCGCAGCTTGCGGATCAGGATATCGGCCTTTTCGCGCTTGGTCGGGCCGACGGCCTCGGTGTTCCATTCGGCGGATTCGAAATCGTCGATCGAGACGAAGGTCGGCTCGCCACCCATGGTGAGGCGGACGTCTTCGGCCAGCAAAATGCTGTCGACCTTGGCGCCGAGGGCGTTGAGCTCGTCCCAGCTGTCGTCGGAGAAGGGCTTGGTGATGCGCGGATGTTCGGCGACGCGCGTGACCTTCATGTCGAAGGCGAATTCGGTGTTGGCGTGGCCGTAGAGCGCGCCGGATATGGGCGCGGCGTTGCTGTAGTGCGGGGTGGCGGCAAGGGGGATGTGGCTTTCGCCGGTCAGGAGGCCGGAGGTCGGGTCGAGACCGATCCAGCCGGCGCCGGGGATGTAGACTTCCGCCCAGGCATGCAGATCGGTGAAATCGACCTCGGTGCCGGAGGGGCCGTCGAGCGCCTTCAGATCGGGCGTCAACTGGATGAGATAGCCGGAGACGAAGCGGGCGGCGAAGCCGAGATTGCGAAGGATTTCGACCAGCAGCCAGCTACTGTCGCGGCAGGAGCCGAGCGCCAGCCTCAGCGTCTCCTCCGGCGACTGCACGCCGGGCTCCATGCGGATGACGTATTCGACGTCGTTCTTCAGCCGGGCATTGAGGCCGACGATGAAATCGGTGGTGCGCATCGGGGTGCGGTCGATGCCTGAGAGATAGGCTGCCAGCGCCGGCTCCACCGGCTGCGGCTGCATGTAGATCTTCAGGTCGTCCCTGATTTCCTCCGGATAGGAGAAGGGCCACATCTCGGCGCTCTCCTCGATGAAGAAATCGAAGGGGTTGTAGACCGTCATGTCGGCGACAAGATCGACCTCGATCTTGAACTCGGTCACCGGGTCGGGGAAGACGTAGCGGGCCAGATAATTGCCGTAGGGATCCTGCTGCAGGTTCACGAAATGGTTCGCCGGCGAGACCTTCAGCGAATGGCTGATCACCCGCGTCTTGGAATGCGACGCGGGCTTGAGGCGGATGATCTGAGGCCCGAGGCGGACCGGCTTGTCGTATTTGTAATGCGTCAGGTGATAGATGCTGGCTTTGATCGACATGGACTGCCTTATCCGCGGCCGTATCGTTGTACGGCATTTGCTGTTCCCGAGTGCAGTGTGTGCAATGCAGCGAGAGAATGCAAGGCGGGAGGGGTGGTTTGGCGGTCGTGCGTTTGTGCCGTATCATCGTGTTGGATGGGAGATCATTTCATGACGACAGTGACGGTAACGGAGCAGGGCAACGCGACTTTGCCGAAAGAGGTGTTGGAGCATCTTGGAATCCGACCCGGCGAGGCGATGAGGATCGATCTGCTGCCAGATGGGCGCGCGGAACTCAAAGCGTCCAAGGGCAACGGTTACTGGCATGAACTCGGCGGCATGCTGAAGGGCAAGACCAACGGCAGGACGCTGTCGATCGAGGAAATCAACGATGCCGTCGCCGAGGCCGGAACGGCCGGAATCGTTATCAAGGTCGATCCATTTCCCTCGAATGATGAACTCAACAGCCTTTGGGTGGAAGCCTGGGGCGATCATGACACCCGGGATTTCGGTAAGGTACTCGCTCGCAGTCTCACCCATCTCGGAGCCTACGAGGGCCCGCGCCTAGTAGGATTTGTCAACGTCGCGACGGATGGTGGTCTGCACGCATTCATTCTGGACACCTGCGTCACGCCTGATATGCGGGGGAAGGGGATTGCCACCATGTTGGTCGAGGAAGCGATACATGTTGCCCGAGACAGAGGCGCAACATGGCTGCATGTCGACTTTGAACCGCATCTGACCTCATTTTATCGTGGTTGCGGTTTCAGATCGACAGAAGCAGGTCTAATTCAGCTGTAGGACGGGCGCGTAGCCCTCCGTATCGATGATCTCCTCATCCTCCGGCAAACGTCACCACTGCCTTCAACCCTCGTCCATCACCACCGGGACCGAGGTCGAGCCTGGCATTGAACAACCCGCAAATCTCCTCGACGATCGGCAAGCCCAATCCAGCACCTGGTGCGCCGGATTGGTCGGCGCGGGAGAAGCGGCGGCGGACGGCGGCGAGTTGATCGGGCGGGATGCCGGGGCCGTTGTCTTCGACTTCGAGCAGCACGGCATCGTCGAGACCACGGATGCGGACGGTGACTTCGGCGCCGTGGCCGGCATAGGCGATGGCGTTGCCTGTGAGGTTGCGCAGGAGTTCGCCGATCAGGAGCGGTTCGGCGCGGATCATTTCTTGCTTGTCGCCCTCGAAGCCGAGATCGATGCCGGCGGCGGACGCTGTCGGGATGAGTTCGCCGGTGATCTCCTGGGCGATGGCGGTGAGGTCGATGGCGGTCGCGGTCAGCGCCTCGCGCGAGGTTGCGGCGTCGATCTTCGCCATCAGGAGCAGTTGGGCGAGCACGCGTTCGGCATGCGCCACGGCCTGGTCGCCCTTCAGCGCCACGGCCTGGGCATCGGCGAGCGAGGTGGCGCGGGCGGAAAGCGCGAGCTGCGTGCGGATGATGGCGAGCGGGGTGCGCAGCTGGTGGCTGGCATTTCCGGTGAAGTTGCGCAGCGCGTCCAGCGCCTGTTCGAGCCGGATCATGAAACCGTTGACGGTATCGACCAGCGGCTGGACTTCGCTCGGGACGGATTGCTCGATCGGGTGCAGGTCGTCGGGACTGCGCTCGCCGATCGCGTCGCGCAGCTTGTAGAGCGGGCGCAGCGCCACGGTGACCGAGATCCAGACGATGATGGCGGCGCCGAGGATCATCACGGAGAGGCGCAGCGCCGAGCGCAGCAGGATGGCACGGGCGAGCTGGCGGCGGGCGATGGTGGTTTCGGCGACGGTGACGGTGAAGGGCACCGAGCGGATGCCTGTCGAGGCCGAGCGGTTGAGGGTGGCGACACGGATCGGCTCGTTGCGGAAGCGATCGTCGGCGAAGGCAGCGCCGTCGCCCTTGGTGTCCTTGATGACTGGCAGAGCCTGGTAGCCGGTGATAAAGTCGCCGGGCGGGCCGTCGACGCGGTAGAAGACGCGGTCCTGTGCGGCCGATGTCAGCATTTCCAGTGCCACATATGGGATGTCGACCTGCAGCGAACCATCCTCGGCAACCACGACGCGCTCGGCGATCGCCAGCGCCGAGCCGGCGAGAACGCGGTCGGAGACGATGTTGGAGGTCTGCACGGCCTCGCGGTAGGTGTCGGCCAGCGCCACGATGCCGATGACGGCGGTCGAGATCAGCAGCCAGAAGAGCAGTCGGCGGCGGAGCGAATAGGCCGACGTCATGAGGCCTCGGGGCTTGCGGCGCCTGGTACAGGCTCGGGCAGCTTGTCGAGATAGTAGCCGATGCCGCGTGCGGTTTTTACCGTCAGGCCGTGTGGGGCGAGACGCTTTCTGAGGCGGCTCACATATTGCTCGATCGCATTGGCGGAGATGTCGTCGTCGAAGGCGGTGAGCGACTGGATGATCGCTTCCTTGGCGACCACCTTGCCGGCGCGCATGAAGAGGATTTCGAGCAGGCCGAGCTCGCGGGCGGGGATGTCGAGCGGCGTGCCGCCGGAGAAGAAGGCGCGGGAGTTCAGATCGAGCGACAGGCCGCCGAAGCTGACGGTCGCCGAATGTAGGCCGGCCTGGCGGCGTAGGAGAACGCGCACGCGAGCCTCGAATTCGGAGATGTCGAAGGGCTTGATCAGGTAGTCGTCGGCACCGAGGTCGAGGCCTTTGACGCGTTCTTCCGGGGTGCCGCGGGCGGTGAGGATCAGGACGGCGGCCTGGTTCTGGCGGGCGCGCATGGCGCGCAGCACGTCGAGGCCGTCCATCTCAGGGAGGTTGAGATCGAGCACCACGAGGTCGAAGCTCTCGGCCGCTGTCACCGCATTGGCGGATGCGCCATCATGGACGACATCGACGGCATGGCCGGTGCCGCGCAGAATGGCCGACAGCCCGTCGGCCAGCGCGATATTGTCCTCCACCAGTAGAATGCGCACGGATGTTCCCTTGATTTTTGCCGGAGACTACAGGGCGGCGCTGGCGATGTCACGATGCGCTTTTATGGCTTCACTGCTGCGCGATGGCCGCCATCAGCTCGATGAAGCGCGGGTCGGAGCGGATGTTGTCGAGGTCTGAATCGTTTTCGAACCAGCCGATCTGGTAGGAGGAGCTGTTGGGCAGCAATTGCTGCATATGCTCGACGGCGCTGTCGGTTTCTCCGAGCAAAGCGTGGACGCAGACGGCGTTATAGCGGGTGATGACGTCGTGCGGGTCCATGGCGAGCGCGCGGTTGATCCAGGAGATGGCGCGCCTGTCGTCGCCGATCTGCGCGTAGGCAAGCGCCGCGCGGTGGACGGGAGCGGAGTTGCCGGGGTTCTGCTCGGCGGCGCGCTCGGCGCGGACAGCCCCTTCGGCCGCCCATTTGCGGCCATCCTCGGGAAGTCCGAGCGAGCGGAAGGCGGCGGCGAGCAGGACCGGGGAGACGTAGTCATCGCCGTAGAGGCTGGCGGAGCGCTCGAAATAGATGATCGCATCCTCGAACTGGCCGCGCTTGAACAGGCGGTGGGCGAAGTGGAAATTGGCCTCGAAGAGATTGGGATCGAGCGCCAGCGCCCGGGCGAAATAGATGTCGGCTTCTGCATCGCGGGCGGCGTGATGGAGCGCGATGGCACGGGCGGCGTGGGCTTCGGCGAGATCGGGGTCGAGCGCCAGCGCCTTGGCGGTCATCTCGAGGATTTCGTCGATCGGCAGCTCGGCGGCGTACCAGATGTAAAGCGCGCTGTCGCAATCGGCGATGCCGGCATAGGCGCGGGCATAGTTCGGATCGAGCTCGACCGCCTTGTAGAACATGCGCCTGGCCATGATCAGATAGGACATGGTCATGGTGCGGGCGAATTTGCGGCCGCGCAGATAGTAGGTGTAGGCCTCGACATTGGTGGTGGGGTCGCTTTCGATGGCGCGCACTTCCTCCGGGCGCATCTTCACCTTCAGCTGGCCGACGATCGCGTGGGCGATCTCGTCCTGGATGGCGAAGATGTCGGTGAGGTCGCGGTCGTAGCGATCGGCCCAGAGGTGGTCCTCGTTGCAGGCATCGATCATCTGGGCGCTGATGCGCACGCGGCCGCCGGATGTGCGTACGCTGCCCTGCAGCACGTAGCGAACCGAGAGCTCGCAGGCGATCTGGCCGATCTTCATGGCCCGGCCCTTGTAGGCGAAGGTGGTGTTGCGCGGGGTGACCAGCAGGCCCGAGATCTTCGACAGGTCGGTAATGATGTCTTCCGTCAGGCCGTCGGAGAAATACTCCTGGTCCGGGTCGCCGCTCATGTTGGTGAAGGGCAGCACGACGATGGAGCGCGTGCCTGCGGTCGGCGTTTCGGACGCCAAGCCCGTGCTCTGATCGGGGAGATCGACGAGAACGGCGTAGACGTGGACCTTCTGCTCGATGTTCTTCAGCGTCTGGCGGCCGCGGTCCTCGAAGCGCAGATCGAGACGGGCGCCGACATGGTCGCGGACCGAGGAGGAGACGGCGATGCCGCCGGGGTCCGCCACGGCCTCGAGACGAGCGGCGACATTGACGCCGTCGCCGAAGATATCGCCACCCTCGACGATGACATCGCCGAGATTGACGCCGATGCGAAAGCGGATGCGGCGTTCCTCGGGCACCTCGGCATTGCCGAGTGCTACGCCGCGCTGGATTTCGACGGCGCAGGCGACGGCGTTGACGACGCTGCCGAATTCCACAAGCAGGCCATCGCCGAGCAGCTTCACCACCCGGCCGCCATATTCGAGGATCGCCGGCTCGATCAGCTCGACGCGGTAACGGTTGAAGGCCTTCAGCGTGCCAGCCTCGTCGATGCCCATCAGCCTGGAATAACCGACGACATCGGCGGCGAGAATGGCTGTCAGTCGTCGCTCCAATGCGGCCTCCGTGTGATAGGGCAACTGGGTCGCGGGAAGTCTAACGTCTTTGGTGCTGCTTGTCGCGCGCGACGGTTACGCCTTTGGGCGGGCATTGAGCATGTGCAGCATGGGGCAGCGGGCGAATGGGCACGGGTGGTGCTCCCTTGTGCCTGATCGCGCAGTCATGCATTCTCATTTCATGAGGAGACTGCCACTACTTGCGTTGATGTTGCTCTGTCCGGGCTTTGCTCTGGCAGAGCCGATTTTCTATCCGGCTGTGTCGGGCAATGCCGGGGCACCCGTGCTCGTCGTCTATTCCTCGCTCGACGAGCCGCTGGCGCAGCCGATGATCCGCGGATTTCAGGAAGCGAACCCCGATGTCGCCGTCACCTACGAGGACATGCTGACCGGGGAGATTTACGATCGCATCGTGCAGGAGACGGACGCGGGGAAGCCGACGGCGGATTTCGCCTTTTCGTCGGCGATGGACCTGCAGGTGAAGCTTTCCAACGACGGCTATGCGCAGCCGAGCAACCTGCCGATGAGCGGGATCTGGCCGAAATGGGCGAACTGGCGCAATACCGCCTATGCGCTGACCTTCGAGCCCGCGGTCTTCGTCTATCACAAGCCGAGCTTCGTCAACGAACAGCCGCCGAGCTCGCGCGCCGAGTTCGTCGATTATCTGAAGCGCAAGGGCGATGCGGTGCACGGGCGGATCGGCACCTATGATATCGAGCGCTCCGGCGTCGGCTTCCTGTTCATGGCGCGCGACCAGGAGCAGTTCGGCGATATCTGGTCTGTCATCGGCGCCATGGGCGCGGCGGGGGTGAAGCTTTATTCGACGAGTTCGGCAATCCTGGAGCGGGTGTCGGACGGGCGCTTCGTGCTTGGCTACAATATTCTCGGCTCCTATGCCGCCGATTGGGCAAAGCGCCATCCAGAGGTCGGCATCGTGCTGCCGAAGGATTATACCGTCGTCATGTCCCGGATCGGGCTGGTGCCGCAGGCGGCGGCCAATCCGGAGCTCGGGCGGCGTTATCTTTCCTTCTTCATGTCGAAGGAGGGGCAGACGATCATGGCGCGCGAGCTGCAGATCCCGGCCGTCAGCCCCGAGGTGACCGGCGAAAACACCGCCAACACCATGCAGGCGCTGCTCGGCGCGCAGCTGAGGCCCGTGCCCGTCAGCCCCGGGCTGATGGTCTATCTCGACCAGGTGAAGCGGGCGCGGCTGATCGCGCATTGGAACGAGGTGCTGCGCACGCAGTAAGTGCTAGATCAGTGTCGGATAAGCGCTGGGCGTGTTGTTTTGGTGCATTTATATCGGAGGGGTTGCATAAGTATATTTTCGCCCGATTTCATCGGTTTTGCCGGGAGATGCGGGATTTGTATTGAACATTTAAAGCCCAAAATTGGTATGGCGCGGCTACTATTCTTTTAACCCTCGGGCTCCATATTAGGAAATTGGAAAGGTCGGGAACCAATCGCGTCGTCAGGCGTTTTCGAGGTTCAGGCTGGCATGCATTCCACAGATATGGCCAAGGATATGGGCACTACCGCATGAATATTCTTATTGTCGAAGACGAATTGTTGATCGCGCTCGATCTCGAATCCATCGTCGAGGATCTCGGTCACACCGTCATCGGCCCGGCCCGAACGCTGGACGAAGCGCTGGAGCTTGCAGAGCAGGCGGAAGTGGCGCTGGTGGATGTTCAGCTTGCCGATGGCGTGACCGGCCCCGCGATCGCCGAGCGTCTCTCCAGCGAGCATGGCGTGACCGTCGTCTTCGTTACCGGCAATCCCGAGATGGTGCGCAACAGCCGCAGCGCCGTGGGCGTCGTTTCCAAGCCGCATTGGCCGGAGAAGGTATCGGAAGCGCTCGATTACGCTGCCGCCATCCGTTTCGGCAAATCGCTGATCTCGCCGCGCTTCCTGATGCCGCTTGCATCGTGAGCCGCAGGGCGGTTCTCTAAAATCTCATTTGTCTGATGTGAAAATAAGTCGGCTTCGGCGTCGTATGATGCCTTATGTGCGGACCGCTCGACAGCGTGCCCGCAGTGTTCACCGGGGATGGGTGGTTTGACCTATTCGCGCGACGCTCCGCTTGTCAGCGGAAGCGGCAGGGGCGCTGGGCGTTCGAGAGCAATTCCTGCTTCGTCGCAAACG
This sequence comes from Rhizobium sp. 01N48, assembly GCF_056399145.1. Taxonomy (NCBI): domain Bacteria; kingdom Pseudomonadati; phylum Pseudomonadota; class Alphaproteobacteria; order Hyphomicrobiales; family Rhizobiaceae; genus Rhizobium; species Rhizobium sp. 01N48. Next base: position 175,375 of record NZ_JBFTQT010000008.1, read on the forward strand.
AGCCGAACAGCTTGAAAAGGCGCTGCTCCTCTTCCTTTTCCAGCCGGTGACGGCGCGAAAAATCGGCGACGCTCCACACTTCCCGCAAGCGGTCATTCTGGCGGTCGTCGTTGATCTGGTTGATGTCGATGTGCGTGCTCATGGCGCAAATTCCCCTATTACTTTCGTCTAACGTCGAAGGGCGACAAGGGTTCCCGACGTCAATCAGAAATCTGCAGTTTCGCTGCACGAATTCGAATTGCGGCAAAAAAGTGTCCGTCGTGACTGGATAAGCGCAGGGTGTCAGCTAAATGACAGCTTGTTGTGGTCCCTTTTGACGAACTTCAACTCCGTGGAGGCGGATAGGGGAAGTTTCGGGAGGAGTTTAGCCAGATATTTCGGATGCGTTTTCGCGTCCGTGTGCGCTGTCCTTCCCGATCCGATCGAGAACAACGCGCGGTCACCGACCGCGCATTTGGAGGACAGTCTCTTGAAGCATATTTTCCTGACCAGCATTTTCGCGGCTGCCATCGCGCTGCCGGCCTATGCCGCCGATTACACGATCATGGCGCCTGCCGCTCCCGGCGGTGGCTGGGACCAGACGGCGCGCTCGCTGCAGACCGTGATGCAGAAGGAAGGCATCTCGGGCAACGTTCAGGTGATGAACGTTCCGGGCGCCGGCGGCACCATCGGTCTCGCCCAGTTCACCGGCCAGAACAACGGCAACCCGAATGCGCTGATCGTCGGCGGTTATGTCATGGTCGGCGCGATCCTGACCAACCAGTCGCCGGTGACGCTGAAGGACGTGACGCCGATCGCACGCCTGACGGGCGAATACGAGGCGATCGTCGTGCCCACGTCCTCCGACATCAAGACGATGGGCGATCTGGTCACCAAGCTGAAGGCTGATCCGGGTTCGGTTTCCTGGGGTGGCGGCTCTGCCGGCGGCACCGACCATATCGCGGTCGGCCTGATCGCCAAGGCGGCGGGTGTCGATCCGACGAAGATCAACTATGTCGCCTTCTCGGGCGGCGGCGAAGCGCTGGCGGCTATCCTCGGCGGCCAGGTGACGGCGGGTGTCTCCGGCTATGGCGAGTTCGAATCGCAGGTGAAGTCGGGCCAGCTGCGCCTGCTCGCGGTCTCCGGCGACGAGCGCATCGAAGGCGTGGACGCGCCGACGCTGAAGGAGGCCGGCATCGATGTCAGCCTGCAGAACTGGCGCATGGTCGCGGCCGCTCCCGGCCTGACACCGGAGCAGACTGCTGCCGTGACCGCCGATTTCGACAAGCTTTCGAAGTCCGCCAGCTGGCAGGAACTGCTGAAGACCAAGGGCTGGGCCGACACCTATCTCGCCGGCGACGCCTTCAAGGCGCAGCTCGACAAGGATGTCTCGGCGACTGAAACGATCCTCAAAGACATCGGACTTGTTCAATGAGCATGGGTAACCAACCCGTGGCAGAAAAGCGCCGCCCCGATTGGGCGGCGCTGGTCATTGCCATCTGTCTCTTCGCCGTGGCCGCCGTCATGCTGTGGGATGCCTCGCATATGCGCGTCATCGCCCAATATGACCGCATTGGCCCGGCAACCGCCCCCAAGGTCGTCGCCTTCGGGCTGATCGGGCTCGGGATCTGGACCGTCTTCGAAGCCATTCGCGGCGAGTTTCCCGAGCGCGAGCGCCAGGAAATCGCTCCCGTCGTCTGGGTCGTTGCCGGCCTTGCGGCGCAGATGCTGCTTTTGAAGACTGCCGGTTTCTCGATCGCGACCGGGCTCATGTTCGCCTTAACCGCGCGCGGCTTCGGGCAGCGCAAGCTGTGGTACTCGATCCCCTTCGGCATCGTCTTCAGCTTCATCGTCTGGGCGATCTTCTCGCAGCTCCTGAAGCTCACGCTGCCCGCCGGGCCGCTCGAGCGACTGTTCTTCTAGGATCTTGATGCGATGAATACCTTCGAATTCCTGTTCCAGGGCATCCTGGTCGCCATGCAGCCCATCAACCTGCTCTATGCCTTCATCGGCGTGACGCTGGGTACTGCCGTTGGCGTTCTGCCGGGTATCGGGCCGGCACTGACCGTGGCGCTTCTGTTGCCCGTGACTTACCAACTCGATCCCGCGGGATCGCTGATCATGTTTGCCGGTATCTATTACGGCGGCATGTATGGCGGCTCCACCACCTCGATCCTGCTCAACACGCCGGGCGAAAGCGCCTCGATCGTCACCGCGCTCGAGGGCAACAAGATGGCGCGCGCCGGCCGCGGCGGGCCGGCGCTGGCAACGGCCGCGATCGGCTCGTTCGTCGCCGGCCTGATCGCCACGCTCGGCCTTGCCTTCATCGCCCCCTATATCGTCAAGCTGGCGCTGGTGTTCGGCCCGCGCGAATATTTCGCGCTGATGGTGCTTGCCTTCGTTACCGTGTCGTCGGCCTTCGGGGATTCGGCACTACGCGGTCTTACCTCGCTGTTCATCGGCTTCGCGCTCGCCATGGTCGGTATCGACCAGCAGACGGGGCAGGCGCGGCTCTCGTTTGGCGTCCCTGACCTGCTCGATGGCGTCGAGGTGACGACGCTTGCGGTCGCGATGTTTGCAATCGGCGAGACGCTCTATATCGCAGCCCAGGGCAACTCCATCGAGGAGAAGGTCGAGGCGGTGAAAGGCTCGCTGTGGATGACGGCGGAGGACTGGGGCCGCTCGTGGAAGGCGTGGCTGCGCGGCACCGCGATCGGCTTTCCGATCGGCGCGATGCCGGCCGGCGGCGCCGAGATCGGCACTTTCCTGTCCTACGCCACCGAGAAGAAGCTGGCGAAGAACCCGGAGGAATTCGGCCACGGCGCCATCGAGGGCGTCGCCGGACCGGAGGCTGCCAACAATGCATCCGCCGCCGGCACGCTGGTGCCGCTGCTGACACTCGGCCTGCCGACGACGGCGACGGCGGCAATCATGCTGGCCGGCTTCCAGCAATACGGCCTGCAGCCGGGGCCGCTGTTGTTCGCCAACAATCCGCAGCTCGTCTGGGGCCTGATCGCCAGCCTGCTGATCGCCAACGCCATGCTGCTCGTCTTGAACCTGCCGATGATCGGGCTCTGGGTGCGTCTGCTGACCATTCCGAAGCCGTGGCTCTATGCCGGCATCCTGCTGTTTGCGACGCTCGGGACCATCGGCGCCAATCCTTCCGTGTTCGAGCTCGGCATGCTGCTCGGCTTCGGCGTGCTCGGCTATATCATGCGGCTCTTCGGCTATCCGATCGCGCCTGCGGTGGTGGGCCTGATCCTCGGGCCGCTTGCCGAACAGCAGCTGCGCCGGGCGCTTGCCATCAGCCAGGGGGATGTGACGACGCTCGTCATGTCGCCGATCGCGGCGGGGCTTCTGATCGTGGCCGCCGCCGCCTTCATCATCCCGCTGATCCTGCGTCTGCGCGGGCGCGGGCAGGTGCTGTCGCAGCTGGCGGCCAACGAAGACTGAGGCCTCATGCCGAAATAAAGAAAAAGACTGCCCAAACCCCTATCTTTCACGGCCGGCGATGGACACATCCGCCGGCCGTTTCTGTTTACGGCAGGCCGTCGCCGGCGCCGTTGACGTGTCGGAGGAAATCGAGGACGCGGCGGGTGAGCACTTCGGCGGCGTCGGAATCCCAGGAGGGGAGTGAGCTGTCGGCGAAATAGTGCTGGTCGCCGGGGTATAGGAAGAGGCTTGCGTCCTTCACGTGCTCCAGGATCTCCCGGGCGGCATCGATATCGCCCTCGCGCATGAAGATCGGATCGGCATCCATGGCGTGGATTTGCACCGGCACACCCTCCGGCCAAGGCCCGAAGGACCACTCGCCAGAGATCGGCAGGCAGGCGTGGAACAGAAGCGCGCCGCGCGCGCCGGGCCGCGTCTGCGCCAGCTGCTGCGCCGGCACGACGCCAAAGGAGAAGCCGGCATAGACAAGCTCGGCCGGCAGATCATCGGCCAGCCTGACGCCGCGCTCACGCAGTGCATCGAAGCCAGTGGCCTCAATATAGGCCATGCCCTCGTCGATGCTGGCGAAGACGTGGCCGTCGAAGAGATCGGGCGTGTGCACGACATGGCCGGCGTCGCGCAGGTGATCGGCAAAGATGTGCATGCCCGGCGTCAGGCCCTGGGCGTGGTGAAAGAGCAGGACTTCGGCCATGGGTTACCTCCGGGAGGGGTAGGTATGGCGGGGGCGGGGGAAGTCCATGGGGGCGATGTTTCGTCGACGCCAGAGCCAACGGCAAGGTTATCTAGAAATATGCCGGAGCAAAAAACCCGGGTGGCGCGTCAGGTGGATCGACCAACTTGCTTTTGAAGCAAGCGGCATGCGCAAACCAAGCCTGCCAGTTTCCATCGGCGGTTTCAGCGGTCAGGCGGAGTGGGTCGGGAGACGTGGGCTCAATGCCGCTGCCGCAAAGGCAACAGGGACCCCATTCGACCTGCTGTTCGTTTCCCGACATTCGGCTTCCTTATCGGCCCGGCGGAATGGCTCATCACTCGTAGGCTTTGATCGCGACTTAGAGTTTTATGCCATAGTCGTTGTTCTCTTGCTACCAACAGGCGCTAAGGCGGCAGGGTTACCTCACCGCGCTGCCGAGGGCATCGGCGAAGGACTGCCTGACAGGAGAAGGCGGATGCCGAGGCCGACCATGATGATGCCGGTGAAACGTTCCTGCCATGCCAGCAGTTTCGGCCAGCGGTTCAGGAATTGGCCGACCGAGCCCGAGGCAAGGGCGACGCCGCCGAGCGAGAATACGCCGATCAGCTTCTGGATCGAGCCGAGAACGAGGAGCTGCAGCCAGACCGGGCCTGCATTTGGATCGACGAAGAGCGGCAGGAAGGTGAACATGAAGAGCAGCGATTTGGGGTTGGTCAGGCTGTTGATGGCGCCTTCGCGCACGGCTCTCCAGCCGGATACCGGCGTCGCCTTTGGCGCGCCGGTCGCGTGGTTCTTGAAGCTGCCCCGGATCATCCTGACGCCGAGATAAAGAAGATAGATCGCGCCTGCCCATTGCAGGATCTGCAGGGCGGCGGGATAGGCGGCCAAAAGCGACGCCAGCCCCAGAACCAGAAGGGCAACCTGGATCGTGCCCGCCACGAAGATATTGCCGACGACCGTCAGCACCGCCACCTTGCGCCCCTGTCCGACACCGCGCGCGATGATCAGCATCATGTCGGGCCCAGGCGTGATCTCGAGCACCGCGAGGGCGGCGAGGAAGGTGAGGAATGTCGAGGTGTCTGGCATCGGGCGCGATCCATGATTGGGGATGGTCGCTGATAGCATTGCGGTGGGCGTGCGGCTATCGGGATGTCGGCTCGAGGAGCATTGGGCGCGCGGATTTTCTGGCGGGGCGGACATTTCCACTCGCTGTTGCTAATGTCGGGGAAGCAATCATGGAGGGACTGATGAGCGCGCCCAAGCTTTTGTCCGGCGGCAATCCGCAGATACCGAAGGGGGAAGGGGATGCCCCGGTTCAGGCGTACATCGCGGCGATGCCGGGGTGGAAGAGTGCTTTGGGGAAGGAACTCGATGAGCTGATAACCGGGCTCGTTCCCGATCTGCGCAAGGCCGTGAAGTGGAACACGCCGCTCTATGGTGCTGCTGAAGGCGGTTGGTTCCTGGCGTTTCACTGCTTCGATCGGTACATCAAGGTGACGTTTTTCAAGGGCGCATCGCTCAATCCGCTGCCGCCTGTCGGGTCCAAGCAGGAGGGAGTGCGGTATGTGCATCTGCATGAAGATGAGCGGTTCGATGCGGATTTGCTGAAGGGGTGGATTTTGCAGGCGGTGGCGTTGCCGGGGGAGGTGATGTGAGGTTGGTTTGGGAGGTTTTGTTGAGGCAGCCTTTGCGCCCGGAGCCCCCTCATCCGCCCTTCGGGCACCTTCTCCCCGTGGGGGAGAAGGGAAAAGCGGCACCCTCCGCGGTCTCTTCCCCTCWCCCCAGCGGGGAGAGGGTAGGGTGAGGGGGGGCTACGGGCCGGGGCCTGGTTTTTAGCGCCTTTCGCCCCCACCCCGCCTATTCCCGCATGGCTGGGTTGAAATCCCGGCGGTTGTGGTTCCCGCCTCGCGCGCCCATATATGAGCAGTCAATCATATGCTAGAGAAAGAAAGACAATGTCCTTCCGTCAGTCCATTCGTGATGGCTTCCTTGGCCGCGCCTTTGCGATGATCGGTGCCGCGAATGCCGCCAGCGCCGCCGCACAAGCCGGCCGCCGCCCCCGCGAGCGCGATCTCAACAAGCTCGGGATCGATCCGAGCCTGTTCGGCCGTATCAATCACTAGGCCTGGAATTAACAGACGGTCTTTGACCGCCTGACACGAAACAGCCCGCAACCTTTCGGTCGCGGGCTTTATTTTTGTCCGAGACGGCCGCCGCATTCTCTCCCTCATTCTCCCCCTCGTGGCGGGGATCCAGCCAACCCAAGTCCTTGGGTTGGAAAGAGCCTCTTAGCGTCGCGGACGCGACGCTGCTGGATCCCGGCACAAGGCCGGGATGAGGGGTGAGGACGAGGTGGCCGCTGCCAGTCGTCAGGATCGCCCAGCTCAGGTCTGCGCCTGGGCCTGCTGTTCCTTTTGCGCATGCGTCTCGCCATGCGCCTGCTCTTCGGCCTGTTCCTTCCTGTTGTAGCGGATGGAAGACCAGAGCGAGATGCCGATCAGGGTCGCGCCGCCCAGCCCCGTGATGACTTCGGGGATGTGATACAGCGTCTGCACGTACATGATCACCGAGAGGATCAGGATGGCGTAGAAGGCGCCGTGCTCGAGATAGCGGTATTCGGCAAGCGTTCCCTTTTCCACCAGCATGATCGTCATGGAGCGCACATACATGGCGCCGATGCCGAGGCCGATGGCGATGACGAAGAGGTTCTGCGTCAGCGCGAAGGCGCCGATGACGCCGTCGAAGGAGAAGCTGGCATCCAGCACTTCGAGATAGATGAAGGCGCCGAGGCCACCCTTGGCGGCGGCGCTCATCGTCTTTTGCGAGGCATCGAGCAGGCCGCCCACCACCTCGACCGCGAGGAAGGTCAGAAGACCATAGATGGCGCTATGCACGAAGGTGCTGGCTTCTTCTTCCGGCAGGAAGGAGGAGAAGACCAGGATGAGGGCCAGCACGAAGGCGATCTCGATGCCCTTGATGGTGGCCGAGCGGGCCATCATGCGTTCGAGGCCTGCTATCCAGTGCACCTCCTTCTCATGGTTGAAGAAGTAGTTGAGGCCGACCATCATCAGGAAGGTGCCGCCGAAGGCCGCGATCGGCAGATGTGCGTCGTTCATGATGCGGGCATATTCGGCAGGCTCGCGGGCGGCGAGAACCAGCGCTTCCCATGGGCCGATCTGCGCCGCGATGGCGACGATTGCCAGCGGGAAGACGATGCGCATGCCGAAGACGGCGATGACGATGCCCCAGGTCAGAAAGCGATGCTGCCACTCCGGCGTCATCTCCTTCAGCTTGTTGGCGTTGACGATGGCGTTGTCGAAGGAGAGCGAGATTTCGAGCACGGCCAGCACCGTACAAATGAAGAAGACGGTCGCCATGCCGCCGATCGTGCCGGTCGTCTGCCAGCCGAGGGCCGCGCCGAGCGCGAGGCCGACGGCGGTGACGATGAAGGACCAGGTGAAGTAGCTGAGTGTCGATTTCGTCTTGGTGGGGGTGCTCATGAGCGAACCTCCCCACTGATCGCGGTGTTCAAGGGCGTGGATACGCAAAGAGGATGCGACATACCACAACGGGCATGCGCATGAGGCATGGTGTGCTTTTTCATCGAATGAAAATCCGCCGGCTTATCTGCAGGCGGTACCGACATCACGAGAGCGCCGTAAAAACTCTCGCCAGAGGGGCCCGGCACCAGGTTGCCCGTCGGCCGATGTCTGAGGCCGAGGGATGTTCACAGAGATAGTGAAGTTCGCGGCTCAGTCAAGATCGGGCTGGGGCGCGTGATCGCTTTTCTCGGGAACCATCCGGCGCTCCGGTCGTTAGGTCCTCAGTTGCCCGACAGATGTGTCGCCGATGGGCCGCCGACTTCAGTCGCGGCGCGCTCGGTGTGCGGTCGGGAAACGGAGCCAGTGTAAAGCGAAGAGTGCAACGATAAGGGAGAGGACGACCATGCCGACCCATAGCCACGTTCCAGACACCCATATTCCCGACAAGCGCACGCAAGCGGCCGACCGCATGAAGCGAGCAAAGCCGAACCGGATGAAGACAGCCCAGGTGATGCCGCCGCATCAGGTTGATTTGACGCTGACGCCGGGGGTTCACCACGACATCCACGTACCCGCGCATGTGACGGGTGGAGATTTGTCGCGAGAGGGGCCGATCACGAGCGACGACAAGGGCTCCGACAAGGGCGACGCAAATAACTGAATTCCAGCCGATAGCGAGAGAGATAGATGACCGTAAATACCGTGCCCGTTGACCTGACCATGAAGCATGAGAGCGAGTGGCGGGCTATCAGAGTTATTGCCGTACGCGGCGCCGAAGGCGCCACACTCGGTTCGCGTCAAAACCCGATCGTTTCCTCAAACGCGTCCCAGGAGCGGGTGAGTTCGTAGCGGCCGATGCCGGGGAGGGCGAAGTGGCCGAAGTAGGGGCTGAGCTGGAATTCGGCGAAGGTCTCGCTGAGCTTGCCGACGGCGCCGACATAGATCGCGGAGGCGAGGCCCGTGCGATTGGCGCCGTGTTCGCAGTGGATGAGGAGCGGTTTCGGCGCATCCGCCATCAGCTTGGCGAGGCGCTCGGCCTCGGGGATCGGCAATAGCTTCGACGAGGACATCGGGAAATCGATCAGGGTGATGCCGGCCTTTTCAGCGGCGGCCGCCTCATTGCGGTACCAGTCGGTGCGCTCCTCGTCGCGCAGGTTCACGATCGTCTTGATGCCATAGGTGTCGGCATAGGTGGCGATATCGGAGCCGCTCGGCTGGGCGGAACGATAGAGCTCGCCGGGGATGACTTCGTGGAAATTTCCCGTGAGCTGGCCGATGCCGGCATGGCCGAGGACGAGGAGCACCGCGCCGAGCGCGAGGCCTGCCGGCCACTTCAGAAATCTCAGATATCGTCGCGTCATGCGTTTACTTCTTTTAAGCAGCCATCGTGGCTTTCCATCATCGCTGTCGCAGCGATCACGCCTCAGATAGGCAGCTGGATCGAGCCATGCCAGCGTTTTCGAAGACCAGCCCCATCAATCAAATGTGAGCGGAGAACTCTAGCGAGCAAATGGCGCGATGATGTGGCGGCGGGGGCAAAGGTAACGTGCCAGGCGAAATTTGCTGGGCGAAACTTGCCGGGGGCAAATGGCGCTTGCCAACCTTTCGGAAAGGATTGCGCGGCGATAATCGGCCATCACGGGAATCGGGACGCCATGGCCAAGACAGCGACACGCCGCAAGACATCGACACGCTCGCGGGCGGGAGCGAGGAAGAGCGGAGGCGGCAGCCCGCTTCCCTGGGTGGTCGTGGGTGCGCTCGCCTTCGGCGGCATCGCCGTTTACGACAACTGGAAGAGCGTGAAGCCGTTGCTCGCCTCTCATGCGCCTTCGGCCTCGCGGCCGGTCAGCGTGGCGAAGAGCACGCCGCGCGAGCGCGATGCGGTGCGTGAGGCCATCAAGGATACGAGCCGGGATACGGGACCGAGGCAGACGGCGTCGATCGCGCCGGTCTCGAGGATCATTCCGCCGGCGGCCGTGCCGATCCCGTCGTCCAAGGGGCCCGTCGCGGAAAAGGCGGAGCCGGTTTCGATTTCGCCAGCGTCCATTTCACCGGCGCAGACGCAATCCGCCAAGGCTGCCTTCGGCTATTGCGGGCAGGGCGAGCATATCAACTGCGTCGCCGACGGCAGCACCTTCTGGTACAAGGGCGAGAAGATCGTCATCGCCGATATCGTCAGCCCAGGCATCGACAATGCGCGCTGCGACGGCGAGCGCAAGGCCGGCTTCGCGGCCAAGCTCCGGCTGCTCAATCTTCTGAATGCCGGATCGTTCTCGATGAACGCCGCCGGCCAGCCCGACAAGGGGGCCGCCCCCCGGGTCATCTCGCGCGACGGTCGCTCGATCGGCGCGCAGCTGGTTGACGAAGGCCTGGCGCGCAAGCCAGGCAAGGGCGCCTGGTGCGCCTGAGGATCGTCTAGGCTTACTTCTGCTTCGGTGCCTTGCCGTTGGTCTTGAAGACTGCGGAGAAGGCGGTGTCGGTGCTCTTGGCGCTGCATTCGATCGCGACCGGCTTGCCGTCATAGGGGTTGCCGAGCGTGCAGCTTCCCGAGACCTTGACCTGACCGGTCATCTTCTGGCCGGCGCCCGTCACCACCATATCGAGCGGCAGCGTGACGTTGCCCGCTGATGCCGGCTTGATCTTGGTGCCGTCGCCCTGGAAGCCGAGCATCTTGCCTTCTGCGGAAAAGATGAAGGTGACCTGACCGTTGACCAGCGTGACGCTGGCGATCTCGTTCTGGCAGGGCTTGGAGACATCGACCTTGCCGACGACGAGCTTGCTGCATCGGCCGGCCAGCGTCAGCGCGCCAGGGGCGCCTGGGAAGTTCTGCTGTGCGGTGCCCGCTGCCTGCGCGATCGATGCCGACAGAAGTGCGCCGGCGGTCAGGATTACCAGTTTCATTTCAATACCTCGTCATGCCTAATCGTAACGCCACAGCACCGAGGCCATGACATTCTACTGTGTTCGAAATTGGTCAGCACGCTAGACTTTCAATGTCATGGCACACAACTTCGCAGCCCAAGAAAAGCCACCAGAAATGGCTGCCGAAACCACTTTTACATATGCTCATCCGATAATAAGACCGTCGCGCCCCGTGTGGGGCGTTTTGAGGGGAAACATGAGAAACATCACGCTGTCGGCGGTCTCCGCCATCGCATTTCTGGCATTTGCAGGCGTCTCTCACGCGGAAGACCTGGTCTTCACGCTGAAGAACGGCACCAACTCGGTGCTCACCAATTTCTACACCTCGCCCGTTGGCGTCAACGAGTGGGAAGACGACGTCTTCGGCAAGCAGGTGCTGAACCCGGGCGAGAGCATGGACATCACCATCGGCGACGGCCGCGACGTCTGCAAATACGACATGAAGTTCGAGTTCGAGGAAGGCTCCAACCTCGACACGACCACCGACACGCAGAACCTCTGCGAAATGGGCTCCTATACGATCCACGAATAAGCGTTCGCGCAGTTCGCTCGACATGAAGAGGTCCGGCCCAACCGCCGGGCCTCTTTTCGTTTCAGCGCCTGGCTTGCGCGATGCCCGACAGCAAAACGCCCCGGAGACCGGGGCGGTGGTTGCTGCTTTGGTGCCGGGCACAATGCCCGACATCGTTAACGGCAGACGCGGATGCTTTCCATGTGGTAGCCGCCGTCATAGGCGTTCTGCACCTGGCGATCCTCAAACCAGCAACGCGGCGGGGGCGGCGGTGGCGGGTCGATATAGCGCGGGCCGGAATTGCCGTTGGCAATCGCACCGCCGATCAGGCCGCCGATGACGCCGGCCGCAAGACCACCGGCGATGACGGCGCCATCATTGTGATGACGGCGGCGCGGGGGCGGCGGGGGTGGCGGCTGGTCGCGGTAACCATAGCCCGGCGGGCGACGGTCGTAATACTGCGCCATTGCTGGCGCGGTGGTCGCCAGGACGCTGCTGAACGTGGTTGCGGCAACCACAGCGTACAGAGCCATCTTCTTCATTCGCATGCGTCTCCGTTAAGATCGAGAGGCTCGATAGCCACTCAACATGCCCAGAAGATGGCATTGGTTGGCTTAATGGATTCTGAACGAGGTTGGGGTGTGGATGCGGTATTTTAGGGGATCGCTTTTTAGCATTCCTGGCAGGTTCTCCGGCGCTCTGCGCGGATATCCGAAACGAATAAGGGCTCAGCGATTTCTCGCTAAGCCCTTGACTATTCAGTCTAATCTGGATGGTGGGCGTGACAGGGATTGAACCTGTGACCCCTACGATGTCAACGTAGTGCTCTCCCGCTGAGCTACACGCCCATCCGATGTCGGCGCATAGACCACAAACCTATTTGGCCGTCAATAGGCCTTTTTCAGATTTGTGACATGGGCCCACAGAACCCTTAGGCCGCAAGCATTTTATTGACTTCGTCAACGAGGTCGCGGAGGTGGAAAGGCTTGGAAAGGACCTTCGCGTCCTTCGGTGCCTTCGAATCAGGATTGAGTGCCACGGCCGCAAAACCGGTGATGAACATCACCTTGAGGTCGGGATCGAGTTCGGTGGCGCGGCGCGCCAGCTCGATGCCGTCCATTTCGGGCATGACGATGTCGGTGAGAAGAAGGGAAAAGGGTTCTTCGCGAAGGCGGTCGTATGCGCTGGCGCCGTTGTCGTAGGACAGGACCTTGTAGCCTGCCTTTTCGAGCGCCTTCACAAGGAAGCGGCGCATGTCGTTGTCGTCTTCTGCAAGAAGTATCTTCTGAGTCATTATCCAGACCGCTGATCAGTGGAATTTATGCGTGAGTATTGGTCATTTACACTAGATTTCGGCCGGTAAACAACCGGTGAAGCGCCTGTGCAAAGCGTCATCCCCATGAGATAGTATGGACTTGGCGGCCTTCAACTGGCAACATGGGCGATATAGCTGCCTGCCAGCATGGTTAAGAGGGAAACAGGTGGACGAGATTCCCGCGTACGAGCTTTTTGAGATACGGGAACCCGCGTCGCATACCATTCCATTCGTCTACAATTCCCCCCACAGCGGCCRCATCTATCCGCCCGAATTCATCGCGCAATCGAGATTGCAGGGGATTTCGATCCGCCGCTCGGAAGACCATTATGTCGACGAGCTGTTTTCGGCGGCCGGTGCGCTTGGGGCGCCGCTGCTTCTCGCCAATTTTCCGCGCGCCTATCTCGACGTCAACCGCGAGCCATACGAGCTCGACCCGCGCATGTTCGACGGGCTGTTGCCTGCCTACGCCAATATCAACTCGCTGCGGGTGGCCGGCGGGCTCGGGACTATCCCGCGCATCGTTGCCGAGAACATGGAGATCTACGCGCGTCGCCTGCCGGTGCAGGAGGCGCTCGATCGGATCGAGGCGGTCTACAAGCCCTATCACGCCGCACTTCGCCGGCTGATTGCGCGCACGCATGTGCAGTTCGGCTTCGGTGTGTTGATCGACTGCCACTCGATGCCGGGCAATATCCGCGTCGCCGGCGCCACCTCGCGGCCGGATTTCATCATCGGCGATCGCTACGGCACCAGCGCTTCTGCTGAGTTGTCGCGCATGGCCGTCAGCATCTTCGAGGAGATGGGTTTCGCCGCGATCCGCAACAAGCCCTATGCCGGCGGCTTCATCACCGAGCACTACGGCCGCCCCTCGCGCGGCCTGCACGCGCTGCAGATCGAGGTCAACCGCTCGATCTATGTCGACGAAGTGACGCTAGAGCGCCGCGCCGATTTCCCGCTCGTGGCCGCCGCGATCACCTCCTTCATGCGCCAGATGGCCGACTACGTCGCCAAGTTCGCCGGCGATACGGCGCTGGCGGCGGAGTAGGGCGGTTTTCCGAGCGCATTGACGCTTGGTCCGGGCAGCTCTATTTTTGGCTATCGGTCAATGGTGGTGACGATGGATATCGCAGCTACGGTTTTGGGGACTGTCAATGCGCCTTACGGGCGCAAGCTGACGGCCGCCGAGCTGGCGTTTTATCTCTCGCATATGGATGAGGCGAAGACCGTACCCGGCCACATGTCGTCCTTCTTCGCGGAAGTGACCCCGCAGCTTCAGGCGGCGTTCGCGGCCTCTGTCGGTATCCCATTGCCTGAATTGGTGGAGGCCGCCAGGGCGTTTTCCGTCTATTCCGGCGAAACCTACCCGTTGGCAGCGTGACGATCGGCGGTCCTCCGGATTGGAGGCGGCTTTTTCGCATCGCGACAAGCCTGATCGATCAGGTCAATCGCGCCTATCCTATCATCGACGAGTGGTCCTTCGGTGGTGGCACCGCGATGATGCTGCAGATCGAGCATCGTGACAGCCATGACGTCGATATTTTTCTGCCAGATCCTCAAGTGCTGGGCTATCTCGATCCCGTGAAAGCCGAATTGAAATTTGATGTCGTTCCCGACGGGTATGAAGGAGATGGCGTCAAGTTCCAGAAGTTCGCCTTCACTGGGGTCGGGGAGATCGATTTTATCGTTGCTCGTGGGCTGACGTCCGTTCCCTATGCTCGTATGTCCGTCGAGAATGCGACCGTACTTCTGGAGACGGTGCCCGAGATCGTTGCCAAGAAGATCTATTATCGCGGAGCGTCCATTCGACCCCGTGACATTTTTGACATTGCCGCCGCTGCCGAGAGCCATGAGCGCGAGCTCGTTGAGGAACTTCGGCGTTATCGCCCGCATGTCGAGGCAACGTTGTCAGCGATCGCCGGGCTCAATGTCGATTTCGTCTCGGCCGCTATCGCCCAACTGATGATCAGGCCGGCGTTTCAGCATGTCGCGGCGACGGCGATCCAGCGTACTAATACTGTCTTGAAGATGGTGTAGCTTTTCCGCGTCAGAGTTGCGGACTTCAGCCGTTCCTCTTGGTTGCCATTCCAACCCGACAAAAAAAGACCGCCTTGCGGCGGTCCAAGTCTAGGGAGGAAACACCCAAGGAGGGTATTTACAGTCAGAAGACTGTAGGGAGACGCTACTATTGCAGTGCACAATTGTCAATCATTTTATTGCGGTGCGCAAAATATGTGCAGCCGGCTAAAAGTTGCTGCTTCCGTTTGCAAAATGAGGCTTTTCGGCTATGGAAAGCGGCATCGACAGTCTCACACGGATGTCCCTCATGTTTCCTGATCGCACCTTCTTCAATCGCCTCGCGGAAGCCGCCAAGGCCGAGACGCTGCCGCGGTTTCGCTCCGGGACCGGCGTGACGAACAAGCTTGCGTCGGGCTTCGACCCCGTCACCGAGGGCGATCGGGCAGCGGAAGTGGCGATCCGGGCGCTGATCGAACAGCATTTTCCCGAGCACGGCATTCTCGGCGAGGAGTTCGGCAATGTCGGGCTCGACCGCGAGCATGTCTGGGTGATCGACCCGATCGACGGCACGCGGGCGTTCATCTCGGGCGTTCCCGTCTGGGGGACGCTGATCGGTCTCTACAGAGATGGCCGGGCGATCATGGGGATGATCGAGCAGCCGTTTACCGGCGAGCGCTATTTCGCCGACGAGAGCGGCTCCTATTACACCGGTCCCGAGGGCGAGAAGCGGCTTCAGGTGCGTGATTGTGCCGGGCTTTCCGATGCCATCCTGTTCACCACCTCGCCGCATCTCTTCGCGGGCACCGAGATGGAGCGCTATCGCGAGATCGAGAGCCAGGTGCGGCTCTTCCGCTATGGCACCGATTGCTACGCTTATGCGCTTCTGGCGGCCGGGCATATCGATCTCGTCGTCGAAAACGGCCTGAAGCCCTACGACGTCGGCGGCATCATTCCCGTCATCGAGAAGGCCGGCGGCATCATCACCACCTGGGATGGCGGGCGGCCGGAGAATGGCGGCTCGGTCATCGCTGCCGGCAGCCAGGCGGTCTATGATGCTGCGGTGGCGATCCTGCGCCGCTAAAGCAAGGGTTGTACAAAAGCGGACGGCATCAGGTCTGGTTTTGTTAGATGTAGCCCATGTTCAATAGCATCGGTTGCTCGTCGATCGATGCAATCTCCCATTGGTTGTTTGTTTGCGAAAACATGCGGTTACTTGTCTCACAAGATGCCCGCATGGGATGAACATTAATCGAACGGAAAGAATTCGCTGCAAATCTTGCCGCTGAAATGAATGTATTTGGATCTTTGCCTTTCCGGCGGTCCGCATTTCGGTTTTGAGGCAAATTATAATGCAGCTTTTTTCTTTCGGATCCGCGACCGGTGCCAAGGCCGTTCTTGATGCCGTCAGCCGTTCCCAAGCCGTGATCGAATTCGACATGGCAGGCAACATCCTCTTCGCCAACGAGAATTTCTGTCAGGCGATGGGCTACCGCGCCGACGAGATCATCGGCCGGCATCACAGCATTTTCGTGGACCCGGAAGAGGCGAAGAGCGCGGATTATGCCGCGTTCTGGAAGCAATTGAACAAGGGCGAATTCGATCGCCGGCAGTACAAGCGCATCGGCAAGGGCGGGCGCGAAGTGTGGATCGAGGCCTCCTACAATCCGGTCTTCAAGGGGAGCGCGCCCTACAAGGTGGTCAAGTTTGCCACCGTGATTACCGATACGAAGCTGAAGAGCGCGGAAGATGCTGGCAAGCTTGATGCGCTCTCGCGCGCGCAGGCGACGATCGAGTTCACGCCCGACGGCCATATCCTGACGGCCAACGAGAATTTCCTGAAGACGCTCGGCTATACGCTGGAGGAAATTCGCGGGCGGCATCATTCGATGTTCTGCGATCCGGCCTATGCCCAAAGTGCGGAGTATAAAGAATTCTGGCGCAGCCTGGCGGCCGGGCAGTTCGCCGCCGACGAGTTCGCGCGTATCGGCAAGGGAGGCCGCAAGGTGTTCATCCAGGCCTCCTATAACCCGATCTTCGACATGAGCGGCAAGGTGTTCAAGGTCGTCAAGTTCGCGACCGATGTCAGCGAGCGGGTGCGGGCCGTCAAGGAGCTCGCCGTTGGCCTGCAGGCGATGGCGGATGGCGACCTCGACCAGACGATCGAAAAGCCCTTCATCGCCTCGCTGGAGACGCTGCGCACCGATTACAACTCCTCGATTGGCCGGTTGCGGTCGGCGATGCAGGCGATCGCCAGGAACGCGACGCAGATCGCATCGGGAACGCGCGAGATCAGTGCGGCGTCCGACGATCTCGCCCGCCGTTCGGAATCGCAGGCTTCGTCCGTGGAAGAAACCGCAGCGGCGGTGACCGAGATTTCCACGACCGTGTCCGACTCGGCGCGCCGGGCAGCGGATGCGGGGCGTCTTGTCGATGACACGACGAAGAGTGCGCAGGATTCCGCCGATGTCGTCAGGCAGACGGTGGACGCGATGGCGCGCATTGAGCGTTCCTCGACCCAGATCGCCGGCATCGTCAGCGTCATCGACGATATCGCCTTCCAGACCAATCTCTTGGCGCTGAACGCCGGCGTCGAGGCGGCGCGTGCCGGGGAAGCCGGCAAGGGCTTCGCGGTCGTGGCACAAGAGGTGCGACAGCTGGCGCAGCGTTCGGCCGATGCGGCCAAGGAAATCAAGGCGCTGATCCACGATAGCGAAGCCTCGGTTCGCGATGGGGTGGCGCTGGTCGACAAGACCGGTGCGGCGCTGGAAGCGATCGCGTCGCGGGTGCTGCAGGTGCATGACAACGTTTCCGGCATCGTGGTGGCGGCGCGCGAGCAATCGCAGGCGCTGGGCCAGATCAACGAGGCCGTGATGTCGATGGATCAGGATACGCAGCGCAATGCGGCGATGGTCGAGCAGACCGCGTCGGCGAGCCGCAAGCTCGCGGCGGAGGCGAGTGCTCTGTTCGAGCTGATCGGCCAGTTCAAGGTCGGCGACGAGCGAAGCGCGCGCGGCATGGCGCCGCTGGCGAGAGTGGCCTGACGATCGCGATCTGGCGCGTCAGCGATGACGCGCCATAGACCGGACATACAGACAGACAAGCAAAGAAAAAGGGTTCCGCCGGCAGGCTGGAACCCTTTTTTGTTCGATCGTCTCGGTAGGCCTGAGATCAGCCGCCGATGCCGCCGCGCATGCGGGCGGTGTCGAAGGCCGGTGGGCGCGGCGTCGGCACGGCCACGGCGGTCGGGACGGTGTAGGCAACGGCCTCGAAGGCGGCCGGCGCCGGCTCGGACGGGACATAGGCCTGCTGGACCGGAACCTGCAGCACATGCTGCTGCTTGGTCTGGGCCTGCTGCGGCTGAGTCTGCTGGAAACGAGCCTGCTGGAACTGCTGCTGAACCTGGGCCGGCTGCAGCTGGGCGGTCTGGACTTGGCCCTGCGCCTGGCCCTGCTGCACCTGTGCCTGCTGAACCTGCGGCTCTTCCATGCGGACCGCTTCCGCGGTCGTCTGCATGGGGGCGGCCTGTGGCACGGGGACGCTTTCCGGTGCTTCGTAGGCGGTTTCGACGACGCCCTCAGCCATCGGGATCGGCTCGCGGGCCGGCGAAGAAGCTGGTGTCAGCAATTCGAACTGTGCCGCCATCTGGCTGTGAGCGGGCACGAAATTCATCGCGACTTCGTAGGCGGGGAGCGGCGAAGGGGTCTGCAGCTCGCCATCGGCGCCGCGCTTCTCGTAGAAGGCATTGCCGCCGGCAACCGTCACGTAGTGCATGTTGTCGTAGGGGAACTTCATACCGTCGGTATGGAAGAACATGGCTTCCTTGACGGCGGGATTGCGCTCACCCTTCAGGAGTGCGTCGGCGGCGGCGTTGAGATCGGGCTCCGCCTGTGCCTTGACCTCACGGGTCATGACGCCGGGGGCGAACTGCTTGGCCTGCGAAACGACGCCGCAAATGGACTTGGGATAAGCCGGCGATGTCAGTCGGTTCATCACGACGCTGCCGACAGCCATGTAGCCGTCGTGGTCGGAATGCAGCGATTCGAAATACATCGCCCGCTTGAGGCAGGCTCGGTCTTCCGTCGTGTAATTGTAGGTGACCTTACCGGGCGTGCCGGTATGCAGACGCTTGGTCGTCTGAATGCTGCCGGTGGTCTTTGGCGTGCTCGTGCACCCCGTGGCAGCTAAGCCCACAATCATGATCCCGAAGAGAGATCGTCCCAATACGTAATGCGCCCTCAACGCCAGGTGCCCCCTATGTGATTAGTTCAGCCCTTATCGAAAAAGTGAGTAACTATTATCTTACAATCGTAAAAATTCAAACACCGCGTTACATTTTTGTCTCAAAATGTGATCGGGCCGGCCGGAACCATGCGATTTCGGAAGTGCTCGCTGGGGATCGGACCTCAGTAATGGTGCTTCGGCTCAAGTGCCGAAGCCCTCGAATTCTTCGGAAACCTCGGCATCCGCGCCCGGAATGAAGGCGTGGAAGGCGGCGAGCGCCGCTTGCCGGTAGACGTCGCGTTCCTGCAACACTTCGTGACGAGCGCCGTTGATCGGCACCAGCTGGCCTGCGCGGAAATAGCGCGAGAGACGCTCCTGGGCGATGTAAGGCACGATCGTATCGCGCGTCGGGGCTATCACGACGGTCGGGATGGTGATCGAAAAGAGGTGGTTCGGCGCGGTGACGCGCTCGATGGTCTTGAAGGATTCGACCAGCCAGCGCGCGGTGGGTGGGCCGAGCGTCAGATCGGGATTTGCCTCAGCAATCGCGACGTTGCGTTCGAAGCGGACCTCGTCCGATGTCAGCGGATTGTCGCGGAAGGGCTTTTCCCTGAGCTTGCGCGACAGCGGATGCGACCCGAGGCCGAGCGCGCAGGCCGCGGATGCGAGCCAGCGGATGGTGCCCGCCGAGGCGGCCTGGCCGGAGAGGCCGATGAAGGGCGCCGTCAGCACCATGCGCTCGATGCGCGTCGTCAGATAAGGAGCAGCCGACAGCGCGATCAGCGCGCCGGTCGAATGCGCCAATATATAGAAGGGCAGGCGGGTATCGGGCAGCACGACTTTTTCGAGGAAAGTGTCGAGGTCGTGCTCGTAGTCGACGAAGCGGCGGACATGGCCGTAGTGACGCTTCTTCAGCATGCGGTCGGAATTGCCCTGGCCGCGCAGATCGAAGGTGGCGACCCAGAGGCCCTTGTCGGTCAGGTCGCGGATCGTCTCGTAATATTTCTCGATGAATTCGTTGCGCCCGTGCAAAAGCACGACGGTGCCCTTGGCGACGGATGCCTGGGAGCGGAAGACGGCGTAGCGCAGCTTCAGGCCGTCATGCGTCTCGAAGAAGCCTTCCGTGCGATTTTCCGGAACCGGATTGCCGGGTGTCGAAAACAGAACCTGTTCCATAGCCGTCAGCGCGCGCCCTTCGAAAGGATTCGGGATTGAAGTAAAGCGGATAGGCGATCGGCCTGTCAAATCAAAGAAAAAAGCGTTCCCGAGATGCGCGTCGCCCGCGCCCGGTCAAAAAAGTGGCCGGCATGCGGGACCTGAGGGGAGCGCAGTGCCGGCCGGAGATCGGGCTGAAGACGAAGGGACGATACACTCCAGCCATCGAGCCAGTGTAACCCGATGACGCAATCATTAGGTCCGCGCATCTGAACGGATGCCGAACCGGGTGTTCATGCGCGGTTCACTGTGGCTGGCCGTGGATTTTCAGTGGTTGTGGGCGGCTCTTCGAAAGGGTCTTGAAGTCCGAAAAAGCCATCCCCATCTCATGGTAGCGGACGCCAGAACGGGTCCGCGGAACCGTCCCGAAACTGCCGATCAAGGGGTTTTTGGGGCAATTTATCGCAATCAGTCGCTTCCTCAGGAGGACACCATGCGTCACGTAGACTTCTCTCCCCTCTATCGTTCCACCGTCGGTTTCGACCGTCTCTTCACCATGCTCGACAGCTTGGGCCAGCCCGACCAGGGCCAGACCTATCCGCCCTACAATATCGAGCGCACCGGTGAAAACACCTACCGCATCACCATGGCCGTCGCAGGTTTCGACGAAACCGAAATTTCGATCGAAGCGCAGGCCCATGCTCTCACCGTCAAGGGCGAGAAGAATGAAGACAATGCGGAAGGCTCCGAATTCCTCTATCGCGGCATCGCCAAGCGCACTTTCGAGCGTCGCTTCCAGCTTGCCGACCATGTCGAGGTGACGGCTGCTTCGCTGAAGAACGGTCTGCTCCACATCGACCTTCTTCGCAGCATTCCCGAGGCCATGAAGCCCCGCAAGATCGCGATCGCCGCCGAGCCGGTGAGTGCGCCGAAGGCCATCGAGGCCCAGGTCACCAACTAAGTCACCAACTAACCAATCCCTCCCAGGATATGGCAAGGAAGCGGCGTCCCCCACGGGGCGCCGCTTTTTTGTTGTTCGGCACGCCTGGTTGGCGGCGCGTCGGGTCACGCCGCCAATGCGGCGCGACCGATCAAGCCGGGTTGGCGGCCTGTTCCACTTCGGCGGCGGTGATGCGGCGGCGGTGGGCGGCGGCGTATTTTTGGGCGATGACGGCGCAGACCATCAGCTGGATCTGGTGGAAGAGCATGAGCGGCAGGACGATGGCGCCGATTGCCTGGCCGGCGAAGATGACGTTGGCCATGGGGACGCCGCTCGCCAGGCTCTTCTTCGAGCCGCAGAAGGTTATGGTGATCTGGTCGGCTTCGTTGAAGCCCATCAAGCGGCTGCCGAAGGTGGTGGCGCAGAGGACGAGCGCCAGCAAAACCATGTCGGCGACGATGACGACGGCGATGTCTGACAGCGAGAAGGTGTGCCACAGGCCCTCGACGACGGCGGTCGAGAAGGCGAGGTAGACGACCATCAGGATCGAGCCGCGATCAACAGGCATCAGGATCTTCTTCTTGGCGCGGATCCAGTCGCCGATCCAGGGCTGCAGCACCTGGCCGACGATGAAGGGGAGCAGCAGCTGCGTGAAGATCTGCAGCAGCGCATCCCAGGAAAAGCCGCCATGGCCGCCGACCGAAAAGAGCAGGCCGACGAGGAGCGGGGTGAGGAACATGCCGAAGATGTTCGATGCCGAGGCCGAGCAGATCGCGGCCGGCACGTTGCCGCCGGCCATCGAGGTGAAGGCGATCGACGACTGTACCGTTGATGGCARCACGCAGAGGAAGAGAATGCCGAGATAGAGCGAATGCGGCAGGATCGAATCAGGGATGAAGCCGAGACCCATGCCGAGCAGCGGGAAGACGCCGAAGGTGGTGAGCAGGATGACCAGATGCAGCCGCCAGTGCAGCAAGCCCGCAATCACCACGTCGCGCGACAGGCGGGCGCCATGCAGGAAGAAGAGGAGCGCGATCGCGATGGTGGTCGCCGTGCCGAAATAGCCGGCGAAGGCGCCGCTTGCAGGCAGGATCGATGCAAGGATGACCGTGCAGACCAGGAGGATCGTGAAAGTATCGGGCAGGAAACGGCGCATGGGCTTAGTCTCGGCTTATTCGGCATTGTAGCCGGCTTTTGATGGATCAATCCTGTTTCTTCCATTATGATACGCGATGCAAGAAATAACAGTTATCGCGAAGCGGGATAATCATGCTTGATCTTACGCAATTGCGCAGCTTCGTCGCCGTCGAGCAGATGGGGAGCTTCACGCTGGCCGCCGAGCGGTTGGGGCTCGGGCAATCCACCGTCAGCCAGCATATCCAGCGGCTGGAGACGTCGGTCGGGCGGCGGCTGCTCGCGCGCGATACCCACAAGGTGGTGCTGACGACGGATGGCGAGGCGCTGCTGTCGCATGCGCGCGCCATGCTTTCGATCGAGGGGCAGGTGCAATCGCTGTTCGGCGGGCGCAGCCTGCGCGGCAAGCTGAGGCTCGGGGTTTCTGAGGATTTCGTCACCAGCCAGCTGCCCGGCGTGCTTGAGGATTTCGTGCGCTCGCACCCGTCGGTCGACTTGGAGCTGACGGTGGCGCTCTCGGGTGTGCTTTATGAAATGCAGGACAATGGCGAGATCGATCTGGTGCTGGCCAAACGGCGGCTGGGTGACGCGCGGGGGCGGCTGGTCTATCGCGAGCCGCTGGTGTGGCTGGCGCGTGATCCGGATCACATCATGAGCGCCTCGCCTTTGCCGCTGATCGCCTTTCCGCCGCCGAGCGTGACACGGGCTATCTCGCTTGAGGCGCTGGGGCGGCACCAGATTTCCTGGCGGATCGTCTGCACCTGCGGGAGCCTCAGCGGACTGACGGCGGCGGCGCGCGCCGGCATGGGCGTGCTCGTGCAGCCGCGCAGCATGGCGCCATCGGGGCTGAAGGTGATCGGCAAGGGCAAGCTGCCCGTGCTCGAGGATGTCGAGTTCGTGCTGGTGCCGCGCAAGGGGGCGGACCAGGCGCTGGTGTCGGCGCTGTCGGACGATATTCTCTCCAAGGTCCGGAGCCTCAGGTCGAGCTGAGATCGTCTGGCCGCTCGGATGGCACGATATGTGGTTAATCGATTGCCCGGCATTTTAAGTATCCCTCAACCCTGTCGCTTAGGCTTCTGGTTACCTTGGCCTCCTTAGTTTAGCCCTCGCTCAAGGTCGACGTTCGGGGCTACAGGGAGAACGGACGATGGTATATGGAGCGCTCTTCGTCTCCGGGCTGGTCGCCTGCGTGATGCTCATCGTCGTGGCCGGCCACGATAGCAAGACGACGGATAACGGGGCGCCGCCCTCCGCCGTGATGCTGCATCAGAACTAGACGTTTGCGAGAATCAACTCGACGATCTCGATAGTGGTGATCCCGCCCTCGGGCGCGGATCACCATTGTCATTCACGCATCATTGCAATGGCTTTCGCGGTGTTGCCTTCACCGGCTGTGATTTTCCGGATTTATGTAGTCGTTGCCACCAGTGACCGCAGTCGGCCCGAAGGGGACGTTGGATGAATGCATCCCGGCCCAGACGCCGTCACACAGCCTCACCCCGAAGCCGCACGAGATCCTTCGAGGGCGGTAGCCCGAACTGCCTTGCATATTCCCGGCTGAACTGGTTCGGGCTTTCATAACCAACGCCGAAGGCGACCGACGTTGCCGTTCCTTCTCCAGCCATCAAAAGCCTGCGCGCGTGCAGCAGGCGGACCTGCTTCTGGTACTGGATCGGGCTGAGTGCCGTGATGGCCTTGAAGTGTCGATGGAACGCCGAGACACTCAGAGCTGCCATTTCGGCGAGCGCCTCGACCCTGAGCGGCTTGGCGAAATTTTCCCGGATCCATTGGATCGCAATGCCGATCCGCGACAGTGCCGCATCGGGCGCGGCAATGTCGCGCAGCATCCAGCCCAGCGGGCCTTGCAGCACTCTGAAGAGGATCTCACGCTCGTATGCAGGCGCAAGCACGGCGATTTCGTCCGGACGGTCCATCAGCCGGAGCATCCGCAC
The DNA here is from genome assembly GCF_056399145.1 of Rhizobium sp. 01N48. Classification (NCBI taxonomy): domain Bacteria; kingdom Pseudomonadati; phylum Pseudomonadota; class Alphaproteobacteria; order Hyphomicrobiales; family Rhizobiaceae; genus Rhizobium; species Rhizobium sp. 01N48. The sequence goes on from NZ_JBFTQT010000008.1 coordinate 199,209, forward strand.
CCAGGCGTCGAGGAACTCGTCGTTGACCGGCGCGACGGAGAAGCCGGAGCCGAAGAGCTTGCTGCAGACCTGCACGGGCAGGTCGCTGATGAGAGCAGCGACTGTCGGCGGGTGGAGTGTCAGGCTGACCGCGAGATAGGGTTCCCCCGCCACAGAAGGATGAACCGATCCCACAGCCGGAAGGTCGACCGACATGACGAAATACGTTGCCGGGTCGTAGGCAAAAGTCCGCTCGCCAACCGTCATCGTCTTCGACCCAATCAGGATCAGGTTGATCATCGGCTCGTAGACGGCCGAAAGCCGATGCTCCGGGATCTCGCCCTGGACTATCGCAACACGGGGAATTCCTGTTTCCGTGCGGCGGTTTTCCGCCGAAGAGGCCAGGTCACGCAGTTCCTCAAGTTGTTTTTCCATGGAGGTGACCGTGACAGGTCAGGATCGCCTCCGCAACTGGAAAGCAGAAATAGGCAAGCTTCGGAGAGGAATAGGTGAGCGGGCGAGACGGTGCAGGCCTAGCTTCGGGGCACAGCAAACAGCCAAGGAAACAGCCATGAAGATCGTCATCGTCACCGGAGGAAGCCGGGGTCTCGGAGCCAGCGCAGCCATCGAATGCGCGGCCAAGGGAATGGGTGTCGTCGTGACCTACAACAGCAATCCTGCAAAGGCGCAGGATGTCGTGAAGACGATCATGAGGAACGGCGGCAAGGCCGTCGCCCTAAAGCTCGACGTCGGCGAGGTCGGCGCGTTCCCGGCATTTCGCGACGCTGTTGCATCGGAACTGCGGTCGGTCTTCGGACGGGAAGACTTCGATTGTCTCGTCAACAATGCGGGATACGGCCTCTTCAATCCGATCGCGACTGTTACGGAAGAACAGTTCGATGGGCTGTTCAACGTCCATCTCAAGGGGCCGTTCTTCCTGACCCAGATCCTGCTGCCGCTGATGGCGGACGGTGGCCAGATCATCAACATCACCAGCGCGACCACGCGCGTGGCGACTGCAGGCGTCGCCCCCTATGCCTCATTCAAGGGTGGTCTGGAAGTCCTGACCCGCTACATGGCCAAGGAGTTCGGCCAGCGACGCATCCGGGCGAACTCGATCGCGCCCGGCGCAATCCGCACCGAACTCGGCGGCGGCCTGAACGACGAGTTCGAGGCGATGCTTGCAGGCCAGACCGCACTCGGCCGCGTCGGCGAGCCTGAAGAGATCGGTGGCGTCGTCGCCAGCCTTCTGTCTTCGGAAAACCGTTGGATCAACGCCCAGAACATCGAGGTCGCGGGCGGCTACATCATCTGAACGAAGGAGAGCAATATGCTCGACCATGTCTTCATTTCCGTCAGCGACATCGATCGCTCAATCGCCTTCTACGAAGCGACGCTGGCCCCGCTCGGCATCGTTCACGCCCACGACTACGAGGGAAAGGACGGCCCTCCCGGCCATCCGGATCTGAAAGGGTTCGGCGCGAACGGCCGGGTGTTCTTCTGGCTCCGCGAAGGCGTGGTCGAAGGCCGCGCGGCCCATGTCGGCTTCGTCGCCGATGGCACCTTTGAGGTCGATGCAGCCTTCGCCGCCGCCATGACGGCAGGCGCCTCGGAAATCCATCCGCCGGGAGCACAGCTCCACTACGACCCCCGCTATTACGCCGCCCAGGTCCGTGATCCGGACGGCTATAGCCTCGAATTCGTCTACAAGGAATGGCAGCACTGACATGACAAAACTGATGATCTACGGCGCGACCGGCTATACCGGCCGCATGGCGGCTAAGCATGCGAAGGAAGCAGGCACGCCGCTTGTTCTCGCCGGCCGCAACGAAGCGAGCCTTTCGACGCTTTCTGCAGAACTCGGCGTCGAATACCGCGTCTTTGGTCTCGAGGAAGCCGCAGCAATCGATACCGGTCTGGCCGGCATCTCCGTCCTCCTGAACTGCGCCGGGCCGTTCATGCGCACTGCCGATGGCCTGATGACGGCGTCGATCCGCAACGGTGTGCACTATCTCGACACCGCCGCCGAACTCGACAGCTATCGTCTGGCCGAGGCTTTGGACGACAAAGCGAAGGCTACAGGTGTCATGCTCATGCCGGGTGGCGGCGGAAGCGTCGCCATGCTCGGAAGCCTCGCGGCACACGCGGTGTCACGTGTGAAGGACCCTCGCAAAATTAGGATCGCGCTGCATGTGGCGGGCGGACTGTCACGCGGATCGGCGATCAGCGCCATGGAGAACGTCACCGTCGAGACCCTGGCGCGGGTGGACGGCGAGCTTGTCGCCATCGCCGCCGACGGCATCCGGAAATTCGATTTCGGCAAGGGCGCGGTCGATTGCTTCCCGGTGACGCTGCCCGATCTTATCACCATCTGGCGGGCGACGGGCGTTCCCGATGTCGAGACCTTTGTGCATGTCACTGGCGACGGTTTCCCACTGGGTGATCTTTCGACACTTCCAGACGGCCCGAGTGAAGAGGAGAGGCTGGCGAACCGCTACCAGGCGTCCGTCGAAGTCACCGGCGCGGATGGCAAGGTCACGCATTCCGTTCTTGATACGGTCAACGGCTACACGTTCACGGCGATGGCGGCAGCCGAGGCCGGCCGGCGCGTTCTGGGGGGCGAAGTCCGTCCCGGTTTCCAGACTCCCGCGACCCTGTTCGGAAGCGGCTTCGCGCAGACCATTGCCGACACATCGATCAGCGATGTCTGAGGAATTCGGCATCATGCGAAAACTCGTCGAATCCTTCATCGCGACCGCCAATGCCTTCGATGTCGAAGGGGCGCTGTCGCTGTTCGCAACCGACGCCGTCATCGACGATGTTTCGGTCGGCTATGCCTTCGTTGGCCACGCTGGTGTCCGCCAATACCTCGAGCGGTTTTTCGTCGGCTACAGCACCAGCAGCAAGCTGTTGTCCATGGAAGAACTGGACGCCTTCCATTTCAGCCTCCGGCTCGATTTCACCGGCGATTTCGGACACGAGATCGGCATCCTGAAGATCGCAATCAATCCCACCGGCCTGATCGAGCGCATCGACGCCGATCTCGAATAACAGACCCCACCAGTCCTATCGAACCAGAAACATTGGCGCGCAACGCGCCGATGCCGGGGAAGTTATGCGTTCCGCAGGCCTCCGGCACAACAAGGAGCACGTTTATGACCCTATCGCCATCGTTCGCACAGGACGCAGCGGACCGTCTCGCTGTCGTCGAGGCTCTCTATCGCTTCGCCGCAGGTATCGATCTCCGCGACAACAATCTCCTCGCCTCATCGCTGGCGGAGAACGCCATCTCCGACTTCCGGCCGGCTGCCGCCAAGGCCGGCTTCGACTATCCTGTTATCGAGGGCCGCGATGTCATCGTGTCGGCGCTGACGACATCGCTTGCCACCCTGGACACCACGCACTCCGTCAGCAATCCGCGGGTGACGATCGATGGCGACACGGCACGCATGGATGTTCTGGTCGAAGCACAGCACGTTCCCCGCAGCGATCCCTCGCGTCACTACCTGATGCAGAACCGCTACGATGTCGAACTCAAGAGAAACGGCGACCTCTGGGTCATCACCCGCAACACGGTCGACAATATCTGGCGCTCCGGCGACATCGGAGTTCTTTCCGGCATCTAGCCTCCCCTATATGTGCCCAGGAGGGCGGCGAGAGACTTTGTCTCCGCCGCCTATTAGCCTATGGCTGCGGGGTAACGCGATGACCGCTTCTGGCAGCAAAGCCACCGCGCGCTGGCTTGGTGGCCTCTGAGACCGAACTCCGCGATTTTCGGCCGGCACACAAAATGTCGCAGCGGAATCCCCCGTCATCGGGACCAAAGTTTGATCTATGTCAAAGCTGCCGCGCGGGGGGCGACATAGCTTCCGGGGATGCGCCAGAAAACATTCATATCACGAAATTTTCGCCGGTTTGTCGCACCTCTTGCGCTGCTTCCTCTCAGTGGTTGCAATATGGTGGTGATGAACCCAACGGGGGATATCGCTCTTCAGGAGCGTAACCTCATCCTCGTCGCGCTCGGCATGATGCTTCTCGTCGTCATTCCGGTGTTGACCCTGATCGTGGTCTTCGCGTTCCGATACCGCAAGGGCCGAGCGCCCGAGAAGTACGATCCGAACTTCACCCATTCGGCACCGATCGAAGTGGTGGTCTGGTCCATCCCGCTCCTGATCATCGCGTGTCTCGGCGTGGTCACCTGGATCACCACGCACAGCCTCGATCCCTTCCGCCCCCTCGACCGTATTTCCGCCGACAAGCCGTTGGCCAAGGACCACAAGCCTCTCGACATCCAGGTCGTCGCCATGGATTGGAAGTGGCTCTTCATCTATCCCGAACAAGGCATCGCGACCGTCAACGAGTTGGCCCTCCCGGTCGATGTCCCCGTACGTTTCTCCATCACCTCGACAAACCAGTTCAACACATTCTCGGCGCCCACGCTGGCGGGCATGATCTATGCGATGCCAGGCATGAAATCGATGCTGCACGCCGTGCTCAACGCGCCGGGCGACAGCTGGGGTTATTCGGGCAACTACACCGGCGCCGGCTATTCCGACATGCGGTTCAAACTGCACGGTGTCGATCAGGCAGGGTTCGACCAATGGGCCGCGGGGATAAAGGCCGCCGGCGAGACGCTGTCGACCGACCGTTACGTCGAACTGGACAAGCCGAGCGAGAAGGTGCCCGTCATGCACTTCTCCACCGTCGCCTCCGGTCTCTTCGATCGCGTTCTCAACCGTTGCGTGGTCGCCGGCACCGAATGCGCCGCCGACATCATGAAGAAGGATCGCGCGCTTGATCGCGACAATGGCGGCATGTTCGCGCCGCCGCGCATGGATCACTCAGCCATGCAGTCAAGCGAGGGGCAGATGAGCCAGGGCATGTCATCCATGAGCCATACCTCGACATCCGGCGACGTTGCCGCCGCCGTTCCGGCCGCTCACGACCACACCAACACCGGCACCAACAATGGCGCGCTCGCCGCGCCTGAACAGCAGGGTTCCAATGCAAGACCATAGCTTCACCACGACAGTCTTCGGGCGGCTTACGCTCGAATCGCTGCCGATCCACGAGCCGATCCTTGTCGGCACTTTCATCGCGGTCGCCGCGCTCGGTCTGATCGTCGTCGCAGCACTCACCTATTTCCGGCTCTGGGGCTATCTCTGGAAGGAGTGGTTCACCTCCGTCGATCACAAAAGGATCGGCATCATGTATATCGTGCTGGCGATCATCATGCTGCTGCGCGGTTTCTCGGATGCCGTGATGATGCGCCTGCAACAGGCCGTTGCTTTCGGTGGCAACGAGGGCTTCCTGCACTCGAGCCACTACGACCAGATCTTCACCGCCCACGGGACGATCATGATCTTCTTCGTGGCGATCCCGCTGGTCGTCGGCATCGTCAACTTCGTCATGCCGCTGCAGATCGGCGCGCGCGACGTCGCCTTCCCCTACTTGAACAACCTCAGCTTCTGGCTGACGGTCGCAGGTTCGGTGCTGGTGATGATCTCGTTGTTCGTCGGCGAATTCGCACGCACCGGCTGGCTGTCCTACGCGCCGCTGGCGGAAAAGGCCTTCAGTCCGGATACCGGGGTCGACTATTATCTGTGGTCGCTCGAAATCGCCGGTATCGGCACCACGCTCTCGGCCGTCAACATGGTCGCAACCGTCATCAAGATGCGCGCGCCCGGCATGAGCCTGATGAAGATGCCCGTCTTCACCTGGACCGCGCTTTGCAGCAACGTTCTCGCCATCGCCATCTTCCCGGCACTGACGGCGGCCTTCTTCCTGCTGCTGCTCGACCGCTATCTCGACACCGCCTTCTTCATCAATGATCTCGGCGGCAACGCGATGCTGTACTGGAACATGGTGTGGATGTGGGGTCACCCCGAGGTTTACGTCCTGATCCTGCCGGCCTTCGGCATCTATTCGGAAATCACCTCGACCTTCACCGGCAAGCGTCTGTTCGGCTACGGCTCGATGGTCTACGCCACCGTGGTCATCACCATTCTCTCGTACCTCGTCTGGCTGCACCACTATTTCACCATGGGATCGGGTGCGAGCGTCAACGCCTTCTTCGGGATCGCCACGATGGTGATCGCCATTCCGACCGGGGCGAAGGTGTTCAACTGGCTGTTCACGATGTTCCGCGGCGAAATCCGCTTCGAACTGCCGATGATGTGGGTCGTCGCCTTCATGCTGACCTTCGTGGTCGGTGGTATGACGGGTGTGCTTCTCGCCGTGCCGGCTGCCGACTTCGTGCTGCACAACTCGCTGTTCCTGGTGGCGCATTTCCACAACACCATCATCGGCGGCGTCGTCTTCGGTCTCTTCGCCGGCATGACCTACTGGTTCCCGAAGGCCTTCGGCTTCAAGATGGACGAGTTCTGGGGCAAGGTTGCCTTCTGGGGCTGGGTCATCGGCTACTGGGTCGCCTGGACGCCGATCTACATCGTCGGCCTGATGGGCACCACACGCCGCGTCAACCACTTCGATGATCCGACGCTGCAGCCTTACTTCGTCATCGCGCTGATCGGCGCCGTCATCATCCTCATCGGTGTGCTCGGCTTCGTCATGGCGATCGTCATGGGCATCGTGAAGCGCAACAAGCTGCGTGATGTCACCGGCGACCCCTGGGGCGGCCGTACGCTGGAATGGTCGACGACTTCGCCTCCGCCTGCCTACAACTTCGCGATCACGCCCGTCGTCTACGAACTCGACGCCTGGCAGGACATGAAGGAGCATGGCTACAAGCATCCGACCGAAGGCTTCCGCCCTGTCCACATGCCGCGCAACACCGCCACCGGCGTCGTCGTTGCGGCACTCGCCACGGCACTGGGCTTCGGCATGATCTGGTACATGTGGTGGCTGGCCGCCATCAGCTTCGCCGGCATCCTCGTCGTCTCGATCGTCCACTCCTTCAACTACAGCCGCGATCACTACATCCCGGCCGATGCGATCGCGCTTACCGAAGGCAAGCGTGCGCAGCAGCCGGCAGCGAGGGCCTGACATGACCATTCAACTCGTCAACAAGGACGCCCAACGCGTCTACCACCAGCCCGAAGCCGAGGAGCATTATCACAGTGGCGGCGCCACGATGCTCGGCTTCTGGATCTACCTGATGAGCGATGCGCTGATCTTCGCCTCGCTGTTCGCCGTCTACGGAACGCTCAGCCGCAATTATGCGGGTGGGCCTCCGCCCCAGCATCTGTTCGAGCTGCCGCTGGTGGCGCTGAACACTGGCTTCCTGCTCGCATCGTCGATCRTGCTTTCGATCGGCATGCAGGCGATGGCGGCCGGACGGACGGCCACAATGTGGCGGCTGCTTGCCGTCACCGGCGTGCTCGGCGCGGCGTTCCTCTGCGTGGAGCTCTACGAGTTCTCGTCGCTGATCGCTGAAGGTGCCACGCCGCAGCGCAGCGCCTTCCTGTCGGCCTTCTTCACGCTGGTTGGCACGCACGGTCTGCACGTCTTGTTCGGCCTGATCTGGCTGGTCACGCTGCTGGTGCAGATCGCCCAGCGCGGACTGAATGAGGACAACAAGCGTCGCCTGATGTGCCTGTCGATGTTCTGGCACTTCCTCGACATCATCTGGATCGGCGTCTTCACCGTCGTCTACCTGTTTGGAGCACTTCGTTGAGCACACATCATCACACCGAACCCGCTCACGGCAGCAAGGGCAGCATCTGGACCGGCTCGATCCTGTCGATCATCCTGACGGTCATTCCGTTCTGGCTGGTCATGTCCGGGGCGCTGGAAAATGCCACGGCAACCACCGTGATCATCTTCGCGCTGGCTATCGCGCAGATCATCGTCCACGTCGTCTGCTTCCTGCATGTCGACAGCCGCGCGGAAAACGGCTGGACGCTGATCGCCTTCGTCTTCACGGCCATCATCGCGGTCATCACCATCGTCGGCACCGTCTGGGTCATGTACAACATGAACGTGAACATGATGCCGATGAGCACGGGCGAAATGAGCAACATGTAATTGAGGAATGCGCGCCGCTCGGCTGGGGACGGCGTCATGAGGATAGGCCCGGTGATTTCGATCACCGGGCCTATCGGCGTTTATGGGTTAGGATGCGAGGCAGCTCAGGAAGCCGTCGACATCCTTTTCCTCGGTGGCGAAGCTGGTGACGAGGCGGATCAGGATCTCGTCTGCGCCGACGAGATCAGGCGTGGCTGAGGGGATCGGCCATTCATAGAATTTCGCGCCCTTGTCTTCGGCGGTCTTTCCGGCACTCTTCTTTATAATGGCGAAGACTTCGTTTGACGTCGTCGACCAAGCAAGGCGGGCCGAGTTGCTGGCGCCGATGCCCGCGCGCAGGCGGTCGGCCATGCCGTTGGCGTGGCCGGCGAGATCGAGCCACAGGCCGTTGTCCAGATAGGCGTCGAACTGGGCGGCGATGAAGCGCGACTTGGAGAAGAGCTGGGCGGCGCGCTTGCGGATGAAGGGCATCTCCTTCGCCTTTTCAGGATCGAAGACGACGATCGCCTCGGCGCACCAGCAGCCGTTCTTGGTGCCGCCGAAGGAGAGGATGTCGACGCCGCGCTTCCAGGTCATCTCGGCCGGGCTTGCACCAAGCGCCACCAGCGCATTGGCGAAGCGGGCGCCATCCATGTGGAGCGGCAGCTTGCGCTCCTTGCAGATGGCGGAAATGGCGTCGATCTCGTCGAGCGAATAGACGGTGCCGATCTCGGTCGCCTGTGTGATGGTGACCGCCGTCGCTCGGCCATGATGAACAGCGTTTTCAGGGTAGGCGGCAATCGCCTTGGAGAGCTTCGCCGGATCGATCTTGCCCAATTCGCCATCGACGGGGGACAGGCGCGCCTGGCTGAAGAAATCGGGGGCGCCGCATTCGTCGGCGATCACATGGGCTTCGGCGTGACAGAAGGTGATGCCGCCGGGGCGCTGGACGCTTGCGAGCGACAACGAGTTGGCGGCCGTTCCCGTTGCAACGAAGAAGACGGAGACGTCACGCTCGAAAATCTCGGCGAAGCGGGCCTCCACGCGGCGATCGAGATCGCTGGTGCCGTATGCGGCGGCGAAACCGGCGGATTCCTGCAGCAGGCGCTCGGCGATGGAACGGTGGGCGCCAGCCCAGTTGTCGGAAGCGAAAATCATGAGAAAAACCTGGAAGATATGGAGGTGGGGGCTGGTTCGCAGCGGAGCTTAATCCAAAGCTTCACTGGATCAAGCAATCGAGGCGGGACCCATCACAAAAATTGAATTCCGCAATCAACATACAATATAGAACGAAACGGCGTAATTTTATGTCGCGCTGCCGATCAATTTGGCAATCTTCCGTCGTTAATTGACGTTTTTTTAATCCATGGCCCTTGCGAAGCTGTCACGTTTCTGGCATAGAACCGATGAATTAGGACAGGGTTGCTGTCCTATTTTGGCCGCTAAGGCCGAAGAGGCGCCAAAAGACCTTACACTCGTTGGGTTTCACGCTATAGTTTCCTGAACGCGGACGAGTTTCCTCGCGCGGGACGCATGGCAGGCGCGGAGCGCAACGGCTGCTTTGTCGGGAAAGGCTTTGCCTTCCCGGGGAAAGCCTGCCGCCGGCGACCGGATCTTCGATAATGCAACAGCGCTGTCATGCGCCGAACCTAAGATCAGGGTCGGTGTGCGACGAAGAGCCGCCCGCACAGTAGCGGGCTCTGACAGGAGGCAAAACGATGACGAAGAACACGCCATCCACGGGTATTGACCAGTTCGCAGCAGCAGACATGCGCGCGGTGGCCAATACGCGCAAACCTGCCACCGGTCTGCCGGCCAAACAGGGGCTTTACGACCCACGCAACGAACATGATGCCTGCGGCGTCGGCTTCGTCGCGCATATGAAGGGTCAGAAGTCGCACCAGATCGTCAAGGACGGTCTCTTCATTCTCGAGAACCTGACGCACCGCGGTGCAGTCGGCGCCGATCCGCTGATGGGTGATGGTGCTGGTATTCTCGTTCAGATTCCCGATCGCTTTTTCCGCGAGGAAATGGCCAAGCAGGGCATCACCCTGCCGAAGGCCGGCGAATATGGCGTCGGCCATATCTTCATGCCGCGCGACGAAAAGCAGATCGCGCATTTCAAGAAGGTGATGCAGGACGTCATCTCCGAAGAGGGCCAGGTTCTCATCGGCTTCCGCGACGTGCCCGTCGACAATTCGTCGCTGTCGAAGGCGCCGGATATCGCCGCGACCGAACCGCATCACTGTCAGATCTTCATCGGTGCGGGCGATAGCGCCGCGACCACCGATGAATTCGAACGCCGCCTGTTCACGCTGCGCAAGGTGATCTCGAACCGTATCTATGACGAGTTCGACGGCGAGGAGAGCCACTTCTATCCGGTGTCGCTGTCGTCCTCGACGATCGTCTACAAGGGCATGTTCCTGGCCTATCAGGTCGGCGCCTATTATACGGACCTGTCGGACCCGCGTTTTGAGTCCGCTGTCGCGCTCGTGCACCAACGCTTTTCCACCAATACCTTCCCGTCCTGGAAGCTGGCGCACCCATACCGCATGGTCGCCCATAACGGCGAAATCAACACGCTGCGCTCCAACGTTAACTGGATGGCGGCGCGCCAGGCGTCGGTGTCTTCGCCGCTCTTCGGCGAGGATATCTCCAAGCTCTGGCCGATCTCCTATGAAGGTCAGTCGGACACGGCCTGTTTCGACAACGCGCTCGAGTTCCTCGTGCGCGGCGGCTATTCCATGGCTCATGCCGTGATGATGCTGATCCCGGAAGCCTGGGCTGGAAACCAGTCGATGTCGAAGGAGCGCAAGGCGTTCTACGAATACCATGCCGCCCTGATGGAGCCGTGGGACGGTCCGGCCGCCGTCTGCTTCACCGATGGCAAGCAGATCGGCGCGACGCTCGACCGTAACGGCCTGCGTCCCGCCCGTTACCTCGTCACCGACGATGATCGGATCATCCTTGCTTCCGAAGCGGGCACGCTGCCGGTGCCGGAAGAAAGCATCGTCAAGAAGTGGCGCCTGCAGCCGGGCAAGATGCTGCTGATCGACATGGAGAAGGGCAAGATCGTCTCCGACGAGGAGCTGAAGACCGAGCTCGCGACCAAGCATCCCTATCGCAGCTGGCTCGATCGCACGCAGCTGATCCTCGAGGAGCTGAAGCCGGTGGAGCCGCGCGCGCTGCGCCGCGACGTGTCGCTGCTCAACCGCCAGCAGGCCTTCGGCTACACCACCGAAGACACCAAGATCCTGATGTCGCCGATGGCGACGACGGGCCAGGAAGCCGTGGGCTCGATGGGCACCGATACGCCGATCTCGGCCATGTCGGAAAAGTCGAAGCTGCTCTACACCTACTTCAAGCAGAACTTCGCGCAGGTTACCAACCCGCCGATCGATCCGATCCGCGAAGAGCTGGTCATGAGCCTGGTGTCCTTCATCGGTCCGCGCCCGAACATTCTCGACCACGAGGGTGCGGCCAACGCCAAGCGCCTGGAAGTACGTCAGCCGATCCTTACCAATGGCGATCTCGAAAAGATCCGTTCGATCGGCCACACGGAAGACCGTTTCGACACCAAGACGCTCGACTTCACCTATGATGTGGAGCGTGGCGCCGAAGGCATGCCCGAAATGCTCGACCGCCTCTGCGAGCGCGCGGAAGCGGCCGTCAAGGGCGGCTACAACATCATCGTGCTCTCCGACCGTCAGATCGGGCCGGATCGCATCGCGATCCCGGCGCTGCTCGCGACGGCCGCCGTGCACCATCACCTGATCCGCAAGGGTCTCAGAACCTCCGTCGGCCTCGTCGTCGAGACAGGCGAGCCGCGCGAAGTGCACCACTTCTGTCTTCTCGCCGGCTACGGCGCGGAAGCGATCAACCCGTACCTGGCCTTCGACACGCTGCTCGACATGCATGCCAAGGGCGAGTTCCCGAAGGAAGTGGACGCGTCCGAAGTCGTCTACCGCTACATCAAGGCGGTCGGCAAGGGTATCCTCAAGGTGATGTCGAAGATGGGCATCTCGACCTATCAGTCCTATTGCGGCGGCCAGATCTTCGATGCGATCGGCCTGCAGCAGGAGCTGGTCGACAAGTACTTCTTCGGCACCGCGACGATGATCGAAGGCGTCGATCTGAAGGCGATCTCGGAAGAGACCGTTGCCCGCCACACGTCGGCCTTCGGCAAGGATCCGCTGCTCGCGACCACGCTCGATATCGGCGGCGAATATGCCTACCGCATGCGTGGCGAAAGCCATGCCTGGACGCCGGATGCGGTGGCCACGCTGCAGCACGCCGTTCGCGGCAACTCCGAGGACCGCTACCGCGAGTTCGCCGAAATGGTGAACACGTCGGCGCTTCGCATGAACACCATCCGCGGCCTGTTCAAGATCAAGACCGCCGAGCAGATAGGGCGCAAGCCGGTCGCTCTCGATGACGTCGAGCCTGCAGTCGAGATCGTCAAGCGCTTCTCGACAGGCGCCATGTCCTTCGGCTCGATCAGTCGCGAGGCGCATACGACGCTGGCGATCGCGATGAACAAGATCGGCGGCAAGTCCAACACCGGCGAGGGCGGCGAAGAGAGCGACCGCTACTTCCCGCTGCCGGATGGTTCGGCGAACCCGGAACGCTCGGCGATCAAGCAGATCGCATCGGGACGCTTCGGTGTGACGACGGAATATCTCGTCAACGCCGACATGCTGCAGATCAAGGTCGCGCAGGGCGCCAAGCCCGGCGAAGGCGGCCAGCTGCCCGGCCACAAGGTCGATGCGACGGTCGCCAAGACCCGTCACTCGACGCCGGGCGTCGGCCTGATCTCGCCGCCGCCGCACCATGACATCTACTCGATCGAAGATCTGGCGCAGCTGATCTACGACCTGAAGAACGTCAACCCGACGTCCGATGTCTCGGTCAAGCTCGTCTCGGAAGTCGGCGTCGGCACGGTTGCCGCCGGTGTCGCCAAGGCGCGCGCCGACCACATTACGGTCTCCGGCTTCGACGGCGGTACCGGCGCATCGCCGCTGACCTCGCTGAAGCATGCGGGTTCTCCGTGGGAAATCGGCCTTGCCGAAACCCAGCAGACGCTGGTGCTGAACGGCCTTCGTTCGCGCATCGCGCTGCAGGTCGACGGTGGCCTGAAGACCGGCCGCGACGTCATCATCGGCGCGCTTCTCGGCGCCGACGAATTCGGCTTCGCGACCGCTCCCGTCATCGCCGCCGGCTGCATCATGATGCGCAAGTGCCACCTGAACACCTGCCCTGTCGGCGTTGCCACCCAGGATCCGGTTCTGCGCAAGCGCTTCAAGGGCACGCCGGAGCATGTCATCAACTACTTCTTCTTCGTTGCCAACGAAGTGCGCGAAATCCTCGCCTCGCTCGGCTTCACCAAGTTCGATGACATCATCGGCGCTTCGGAGCTGCTCGAGAAGGACGAGATGCTGGCGCACTGGAAGTCCAAGGGTCTCGACTTCAGCCGCATCTTCCACAAGGTCGAGGCGCCGAAGGAAGCAACCTACTGGACGACCCGCCAGAAGCACCCGATCGAAGACATCCTCGATCGCAAGCTTATCGCGGAAGCCGAGCCGGCGCTGGCGTCGAAGACGCCTGTGTCGTTCGAAGTCGGGATCAAGAACGTCGACCGTTCGGCGGGCGCGATGCTGTCGGGCGAAGTGGCCAAGCGCTACAACCACCGCGGCCTGAAGGAAGACACGATCAACGTGACGCTTCGCGGCACGGCCGGACAGTCGTTCGGCGCGTTCCTGGCGCGCGGCGTGACCTTCAAGCTGATCGGCGACGGCAACGACTATGTCGGCAAGGGCCTTTCGGGCGGCAAAATCATCGTGCGTCCGCCGGAGAACTCGAAGATCGTCGCTGAGGACTCGATCATCGTCGGCAACACCGTGCTTTACGGCGCGACCGAGGGTGAGTGCTACTTCCGCGGTGTCGCGGGCGAGCGCTTCGCGGTGCGCAACTCCGGCGCCATCGCCATCGTCGAAGGTGTGGGCGACCACGGCTGCGAATACATGACGGGTGGCGTGGTGGTCGTGCTCGGCGAGACGGGCCGCAACTTCGCGGCCGGCATGTCTGGTGGCGTCGCCTATGTTCTCGACGAGAGCGGCGATTTCGCCAAGCGCTGCAACATGGCGATGGTCGAGCTCGAGCCGGTTCCCGAAGAGGACGACCTGATGGAGAAGCTGCATCACCATGGCGGCGATCTCGCGCACAAGGGCCGCGTCGACGTTTCCGGCGACATGACCCGCCACGACGAGGAACGCCTCTACCAGTTGATCTCCAACCACCTGCACTACACGGAATCCACCCGTGCCAAGCAGATCCTGGACAACTGGGCGGAGTATCGTCCGAAGTTCCGCAAGGTCATGCCGGTCGAATACCGCCGCGCGCTCGAGGAAATGGAGCGCAGCCGGATGGGGATCGCCGCGGAATAACAACACCGACATATCCGCCACGTGCCAATCGTGCGTGGCGGATACCGAAATATCTCGATGACCCATGGTGACTGCGCCGACAGCAATTCTGTCCCAGTCTCATGGATGGTTCTCAAGGGGATATGTTCTAATGACGGTTCAGCAACTTGCCCCGGGTAACGGGACTGAAAACAGACAACTGGCTGCGGTGAGGCGGTCATGAGTGTAAGGGAAGACAGCAGCATGGGTAAGGTAACAGGGTTTCTGGAAATCGACCGGCAGGTGGCGAAGTATCAGCCGGCGTCGGACCGTATCCGGCATTTCCGCGAATTCACGATCCCGATGTCGGACCCGGAAGTGCAGAAACAGGCCGCGCGCTGCATGGACTGTGGCATTCCCTATTGTCATGGCCCGACCGGCTGTCCCGTGCACAACCAGATCCCCGACTGGAACGATCTGGTCTACAACAACAACTGGGAAGCAGCGATCCAGAACCTGCATTCGACCAACAACTTCCCTGAATTCACCGGCCGCGTCTGCCCCGCGCCCTGCGAGGAGGCCTGCACGCTGAACCTCGAAGATGCGCCGGTCGCCATCAAGACCGTCGAGCAGGCGATCGCCGACAAGGCGTATGAGCTCGGCTTTATCCGGCCGCAGCCGGCTGCCGTTCGCACCGGCAAGAAGGTCGCGATCATCGGTACTGGCCCTGCCGGCATGGCGGCGGCCCAGCAGCTCGGCCGCGCCGGCCACGAAGTGCATGTCTATGAGCGTGAATCGAAGCCCGGCGGCCTGCTGCGCTACGGCATTCCCGACTTCAAGATGGAGAAGAACTTCATCGATCGTCGCGTCGAGCAGATCTCGGGCGAAGGCGTGACCTTCCATTGCGGCGTCAACGTCGGCGTCGATCTGAAGGTCGAGCAGCTGCTCGCCGATCATGACGCGGTGCTCTATTGCGGCGGTTCGGAAACGCCGCGCGAAGCCGGCATTCCGGGCTTTGATCTCGCCGGCGTCCACGATGCGATGCCGTATCTCGTTCAGCAGAACAAGCGCGTCGGCCGCGAAAACATCGACAGCGTAGGCTGGGCATCGGACCCGATCCTCGCAGGCGCCAAGCATGTCGTCGTCGTCGGCGGCGGTGACACCGCATCGGACTGCGTCGGCACGGCGTTCCGCCAGGGGGCCGTGAAGGTCACCCAGCTCGACATTCGCCCGCAGCCGCCGG
The DNA here is from genome assembly GCF_056399145.1 of Rhizobium sp. 01N48. Taxonomy (NCBI): domain Bacteria; kingdom Pseudomonadati; phylum Pseudomonadota; class Alphaproteobacteria; order Hyphomicrobiales; family Rhizobiaceae; genus Rhizobium; species Rhizobium sp. 01N48. Next base: position 214,797 of record NZ_JBFTQT010000008.1, read on the forward strand.
AGAAGGAAGACAAGCTCGCCGTCTGGCCGTTCTGGGCCACCAAGATGCGCACCTCCTCCAGCCAGGCCGAAGGTGCTGTGCGCGAATTCCAGGTGGCGACGGTCGAATTTGTCGGCGAAGACGGTGTGCTGACCGGCGTGAAGTGCTGCGAAGTCGATGAAAGCCGCAAGCCGATCGCCGGCACGGAGTTCATCATCAAGGCAGACCTCGCCTTCATCGCCATCGGCTTCAGCGGTCCGTTCACGACGAGTGTGCTCAAGGAACTCGACGGCAAGCTGACGCTCAACACCGACCGCCGCGGCTCGACCAACGTCGTCGCCAACGACAAGGATTACAAGACCTCGGTCGACAAGTTCTGGACGGCGGGCGACGTGCGCCGCGGCCAGTCGCTGGTCGTCTGGGCGATCCGCGAGGGACGCCAGGCGGCGCGCGCCATCGACGAGGCGCTGATGGGCTCGACGGTTCTGCCGCGCTAAGCAGCCGGGACGTTTGGATTGATTTCGGCTCGGGGCTGCGCTTGCGCGGCCCCGAGCTTTTTTGTGCCTTTTGCAGCTACATACCGAGAAAGTCTATCTGGCGGCGGGCGCGTCAGTTCGGCGAGTATGGACGGACTGTTTGTTGTACGGGGGTCAATGAATATGTCTGTTCGATCTGTCATCAGCATTGTCGCGGCTTTCCTATGCGTCGCGGCATCGCCAGCCGGGGCCTGGGAGCGCGCCGGCTACGTCAGTTATCCGGCGACGGCGAAGTGCCTGAGCGAGAACATGTGCCTGCTGGTCAGTTGCCCGGCCGTGGGCGCGCCGAGCTTCGAGATGGTGATCTACGAGCACGGCAAGGCGACCGGCGAGCCGTTCGACATCATCATCGATGGCCGTACATTCACCTTCAATCTGCCAGAGCGCGGCGCCCACGATCTTTATCGCTGGCCGCTTGCCGATGATTTCTCCGATGCCCTTCAGAAGGGGAGCCGGGCGACGCTGGCTTTCGATCCGGTCGGGCTGCCCTATTCGTTTTCGCTGCGGGGAAGTGGCGCTGCCGTGCGGCGGGTGCTTTCCGGCTGCGGATCGTCGTCCGCGCCCGTCGTCACGGCGGCGGCATCGCGCGAGCGTCTCTCCGGCCTCAGCCCGGAGACGGATTGCCAGGTGGCCACGACGACGGGCGAGGTGGTGGACCTGACGATGAGGGCCTCCGGGCAGACGATCGAAGGCTTCCAGTTCAAGGACAAGCGCGGCACCGGCTACATCAACGTCGATCCGCCAGGCAATGCCAAGGTCATTCAGGCGAAGCTGATGACGATCATCGTTCCGGGTGCGAAGCTGAAGATCGAGGTGCATGGATGCGGAGCGGCCGCCAGCGTGGAAGTCTTGTCTGCGGTCGAGGTGATCGAGTAGGGCTCTGACTGGACGTCTCAGTCCCGCCGGCGCGATGGGATTGCGGCATGGTCAACCGCGATGCGGCGATCTATGGTGCGCGGGCCATCGCTTCGCATGGCTATGCGGCAAGGAACAACACCGGATGCCATCGACCGAACTGCTGATCACCTTCTTCGTCACGACCGCGCTCTTTGCCTATATTCCCGGGCCGGCCATGCTTTACGCCGCCGCCCAGACGCTGGCGCGCGGACGGCGGGCGGGGTTCATGGCGACGCTCGGGATCCATGTCGGCTGCTATGTGCATGTGATCGCGGCCGCCGCGGGCCTGTCGATCATCTTTCATGCGGTGCCGGTGCTCTATATGGCGGTCAAGCTCGCCGGTGCGGCCTATCTGGTTTGGCTCGGCATCTCGCTGTTTCGCAGCAAGGCGCAAGGGGAGACGACGCTCGCTGCCATCGATCCGAAGTCCGGCCGGCGGGCCTTTGTCGAGAGCATCTCGATCGAGGTCTTGAACCCGAAGACGGCGATCTTCTTCCTGGCCTTCCTGCCGCAATTCATCGATCCCGCCGCCAGCTTTCCGGTCTGGCTGCAATTCGTGCTGCTGGGCACGATCGTCAATTTCATCTTCTCGTCGGCCGATATCGTCTACGTGATGCTGGCGGGTGCCGTCGTATCGAGGCTGAAGCGCTCGGGTTCGGCACAGCGGCTGGTGCAGCGCGCGGGTGGAGGAATTCTGATCGGCCTCGGTGCGCATCTGGCGCTGCAGCGGGGTTAGTCGCTGCGATTGGTGGGCTCGGGACTGCCTGGCGCGGCCCCGAGCTGCAAGGTCGCTTCTCCGTCGTGGGAAGGGCTTAGAGGCCCGCCTCGGCCATCCAGAGTTCGGCATCGGCACCGCCCGGAATACGCAGCGGCGCGGATGGATCGGTCGCAGCCCGCCACACGGCCTCGGCCACGTCGGCGGCATGGGTCACCGGGCCGGTATCGTCCTGCACACTCTTGATGAACTGCTGGAGCATCGGCGCATAGTCGGCATCATCAAGGCCACGGAAATGGGGGCGCGCGTTTTCGCCGAAGCGGGTGGTTGGCGAGCGGCCCGGCAGAACGATATGCACGCGCACGCCGAACGGCTCCATCTCGACCGCCAAGGATTCCGTCAGCGCGTTCACCGCGGCCTTGCTCGCGCGGTAGACGCCGATGACCGGCAGCGTCTTCACCGTCACCGTCGAGGTGACGTTGATGACGACGCCTTCCCGGCGTTGGCGCATCTGCGGCACGACAGCCTGGACCATCGCCAAGGTGCCGATCGTGTTTGTCTCGAACAGGGACCGCACGGTCTCCGGCGCGGTGAGTTCGATGGGGGAAGGGGCTCCGAAGCCGGCGTTGTTGACAAGCACGTCGATATGACCGGCGGCGGCCACGGCCTCCGCGATGCTTTTGGGGTCGGTGACGTCGAGCGGCAGAACGCGCATGCGTTCGGAGGCCGGCAGCAGGTCGGGATCGGGCTTGCGCATCGTCGCGATCACATCCCAGCCGCGGTCGAGAAAGAGTTTCGCGGTCTCCAGGCCAAAGCCGGACGAGCAACCGGTGATCAGTATCGTGGGCATCTGCGTCTCCAAGTGAAAAGGAATGATTGCAGGGTAGTGACCGCGTGCGAGACTTGATATAGTCTGTAGTCTCCATTTCTTTAGCGATAGTCTTGATTGTGGCCGTTGATCCCCTTGCCGAAATCGTCACGCTGCTGCAGCCCGCAGCACGCTTCTCGAAGCTGGTCGAATGCGCCGGCCTTTGGCGGATTGAACGCGAGGCCACGGGCGAGCCCTTTTACTGTGCGGTCATCGAGGGGCGCTGTCGTGTGACATTCGGGGAGGAGCCGCCGTTCATTCTTGAGGCCGGCGACTTTGTCCTGGTGCCGGCCATGCGTGATCTCGTCAATGAGAGCATAGATGCGCCGCGCGATCTGCCCGCCGTCGTTCCGAAGCAGATGAGCGACGGTCGCTTCCGCGCGGGTCGTCTCGACGGGCCGCCGGATCTGCGCATGCGCATCGGGCATTGCAGCTTCGGTTCACCGGATGCGGCGCTTCTGGTTTCGCTGCTGCCCGATGTCGTTGTCGTTCGCGGCGAACCGCGTCTGGCGACGCTGATGCAGTTGGTCGGCGAGGAAACACGCGAGCGGCGGCCGGGGCGGGAGCTGGTGCTTGAACGGTTGCTGGAGGTGCTGCTGATCGAGGCGCTCCGATCCGGCACGCAGCCGACGGGCGCGCCCGGGCTGAGCCGTGGTCTGGCGGATGAACGGCTGGCGGCTGCACTGCACGCGCTGCATGAACGGCCGGCCCATCCCTGGACCGTGGCGGATCTCGCGACCGAGGCTTCGCTCTCCCGATCGGCCTTCTTCGCCCGTTTCAGCCGCGTCGTCGGCCTCCCGCCGATGGAGTATCTGCTGGCCTGGCGCATGGCGCTCGCCAAGCAGCTGTTGCGCGGTCGTGAGTTGGCGATGGATGAGGTGGCGGAGCGCGTGGGTTACGGCTCGGCGAGCGCGTTCAGCGTCGCCTTTTCGCGATATGCGGGCGTGCCGCCGGCCCGGTATGCCCGCAGTCAGCCTCTGCTTGAGAGGTGATCGACCAGCACGCGCAGCTTCTGCGGCTGGCGATGGCGGCGGGGGTAGTAGATGTAGAAGCCGTCGAAGGGCGGGCAGTAGCTTTCGAGAAGCGGCACGAGCTCGCCGCGCGCGATATAGGGCGCAAAGGTCTCCACCATGCCGAAGGTGATGCCGGCGCCGGAAGAGGCCATGCGCAGCATCATGCCCATGTCGTTGGTGGTCATGTCGGGATCGACCGCGACATCGAAATCTCGGCCGTTCTCGGTGAATTCCCAGCGGTAGGGGGCGGTGTCGGGTCTGGGGCGCCAGCCGATGCAGACGTGATCGACGAGATCGCGGGGGTGTTGCGGCGCGCCGCGACGGGCGATGTAATCGGGCGATGCGACGGCGCATTGGCGCTGGGCTGACGAGACCGACACGGCCACCATGTCCTGCTCGATCACCTCGCCCAGCCGGATCCCCGCATCGAAGCCGGCCTCGACGATATCGAACTCGCCGTCGGTAATGGTGATATCCAGGTGCAGCTCCGGATATTTCGCCATGAAGCCTGCCAGCAGCGGGCCGGAGATGACGCGTTCGGCGATCGATGAAACGGCAATGCGCAGCAGCCCGGATGGCCGCGCGCGAACCTCGCGCACGGCTTCGATCGCCTCCACGACGCGGTCGGCGGGCTCCTTCACCAGGGATTGGAACAACTCGCCGGCTTCGGTCAGCCGCACGCTGCGCGTGGTGCGCTGGACGAGCGTAACAGCAAGCCGGTCTTCCAGCCGCTGCAGCGCCTGGCTGACGGCGGAGCGGGTCACGCCCAGCCGCTCGGCGGCGACGCGGAAATTGCGCGCTTCCGCGACGGCAAGGAAAACGGAGATGCCTTCGAACTGGTCGCTCATTGGTTAGAATTACTAACCACGCTATCTTGGATTGGCAACTCGTTCGATGCCAATGTCGCCCCTATCTCTCATCCCATGGCAAGACGGAAGAGCCGTCGCCTGCAATCGCATCGGCCTCGTTAGGCCGGAAGAGGAGAGAGATGATGAGCGACCATCCCTATGTCGGCATGTGGATCACCGATGACGGCCGGGTTCGGCACGAGCTTCTGGCGAACGGCCGATACGACGAGGCGCGCGGTAACCGCGAGAGCGCCTACCAGGGGCGCTACGAGGTCCATGGCGCCCATATCGATTACTGGGACGACACCGGCTTTACCGCCGACGGCGATTTCGTCGACCGCGACACGCTGCACCATGGCGGCATGATCCTGCGTCGGCGCTAAGCGCCACTGCCCCCAACGAGACAATGGGCCGAGAAGCCCTGAAGGAGACGACATGACTGAGACTTCCACCATCTGGTTCATCACTGGTGCTTCCTCGGGCCTCGGCCTCGCCTTGGCTGAAGCCGTTCTGGCACGCGGCTGGCGGGCGGCTGTCACCGCGCGCAAGCCTAGTGCGCTCGACGATCTGGTCGCGCGCTACGGCGATCATGTGCTGCCAGTTGCGCTCGATGTGCGCTCCAGGGCATCGATCGACGAGGCGGTCGCTGCGGCGGAGACGCATTTCGGCGGCATCGACGTGCTGGTCAACAATGCCGGCTACGGCTATCTCGCGGCGATCGAAGAGGGCGACGACCAGGAAATCCGCGACCAGTTCGAGACCAATGTCTTCGGCCTGATCGCGGTGACCAAGCGGGTGCTTCCCGGCATGCGCGCGCGGCGTCGCGGCCATGTGTTCAACACGTCGTCGCTCGGCGGCCTCGTGGCGTTCGCGGCGACCGGTTATTATCACGCCACCAAGTTCGCGGTGGAGGGCTTGTCGGAATCGCTCTCTCACGAAGTGGCGCCGCTCGGTATCAAGGTCACCATTCTGGAGCCGGGCGCGTTTCGCACCAATTGGGCCGGGAGCTCGATGATCGAATCGGCGACCGTGATTGACGACTACGCCGAGACGGCGGGCAAGCGCCGGGCCGCGACCCGTGCTGTCTCCGGCAACCAGCCGGGTGATCCGGCGCGCGCCGCAGCCGCAGTCATTGCTGCCTACGAGAGTAAGGAGCCGCCGCTGCGGTTGCTGCTGGGCGCGCCGGCGCTGAAGATCGCGCGCGAGCGGCTGGATGCGCTGCGGTCGAATTTCGATGCATGGGCGGATGTCACGCTGAGTGCGGATTTTCCGAGCTGAGCCAGTTGAGCTGAGAAAGAGGGAGGCGGGCGTGCGAGCGCCCGCTTTTACTTGACCGAGACTTCGGCCGTCGATTTGGCGGCGGGGCGGCTGTAGTCGTCGACGCGGCCGGCCGGGGGCTTGGCCATCTCGCCATCCTGCACCAGCTTGTCGCGCGGAGATTTCGTGGCGCTCACGGGAATGGCGGCGCCGCCGAGTAGCGCCGTGCCGCCGTCGAGGTTGGGGTCGGAGAGCGCGATCGGGTCGGTGTGATCGGCCGGGTTCGACGACAGACCGATCGCCGGCGCGCTGCTGTTGTCGAGGCGCACGAGATCGGGGCTTGCCTGGGTGCCGAGGATGCGGCGGGCCGGCTTTTCAACGTAGAAGGCGATCTTGCGGCGGCCGGCGTCGGTCATGTTGATGCCGTCGGAGGTGCGCAGGCGTACCTGCTGGCCGTTGATGTCGGAGCCTGTGACGATGAAGTCGCCGCTCTCGCTGACGAAGCCGTCCCAGATATCGACGAATTCGCCGCCGATCGATTCCACCTGCTTGCGGTAGACCTGGTTCATCTGCGCGGCATCCGCCATCATCGAGGGCGAATCGAAGGCGGGCAGGCCGACCCAGAGCAGCGGGATCTTTCTAGCCGTCACCGCCTTGCCGAAGGCGAGAACGCGGCGCTGGTATTCGGTGTACCAGCCATCGGTGCGGAACTTTTCCTTGCCGACATCGGTCACCATCTGCTGGCGGTCGTTGGCGCCGAGCATGACGACGACCATGGCGGGCTTGGCCTCGTCCATGAATTTCGTCAGCTGCGTCGGCCAGTCGTAATAATCGTCGCGCACGAGGCCGGAGGCGACGTTGCTGTGGGTCTCGATAAGGATGCCCGGCGAATCCTGGAAGGCCGCATCCATGCCGACGCCAAGGCCGCCGGCCAGGAAGTCGCCGACGACAAGGATCTTCTGGGCATTGTCGAGCTTCTCGACGACCTTCTCTTCCGGGGCGATCACGGGTGCCGCGCGTGGCGTGGAGACGGTGGCCTTGGGCGGCGTTGTCTTCTTGCGCTGGGGAACGGCGCGCGGCCGCGTGTATTGGCCGGGCGCCTGGGGGGCCTCGTCGATGTAACGGCGGCCCAAGAAGAAATCCATGAGCGAGCGGCGCTGGTAATAGCGCTGTTCCTGGGCTTCAGCCGAAACGGGCGGCAGAACAGAGGTGGAAAAGACCAGCACCGCCGCGCCCAACGCGCCCCAGCGGAGCATGCCGCGAAGGCCACTCTTGGCTGTTGTCTGATCTACTCGTTTACGCATATCGGCCGCCCTGCATCGACGCTTATTTTCTCATGGAGCGGGACGGGCGTCCACACCCCAAAGCGCGGTGCGCGTGTTTTTGATCGCGACGTGACGGCTACTTGCGAAGCGCGTTCAGGAGCGGCAGCGAGGGTTCGCCATCCGCCTGCATGCCGATACGGCCCTGAACGGCGGCGATCGCGGCCTTGGAGCCACTGCCGAAATTGCCGTCGACTTCGCCGTCATAGTAGCCGAGCGCCTTCAGGCGGGTCTGCAGCTCGAACTTCTCCTTGACGTCGAGCGTGCCATCCGGGCGCGGCCAGCGCTGCTTCATGCCGCCATAGCCGGCGATCTCGTCGGCGAGCAGGCCGACGGCGATGGCGTAGCTGTCAGAGGCATTGTACTTCTTGATGGTGTAGAAGTTGCTGGTCATCAGGAAGCCCGGACCGTCATTGCCGGCGGGCATCTTCAAGACCGCCTTGCCGGAGCCGTCCTTGAAGCCCATGCCGCTCGGGCGCTTCAGGCCAAGGGCCGACCATTGTGCCAGCGTCAACGTCTTGCCGACATTCTTCAGCGCGCTCGATGGAACCTGGACTTCGTAGCCCCAGGTCTTGCCAAAATCCCAGCCGTTCTTCTTCAGGAGATTGGCGGAGGTGGCGAGCGCGTCGGGAACCGAATTCCAGATGTCGCGGTGGCCGTTGCCATCGGCATCGACGGCGTAGAGCAGGTAGCTGGTGGGAATGAACTGGGTGTGGCCCATGGCGCCGGCCCAGGAGCCGGTCATGCCGTCGGGCGAGATGTCGCCGTTCTGCAGGATCTTCAGGGCGGCGATCAGCTGCTTTTGCGCGAATTTCGTGCGTTTGGCGTCGGCATAGGCGAGCGTCGCCAGCGCGCGGGGCACGTAATGCAGTCTGTCGTCCTTCTCAAGAACCGCGCCGTAGTTTGATTCCATCGACCAAATCGCCAGGAGAATCGTCTTGTCGACACCGAAGTTCCGCTCGATCCAATTCAACGTAGAGGCGTGTTTGGCCATCATCTTGCGGCCGATCTGGACGGTATAAGGATTTACGCGAGAATCCACGTAATCCCAGATTTTTGTCGTAAATTCAGGCTGATAAGTAGCCTTTTCCAGCACCGTAGGGTCAGGGTCGCTGACGCCTGAGAAAGCTTTACGATAAGTTGCCTTGCTGATGCCATTTTGAGCGGCAGTTTGATAGAAGTCCGCGATCCACTTCTGGAACCGCTGGTCGGCCATGGCGTTAACAGGCGCCAGACTGGCGGATGCGGTCATGATGAATGCGAATGCAAGACCACGAAGGGAGATTTTGTGATTTTGAGTCATCGGCGGTCATCCGTCCTTTCGTTTCAGGCACACCAGAGCGCAAAAATTCCGCTCAGGCCTGAGACTACCCGAACGGAGTCAACAAATTCTTTACCATGACGCACGAACACAGTCACTATTTGCAAAACCGTAGCAAATCTCATCTAATCCGATCAAAATCGCGTTATATTTCAAGCGTTAGAATCATCCCAGGAGGCCTGTGTGGCAGAGCATAAAAAAGTTCGCAAAGCTGTATTCCCGGTCGCCGGTCTCGGCACGCGCTTCCTTCCGGCCACGAAGGCCGTTCCGAAGGAAATGCTGACTGTCGTAGACAAGCCGATCATTCAGTATGTGGTGGACGAAGCGCTGGAAGCCGGGATCGAGCATTTCGTTTTCGTGACGGGCCGTAACAAGCACATCATCGAAGACTATTTCGACATCCATTTCGAGCTTGAGCAGACGCTGCGCGAGCGCAGCAAGAACGCCGAAATCACCCTGCTCGCAGGCCAGCTTCCCAAGGCTGGTACCGTGAGCTTCACGCGCCAGCAGGAGCCGCTCGGCCTCGGTCACGCCGTATGGTGCGCCCGCGAGATCATCGGCGACGAGCCTTTCGCGCTGCTGCTTCCCGACATGATCATGAAGAGCGAAGCCAAGGGCTGCATGAAGGGCATGATCGACCTTTATGCCCAGAGCGGCGGCAACATCATCGCCGTCGAAGAGTGCGCGCCCGATCAGGCCCACAAGTACGGTATCGTTGGCGTCGGCGACGCGATCGGTGACGGCTTCCGCATTACCGGCATGGTCGAAAAGCCCGCCAAGGGCACCGCACCGTCGAACTTCTTCATCAACGGCCGCTACATCCTGCAGCCTGAAGTGTTCAAGATCCTGGAAACCCAGGAACGCGGCGCCGGCAACGAGATCCAGCTCACCGACGGCATGCTGAAGCTCCTGAAGGATCAGGCTTTCGCCGGTTACCACTTCAAGGGCACGACCTACGACTGCGGCGCCAAGGATGGCTTCATCCTCGCCAACGTTGCCTTCGCGCTCGAGCGTGCGGATATCCGCCCGACCGTGATCGAAGGCTTCAAGGACCTGCTCAAGGGTCTCTGATCTCAGGCGATTGAAGGGGAGGCCGCCTCGCGGTCTTCCCGATCGCTGTCAGCGTTTCAGCTTCAGACCGACGCCGGCTCGCCATTGTTGCGAGTCGGCGCCGACTTTTCTGGACGTCAGTTCGTAGCCGATGGTGCTCGTCAGATCGAGATATCGGTTGATGTTCCAGGTCAGGCCGGCGCTGGTCGTATAGACCGTCTCGTCGCTGATCGCGCTATCCGACGGATAGTCGCGCAAGGTTATCCCACCCAGGAACGTTCCAACCAGATTGTCGCGCAGCTGATGCGTGACAGTCGTCGTCATGGCGCGCGAGATATAGCCCGCGACACCCGGCGTGGTGGATGGCTGCAGACTGGTCTGCAGGCCGAAATCGATATCGGTGCCGCGCAAAGGCGACCAGCGGACGCTGGCATCGAGCACGGTTGCGTCGATATCGGACAGCCTGACGTCGTCGAAGCTGGCGATCTCGTAACCCACGCCCACTTCGCCGCGCAGCTTTTCGCCGAGGTCCACCTCGACGCCGACCTTGGCGCCGTAGCTGTCGCCGGAGCGCTGGTAGCCCGCCACGTCGGTCGTCTGGTCATACACCGTCTTGCCGACATTGCCTTCGATGAAGGGGATCAACGCAGGCGACAGCTCGTAGCCGATGCGGCCACGCAGGGTGCCTGATGTCTGGTCGCGGTCGCTGAGGGATACGACGGTGCCGTCGGAGAGCGTGGCGTCCGAATAGATCGTGCGGGTGAAATCGATGCCGGTGCTGCCGCGCAGGATGCCGAAGTCGCGCTCGATCGAGGCGCCGAGGGTGAATTCCTGCACGTCGGATTGCTGGTTGGCGTTCTGGATGGCGTTCGGGTCGTCGGTGTCTTCGCGGTAGAAGTGGTAGCCGCCGGTGATGTGGGCCGTGGTTTCCTCGGGGAGATCGAGCCTCAGATCGCCGTTGATCCGGAAGTCCGGCTGCTCTTCGCCTTCGCCGCTGACATTCTTTTGCCAGGCGCCTTCGCTCGTGATCAGCAGCTGGTGCAGTGCCCAGTCCGACGTCAGCGTCGTCTTCATGTCGGTTTCGAGGAAGGCGCGCGTCTGCTTGACGTCGCCGTCCTTCTGCGTCTCGGTGTTGATGCTCTGCGTCACGGTCGGGCGCAGCACGAAGGTGCCGACGCGGATACCAGGGGTCTCCTCGGTCGAGAGATTGACGTCGGGCTTGCGCGGCCTGCGCTCGTCGAGCGGGGCCTCGCGGGTGTTCAGCCGCATCATGTCTTCGTCGAGAATGGAGCCGGTGGTCTCGTCGCTCGGCTGGTCGCCTGATGTGGTTTGGCGTGCGGCCGCGCTGGTGTTGGCGCTGGTGCCGTTGGCGGTGCTGTCGTTCGCATTGGCCGGGTCGTCGGCGGATGCCGTGGCGCCGGGTATGGCCGTGCCGTCATCCTGTTGATCGCCTGTTGCATCGGGGGTGGCGATGTAGGCGGACTGAGCAAGCGGGGAGGACGATGCAGCCGTACGCGCCGATTGGGCGAGCGCCGAAACAGGAGCCATGAGTTCGAGACCGGCCAGCGCCACGGACACGGCAACGCCCGCCGCGCGGAGCGGCGTCAGACTGCTCGTATGTCTCCAATGGCCCATATGGTTGCGCTCGGCATGCTTCGAAGTGGTTACCCGAACGTAAAGCCTCGTGGTTAACCATTCGTTGCCATTTGGTTGAAGGCGGTGCTCAATCCGCCGCTATGGTGGACACCGCGCTGGAAAGCGGCTAACGGATGGCGATGATCAAGCGAGCGGTAAATCTCATCGACAACGGCGTGATCGACTCGGCCAGGCGCACACTCGCCACCGAACGACAGTCGTTGGTGTCCCTCGAACAGGCCTTTGACGGCGATCTCGCCGGGCCTTTCCTGCAGGCCGTCGAAACGATCGGCGGGATTTCGGGGCGGGTGATCGTTACCGGCGTCGGCAAGAGCGGCCATATCGGCGTCAAGATCGCCGCGACGCTGGCATCCACCGGAACGCCTGCCTTCTTCATGCATGCCGCCGAGGCCAATCACGGCGATCTCGGCATGGTGGGTTTGGGAGATGCGGTGCTGGCGCTGTCGAAGGGCGGCGAGAGCGCGGAACTGCGCAACGTAATCGCCTATACGCGCCGCTTCTCCATTCCGCTGATCTCCATGACCTGCTCGCCGGACTCGTCGCTGGCCAAGGCGTCCGATGTCGTGCTGTTGATGCCGAACGTCGAGGAAGCCTGCCCGCACGGACTAGCGCCGACGACGTCAACGATGATGCAACTGGCGCTCGGCGATGCTCTGGCGATCGCGCTGCTTGAGGCGCGTGGCTTCACAGCGCGCGATTTTCATGTGTTCCATCCCGGCGGCAAGCTCGGTGCGGCCTTGAGCCATGTCGCCGACGTCATGCATACCGGCGAGCGCGTGCCGCTGGTTGCCAAGGGCACACCGCTGCCGGAGGCGATCTCGACTTTGTCGCGCAAGCATTTCGGCTGTGTCGGCATTTTGGACGAAGATGGCCGGCTTTGCGGCATCGTCACCGAGGGCGATATGGCGCGCAATCTGTCGCGCAACCTCTCGGAGCTCGTGGTCGACGATATCATGACGCGGGCGCCGAAGACGGTGAAGCCGAATGTGCTCGCGACCGCGGCGCTTGCGCTCTTGAACAAACACAGCATCGGTGCGCTCATTGTCGTCGACGACGACAACAGGCCGGTCGGGCTTATTCATTTCCACGATCTTCTCAGGATCGGCGTGGCCTGATCAAGCCAGCTTGATCGGGATCAAGGCCAGCTTGATCGGGATCAGGCTTCCTCGACCGTCAGGTCGCGACCGTTGCTTGCGATGACCTTGACGCGCGCGCCGACGGGAAGATCCGGCCCGCTCACCTTCCATTGGGTGTCATCCAGCTTGATGCGGCCACGGCCCTCGGTGATCGGCTCGGCCAGCGTGGCCGTGCGGCCGACGAGGCTGGCGCCGCGCTGGTTGAGGAAGGGCTCATCCGTCTCGCCGTGATCGCGCGTCAGCTTGCGGCCGATGAAGGTGGCGGCGACGGCGAAGGCGGCAAAGAGGATCGCCTGCAGCTGCCAGACCCAGAAGGCGCTATCCCAGAACAGCAGCGACAGCGCGCCGACGGCGATTGCCGCCAGCCCGATCCAGACGAGGAAGAAGCCGGGCACCAGCATCTCGGCGGCGAGCAGCACGAGGCCGACGACCCACCAGCTCCACGGCCCCAATTCCGATGTGATGGCGGCCAGCATCTATCAGCGCTCCGGGTTCTGGTTGAACGGGTTGACCTGCGGCGTGGTGCGCGGGGCCTGGACCTGACGCGGGGCAGGGGCTGCCGGCGGAGTGTCGCTGCCGCCGAAGACTTCCTTGGCGATGGCGCCGATGCCGCTCAGCGAGCCAATGATTGACGAGGCCTCGATCGGCATCAGCACGACCTTGGAATTGGTGGCCGAGCCGATCGCGGTCAGCGCCTCGGTGTATTTCTGCGCCACGAAGTAGTTGATCGCCTGCACGTCGCCGGCGGCGATCGCTTCCGACACCATCTTGGTGGCCTTGGCTTCGGCCTCGGCCAGGCGTTCGCGGGCCTCGGCGTTGCGGAAGGCGGATTCACGCTGGCCCTCGGCCTGCAGGATCGCCGACTGCTTTGCGCCCTCGGCGCGCAGGATCTGCGCGTTTCTCGAGCCTTCGGCCTCCAGCACCTGGGCACGCTTCTCGCGCTCGGCCTTCATCTGGCGGGCCATGGCGTCGACGAGATCGCGCGGGGGCTGGATGTCCTTGATCTCGACGCGGGTGACCTTGATGCCCCAGGGCTGGACGGCATCGTCGACGACGCGCAGCAGGCGGTCGTTGATGGCGTCGCGGTTGGAAAGCAGCTCGTCGAGGTCCATCGAGCCCATGACCGAGCGGATGTTGGTCATGGTCAGGTTGAGGATGGCGTTTTCCAGGTTGGAGACCTGGTAGGCCGCCTGGGCGGCGTTGAGGATCTGGTAGAAGGCGACGGCATCGGCCGAGACCGAGGCGTTGTCGCGGGTGATGACCTCCTGGGTGGGAACGTCGAGCACCTGCTCCATGACGTTCATGCGGGCGCCGACGCGCTCGATGAAGGGGGTGATGATGTTGAGGCCGGGACCCAGTGTGCGGGTGTAGCGGCCGAAGCGTTCGACCGTGTACTGATAACCCTGCGGGACCGTCTTGATGCCGGCGAAGAGCACCAGGATGACGAAGACCACCAGTGCGATGACCACGATGTCGAAGCCGCCCAAAACCATGAAATACCTCCCAAACGAATCGAATAGCCGCACCTTAGCCGAGACGATTTCAAAAGCCACGCTCTCAGGTAGTCGTGCCGCGTTACCCATCAAATATGGGGGTTCGATTGGTTCTTCACAATGCGGTCCCTTTGGCCTAGAACGCCCGCATCCGGTCGCAGCCCACCCGGTCAAAACAAGGGATCAAACATCATGAAGACTATCGTCATCTGCTCCGGCGGATTGGACTCCGTTTCGCTTGCGCATAGGATCGCTGCGGAACAGCAACTTATCGGCCTGCTCTCCTTCGATTACGGCCAGCGTCACCGCAAGGAACTGGATTACGCCGCCGCCTGCGCAGAGCGGCTCGGCGTGCCGCATCAGATCATCGACATCAGGCCGATCGGCAGCCATCTCACCGGTTCGGCGCTGACCGACAATATCGACGTGCCTGATGGACACTACGCCGAGGAGACCATGAAGGCGACCGTGGTTCCGAACCGCAACGCCATCATGCTCGCCATCGCCTTCGGGCTTGCCGCCGCGCAGAAGGCGGATGCCGTGGCCGTTGCCGTGCATGGCGGCGACCACTTCATCTATCCGGATTGCCGCCCCGGCTTCATCGACGCGTTCCAGGTGATGCAGGATGCGGCGCTGGACGGCTATGCCAGCGTCAAGCTGCAGGCACCCTACGTCAACGCCACCAAGGCCGATATCGTCACGGATGGGGCCAAGCACGGGACGCCGTTCGCGGAGACGTGGTCGTGCTACAAGGGCGGGGCGCGCCATTGCGGGCGCTGCGGCACCTGCGTCGAGCGGCGCGAGGCGTTTCACCTCGCCGGCGTCGCGGACCCGACGGACTACGAGGACGTGGATTTCTGGAAGTCGGCGACATCGGGCTTCTCGGCCACGGAGGTGTAATCCCGTGTTCCGCATCACCAAGGAATTCCACTTCTCCGCCTCGCATCAGCTCTCGCATCTGCCCGCCGATCACCAGTGCGCGCGGCTGCATGGGCATAACTATATCGTCGTCGTCGAGCTTGCGGCTGCAGAGCTCAACGAGGACGGCTTCGTGCGCGACTATCACGAGCTTGCCCCGCTGAAGCGCTACATCGACGAGCGCTTCGACCACAGGCATCTGAACGAGGTGCTCGGTCATAACAGGGTGACGTCGGAATATCTCGCCAAGCATTTCTATGACTGGTGCAAGGCGATCCTGCCGGAAACGTCGGCGGTACGGGTCAGCGAGACACCGAAGACCTGGGCGGAGTACCGGCCATGAGCGCCGATCACAAGATCCGCGTCAGCGAGATCTTTGGGCCGACGATCCAGGGTGAGGGCGTGCTGATCGGCCTGCCCACGGTGTTCGTGCGCACCGGCGGCTGCGATTACCGCTGTTCGTGGTGCGATACGCTGCATGCCGTCGACAGCGAATACCGCGATCAATGGACGCCGATGTCGGTGGAGGAGATCTGGGCCGAGGTCGTTTCGCTCTCCGGCGGGCAGCCGCTTACCGTCTCGCTCTCGGGCGGCAACCCGGCGATCCAGCCGCTGGGGCCGCTGATTGCGCGCGGGGATGCGGAGGGCTACCGGTTCGCGCTGGAGACGCAGGGCAGTGTCGCCAGGGATTGGTTTGCCGATCTCGATACGCTGGTCTTGAGCCCGAAGCCGCCGTCGAGCGGCATGGAGACGGATTGGGGGCAGTTCGAGGACTGTCTGCGAAGGGCCGCCGGCGGGCCTGAGGTTGCGCTGAAGATCGTGGTGTTCGATGAGCGGGATTATCGATATGCGCGGGAGGTTGCGGGGCGATATCCGGACTTGCCGGTTTACCTGCAGCCCGGCAACCACACGCCGCCGCCTGCCGATGACGATGATGCCAGGATCGATATCGATGGGATCATGGAGCGGATGTTGTGGCTGGTGGAGACGGTGACCGAGGATCGGTGGTTTGAGGCCAGGGTGCTGCCGCAGCTGCATGTGTTGTTGTGGGGGAATCGGCGGGGGGTGTGAATGTTTTTGGCAGGAGGGCGTAGGCTCGGTTTTGCCGTGGGTTACCCCCCTCTGTCCTGCCGGACATCTCCCCCACAAGGGGGGAGATCGACTCGTGGTGAGGTTTTCGCCAAATGTTGAGGTCGGAGCGAGCGGGCAAGCCCAGCCAATCTCCCAACCTGTGGGGGAGATGCCCGGCAGGGCAGAGGGGGGTATCACTACCCGCAGCGGCTGACGGGCGCACGCAGCAGAACCCCTACAGCCTCGTAGCCGCTACCCTCAAACCCACCCCAACAATTCCCGCCGCACCACCTTCTCCAGCACGCGCATCCCATCATCGCTGTCGTTCAGGCACGGAATATGCGCGAACTTCTCGCCGCCGTTCTCATGGAACGAATGCGCCGCCTGTTCGGCGATCTCTTCCAGCGTTTCAAGACAGTCGGAGACAAAGCCTGGATTCAACACGGCTATCTTTTTCACGCCGTCCTTGGCGAGCTGCTCCACCGTCTTGTCGGTATAGGGCTGCAGCCATTCTTCCGGGCCGAAGCGGGACTGGAAGGTGACCATGAACTGGTCCTTCGAGAGACCGAGCTTTTCGCGCAGCAGGCGGCCGGTCTTCTGGCACTGGCAGTAATAGGGGTCGCCCTGCTTGAAGTAGGACATGGGGATGCCGTGGAAGGAGGCGATGATTTTTTCCGGTTGCCAGTCGAGCGTCGACAGATGTTTGGTGATCGAGTTGGCGAGCGCCTCGATATAGGTGTCGTCGTCGTGGTAGTCGGGCACGGTGCGCAGCGCCGGCTGCCAGCGCATCTTCAACAGGTGCTGGAAGGCCTTGTCGTTGACGGTCGCGGTGGTGGCGGCGGCATATTGCGGGTAGAGCGGGAAGAGCACGATGCGGTCGCAGCCGTCGTCCTTCAGCGCCTGGATGCGCGAGGCGATCGAGGGGGTGCCGTAGCGCATGGCCCAGTCGACCTTGACGTTCTCCAAATCCTTCAACCGCTCGGCCATCAGCTCGGACTGGCTGCGCGTGTAGGTGCGCAGATAGCTTTCGTCCTTCTCCTTGTTCCAGATCAGCTCGTAGGCCTTGCCGACCTTGCCGGGGCGGGTGTTGAGCACGATGCCGAAGAGGATCGGATACCACTTCCAGGGTGACCATTCGATGACGCGCTTGTCGGTCAGGAATTCCTTGAGATAGCGGCGCATCGAGGTGTAGTCGGTGCCGTCAGGGGTGCCGAGATTGACGAGCAGGACGCCCACCTTGCCATAGTTCACCTTCGGGTGTGCCGACGGATGGTGCGTGGTATCAACGGTCGTCATTCAAACCTCAGTTCTGCTGCTCAGCCGCTCATACGCGGACGAGATCGAATGGTTCACCCTATAGGAACAAAAGCCGGCCCGGGAAACCCCGGACCGGCTCACATCATTGGGACAAATCGTCATACTTTATTCCGTCCAGCCGCAAGGCTTACTTGGACGGGATCTGCAGCTCCTTGCCAACAGTCAGGTGGCGCGGGGTCGGCTTGCCGTTGGCCTCGGAGATCTTCTTCCAGAGCGTGCCGTCGCCATAGAACTGCTTGGCGAGATCCCACAGCGTGTCGCCCGATGCGATGACGTGGGTGGTCGGCGTGTTCGGGGCGAGAGCCGCAGGAGTTTCCGTGGCCGGTGCCGTTGCCGCCGGAGCGGTGGGAGCGGGTGTTGCGTCCGGCGTGGCCGGTGCCGGCGTTGCTGCCGGTGCGGTTGCTGCCGGTGCCGCGGGGGCGGCCGGTATGGTCGTCTCGGATGCCGTCGATGCAGGCGCTGCGGCCGAAGAGGCGACCTCGGTTACGCGTCCATCGGTGTAGGGCTTGTAGGGCGAATGGGCGGCGAGGAAATCGGCAGTGACGTCGGCGAGATCGGGGCCGAAGTCATAGGCGTTCTTACCCGCTGTCGCGAAGATCGAATAGCCGTCGCCGCCTGCGCGCATGTAGTTGTTCGTCACCACGCCGTAGGTCTTGGCATCATCCAGCGCCACGAAGGCGTCGCCGTCCTTGACCTCGACGGAGACGACGCGGCTGCCTGGAGGCTTCGACTTGTCGAAGCTGTACTTCATGCCCGCCACCTGCGGGAAGCGGCCGGCGCCTTCCTCGATCTTGCCGAGGCCGTTTTCCAGCGCCGCGCGGATATCGGCGCCTGTCAGCTGGAAGGTGGCGAGCGTGTTCTGGAAGGGGAGCACGGTGATGACTTCGCCCTGGGTGACATCGCCGCCGTCGATCGACGAGCGCAGGCCGCCGCCGTTCTGGATGGCGATCTGCATGCCCTGGCTCTTGCCGCGATCGAGCATGGCGTCGGCGACGAGGTTGCCCATCGAGCACTCCTCGACGCGGCAAACCTTGCGGTCGCCTTCGATCGGGCCCTCGGAGGAGCCGATGACCTTCTTGCGCAGGTCCTCGATCGGCTTGGCGAGCTCGGTGATGCGGGCGGCGATCTCGGGATCGGGCGTGAACGAGCTGTCGATCAGGATCGGATCGCCCTTGGCTTCCTTGACCACGCCGTTGTCGTCGAAGGTGATCACGACATCGCCGAGATACTTGCTGTAGGAGGCGGCGGTGACGACGGGGACCTTATAGCCACCGGGATTGTCGACCATGGTCGGATAGGGACCCTCTGCCTTCGGATCGGTGTTCGACAGAAGCGTGTGCGAGTGGCCGCCGACGACGACATCGACATCGGGGATCTTGGCGATATCCGAGAGATCCCTGGTATAGCCGACATGCGTCAGCGCGATGATCTTGTTGACGCCCTCGGCCTTCAGCTTGGCGGCTTCCTTGGTGATGGCCGCGACATCATCGGTGAACTTGACGTTCGGGCCGGGGGAGGCGAGCTCTGGGGTTTCGGTGGTGACGACGCCGATGATGCCGATCTTCTGGCCGCCGATCTCGAGCACGACCGAGGGTTCCGGCTTCTTCTTGATCGTCGAGGCGTCGGAGATTTCGACATTGGCGGCGGTGACGGGGAAGGCAACCTTGTCCATAAACGGCGCCAGCGCCTTTTCGCCATCGTCGAATTCATGGTTGCCGAGCGTCATGGCGTCGAACTTGATGGCGTTGACCATCTCCAGTTCGGCGGTGCCCTTGTATGTGGAATAGAACAGCGAGCCCTGGAAATTGTCGCCGGCGTTCAGCGTCAGCACGTTCTGGCCGGCCAATGCCGCGCGGCGCTGGTCGATCGCGGTCTTCAGGCGAGCGGCGCCGCCGAAGCATTCCTTCTTGCTCTCTTCCTCGGCCGAGCAGGTGGAATCGAACTTGTTGATCGCCTCGATGCGCGAATGGAAATCATTGATGTGCAAAATATTGAGCTGGTAATCGGCAAAGGCGGCGCTGCTCGACAGCACCAATACGGACGCGGTCAGCAGACCGAATTGAAACGATTTCGTCATCCTGTTCTCCTGGTTTTATCGACGACGCTCGAACCCGATCCGTTTTTCCAGATACCAGTCCCCCAAGCCCCGCCGTCCCTACACGGTCGATGTTTCCATCAACCCTTAGTGGCCGCAAGATAAAAACCTGTGACAGCGCGGGTGCATTCCAAGAGCGGTAAACAAAAAAAGCTCCCGCGAGGGGAGCTTTTCCGATCGACCATATAAGGCGATTTACATGTGGCGGTTGAGGCTGAACTGCGAGCCGCTGTCGGAGGTGCAGTTGAGCTGGCTCTGGGTGACTAGCGCGCAGTTGACCTTGGACTGCGTCTTGCGCACCAGCGAGGTCATGTTGATCTCGACCAGCGTCGGCGACGTGTTGATGTAGGTGCCGGAGGCCAGCATCTGGTTGGTGTCGGTCGTGCGCGTCGTGAACGTGCCGGCCTGGAAGGTGGAGATGATGCCGTTCGGATCCGACCAGGAGCCTTCCACGCCTGTCTGCGCCGGGGCGACGGCAACGGGCATCGGACGCGGGGACTGCGGAACGCAGGCCGAAAGGGCCGCCGAAGCACTCGCGATCACGAGGAGGGTTTTGAGTCTCATAAGATTCTCCCGGAAGTTCAGACCGAAAAACATAACGCTTGGTTAACGAACACATGGCGCGAGCGTTCCGGGAAGGCAAGGCTTCTTGCGCGCGTCAGGGCATTTATACAGCAGGCGTTACAAAAATGCCCGCCTTGCGGCGGGCATCTGGTGATCTCGGTCTCGTTTCTATCAGCGAACGAGGATGTTCTTGAACTGCCAAGGATCCTTGGTGTCGATGTCCTCGGGGAAGAGGCCCGGGCGGCCATCGAGCGGGGTCCAGTCGGTGTAGTGACCTTCGACCGGGCCGAGGTAGGGCAGCTGCACTTCGAGGCAGCGCTTGTAGTCGATCTCGTCGGCTTCGACGATGCCGGCCTTCGGGTTTTCAAGCGCGTAGACCATGCCGGCCAGGACCGCCGAGGTGACCTGCAGGCCGGTGGCGTTCTGGTAAGGCGCGATGCGGCGGGTTTCTTCGAGCGACAGGCGCGAGCCAAACCAGTAGGCGTTCTTCTCGTGGCCGTAGAGCAGCACGCCGAGTTCGTCGACGCCGTCTACGAGTTCGTGCTCGTCGAGAACGTGGTGAACCGGCTGCGAGTTGCCGCCGTTGCCAAACATCTCATGCAGCGACAGAACGGCGTCGTTGGCCGGATGGTAGGCGTAGTGGCAGGTCGGGCGGAAGGTCACTTCGCCGTCCTTGTCGCGCACCGTGAAGTAATCGGCGATCGAGATGGATTCGTTGTGGGTGACGAGGAAGCCGTACTGCGGGCCAGGCGTCGGGCACCAGGTGCGAACGCGGGTGTTGGCGCCCGGCTGGTCGAGGTAGATGGCGGCCTTGCAGCCCTTCTTGTGCTTCTTGGCGTTCTTCGGCATCCAGTTTTCGTGGGTGCCCCAGCCGAGTTCGGCCGGCTGCAGACCTTCGGAAATGAAGCCTTCGACGGACCAAGTGTTCCAGAAGACGTTGAGCGGCTTCGGGTTCTTGGTGAGCTGCGTGTCGCGCTCGGCGATGTGGACGCCCTTGACGCCGAGCTTCTTCATCAGCTTGGCCCAGCCTTCGCGGTCATGCTGATCCGGCTCTTCGAACTTCAGGCCGGTGTCGTTGGCGAGGTTGACCAGCGCCTGCTTGACGAACCAGGAAACCATGCCCGGGTTTGCGCCGCAGGTGGAAACGGCCGTGGTGCCGCCCGGGCTCTTCTTCTTCTCATGGCGAAGGGTCTCGCGCAGCGCATAGTTGGTGCGCTCCGAGTTCTTCATGTTCTTGTCGAAATAGAAGCCGAGCCATGGCTCGATGACCGTGTCGATATAGAGAACGTCGAGCTTGCGGCAGAGCTTCATCAGGTCGAGCGAGCCGGTATCAACCGAGAGGTTGACGCAGAAGCCCTGGCCACCACCTTCGGTCAGAAGCGGCTTCAGGAGTTCCTTGTAGTTGTCCTTCGTCACATATTCCTTGATGTGACGGACGCCGTGCTGCTTGAGGATCTCCATGTCGGAGGGCTCTTCACGCGGGTCGATGACGACCATCCGGCTCTTGTCGAACTTGAAGTGGCGCTCGATCAGGGGCAGCGTGCCGCGGCCAATGGAGCCAAAGCCGATCATGACGATCGGGCCGGTAATTTCGGCATATACCGGGTGGTTCTGTTCCGTCATTCTTTTCTCCTGTGGAAGGCGACGAAGGCGAGAAGCCTCTAAGAATTCATTTGAAATCGTTCAAATACCGCTAGGTGACCGGCTCTAATCACAAAATCACGTCACAATAAAGAGCGTTCCGGTCGGGAATGTAAATATCAGGTGAAGCGATCATTGCTTGCAAACGCGTGCAATTTCGCCGCCAACTCGCGCTTCTGCAGGCTCAGTCCCTTGTAGGCGGCTTGGTGCTCGTCGAGGCTTTCGAGCTGGGCTGCGAAGCTTAGCGCCAGGCTTTGTGCCTGCGGGTGATGGGCAATAGCGGAGATCGGATCGACGTAGACGCGGATCGTGAAGAGGATATCGCCCGACCGAGGGAGCTTGCGCAGCGTCTGGCGCTCGACGCGGGCGAAGCGATCGGCCAGCGTGAACGGCTCGGCCTGCGGCGGGCGGCGATGCTTGGAGAGCGGCAGGAAGAGGGCGTTCGAGGTGTTGACCGACCAGTTCAGCCGCTCGACCGGTTGAGAAACCTGAAGATTGTCGAAGATGCGGTGGATGAGGGTGGCGTTGCGCGTGCCCTCGCCGAAGCCCGGCACATCCGCATGGATCGCATGCATCGGCCGGCCGAATTTTTCCCGCAGCGACCAGGAGGATGGGAAGGCGACGAAGCCGGCCACGAGATGCCAGCCATCCTGCTTGCGGTGCATGATGACGAGATCGTCCTGGATCATCAGGCCGGCGCGGAGCAGCGGCGGGAGATCGCTGCCAGTGTCCGGCACGTCAGGACAGAGGTTGGGGTGGCGTTCGCGCAGATGTTGCCGCAGCAGGTCGAGCGCTTCCTGTTGCGCGTCCAATGTGTCGGCCTCGGCGACGAAGACATCGTCGCGGCTGCTCTCGACCAGCGCACGCTTTTCGCCGACATAGCGGGCCCAGTCGGCATCGGGCTCGATCCAGCGGTCGGTATCGAGCGGCATCAGGCCGATGGTGAAAGGCTTGGCCGAGCCGTCATAGGGCGTGTAGGTCGGTGGCGTCATTGTCAGCAAAGTGCCGATTTGCCAGCCTGCTGGCAATAGGTGACGAGAGGCCGGGCTATCGCCCTCGTGAACCAAGGCGTCGCATTCCGGAACAACCAAATAGTGCAATTGCGCCGAAACCATCCATCTTCTTTTCAGATTTCTGCGTCAAACTGCGAATCATCTTATATCCACGCCCCGGAACCATCGGATGAACCAGATATCGGAGCGGCTTGCGGAATTGCATGAGGACAGTTCCGTCCTGATCGCGCTTTATGATCAGGACGATCGTCTGCGCTATGCAAACCCGGCCTTTCGCACGACCTTTGCCTTGGATCCCGAGGAATGCCCGCTATGGGCGGACCTAATGCGGCGCAATACGCGCAGCGGCAAGGGCACGATCATCCGAACCTCCGACTTCGAGACATGGCTGGTCTCGGCGCAATCGCGGCGCGGCAAGCTGCCGTTTCGCGCCTTCGAGACGGATGTGGTCGACGGGCGCTGGCTGTGGATGACCGAGACCGTTCAGAAGGACGGCTGGATGCTCTGCATCGCCAGCGACATCACGCATCTGAAGGCCAGCGAGCGGGATGTCAGGCAGGATCGCGATTTCGCGCTAAAGGCCTCACAGACGGACGAGCTCACCAGCGTCTCCAACCGCCGCTTCATGATGGCGGCGCTCGACAGTCTTGCCAACGGGCACGCCGCGCCGCGGCCCGTGGGCGGCTGCATCTGCATCATCGACCTCGATTTCTTCAAGCGCATCAACGATCTCTACGGGCATCAGACGGGCGACGACGTGCTGGTCGATTTCGCCCGCCGGGTGCATCCCCTCGTGCGCCGGCGCGACAGCTTTGGGCGGATCGGCGGCGAGGAGTTCATGCTGATCCTGCCGGATACGACCCTGGCGCAGGGCGAGCTGATCATCGAGCGGATATTGACGACAGTGCGCGGCGCCCGGCCGATCCAGAATGCGCCGAGTTTTTCCTACACCTGCTCGGCCGGGCTTGCGGAACTGCACCCTGGCGACACCGCGCGCGAACTCTATGCGCGGGCCGACGAGGCGCTCTATCATGCCAAGCAGGGCGGGCGGGATCGGTTGCGGATCGTGGCTTAAAGCGTGTCGCGATCCTTCGGATTCGCTTGCCACGCTTTAAGTCTTTGTTTGGTCGCATGTCGGAGCCGCAAAACCGCTGCACACTTTTGCGCGACATGCCTTAGTCAATGAGCCTTGCCGGGATCAGCCCACGCAGGGAGTTGCCGACGTAGAGCTTTCCGGTCTTCAGATCATCGCGCGTGATGCGGCCGACGCGGGCCTTGCGCTGGCAGATGAGCTCTGTGCGCAATACCCCCGCAAGCAGGCCGCAGGAGATCGGCGGTGTGCGCAGCATGCCCGAGCCGTCGTCGAGGAAGATCGAGGTGATCGTGCCCTCGCAGGCCTCGTCGCGCTCGTTCAGCATCAGCACTTCGTCGGCTTCATCACTGGCGTATTCGGCGCGTGCAGCCTCGTAGACCGCGCGGCGCGTGGTCTTGATGCGCAGCAACTTGTCGGCGGAGTCGAGCCGCTGGTCGGCGATGCGGATGGTCCAAGTGGTATCCGGCGCAAGCGGCGTGAAGGGGGCGGTGGTGACCTCGATATTCGCGTTCTCATCGAAGGTCAGCCGGACGCGCCGGGGAGATGTGGCGCCGGCGATGGCTTGTTGCAGTCTTTCGAGCGCATCCACCGGCTGCGGAAAGCCGATGCGGCGGGCGGAGCGGGTGAGGCGGGCGAGATGCAGGCGCAGGCGAATGAAGCCGGTGTCGGGCTCGTAGCGCAGGGTTTCGATCAGCGAGAAGTCGGCCACGGTCAGACGCTCCCTGTTCCTGCGATCGGCTGGTCGCCGATGGCGAAGCGGGCCTTCAAGAGGCACTCCTCGTATTCGGCTTCAGCGGTGGAATCGATGACGATGCCGCCGCCGACATTGAAGACGGCGCGGCCGTCGTCGAAGAGCGTGAGCGTGCGGATGGCGACGGAGAAGCGCATGGCGCCTGATGGCGCGATCATGCCGATGGCGCCGCAATAGACGTCGCGCGGGCCGTCTTCCAGCTCGTGTAGGATGGTCATGGCGCTGATCTTCGGCGCGCCCGTTATCGAGCCGCAGGGGAAGAGGGCGGCGAGGATGTCGCGGATTTCGAGGTTGGGCAGGAGCTTTGCCTGCACATGGCTCACCATCTGGTGCACCGTCGGATAAGTCTCGATGTCAAAGAGTTTGGGGACGTCGAGCGTGCCGACTTGCGTGATGCGCGAGATGTCGTTGCGCAGGAGGTCGACGATCATCCGGTTTTCGGCCTGCGTCTTGATGTCGGCGAGCATGGCTTGCTTGATCGCCTCGTCCTCGGCGGAGGTGCCGCCGCGCCTTGCCGTGCCCTTCATCGGATGCGTCTCGATCCAGCCTTCCTCGTCGGTGCGGAAGAAGAGCTCGGGCGAGCGCGACAGGATCACCGGGCCGCCGAGATCGACCAGCGCGCCGTATTTCACCGGCTGTCGTTCGATTAACGACCAGAAGGCGGCGCTGACATCACCGGACCAGCGGGCCGTAATCGGCATGGTGAGATTGGCCTGGTAGCAATCGCCCTGCATGAGGTGGTGGTGCAGGCGGTCGAAGCGGTCCTTGTAGGTCGCGAAGTCCCATGCGGCTTTCGGCGCCGTCAGGAACTCTTCGTTTTCGAGGCGCTGCGTGGGCTGGGCGAGGGGGTGGTCGTCCGGCTGCGGGTGGTCGAAGATGCCGAAGCACAGCAGCGGTGTCGTGCGGTTTTCGATGGCGAAACCGGCGAGTTTGTCCTCGAAGAGGTGGCCGGCTTCGTAGGCGATATAGCCGGCGAGCCACTTGCCCGCCTTTCTGGCCTCCTCCATGCGGGCGAGGCCGGTAAAGACCTCGGCGCGGGTGTGGGCGACGATGATCTCGGCCGGGTCGGCGAAGAGCATGACCTGGCCGGATGTGTCGTCTCGGAAGAGGATGTGGGGCGGTCTATGTGTCATCTCGGTGCATTCGCTCAAGGCGTCGCTTGCGCTCCGCCCCCCTCATCGCCTCGCTACGCTCCGGCACTTCTCCCCGTCGGGGAGAAGAGACCTGTGGCGGCGTAACGCCCCCTCTCTTGTTTCAGTGGCGTGAGAAGCGCGCTACTGGCGCTTCTATCCACCTCAGCCCTTATCTAGCGCTTCCAGCTCGTCGATCAGCCCCTCGATCATCGACAAACCCTTGCTCCAGAACGACGGATCTGTGGCGTCGAGGCCGAAGGGCTTGAGGAGTTCGGAGTGATGCTTGGTGCCGCCGGCCTTCAGGAGCTCGAAATACTTGTCCTGGAAACCCTGATCGGCCTTCTGGTAGACGGCGTAGAGCGAGTTTACCAGGCAGTCGCCGAAGGCATAGGCGTAGACGTAGAAGGGCGAGTGGATGAAGTGGGGGATGTAGGTCCAGTAGGTCTCGTAACCTTCGGAGATATTGATCGCCGGGCCGAGGCTTTCGGCCTGGACGGACAGCCACAATTCGCCGATCTTCTCGGCCGTCAGCTCGCCTTCCTTGCGCGCGGTGTGAACCTTGCGCTCGAATTCGTAGAAGGCGATCTGGCGCACGACAGTGTTGATCATGTCCTCGACCTTCTGGGCGAGCATCGCCTTGCGCTCGCGCTTGTCCTTGGTCTTGTCGAGGAGGGCGCGGAAGGTCAGCATTTCGCCGAAGACGGAGGCGGTTTCGGCAAGCGTCAGCGGCGTCTGGCACATCAGCGCGCCCTGGCCGCCGGCCAGTACTTGGTGAACGCCGTGGCCGAGTTCATGGGCGAGCGTCATCACGTCGCGCGGCTTGCCGAGATAGTTGACCAGCACATAGGGATGGGCGGAGGGGACGGTCGGGTGCGCGAAGGCGCCGGGCGCCTTGCCGGCGCGAACCGGCGCGTCGATCCATTCCTCATCGAAGAAGCGCTTGGCGATCGCGGCCATCTCTGGAGCGAAATTGCCATAGGCGGAGAGAACGGTGTCCTTGGCCTCGGTCCAGGAGATGACGGCATTGGAGGTTTCCGGCAACGGCGCGTTGCGGTCCCAGAACTCCATCTGATCCATTCCAAGCCACTTCGCTTTCATGGTGTAATAGCGGTGCGACAGGCGCGGATAGGCGTCGCGGACGGCGGCGGCCAGCGCATCGACCACTTCGCGCTCGACGCGGTTGGCGAGGTGTCTTGAATCGGCGATGTCCTCGAAGCCGCGCCAGCGGTCGGAAATGTCCTTGTCCTTGGCGAGCGTGTTGGTGATCAGCGTGAAGACGCGCAGATTGTCCTTGAAGGTCTTGGCGAGCGCCATGGCGCCCTTGCGGCGCACCTCGGGGTCGCGGTCCTGCAGCATGTTCAGCGTCACTTCGATCGACAGCATCTCTCCATCCACCTCGAAGCGCAGCTCGGCCATGGTCTCGTCGAACAGGCGGTTGAAGGCGGCGGCCGAGGTCATCGACTTCTCGAGGAAGAGCTGTTCGAGCTTGTCGTCGAGCTGGTAGGGCTTGTCCTTGCGCAGATCGACCAGCCACGGACGGTAGTGGCCGGCATCGGGGTCGTTGGCGATGCATGCGTCGATCACGGCGTCGTCGATGCGGTTGAGCTCGAGCGTGAAGAACAGCAGGTGGCCGGAAAAATCGGTGATCTTCGCCTGCACGTCGCCATAGAGCTTGCCGTTGGCCGGGCTCGACGTGTCGGAGAAATAGGTGAGGCCGGCGAACGAGCCGAGGCGGCCGATGATGTCGTCGAGCGCTTCATATTCCTTCAGCGCCTGGCCGATGCCGTCTGCGCCCTTCTTGGTCGCGGCGTCCGAGAGCTTGCCCTTCCACTTGGCTTCGAAGGCAAGAGAGTCCTTTTCGGCCTTCGCCATGTCGGCCTTGAAGGCGTCGGAGGTGGCGGAAGGATAGAGGTCCTGAAGCTTCCAGGTCGGGAGGTCGCCGAGTTCGATCGCCTTCGCGGAACCGGCATTGCTTACCGAAAAGTTGTATTCGGCGCCGAAGAGCGGGTTTTTCATAAGCGGGATCCTCTTCCTATTTTACGACAGGTCTGACTGTCTAAGCGCCCAAAGCCTTGGCATCAAGGGGCTTTTCGTCGCGCAGGAGCGTCGTTTCGAGGCGAATCCGCCTTCGTCACAAACGTTAAAATGCGATTATTTCTCAAAACTGGATGTTCAAGCCTTTCTGCGACATTGCCATTCAAGGTTTCGCATGAAGTGAGGCAGCAATGACCGGTTACAACGAGCACAAGGGTGCAGCGCAGATACTTGTCGTCGAAGACGATCCTGTACAGCGCAGACTGCTGAAGAACGCCATCGAGCGTCACGGACACGTCGTCCACCAGGCAGAGAATGGCCGGATCGGTCTTGAGATGGTGAAGAGGGCCGGTGGCCTCTACAACGTCATCGTTCTCGACCTGATGATGCCCGAGATGACGGGCCTCGAGTTTCTCGAGGCGATCCATGCCTTCGGTACGCAAATTCCCGTGATCGTCCAGACCGGGCAGGGGGGGATCGAGACCGTGGTGCAGGCGATGCGCGCCGGCGCCTTCGATTTCGTCGTCAAGCCCGTCTCGCCGGAGCGGATTTCCAATTCGATCGCCAATGCGCTGAAGCTCGATCAACGCGAGGTCAAGGCACGTGCCGGCCGGCGTTCGCGCTCCGGTGCCGTCGGCTTCGACGATATCGTGTCTGCAAGCCCGGCGATGATCCGCGTGCTGGATCTCGCCCAGCGCGCCGCGCAATCCAACATTCCCGTCGTGCTCGAAGGTGAATCCGGCGTCGGCAAGGAGCTGGTGGCCCGCGCCATCCAGTCCGGCAGCGACCGCTCCGGCAAGCCTTTCGTCACCGTCAACTGTGGCGCCATCCCGCACAATCTGGTCGAGAGCATTCTCTTCGGCCATGAGAAGGGTGCTTTTACCGGCGCCACGGAGCGGCATGTCGGCAAGTTCATGGAAGCCGATGGCGGCACCATCTTCCTCGACGAGATCGGCGACCTGCCGCTCGACGTGCAGGTGAAGCTGTTGCGCGCCGTGCAGCAGGGCGAGATCGAGACCGTCGGCGCGCGCACCGCGCACAAGGTCAATGTCCGTCTGATTTCGGCGACCAACAAGGATCTGATCGAAGAGGTCAAGAATGGCCATTTCCGTGAAGATCTCTATTATCGCCTCAACGTGTTCCCCATCACCATCCCGGCGCTGCGCAAGCGCAAGGAAGACATTCCGCATCTGGTGCGAGTGTTCACGGAGCGCTTCTCGAGCGAGCAGAAGAATGGCAACCGCATGACGGTTAATGCCGGCGCGCTGGCGCTGCTCACCGCTTACGACTGGCCGGGCAATATCCGGCAGCTCGAGAACGCGATCTTCCGCGCCGTGGTTCTGGCCGATGGCCCGGAGCTGACGGAGGCCGACTTCCCGCAGATCGCGGCGCAGCTTCCGGAATACGACGTGGTCGATCACCTAGCTCTGGTTGCCGACAACAGCAGCAATGTTCGCCTCGGCGAGATCGCCGCTGCCGAGTTCGGTGTCTCGCAGACGGTGGCCGACAATGTCGCTGCGCGGATCAACGATGCGCCCGACAACGCGATTTCGAGCACCAATCCATCAGGTGACGTGCGCAAGCTTGCCGATGTCGAAGAAGAGCTGATCCGATTCGCGCTCAAGTTCTATCGTGGCCAAATGAGCCAGGTCGCCCGCAAACTGGGCATCGGTCGCTCGACGCTTTACAGAAAGTTGAAGGACTACGGGATCGACCCGGACAACCCGCAAAAGGACGCTGCATAGGGTGTTTCAGTTAAGATTCCGGCAATCATCTTTTGTTACCAATCATAAACCACTTGTTAGTGGCCTGTTCACTATGTAAAGAAAAGGTTGATCATGTGTGGCATTTTTGCCATCGTGTGACCGCATTTCACAGTCAAGGGTCAGATTGAGGGACCATCGGCTGTCTGACGGGGATTGAGTTTGCCGGATCTGAATTGGAATACGAAGCCTTCGCGCCCGACATGGCGCAACAGGTGCGCAGACCTTTGCGGAAAGGTGACAAGGACGGCTATGGCCGCCCTTCTCGCAGTTGCAGTTTCGTCCCCGGTGCTCGTCGGCTCCAGTACGCCGTCGCAAGCGGCGGGCGAAACGCGTAGTCTCAAGCTTTACTTCATTCACACGGGTGAAAAGGCTGTCATCACCTATAAGCGCAACGGCAGGTTCGACCCCAAGGGTCTCGAGCAGCTGAACCGCTTCCTTCGCGACTGGCGCAAGAACCAGCCGACGAAGATGGACCCGCGCCTGTTCGATCTGATCTGGGAAGTCTACCGCCAGAGCGGTTCCAAGGATTACATCAACGTCGTCTGCGGTTTCCGTTCGCCGGGCACCAACGCCATGCTGAAGAGCCGCTCGCGCAATTCCGGCGTCGCCGAGAAAAGCCAGCACATGCTCGGCAAGGCGATGGACTTCTTCATTCCTGACGTAAAACTGGCGACTTTGCGCGCGATCGGCATGAAAATGCAGGTCGGCGGCGTTGGTTTCTATCCGAAATCCGGTTCGCCCTTCGTGCACATGGATGTCGGCGGCGTTCGCGCATGGCCGCGCATGAACCGCGACGAACTCGTCCGTCTGTTCCCGAACGGCAACACGATGCACATCCCGGCCGACGGCAAGCCGCTGCCGGGTTACGAGCAGGCGGTTGCCGATTACAAGCGTCGCGTCAGCGACAGCTCGGTGCAGATGGCAAGCTCCGGCGCCTATACCGGCTCGGCCAGCGAAGAGCGCAAGAAGCCGAAGACCTTGTTTGCAGCCCTGTTTGGCGGTGGCGCGGATGAGGAAGAGGATAACTCTGACGACAGCACGCCAGCAGTCGCCGTTGCCAAGGCAACGCCGCCCAAGGCCGCCGATATGCCGAACGCGGCTGATCCGAGCCAGGGTGCCCCGGCTCAGGCAGAGGCCTCGCAGCAGACCGAGGTCGCAAGCGTCAACGCGCCGATCCCGCAGGTGCGGCCGGCGTTCGCAAATCAGCCTGGCGGCAGCGAAGTGGCCAGTGCCCTTGTCGCTCCGCAATCGGGTAATGCAGCGCAGGATGCTCTTGCCGCTGTGACCGATCAGGGTCAGCAGGGCTATGCGGATCTCAGCGCGTATAGCGTTCCAGTGCCTTCGCTCCTCGGCGCACGTCGTTCTCCGGGAGACGCGGAAGTCGCTTCAGCCGATCCGGCTGCCGCGATGACGGGGAATCTCGCGGCCGTGCCGACGCCGGCTGAGCGTCCGGCTCTGGCAGAAAAGCTCCTGGCTGCAGCGAATGCCGATCCGGAAGCCGGTGTCGATGAGGCAGATCAGCAGGGTACGCTTTCTCCAGCTGTTGCCGATGCTCTCAACCAGCAGAACACTGCCAATCACGGCCAGCTTGCAGCCAACCAGCCGCCGGTATCGAGCGTCGAACAGGCTATAAACGCAGCGATGCCGCAAAAGGTTCCGGCTGAAAAGCCGCCGGTGCAGCTGGCAGCGCTTGCGCCCGCGACCAAGTCGGCAAGCTTCGGCGATGCCTTCGACGTGCCGAAGCCGGCAATAGAGCCGAGCGCTGCTCAGAGCCTGCCCTCGAAGGGTGGCCGGCCGACCAAGCATGAAGCCGCCGAAGCTGATGCCAGCCGCGCGACGGTGACCACCGAGCCGAAGCTGACGCAGAAGATCATCTCGCAGTGGGCGCTCAGCAATGCCCGCATGGAAATGGTCACCAAGCCGGTCAAGGCACCGCGTTTCGTCAGCCAGACGCTGCGCGCACAGCCGAAGGCCGTCTATGCCGAGGGCTTCACCAAGACGGCGTCGATCGACACGGGCCGCTTCAGCGGCACCGCGGTCAACTTCATGGAAGTGCGCAAGTTCGAATCGAACTAAGCCACCTTCCAGATCAGACAATCAGAACCGTCGGAGCGATCCGGCGGTTTTTTGTTGGTGGCGCAGGATGCGCGGCAAGTAATGGAGAGCGGCGATGAAGATTGGGTTCGTGGGTACGGGGACGATCACCGAGGCCATGGTCAAGGGGATGCTCGGCTCGTCGCTTGACCTGTCGCGGATCATCGTCTCGCCGCGCAATGGCGAGATCGCGGCACGCCTCGCGGCATCGTCGCCGCTGATCGAGATCGGCACCGACAATCAGGCCGTGGTCGATGCCGCCGATATCCTATTCCTGGCCATCCGGCCGCAGATCGCCGAGGAGGTGATCAAGGGCTTGCGTTTTCGTGCCGGGCAGAGCGTCGTCAGCGTTATAGCCGCGACCGACCGGGCGAAGCTCGAGGACTGGATCGATGCGCCTGTTACGATCACCCAGGCCATTCCGCTGCCCTTCGTTGCCGAGCGCGCCGGGGTGACGGCGATCTATCCTGAGAATGACACGGTCGCCGCGATCTTTTCGGCGCTGGGCAGTGCCGTCGCCTGCGAGACGCGCGCGGAGTATGATCTGCTGGCGGCGGCAAGCGCGCTGATGGCCACCTATTTCGGCATTCTCGATCGAACCACAGGCTGGCTCGCCGATCAGGGGATGCCTGCGGACAAGGCGCGGGCCTATCTGGCGCCGTTGTTCCTCAGTCTCGCGCAGGAGGCGGTCAAGCATGGCGAGACGCCGCTCACCGAACTCAAGGTGGAGTTCTCCACCAAAGGTGGCTTGAACGAGCAGGTGTTCGAGGACTTCGATCACAAGGGCGGCAGCGGCGCGCTGATCGCGGCGCTCGATCGCGTGCTGGCGCGGATCAAGAGGTAGGGCAGCCCGGTTCAGGGCTTGCCGGGATTGTCGTTGGCGGTCGTGCGAAACTGCTCGTCCTCGAGCACGCGCGCGCCGGTATCGAGCACCCGGATGACCATCTCGTAGATGTTGAGCGCGCGTTTGCTTGAGGGCATGCTGTTGTCGAGAATCGTGAGCGCCTGGCGCAGGCGCTCGGCCAGTTCCTTGTCGGTGATCGTCTTCACGAAATGCGCTCCGCAAGTTGCTCCTCTGACTGTGCAATCTACCGCGAATTGCGTGGTGAAACCACTATCCGAAGGTTGGAGACGAGCATTGTGCGCCACCTTTCAGCCGGCGATTTCGGACATGACGTGTTCGGCGAGCGCAAGCGACGAGGTGAGCCCCGGGCTCTCTATGCCATAGAGATGCACCATGCCGCTGACGCCGTGAACGGACGGGCCGTGAATGGCGAAGTCGGCGGCGGGCTGGCCGGGGCCGGAGAGTTTGGGGCGGATGCCGCTATAGGCGGGCTGCAGGCAGTTGTCGGCGAGGCCGGGCCAGTAGCGCCGGATCTCGTCGTAGAACCGCTCGCAGCGCGTCGGATCGACCTCGTAGTCGATCGCGTCGATCCACTCGACATCGGGGCCGAAGCGGATGGAGCCGCCAAGGTCCATGGTCAGATGCACGCCGAGACCGCCATCTTCCGGCACCGGGTAGATCAGCCGCGAGAAGACGTTGCGTGTCGGGGCGGCGAAGTAGTTGCCCTTGGCGAGATGGAGCTTGGGCACCGTGGCGTGATCGAAGCCCGAGACGAGGCGAGCGAGATCGTTGGCGTGCAGGCCGGCGGCGTTGATGAAATGGCGTGAGGATACGTCGTATTCCTCACCGCTCGTCTTGTCGCGGGTGCGCAGCACGAAGCGGTTGTCGGAGGCCTCGCCTGATATGATCTCGGTGTTGAGGGCGATGAAGGCGCCGTTCTCCTCGGCATCACCACGCAAGGATAGCATCAGCGCGTGGCTGTCGATGATGCCGGTCGAGGCCGAGACGAGGGCGGCGACGCAGTTCAGCGCCGGTTCGCGGGCCATCGCTTCCTCGCCGGAGATCAGCACCAGATCATCGACGCCGCATTCGGCCGCCTTGATGCGGATGGCTTCCAGTTTTTCGACCTGCGCCGGGCTGGTCGCGACGATGAACTTGCCGCAGCGGGCGTGGGGGATGCGCCTGTCCTCGGCGTAGCGATAGAGCCGCCCGCGGCCTTCGATACAGAGCCGTGCCTTCAGCGATCCTGGCGGATAATAGATGCCGGCGTGGATGACTTCGGAATTGCGGGAGCTTGTCTCCATGCCGATCATCGGGTTGGCTTCGATGACGAGCGTCTCCAGACCGCGCATCGCCGCTTCGCGCGCGATCGCCAGCCCGATTACGCCGGCACCGGCGATGATGCAGCCGACCTCATCCATTCCAATCCTCCTGCGTCGCCCCGATCACTACCGCAATCGGCGGGGCGATCAAAGTCCTGCAATCGTAGAGCTTTTGGCGTAGAGCTTTTGGCATAAGTGACATGACTGATTGGGGGGAGACACAGGACTGATTGGGGGGAGACACAGGCCTATTTCGGTCTATAACGTCGCATGCTCTGAGAAACAGCATCCGTTCGGCCTATATGAGGCATGTGCGGAGCGTGCCCCCCGGCTCGCCGTTCGCTGTCCGACAAATTGATTTGATGAAGACGACAAGGAATAATCATGCAGACCTATCCCGATGTGAAGCTGTTCATCGACGGCGAATGGAAGAATGCCGCCTCCGGCAAGACGCTGCCTGTTACCGACCCGGCCACGGGTGAGACCATCGGCACCATTCCGCATGCCTCCCGCGAGGATCTCGACGCAGCACTCGCCGCAGCCGACAAGGGCTTCCGCGTCTGGCGCGATACTTCGCCCTTCGACCGCTCGAAGATGATGCGCCGCGCCGCCGACCTCTTGCGCGAGCGCAAGGAAACCATCGCCTGGATGATGACGCGCGAGCAGGGCAAGCCGCTGGCGCAGTCGCTCGTTGAAATCGCCGGCGCCGCCGACGTGATCGACTGGTTCGCCGAAGAGGCGCGCCGCACCTATGGCCAGGTC
Organism: Rhizobium sp. 01N48; assembly: GCF_056399145.1. NCBI lineage: Bacteria > Pseudomonadati > Pseudomonadota > Alphaproteobacteria > Hyphomicrobiales > Rhizobiaceae > Rhizobium > Rhizobium sp. 01N48. The sequence goes on from NZ_JBFTQT010000008.1 coordinate 249,306, forward strand.
ATCCCTTCGCGTGCGCCCAATGTCACGCAGCTGGCAATCAAGTCGCCGGTCGGCCCGGTCGCCGCGTTTACGCCGTGGAACTTCCCGATCAACCAGGTTGTACGCAAACTTTCGGCCGCGATCGCCGCCGGCTGCTCGATCATCGTCAAGGCGCCCGAGGAAACCCCGGCATCGCCGGCCGAACTCATCCGCGTCTTTGCCGACGCCGGCATTCCCAATGGCGTCGTCAACCTCGTCTACGGCATTCCGGCCGAGATTTCCGAATATCTGATCTCGCACCCCGTCATCCGCAAGATCTCGTTCACGGGCTCGACGCCTGTCGGCAAGCAGCTGGCGGCGCTGGCCGGCCTGCACATGAAGCGGGCGACGATGGAGCTTGGCGGTCACGCCCCGGTCATGGTGTTCGATGACGCCAATGTCGATCAGGCCGTGTCGATCATGGCCGGCTCGAAGTTCCGCAATGCCGGCCAGGTCTGCGTCGCGCCGACGCGCTTCCTGGTGCAGGACGGCGTGATGGACCAGTTCACGGACGGCTTCGTCAAGGCTGCGCAGGCGGTCAAGGTCGGCAACGGTCTGGATGCAGGCGTCGAGATGGGCCCGCTCGCCAACGAGCGCCGCATCCCGGCTCTCGAAGAGCTGATCAACGACGCCGTGTCGAAGGGCGCAGAGCTCAAGACCGGCGGCCGCCGCATCGGCAACACCGGCAACTTCTTCGAGCCGACGGTGCTTGCCAACGTACCGCTTTCGGCGCGCGTGATGAACGAGGAGCCCTTCGGCCCGCTCGCCATCATCAACCGCTTCTCGACACTCGACGATGCGATCACCGAAGCGAACCGCCTGCCGTTCGGCCTGGCCTCCTTCGCCTTCACCAGCTCCAGCGCCACCGCGCAGGCGCTTGGGCGCCGCGTCGAAGCCGGCATGCTGTCGATCAACCACAACGGTCTCGCCCTGCCGGAAGTGCCGTTCGGCGGCATCAAGGATTCGGGCTACGGCACGGAAGGCGGCTCGGAAGCGATCAACGCCTATCTCGACGTGCGCTACGTCACGCAGCTTGGCTGATCGGCTGGGACAGAGAGACAAAAAGAAAGCCGCCGGGGCGACCCGGCGGCTTTTTTTATTGGTGGCGATCGTGTCGATCGTGAACGGAAATCAGGCTTCCGCCGGACCTTCGATCATGCCGAGGGCGGCGAGGTAGGTGTCGAGGATCGCTTCTTCCTCGAGGCGCTCCTGCTCATCCTTCTTGCGCAGTGCGATCACCTTTTTCAGGATCTTGGTGTCGAAGCCGGTTCCCTTGGCTTCGCCGTAGACGTCCTTGATATCGTCGGCGATGGTCTTCTTTTCTTCTTCCAACCGTTCAATGCGCTCGATGAAAGCGCGAAGCTGGTCGCGGGCAACGCCGTGGGCATCAGACATCGTGTTCTCCTGCTAGGGGGATAAAAATTCGGATGGCGTTGACTGCCGTGAAGATCAGCCGGGGTCAAGCCTATTCGACAGAGCCGGGGCTCATTTGTGCGGGTTGTTGCTTTCGAATGCGGCTTTTTGTTGAGGCGTCGCTTCGCTCTGGTAGCGGTTTTTCCACTCGTCGAAAGGCATGCCGTAGACGATCTCGCGGGCCTCGTCCTTCGTCAGTTCGAAGCCATCGGCATCGGCCGCGTCCTTGTACCAGTTCGACAGGCAGTTGCGGCAGAAGCCGGCCAGATTCATCATGTCGATGTTCTGCACGTCGGTGCGTTCACGCAGGTGCGCGACGAGGCGGCGGAAGGCGGCGGCTTCGAATTCGGTCTGTTGTTGCTTGCTGAGCGTGGTCATTGCGCTCTCCTCTTCTCAGTATGGGCCGGTGCGCGAGGTGTGCACCTGGTATTGATGCAGCGCCGGGTCGGCGTTCATCGTCGCGAAGATCGGCGCGAGCCGGTCGGCCCAGGCGGCGATACCTGCCGCGTCGCCGATCAGGTCCTGGCGAACCTCCAGCAGCGCATGCGGGATGCCCGTGACCATGCAATGCTGGTACATGGTGTCACCCTTCAGCGCGCCATCATAGGGCTCGTTGTCGCCGATCACCAGATCGGGATCGGCGCGCAGCAACTCAAGAAGCGGGGCGACGGCGCGGTGGTCGCTGTCCCAGAGCACGGCGGCATGCCATGGGCGCGGCACGTTTTTCCAGGCGGGCGTGAAGGAATGCAGCGAGAGCACCAGCGGCGCCTTGCCGGTGGCGGCGGCGACCTTCGCGATCGTCTCGCTGACGGCATTGTGATAGGGGCGGTGGAAATTGGCGATGCGGTCGTTCCACTCTTCCTGCGTGATCGGGTGATTGCCTGGAATGATGGCGCCGTCGGAAATCTTCATGATCAGCGTCGGGTCGTCCTCGCCCCGGTTCGGATCGATCAGCAGGCGCGAAAAGCCGCCGAGCACGGCGGGCACGCCAAGCTTTTCGGACAGCGCCCGCGTCAGCCCCTCGATGCCGATGTCATAGGCGATATGGCGGGCAAAGGCGCTCTCGGGCAGGCCCAGGCTGCCATAGCGTTCCGGCAGGCGGTTCATTGCATGGTCACCCAGGAGCACCATACCCCTGTCATGATGTCCGCCTAGAATTTCGAAGGATTGGAAGTCGTTCATCGAGGACAATGCCATTGACTGTTTGCAAGCGTGTCTCTGATCGCACGGGCGGGGGAAGGGTTCAAGCGCGCACCGTAATCAAACACCTGGCAAACACTTCGTGCCAGCCTGGCAATCTCCGCGCGATCCTTGCGGCGGTGAGTGCGCCTCTTGTTTGATGTCAGAAATATAATCGATTAGCATTGCGTTGACTTTCGCCGGGAGGCAGCGCAAGAAGGCACGACAACGAATAACCGGGAGCCAATTGGAAGTCGTGTTGATCCAGACCGCGCCATGTTTCCTTACGCGTTCCGGGCCGCTTGCCCGTTTTGCTCTTTTTGTTCTCGCGGCGTTCTCGCCGTTCTTCATTGCCGATGTGGCGCGCGCTGATTTTCGCGTCTGCAACGGTACGCAGAATCTAGTCGGCGTGGCGATCGGATATCGGGCCAAGGACGGCTGGATGACCGAAGGCTGGTGGCAGGTCCCGGCAACGACCTGCGCGACACTGATCGAGGGAGAGCTTCAGTCTCGCTACTACTACCTCTACGCCGAAGACGCCGCCCGGGGAGGACGATGGACGGGCGACGTGCAGATGTGCGTGGCGGAGAACGAATTCAAGATCACGGGCGTCAATGATTGCTACGCCCGTGGCTATCAGAAGATGGGGTTCAAGGAATATGACACGGGCCGCCAGGGCAGCTGGATGGTTCAACTTTCCGATACCCCAGGCACCCAGGAAAGTCCGAACTGATGAAGCGTAACCGCAAAGTAAAAATCCTCGCAACGCTCGGACCCGCCTCGTCCGAAGAAGCGATGATCGAGAAGCTGCACCAGGCCGGTGCCGACGTTTTCCGCATCAACATGAGCCATGCGAGCCATGACACGATGCGCACGCTGATCCAGCGCATCCGCGCAGTCGAAACCCGCAGCGGTCGTCCGATCGGCATTCTCGCCGACCTTCAGGGCCCGAAGCTGCGCGTCGGCAAGTTCGCCGACGTCAAAGTCGACCTGAAGCCGGGCGACACGTTCACGCTCGACAACAACGACACCCCCGGCGACAAGAACCGCGTGTTCCTGCCGCATCCCGAAATTCTTGAAGCCGTGAAGCCGGGCGACCGCCTGCTGATCGACGACGGAAAGCTCGCGCTGCGCGCTGAAAAGTGCGACGGCAAGAGCATCGTCACGACGGTTGTTTCGGGCACCCGGATTTCCGACCGCAAGGGCGTCAGCCTTCCCGACACCATCCTGACTGCCGGCGTCCTGACCGACAAGGACCGCGCCGACCTTGATGCGGTTCTGGCGACCGACGACGTCGACTGGGTCGCGCTCTCCTTCGTGCAGCGTCCGGAAGATCTGGTCGAAGTGCGCAAGATCGCGCGCGGCCGCGTTGGCCTGATGGCAAAGATCGAAAAGCCGCAGGCGATCGAACGGATCGAAGAGATCATCGAGCTTTCAGACGCGCTGATGGTTGCCCGTGGCGACCTTGGTGTGGAAATGCCGCTCGAAGCGGTTCCTGGCATCCAGAAGCAGCTGATCCGTGCCTGCCGCCGTTCGGGCAAGCCCGTCGTCGTCGCCACGCAGATGCTGGAATCGATGATCTCCGCGCCGGTACCGACCCGCGCTGAAGTCTCTGACGTCGCGACCGCCGTCTTCGAAGGCGCCGACGCCGTCATGCTCTCTGCTGAATCCGCGTCCGGCGATTATCCGGTTGAAGCCGTCTCGACGATGGCGTCGATCGCCAGCACCATCGAGCGCGAGCCGCACTATCCTGGGATCATCTACGCCCAGCGCGCCCAGGCGGAAGCCACCGGCGCCGATGCGATTTCGCTGGCTGCCCGCCAGATCGCCGAAACGCTGCGCCTGTCGGCCATCGTCTGCTACACCTCTTCGGGCACGACGGGCCTGCGCGCCTCGCGCGAGCGTCCGCAGGTGCCGATCCTGGCGCTGTCGCCTGTTATCCAGACCGCACGCCGCCTCGCCATCGTCTGGGGCCTGCACTGTGTGGTCACACATGACGCGACCGACCTCGACGACATGGTCAACCGCGCCTGCCGCATCGTCGCCGACGAAGGCTTCGGCAAGCCGGGCGACCGCATCATCATCTCGGCCGGCGTGCCGCTCGGGACACCGGGCGCGACGAACATGCTGCGCATCGCCTATATCGGTTCGGATGGCCAGAGCGGCTTCTGATCCGGATTTGGTTTGATTGAGTTGAGAACCCGCTGCCTCCTGGAGGTGGCGGGTTTTTTTGTTGTCGGGTTGTGCTGCATTGCCGGTTTCACTTGATCGCGAGGGTCGGCTTGCGGAAAAGATGATGTTGGGAACCGTGGTTCGAGCATCATGGCGGGCGTGGAGGGCGGGATACCCCCCTTGTAACTTGACGATTGCCGCATCGGATCTAGCTCCTCCCTGCGGTGACGGACCGGAGCCCGCTACCCCCTTGGGCGTTAAAGCCCGCGTCAGAGCCGGGGCCAGGTCCGTCGTTCCATCGAACCCGAACAGTCGCCAG